>NZ_CP047047.1:609902-1219805 GCF_030408575.1 Corynebacterium auris
GACGAGGGCGACACGCCAGACGGCGAGGGCGACGGCGCGACGGCCCCCGTCAGTGAGGGAGTGTGGCCGCACTACTCCGTTGACGATAACCAGGCGCGCGCCGCCAGAGACATCGCGGCTGCACGAGCTGACCTGCCCCCGGTCGCGGAGGGGGAGCTGTACTCGCTGTGGGAACGCGACACAGAGGCACTGATCCAGGAGCACGAGGCGAACGCGAGCGCCGCGGTGCCGGTGGTTATCCCGGGCGAGCTGACGGCCTCCGACATCGTGGCGCTTAAGGCCGACCCGGCTCAATTCGCGCGGCGCGCGCGCCGGCCGGTGCCGTTCAAACCGAATGCCTACGCCAAGCGCGGCACCGCCTTCCACGAGTGGGTCGAGGAGTTTTACGGGGCGCGGCCGCTTTTGACCGAGGACGAATTGCCGGGTGGTGAGGAGCCGGACGTCGATAAGCGCACGCTCGAGCGCCTGAAGGAGAACTTCGCGCGGAGCCAGTGGGCCAACGCCACCCCCGCCTTCGTCGAGCAGCCCTTCGAGCTCGCGCTCGGGGACTCGGTGGTGCGCGGGCGGATGGATGCCGTGTTCGACGGCGAGGGCGGCTGGACCGTTGTGGACTGGAAGACGGGCAGCAAACCGGCTGCCGGGGAGATGGAAGCGCTGAAGCTGCAGCTGGCGGTCTACCGCGAGGCCTGGCGGCGTATCGCTGACGACGGGCGCGAGGTGCACGCGGTGTTCTTCTACGTGCGCACGGGGGAAAATTACTCCCCGTCGGGCCTGCCAGGGCTCGACGAGCTGGAGCAGTTGCTTCGGGATTCTTCGCGTCAGGGGCTAGAGTTCCTAGGCAGTGCTCAACAGTGAGGGGGCCCAGGTGAAGTGGTTCGGTAGTGTGATGCCGCACATGACGTGGCGCGACAGGCTGCAAGGGGACACGCACCTTGCGGATACGCCGGTGCACACGCTCCTCGACGTCGTCCGGATCCCCGCCTCCGCGCGCTCCTCGCCGTGGCTGCTCATCAGCAGGCGCTTCATTTACGCCGCGCTCATCGTGATCGTGGTCTCCGTCGCCGTCTACTTCGACAAGGACGGCTACAGCGAGCCTCTGACCTTCATCGACGCCACCTACTACTCGGCGGTGTCGCTGTCGACGACGGGCTACGGCGACATCACCCCGGTCACCCAGGGCGCGCGGCTGATGAACATCCTCGTCATCACCCCGCTGCGGATCGCCTTCCTCATGCTCCTGGTCGGCACCACCCTGTCCGTCCTCACCGAGGACTCCCGCAAGACGCTCCAGATTCAGCAGTGGAGGAGAACCGTGCGCAACCACACGATCATCATCGGCTACGGCACGAAGGGGCGCTCCGCGGTGGACGCGCTGCTTGCGGACGGCGCCTCGCCGTCGAGCATCGTCGTCATCGACGCCGACCCGGCGGTGCTCTCCCACGCGGAAAAGCGAGGCCTGGTCACCGTGCACGGAAACGCCACCAAGTCGGACGTGCTCAACATCGCCGGTGCGCGCCGTGCCCGCTCCGTCGTGGTCGCCCCCTCCTCCGATGACACGGCGGTGCTGGTCACCCTGTCGGTGCGCGAGCTCGCCCCGGCGGCGACGATTGTCGCCAGCGTCCGCGAGAGCGAGAACCAGCACCTGCTCATGCAGTCGGGGGCGGACTCCGTGGTGGTTTCCTCCGAAACCGCGGGCCGGTTGCTCGGCCTGGCCACCGTCACCCCGCCGGTGGTGGCGATGATGGAGGACCTGCTCAGCCCCGACGAGGGCTTCGCGGTGGCGGAACGGCCCATCGGCGACGATGAGGTCGGGGCGAACCCCCGCCACCTGGCTGACGTGGTGCTCGGCGTCGTGCGCTCCGGCGAGCTCTACCGCATCGACTCGCCGGAGGCTGAAACCGTCGAGCCGGGCGACCGCCTGCTCTACGTGCGCCACAGCCGCGACACAGCGTCCGATTCCGACACGATCTTCCAGGGGGAGTAGACGCCAGCGACATGACCATCGACCTTTCGCTTCTCGACGACGACCAGCGCGTCGCCGCCACCGCCCCGCGCGGGCCGGTGTGCATCCTCGCCGGTGCCGGGACGGGCAAGACAAGAACGATCACCTACCGCATCGCCCACCTCATCGACCAGGGGATGGTCTCGCCGAACAAGGTGCTCGCGGTGACCTTCACCCAGCGCGCCGCCGGTGAGATGCGCGACCGCCTGCGCGCCATGGGCATCGGCGGGGTTCAGGCGCGCACCTTCCACGCCGCGGCGCTGCGCCAGCTGCGCTACTTCTGGCCGCAGATCGCGGGCGACCTGCCGTGGCGGCTCATCGACAACAAGTTCCCCCTCGTCGGCCGGGCGGCGCGCGCGGCGGGGCTCGACTCCGGCAAAGACATGGTGCGCGACTTGCTCGGCGAGATCGAGTGGGCGAAGGCCTCCGTCATCGGCCCCGAGGACTACGCCGCGCGCGTCGCGGGGAGCAAGCGCACCCCGCCGACCGACGCCACCAAGGTCGCCGACGTCTACCGCATGTACGAGGAGGCGAAGACCAGTCCGGAAGGCATGCTCCTCGACTTCGACGACCTGCTCTTGCATGTCGCCGGCGCACTCGAGAACGCCCCGGCCGTGGCCGAGGAGTTCCGCTCCCAGTACCAGAGCTTCGTCGTCGACGAGTACCAGGACGTCACCCCTCTACAGCAGCGGGTGCTGGAGGGCTGGCTGGGCCAACGCGACGACCTCACCGTCGTCGGCGACGCCAACCAGACGATCTACTCCTTCACGGGGGCCACCCCCGATTACCTGCTCAATTTCTCCCGCACCTACCGCCACGGCACCGTCGTGAAGCTCCAACGCGATTACCGCTCCACCCCGCAAGTCACGGCCCTGGCGAACAAGGTGATCGGCAAGGCCACCGGCCGCGTCGCGGGCACCCGCCTCGAGCTCGAGGGCATGCGCCCGAAGGGGCCCGAGCCCACTTTCGCCTCCTACGACGACGAGCCGACGGAGGCCCGGGAAGTCGCCGCCGCCATCCGCTCGCTTCTCGACGCCGGGGTGCCCGCCCGGGAAATTGCGGTGCTCTACCGCATCAACGCCCAGTCCGCTGCCTTCGAGTCGGCGCTGTCTGAGGCCGGCATCGTCTACCAGGTCCGCGGCGGGGAGGGCTTTTTCCAGCGCCCGGAGATCCGCGAATCCATCTCCGCCCTCGTCTCCGCCGCCCGCCGCGACGACCTGCCGGAGGACCCCGTCGCGGTGGCCCGCGCCGCGCTCGCGCCCCTGGGCCTGACACAGAAGGAGCCGGAGGGCGCGCAGGCGCGCGAGCGCTGGCAGGCGCTGCGGGCGCTGGTGGACCTCGTCGAGGAGATCGTGCAGCGCGGCGAGGCCGCCACGCTAGTCGACGTCCTGCGCTCCCTGCGCCAGCGCGCCGAGGCGAAACAACCCCCGGCCGTGGACGGGGTGACCCTGGCCAGCCTGCACGCCGCGAAGGGCCTGGAGTGGGACGCCGTCTTTCTCGTGGGCCTCGTGGAAAATACTCTCCCCATCTCCCACGCCATCAAGGCGGGCGAGGAGCAGATCGAGGAGGAGCGCCGCCTGTTCTACGTCGGCGTGACGCGGGCGCGGGAGCACCTGCGCCTGTCGTGGTCGCTGGCGCGCCAGGAGGGCGGGCGCAAATCCCGCTCGCGCTCCCGCTTCCTCGACGGCATCGCCCCGGAGTTGGAGGTGGAAAAGACGCCGCAGCGCCTCAAGCGCGCCCGGGCCTGCCGGGTGTGCGGGTACCCGCTGGACACCCCGGCAGAAAAGTCGCTGGGCAGGCACGCCGAGTGCGAGCCCGAGTACAGCGAGGACGCCTTCATGGCGCTCAAGGCGTGGCGCCTCGACGTCGCTCGCGAGGGCGGGGTCCCGCCGTACATGGTGTTTTCCGACGCCACCCTGCTCGCCATCGTTGAGCAGATGCCCGCTACCCCGGAGGACCTGCTGGAGGTCAGCGGCGTCGGGCCGATGAAGCTGCGCAGCTTCGGCGAGGGGGTTTTGGAAACGATCGCGCAGTTCCGCTGAGGCGGCGCTGGGTGCTAATAGCACATCGGGCACGCCGGGTGCGGGGCGAGAGTCTGGTGCGTCACGGGGGCTGGGCCGAAGGGATCGACGATAACGAGCGAGCCGCGCCGCGGCGCGGGCGCCGAGACGCCGGGGGGGTCGGGCGCCCCGCACAAGCGCCGGATGATGCCTGCCGCAGCGGCAGCGCCCGCGGCCACGACGAGCGGGTCGGGCGGCGCCGGGTTGTCGCGGACGCGGCGGACAATGCGGGGCCAGTTGGCGTCGCGGTCGGTGTGGTACAGGTGGGCGCACTCCAGGCAGGGCCCGGCGGGGCCGCTGCCGAGGGGGCCGAGGAAGACTCGGGCGTCGATAAGCGATGCCGAAAGGACCGGGCCGGTTCGGCGGCGCGCCGCGTGGGCGAGGATGGTCGCGGTGGCGAGCTCGTCCACAACGGCGAGGGGGAGTGTGGGGTCGCAGCCGTCGAGGAAGCGCTCGGAGGATTCCCCGCGCAGCGGCGCGCGTACGGGGATGCGTGCCGCCGTCAAAAGCGGCCGGATCGCGGCGGCGAGTGGTCCGCGGCCGATGAGCGCGGCGGGGCTCGGGGCGGCGGCGACGAGGACCCGATAGGAAATCAGCTCGGCAACAAGCCCGGCGGTGTCGTGCTCGCTCAGGCCGCACTCGCGCCGCGCGCGTTCGGCGAGGAGCTCTACCCGGGTGGGAAAGCGCAGGCACTGCAGTGTGCGCGCAAGCTCTGCGGCGGCGGGCGTTTCGATGACCCCGCTGCGCGTCGCGTCGACGCCGAACTGGATCGTGCCCGGCCCGCGCAGCACAACGGTGACCCCCGGTGCGAATTGGACAATCGGTGAGTCCACGGTGATCTCCCCCCCCGGAGACGAACTGACGCGTCCTATTGCAGCACAGTTAGACTCGCTTGTCATGCGCCCTGCCAGCACCCCACCCCCGGTCCGCGTCATCCGTTCCCCGCGTCGACGTCGCACTGTTCAGGCACGATGGGTCGACGGTGTCGTCGAGGTGCGCATCCCGGCGGCGATGAGTGCGCGCGAGGAAGAAGAGGCGGTGGAGCAGATGCTGAGTAAGCTGCGGCGTTCCCAGTCGGCTTCGCCGCTTTCCGACGCCGACCTGGCGCGCCGCGCAGAAACACTGAACCAGAATGTCCTCGAGGGGCGCGCTCGCGTCGGCTCGATCCGCTGGGTGGGCAACCAAAACCACAGGTGGGGTTCATGCACGACGGCGACGGGGGATATCCGCATCAGCGACAGGCTGCGTGATGTTCCGGAGTACGTGCTGGACGCGGTGATCGTCCACGAACTGACGCACACGTTTATCGCGGGGCACAGCGAGCAGTTCTGGCGGTGGGCCGACCGAGCGCCGCGCGCGGAGCGGGCGAAAGGGTACTTGGAAGCGCTGCAGCGCTACGGTACCGCGTCGGGTTAAAGTTCGGTGCCGTCCTGGCGGCCGTCGTCCTTGCCGTCGTCCTCGTCGCGCTTGAGCTCCGGGTTGTTGCGCAGCTCTTCCTCCAGCTTGCTCAGCTCCTCGTCGAAGTTGGTGTCGGGGTTGTCGTCGAGAAGCGTGTCGATGAACGCCGCCGGGTTGTCCAGGTGCTCGGCGGTGGGCAAAAAGTCCGGGTGGTCCCACACCGAGTCGCGGCGCGACTGGCCGACGGCGTTGCCGGCGCGGCGCCACAGCTCCGCGGCCTCGCGCACCTTGGGCGCCCCGAGTTCGATGCCGACGACGTTGGCGAAGGCCTGTTCGGCGGAGCCACCGGTGGCGCGGCGGCGCGCCCACGCCTCGGCGAGGCGGGACGCGGAGGGGATGCGCTCGCCCAGCGCCTCGGCGACGACCACGTCGACCCACCCCTCGACGAGCGCAAGCAGCGTCTCCAGCCGCGAGGTGGCGCCCGCGTTGCGGGAGGTCACCCGGGGGGACAGGTCCTGGCCCTGGAGCTCGTTGAGCTTCTCCTGGATCTGCTGGGGGTCGCCGGCCTCGAGGTTGAGCGAGCGGGCGATTTCCTCCAGGTGGGAGGTGTCCAGCTCGAGGCCGGCTGAGTATTCCTCCACGGAGGAGACGAGCCGTTCGACGAGCCACGGCACGTGCTTGAACAGGCGCTGGCGCGCGGCCTCGCGGGCAGCGAGGTAGACGAGGATCTCCTGGCCGGGCAGCGAGAGCTCCTTCGCCATCGCGGAGGCGCTGCGCGGCAGGATGGCGGCGACTCCTGCCGGGGCGATGGGCAGGCCGAAGTCGGTGCCCGTCAGCGCTTGCTGCGCGAGGTCGCCGAGGGCGTGGCCGAGCCGCATGCCGAAGTTCATGGCGTTCATCTGGTTGAACATCCCGGCCATCGGTCCGAGCATCTCGCGCGCCTCGGCGGGCATTGCCTCGATCTGGGCGCGGTTCATGTGCTCTGCGACGGGGTTAACCAGCCGCTTCCACGCCGGCATGGTGTTGCCCAGCCAGTCGGCGGGGGACCAGGCGGCGGGTTGGGCGCCGGAGGCCGGAAGCGTCGTTGCGCCGTCGAGCCAGAGGTCGACGAGCTGGAGGGATTCGGCGACGGCGCGCGCCTCGGAGGAGGGCACGGACGGGCTGTCCCCCAGGCGCTGCCGCGCCATGCGCAGGGCGAGGTCAAAGTTCACCGCGTCGCCCTCGTTGCGGTTGTTCATGGTGGTGCCCATGCCGGAGAGCATCTGGCCGAACTGGTTGAGCAGGTCGCCCAAGTTAGCGTTGCCGCCGCCAAAGCCGCCGAACGGGTTATCGCCGCTGTCGCGGCGCTTGTCGTCGTCGCCCTCGTTGTCGTCGTCGCGGCCGTTGAAGGGGAAAGTGAACCCGAATCCGTTGTTCATGCGTTCCACCCTACCTAGGTGCCTGCGGGGCCTGTGGGGCCTTGTGGGCACCTTGTGGGCGCTGTAAGCGAACGCGCTGGGCGGGCAGGTAAGGTATCTCTCCGTGAATTCCGTAACAGATGTGCCGGCGCACCAGGTGCGCCGTCGGCGGACGCTGGTGCTGGGCGCCGTGCCCGTCGCGGCGCTGGCGCTGGCGCTCTCGCTCGACCACGTCCCGTTTACGGATATCTCGCTGACTGTGCCCTATGCCGCCGAAGGGCCGGGGCCGACGTTCAACACTCTCGGGGAGGTCAACGGGGAGCCGGTCGTTGACGTGGAGGGCGCGCCGACCCAGGAGACGGCGGGCAACCTCAACATGACCACCGTGTCGGTGCGCACGAACATGACGCTCGCCCAGGCGCTCGGGCGCTGGCTCGGCGCCGGTGACAATATCGTGCCGTTGGAGCAGGTCGTGCCCCCCAACGTCAGCGAGGAGGAGGTGCGGGAGGCGAATCAGCAGGCCTTCGTCGCCTCGGAGGCCTCCGCCACCGTCGCCGCGATGAATTTCCTGGGCCGCCCGACGACCGTGGTGGTCCACGACACGGTTGAGGGCTCCGCCGCCGAGGGGGTGGTGCAGCCGGGGGACACGATCACGCGGGTGGGCCAGCGCGAGGTCAGCGAGCCCGGCGAGGTGCGCGACGCCGTTCGCTCGTTGTCCCCGGGCGACGAGCTGGAGCTTAGCGTCACGCGCGACGGTGCCGAGGAGGAGCTCGCGGTGCGGCTCGGGGAAAGTCCCGAAGACGCGGTGGTGCCGCAGCTGGGTATCCTCATGACCTCGGCCCCCGCCGAGGGGATCAGCGTGACGTATAACCTCCAGGACATCGGAGGGCCAAGCGCCGGGATGATGTTCTCCCTGGCCGTCATCGACAAGCTGTCGCCGGGCGCGCTCAACGGCGGGGCGTTCGTAGCGGGCACCGGCACGATCGACGAGGCCGGCAACGTCGGCCCGATCGGCGGCATCACCCACAAAATCGAGGCCTCGAAGAACGAGGGCGCCGAGCTCTTCCTCGCGCCCGCCGGCAACTGCGGAGAGGCGGCACGCGCAGACGCGGGCTCCATGACGGTGGCGCGCGTGGCCACTCTCGAGGACGCCGTGAGCGCGATGGAGGACTTCGACGCCGGGCGCGAGGTAGTCGGCTGCCAGGCGCAGGGCTAGGCGGCGGGGTTTTCCTCCTCGGCGGCCTGGCCCTGCTCCTGGCTCTGGCCGTCTGCCGGTTCGGGGGCTGGCTCGGAGGTCGCCTCCGGGTTGTTGACCAGCCCCAGCTTTTCGATCCGCTCCCGCGGGTCCTCCTGGTCCGTAGAGATCAGCTGCTGCATGACCTGGCCCTTGTCGTTGTCCACGACGGTGATGATCGCCGAGGTGCCGAGGGTGGACCAGCCCACCACGCGCTCGCCGTCGTCCTCGACGATGCGGGAGCTGCGCAGCTCCGTGAGCAGCTGGGTCGTCGACGCCGCCTTCGACTCCGAGTCGAAGAACTGGAACTGCCCGATATCGGGCCCCGAGCAGTCGAAAGACCCGTCGACGTCGGTCGCGTTACACGTCTCGAGCTCCTCGAACAGGCTCGCCGGCGCGAGCGTCGAAAAGTGCTCGGCGACGTCGCTGACAAGCTCGCTTTCGCTTGACGACGTCTCCGTTGCGCGCGCCGAACTTGTGGCCGAGGAGGGGGAGGAGACAGTGGTCTGTTCCGTGCTGGTTGTGGTGTTCGTGGTCTCCACGCCGGAGCCGCCGGCGGGCTCGCCAGCGCAGCCGGCGAGCAGGAGCGCGGGCAACGCCGCGGCGGCGGCGAGGCGGCGGGCGGAACGGGGGCGGTGCACGATCTGATCTCCTTGGGCTGGCGTGTGCGGCAAAACAGTTCCTAGTTTAGTTCAGCTTCGTCGGGGTCCTGCTCGAGTCCGAAGCGCAGGGCGGCGATGACGTGCGGGGCGACGCCGGGCCCGCCGCGCAGCTCGATGTCGTCCTGCGCGAAGGGGCCCTTTTCCTCCAGCTCCTTCTCGGTGGGGCGCAGCTGCAAAAGCGTCAGCTCGAGCTCCTCGCCGCGCAGGACCCCGGAGAACAGGCGCGCGGCCCGCGGCGCGGCGGCCTCGGGGGCGGAGGCATCGCGGAAGAGGATCTCCTGGGCCAGCACAACGCCTTCGACATCCCGCGGCCAGGCCAATCGCGCGACGTATTCGGCAAGTTCTTCCGAGCCCGGTTGAATGTGGTCGGGGAGGTCTTGCACCACGAGGGTGAGAGGGGAGCCGCTTTGAAGCTCCTCGATCTGGTCGACGAGCAGTTCGGTGGGGACGAGGGCGAACAGGGTTGGCCCGGCGTCCCACCCCTCGGCGTGGACGAACTCCACGGCTTCCATCATCGCCTTGTTCAGTGCTTGCTGGGACAGCATCGGGAACCCTTCCGTCGGCTCGGCCGTTGGTCATTTTAAGCTAGGACATTAGTACGCGTTCCACCAAGAACTATTTCCGAAGGAGCAGGATTGCCTACCCGCACAACCCGTCCTCAACCGCGGGCAAATAAACAGAATAAGGGGTTGATAGCGGCGATCGCCGTCGTCGCTGTCCTTCTTTTCGTCATCCCGGTCCTCGTCGGCTTCTACACGGACTGGCTGTGGTTCGGCGAGCTCGACTACCGGGGGGTGTTCGGCAGGGTCATTATCGCTCGTATCGTCCTGTTCCTGCTCTTCGCCCTCCTCGGCGGCGGTGTTGCGTTCGCCGCGGCCTACTTCGCGTGGCGGACCCGGCCGAGTAACACGACGGAGGGGGACCCCTTCGCGCGGGCGAACCCAAACCAGGCGGCGGTCGAATCCGGCGCCCGCGTCCTGCTGGTGTGGGTGCCGTTGGCGGTTGCGCTGTTTGCCGGCCTGACGGGCCAGAACTTGTGGCGCACCTTCATGCTGTGGATCAACGGGGGCGACTTCGGCGTCACCGACCCGCAGTTCGATAAGGACCTGGGCTTCTACGCCTTCGCGCTGCCCGGCCTGAATGCGATTGTCGGCACATTGTCCACGCTGCTCATCATCGCTTTCCTCATCGGCCTGGTGGGGCACTACCTGCTCGGCGGTATCCGCGTGGGCAGCAACGTGTCGGGGCTGTCCGGCTACATCTCCCCGGCGGCGCGCGCGCAGCTGGCGCTGACGGCGGGGCTGTGGCTGCTGACTAGGGCAGGCGGGTACTGGCTCGAGCGCTACGGGCTGCTGTACCAGGAAAACGACATCTTCACCGGCGCGTCCTACACGGCGATCAACGCCTCCCTGCCGGCGAAGATCATCCTCATGGTCATTGCCATCATCGTGGCCGCGGCCTTCTTCGCCTCCATTGTCTACCGCGACCTGCGCATCCCGGTGCTGGCCACCGTCCTCATGCTGGTCTCTTCCCTCGTCGTCGGCGGCGTGTGGCCGGCCCTGCTGGAGCAGTTCTCCGTCAAGCCGAACCGCCAGGCCAAGGAGTACGACTACATCGGTCGCAACATCGAGGCCACCCGCCAGGCGTACGGGCTGACCGAGGAGAACGTGACCTACGACAGGGATTGGGGTGCGGGCGGCACCTCGAACGACGAGGTCGCCGCCGACGCCGCGACGCTCAGCAACATCCGCTTGCTCGATCCGGACATCATCGCGCCGACGTTTACGCAGAACCAGCAGCTGCGCAACTTCTACGGCTTCCCCGAAACACTCGCGATGGACCGTTACATGGTTGACGGCGAGCTGCGCGACTTCGTCGTCGCCGCCCGCGAGCTCGACCCGAACGCGCTGCAGGAAAACCAGCAGGACTGGATTAACCGCCACACCGTGTACACCCACGGCAACGGCTTCGTCGCCGCGCAGGCGAACACCGTCGACGAGGCGGCGCAGGACGCCGGCTCGACCCGTGGTGGTCTGCCCATCTTCACCGTCTCCGACCTGCAGACCAACGCCCAGGCAGAGGCCAGCGACGAGGCGGAAGAGTTGGGGATCCGCGTCGACGAGCCGCGCATCTACTACGGCCCCGTCATCGCCAGTGCCCAGGACGGCCTGGACTACGCCATCGTCGGCGACAACGGTCAGGGCCCGGTGGAGTACGACACCGACAACTCCACCTACACCTACTCCGGTGAGGGCGGCGTCAACGTGGGCAACGTGATCAACCGGCTGGCGTACGCGATTAAGTACCAGGAGCTCAACCTGCTGCTGTCGGACCGCGTTGGCTCCGAGTCGAAGATCCTCTACGACCGCGACCCGCGCACGCGCGTGGAGCGCGTCGCGCCCTGGCTGACGACGGATTCGAAGACCTACCCGACGGTCGTCGACGGCCGCATCAAGTGGGTCGTGGACGGCTACACCACCCTGTCGGAGTTGCCGTACTCCACCCGCACCTCGCTCACGGACACCACGCAGGACGCCCTCAACCCGGACGGCACCACCCAGCGCCTGGTGAACAACAACCTGGGCTACATCCGCAACTCCGTGAAGGCCACCGTCGACGCCTACGACGGCACCGTCGACCTGTATGCCTTCGACGAATCCGACCCGGTTCTGCAGGCGTGGATGAAGGTCTTCCCCGACACCGTCCGCCCCGCCGCGGACATCTCCGACAACCTGCGCGAGCACCTGCGCTACCCGGAGGACCTGTTCAAGGTGCAGCGTGAGCTGCTCGCCCGCTACCACGTCGACGACCCAGGCGTGTTCTTCAACAACGACGCCTTTTGGTCGGTGCCGAACGACCCGACGGCCCCGGAGGGCCGCCAGGAGCTGAACCAGCCGCCGTACTACGTCGTCGCCGCCGACCCGGAGACGAACGAGCCTTCGTTCCAGCTCATCACCCCGTACCGCGGCCTGAACCGTGAGTTCCTCTCCGCGCACATGTCCGTGGCCTCCGACCCGGACAACTACGGCCAGATCACGGTCCGGGTGCTGCCCACGAACACGCAGACGCAGGGCCCGAAGCAGGCGCAGGACGCGCTGATGTCTTCGGACCAGGTGGCCCGCGACCGCACCCTGTGGGAGGGCTCGAACGACCTGAAGAACGGCAACCTGCTCACTCTGCCGGTCGGCGACAGCGACATCCTCTACGTCGAGCCGATCTACTCGCAGCGCAAGGACCAGGCCTCGGCGTTCCCGAAGCTGCTGCGCGTGCTCGTGTTCTACCGCGGTCAGGTGGGCTACGCGCCGACGGTGTCCCAGGCGCTGAACCAGGTCGGCATCGACTCCTCGGCAGCCCAGCAGATCGACATCGTCGACGAGGGAGCCACCGACTCCGGTGCCGGAGCGGGCTCCGACTCCGCCCCGGTCGAAAGCGCCGAGGCCGAGGGCGACAACCAGCCCGAGGACGCGGGAGAGGCCTCTCCCGCCCCGGCCAACCTCGACGAGGCGCTGTCGCGTATCGACGACGCACTGACCGGCCTGGACAACGCGCGCGACGGCTCCTTCGAGGAGTACGGCCGCGCCCTCGACGAGCTGGATAGGGCGGTGGAAAGCTACCGCAACGCCCAGTAAATCGCGCTCCTACCAGGCGATTTGGCCTTTCCCGGCGACGACCCTATAGTGATAACACGTTGCCGGGAAATGGCAGCAGGTGAAGTAAATATCACCCGTCGCGGGGTGGAGCAGCTCGGTAGCTCGCTGGGCTCATAACCCAGAGGTCGTAGGTTCGAATCCTGCCCCCGCTACAAAGGAAACCCCCTACCAGCAAATCTGTTGATAGGGGGTTTCGCTTATGCGCTAGATTCTCGTTATGGGGTTAAGGGTCAAAATGTGTGGGTTAAACGACAAAATGTGTGTCTGGTGTCGGCGTGTCGCGGGGGTTAGATGTGGCCTTTTTGGATGCCGATTGAGTGGGTGTAGTTGGTGTCGATAGCGTTGTCGTAGAGGGCTGGTCGTCCTGTTTCGTGGTCGGCGTGGTTCTCGTTGTGGGGCAGGGTTGAAACTTTGGCGAGTTGGTCCTGACCCCAGTTGGACTGTCTGGCGATCTCGACTGGGTCGTCAGGCAGTTCTGTTTTCAGGTAAAGCCACCAGTCGAGCATCCGGCGTTGATGCTCACCGTATCTGCCGCGATGGGTGCGGGCAAGCAGTTTCAGCTGGGCGTTGATCCCGCCTTCAAGACTGTTAGTCGTCGGTTTGATCCGCCCGGGGTTGATCACACCAGCGGGTGGGTCGAGGTAGACAAACAACAAGTTGTTGCGCCACAGGTGGTTGAGGCTGTTGTAGGCCTTGCGGGTGCGCTCATGCGTCCACGACCAGGTGCGTTGTTTCGTCAATGGGTCGGTTGTCCACGTTTTCTGGTTCATCCAGCCGCGGTAGACGTTGCCGTATTCGTGGAGCTTGGCACCCCACGCGGCCGCCTCATCAAGATCGGTGATCTTCGTGAGGTTAAGCGCGAGTTGGTAGATCGCTCGTCCAGCATCCGTGCGCGGGCGGGAGGTGGTGTAGCGGCGCACCACACGTTGGGCGTGGACAAGGCAGCGTTGGATCTTGGTGTTAGGCCAGCACTTTTTGATTGCGCTGGCTGCGCCTTGTCCACCGTCGATCACGGCGATCAGGGGCGCGGGGATGCGTTCACACAGTTGCTGGTAGTCGCGGGTGGTTTCGTGTGTGCACCAGTGCCAGGCGATGACGTGATCCAAGGTGGCGGCAACTATGAGACATCCGCCAGCGGTGTAGGTGCCGTCGATGAACACCTGGTCGTATACCCGCCCGGTATGCGCGAGTGTGGGATCGGGCACATCAATGAGCCAGCACCACGAAAACCGCCGTTTCATGGTGGAGTGGCTGATCCCAGCGTCTCCTGCGATCTGCCTCAGGGCGGTGGTCGATGTGCAGTGCTCGATGAATTGTCGAAACACCGCTTGGTTGGTGATATCGCTGCGGGTTTTGGTGGTTGATGCACCGCAGATTTTGCAGCGCCACCGAGCGGTGCCCTTGGATGTGGTTCCGTTGCGTTTCATTTCCCCACCGCAGTGGCAGCGTGGTCGAGAGTGTCCGTTTGTTTGTGTGTGGGGGCTTGGTTTACAGGTAGTTGGCGAACCGGTCTGGGTAGGCCACGGATAGTTGGTTGATGGCTTGTTTCCACCCTGCGGTTTTCGCCCCTTCAATATAGCCGTTGCAGTCGATTGCCCGCTTCGCTTTCTTCGCGCGTTGGGCGGCGCGTTTGTCCTCGATGTTGCAGACCATCAACCACAGCGTCTTCAACGCCGCAGCATCCGTGGGGAATTGGCCACGGTTGCGGGTCGCTTTCCGCAGCTCAGCGTTAAGCGACTCGATGGCATTGGTGGTATAGAGCACCCGGCGAGCAGCCGGCGGGAACTGCAGAAACGGTATAAACCTCTCCCACGCATCACGCCAGACCTTCACCGACTGGGGGTACTTCCGCCCCAGTTCCGAGGCTTCGAAGGCATCGAGGGCGGCGCAAGCGGCGTCCTGATTCGGTGCGGTGTAGACCTTGCGCAGTGCGCTGGATACAGATTTGCGGTCCTTATAGGACACCCACCTGTTGGCAGCCCGGATCAGGTGCACGATGCAGGTTTGTACCATCGAGTTCGGCCAGGTCGCTTCCACGGCCTCAGGCAGGCCTTTCAGCCCGTCGCAGCAGACGATGAACACGTCATTGACTCCACGGTTCGCCAGGTCCGCGCACACGGATGCCCAGAATGCAGCCCCTTCATTGTCGGCGATCCATAGTCCCAGGATGTGTTTGGTCCCGTCGATGTCGATGCCGACAGCCATGTAGCAGGCTTTATTGACCACACGGTGGCCGTCGCGGATTTTCACCCGCAGCGCGTCGAGGAAAATGACCGGGTAGAACTCGTCGAGCTGACGGTTTTGCCACACCATCACCTCATCGAGGACCGCATCGGTGATGGTACTGATGGTATCCGGGCTGATGTCTACCGCCAGGGTCGATGCCAGGTGGTGCTGGATATCGCGTACCGTCATTCCGCCGGCGTAGAGCGAGACGATCATGTCGTCGAGCTCGGTCAGCCGGCGTGCCCCTTTCGGCACCATGACCGGGTGAAACGTGCCCGCTCTATCCCGAGGCACTGTGATGTCCACCGGGCCGTAGCCGGTGCCCACAGTTTTGGTGTACGACCCGTTACGGTGATTGCCACCGTTTGAGGGGCTTACCTGGGCTTTCGCCGCGCGATCTGAGTGTCCGTACCCCAAATGGGCGTCCATCTCCGCCTGCAGACCCGCGTTGATCGAGGCTTGCAATAGACCTTTGACCAGGTCGCTGGCATCGTCGACGGAGGTCGACAGCTCGCCGATCAGTGCGGCGATTTCCGGGTTTTCCATCAGCTTCGCGCTGATCTCATTGACCCTGCTCGGGTCATGGCCTTTCTTCGGTGACACGGTAGTCATTATCAGTGAAACTCCTTCTGGATCAGAGCCTCACACACAAAACACCTGACACCCTCGCGTGGCGGTTCTTCGGCATTGAGCCACCACACCACCGGCCCCTACCACATCAACCACGCCACACCGGGGATATACGACCACCACAGCGGATATACGCTCTTGGGGCATATACTTCCGGAAATCGCCGAGGTCAGATACCGGAAATCACCAATTCCGGACACACATTTTGACCCTTAACCCTACTAGAACAGCCTTTATGTCAGGCGGGGGAGACGGCTATCGGATTGTCGGGAAGTGGGACGACAAGAATGGCCGACGAGTAGTGATGCGTGAGCGTGCTCGATCAAAGATTCAGTCAAAACACGGGCTTAGTGCTAATGCGCCGCGAGTAGTTACCCAGTATGCTCCCAAGGTTGAAACTTTTAACGGCGGAGATAGGGTCGAATACCGATTGCCGATGGATCATATTCGATGTGAGGGATGGGGGCCGACCAGGAAATGCCAGAAACTGGAGACTCGGGATGTTCTGGCAGTAGTCGGGTTCAACAAGGTTACCGATGGGCAACCATATGGTGTTGTTACAACATACTGTCCATGGGTACAGGGACGCTGTCCTGACTGGGTAGTCAATTCTCCTCAGCTGAAGTAGGTGCTCGATGTACAGAGAAATGTCTGAATCCTCTCGTCGAGAATTACGAGGAAAAGACCTGAGGGGTAAAGATTTCTCAAACTATGATTTATCCGCCGTTGATTTTGAAGGTTCCCAGTGCCAGGGATGCTCATTCCGGGGAGCAATGCTGGCGTGGTCTAGTATGAGAAATGCGAATCTAATTGATGCAGACTTTGAAGGCGCATTCCTTAACGAGGTTGATTTTCGGGGTGCGGTACTCGATGGAGCGAAGTTTTTCGGCGCTTGTCTTCTACCGGTTTATGCTGAACCTGAGCAGTTTCGAAACAGCATAGGACTGGCCACAGCCTCCGTTGATATACACAGTCCAGATGTAAAATAGCGAGTGTTAGCTGTACTTTCCCGTGACGTTGTGAACGCGTTGTGCGGGGGTTAGGCCGTCGGTGGCGGTGTGGGCTCATGGTAGTTGTAGTCGTGGATAAATTCCGCGTACGTTTGCTGTCGGGCTTTTTCGCTGCTGTAGGGGCGTGCGTAGGCCCATTCCTGCATCAGGGCGCGGTTAAACCGCTCGACCTTGCCGTTGGTCTGCGGGCGGTACGGCTTGGTGTAGATATGCTTAATCGTGCCCAGGGCAGCGTTGAACGCCGTGGAACGGTAGCACGCACCGTTGTCGGTCATCATCGGTCAAGTCCTGGGTGGTGGTGTATCTGGTTTCGAATTGTGGTGATGTTTGGGGGCTTGTTGTCACGGCCTGGCTCGGGGCTGGGGTGGGGGTGTGAACATGCGGCGGTTTCGTTTCCTTCTGCTGGGGCGGCATCGATCGTGCCGGCAGCAGCGATGCCTGTGGTCTGCTCGAGACTAGCCAGTTACATGCAGCGTTTCTGTTTGATCCTTCTCACTTGTGTCGCTCGGCGAGTACCGCCCCGACCAGACGCATGACGGCGTCGCGGTTGGGGAAGATCCCCACGACGTCGGTGCGGCGTCTGATCTCCCGGTTGAGCCTTTCGGTGGGGTTGTGTGACCACACCTTCGTCCACACCGCTTTCGGGGCGTTCGTAAACGCCAACAGACGCAACCTACCCCGCCCCTTCGTGTGGCCCGGCGAGCGAGCAGTTGCTCGCCGAGGCCGAGGTGCGGGGCGGCCGCCCGGATCCTTTGCCCGCGACCGGGGACCAGGCTCGCGGCATCGCTGACCTATGGGAGATGTGAGCATCCTGCCGGAAGGCGCGGTGGCGGGGCGCTCACGATACGGGGGCGACCTCAGACACGATGGTGGACGGTGTGAAGGTGAAGGAAGTCCTGATGTTGTTGCGAGATGGTGACTGACACGCCTAGCGTGGTGGTGTAAGCAAAAACACGCATTCAAGGAGATTGATCCATGACTGACATTAAGAAAGTGACCGTTCTGGGCGCCGGCGTCCTCGGCGCCCAGATTGCCTTCCAGATCGCTTACAAGGGCTTCGATGTTATTTCGTGGGACATCGACGATGACGCGGTGGAGGCAGCGAAGAAGCGCTTCGATTCCTTCGAGGACCGTTACCTGCGCGACGTCGAGGATTCGACAAAGGAAGGGATCGCCGAGGCTCGCGAGCGCCTGAGCCAGACTACGGACCTGGAGGAGGCCGTGAAGGAGGCTGACCTCATTATTGAGGCCGTGCCGGAGAAGGCCGACATCAAGGACGATGTGTGGTCCAAGGTGGGCAAGGCCGCCAAGGAGGGGGCGATCTTTGCCTCCAACTCCTCGACCATGGTTCCCTCCGACATTGCGCCGGCCAGCGGGCGCGAGGAGGACTTCCTCAACCTGCACTTTGCCAACAACATCTGGGTGCGCAACATCGCCGAGATTATGCCGCACGAGGGCACCAAGGACGGGCTCGTGGAGACGCTGACCGAGTTCGCCGAGGAAATCGGAATGATCCCGGCGGTACTGGAAAAGGAAAAGGACGGCTATATCCTCAACTCCCTGCTCATTCCGTGGCTGCGGGCGGGCGCGCAGCTGTGGATCGAAGGCTATGCAAAGATCGAGGACATCGACACCGACTGGAGGGTCTCCACGGGCATGCTGAAGGGCCCGTTCGAGGCAATGGACATGATTGGACTGCGGACCTACTACGCCATTGAGTCCAATGCGGTGGAAAAGGGCGATGCGCCGGAGTGGCAGCAGCGCTTCGTTAAGACGCTGAAGGAAGACTACCTGGACCAGGGCCGCTACGGCTCGGAGAACGGCAAGGGCTTCTACGACGACGCCTCCAAGTAATGTCCCCAAAGAGGCAGACGCGCGGGTCTTTGGCAGAGGGAAAAACGACACCCTCTGGCGAAGGCCCGCTCGGTTTGGCGCTTACTGAACAGGCGTTTCGTTAAAAACGTTGCAGAGTGCACGATGACGGACATAGCGTGGCAGTGTCCGACAAATTAGCAAAGCTAAGGAGACTGATTAATGACTGACATCAAGAAAGTGACCGTTCTTGGCGCTGGCGTCCTCGGCGCTCAGATTGCCTTCCAGATCGCTTACAAGGGCTTCAACGTGACGTCGTGGGACATCGACGATGACGCGGTGGAGGCTGCGAAGAAGCGCTTCGATTCTTTCGAGGATCGCTACCTGCGCGACGTCGAGGACGCGACGAAGGAAGGCGTCGCCGAGGCCCGTGAGCGTCTGACCCAGTCCACGGACCTGGAGGAGGCCGTGAAGGAGGCCGACCTCATCATCGAGGCCGTGCCGGAGAAGGCCGACATCAAGGACGATGTGTGGTCCAAGGTGGGCAAGGCCGCCAAGGAGGGCGCCATCCTCGCCTCTAACTCCTCGACCATGCTGCCGTCCCAGATTGCGCCGACCAGCGGGCGCGAGGAGGACTTCCTCAACTTCCACTTCGCTAACAACATCTGGGTGCTCAACATCGCTGAGGTCATGCCGCACGAGGGCACCAAGGACGGCCTGGTGGACATCATGAAGGAGTTCGCCGAGGAGATCGGCATGGTGCCGGCCGTGCTGGAGAAGGAGAAGGGCGGCTACATCCTCAACTCCCTGCTCATCCCGTTCCACCGAGCTGCACTGCAACTCTGGATCGAGGGGTACGCCACCATCGAGGACATCGACAAGGACTGGAAGGTCTCCACGGGCGCACCGATGGGCCCCTTCGAGTTCATGGACATGGTCGGGCTGCGCACGCTGTATGCCATTAACTCCAACACTGTCGAAAAGGGCAACGCGGAGGAGTGGCAGGAGCGCCTCGTCAAGACTCTGAAGGAAGAATACCTGGACAAGGGCCGCTACGGCTGGGAGTCCGGCAAGGGCTTCTACGACGAGACCGGCCCGGACAAGAACAACCCGAAGAAGGGCAACTAGTCCTAGCGTGAGCTGAGCTGGGCTAGGTCAAGGGCCCGCGCGGCGGCATCGTTGATGCTGGCGTGCGGGCCCTTTGCTGCGTCGCGCACGGTCCGGGCCGCGGGCGCGGAGGAGCCGAGCGCGCCGGCCAGCGCGTCTGTAGCGTTATCCACGGCGGCGTGGGCCGCGGCGGCGACGTCCGTGATCGCGCGCTCGGCTGGCGACGCCGCGGGCGGGGCGTCGAAGGCCGCGGCCACGTCGGCCGTGAGCTGGGCCGCGGGGCCGTACGTGTGGGCAGCGACGGTGAAGTCAGTGCCGTAGGAGACGCTGGCGTGGGCGCTGGTGCGGTCGTCGGACCAGCCCCACTTTGTGCCGATCACCCCGGGGAGTTGGGCGGTGCCATAGTCCTGCCGGTAGCCGTCGGCGGCGACAGGCGTCGCGGTGGCTAGGGCGGCGAGGATCGGATCGCCGAGTCCGTGGTTGCGCTTGCGGGCCTCGAGGAACGCAGCAGCGTCGTGGGTCGAGGTTGTGCTGTACCCCCGGGAGCCACCCGCGTGGGTGTTGCGCAGCCCGTATTTGCGGGCGGTGGCGGCGATGGAGTCGGGGTAGCGCGCGTACAGCGCGGAGGCGATCGCGTCGTCGGAGGTGCGCAGCATCTGCACGGCCGCTGCTTGGTCGGCGCTCGAACCGTGGTCGAAAACGTAGTCGGCGATGTAGAGCTTCACTATGGATAGCCCGGAGCGGGCCTCGTGCTGGTTCGGGGTGCCGGCCTGAAAGCCGGAGGGGGAGTGCGTAAACGAGATGGCCGTGCGCGGCGGGGTCTGCCCGATGCGGTCGGGGAATGGCGCGGCCTGGGCCGGGGTGGCCAGGGCCGCGGTAGCGAGGACGGCCGTGAGCAGAGCAATGGCGGGGCGGGACATGGGGGTTATCCTAGCGGGAAGTTCTGCCGGCCGGGGGTTACGCCCACATCGGACCGACCTGGGTTTTTACTCCCAGCGGCTCGATGTGCACGACGGTTTCGGCGCCGCCGAGTTCCGTGGCAATGCCGGCTTCGACGAGGTCGGCGTAGTCGTGAGAGCGCTCCACGCTCCAGGACCCGGGGACCTGCATGACCACGTTGACGAGGCGGTCGCGGCCGAAGGCGACGGTGCGCACGCTGGTGAAGGTGACGCCGTGGGCGGAGGCGAAGCGCTCGAGGAAGGCGTCGATAAGCGAAAGCTCGTCTTCGGGCAGTGCCTGGGAGAGCAGGCCGAGGATGGAGTTTTTGAGCAGGCTGTAGCCGGTGAACAGGATGTTGATGCCGACGGCGAGGGCGATGATCGGGTCGAGGACCTGCCACCCCGTGAGGGTGACAACAGCGATGCCGACGATGACCCCGGCTGTTGTCCAGACGTCGGTGATGAGGTGGCGCCCGTCGGCGTCGAGGGTGGCGGAGCGGTAGATTTTGCCCGCGCGCATCAAGATGAGGCCGACCGCGAGGTTGATGAGGGCCGCGACGCCGGAGAACACGAGGCCGAGGCCAGGCTGCTCGATGGGCTGGGGATTGATGATGCGCTCGATGGCCGTGTAGATGATCACGACGGAAGCGAGGAGGATCATCGCCCCCTCGACCTGCGCGGAGAAGTACTCGGCTTTGGCGTGGCCGAAGTTGTGGTTGTCGTCGGCGGGCTTCGCCGCGACTTTCAGCGCCCAAAGGCCGACGATCGCGGCGATGACGTTGATGATGGACTCGATGGCGTCGGAAAGAAAACCGACAGAGCCCGTGACCAGGGCCGCGGCGAATTTGAGCGCGATCGTGGCCAGAGAGGCGGCGATGGACAGCCACATGAAGCGTTCAAGGAGCTTCTGCTCCTGCTGTGGCGTGCGTACCGGGTCTGACAAGGGCAACCTCCGGGTCGGGGCGCCGCACGGCCAGGAAATGACCTTTCGGCGCCGCGGTCATGCGGGCCGAAGGTCTCGTTCACCCGCGCCGCGCGGCGGCGTCGAGCTGGCGGGCCGGGCGCGAACGCCAGTGTGTCGACCAGCCACAACCGCCCGGCTGGCTGCCGCGCGGAGGGAGCTACTCCCCTTCATCGGGCGTCATCCTAGCACGCGTGTCAAGGCCCGCTCGCTCAGATGTCGTGGCCGTGGGCGTTCGCCCCGCCCGGCAGGTTACGCAGCGTGATGCCGCGTTCGGCGAAGTCCTTTTCAAACCGCTCGACAAAGCGCGCCGAGCGTGCCCCGGAGGCGCAGTAGACGGTGACCTCGTCGCCCGCGTCGAAGCGCGCGGCCAGACCGACCGCCTCCTGCGGGTTGTCCTCCCACACGCTCGTGGGCAGGTTCACCCCGGGCCGCGCGATGTCGCGCAGCGCCTTTTCATGCGGCTCACGCACGTCGATCGAGGGCAGGAGCAGGAGCTTATCGACGTCCTCCTCGTCCGCCCCGGGCATCGCGCACGCCGCGGGCTCGTACTCGGAGAACTCTCGGACCAGCGCTCGCTGCGGGTCGCGGGGAACAGTAAACGCCCTGACGCTCGCGGTCAGCGCGTCGTAGATGTGGAGCCGCCCCACCTTCGATTCGCCCACGCCGGCGATGTGCTTGACGGTCTCGGTGGCCATAAGCCCGCCCACGACGGAGGTGGTCACGCCCAGCACGCCGGCCGTGGCGCAGTCGGGGACGGAGTCGGCCGCCGGCTGGGTGGGGTAGAGATCGCGCAGACCGGCCCCGCCGTCAGGGGCGCCCGGGCCGGTCCACCACAGGGCGACGTCGCCCCGGTAGCGCAGCACGGACCCCCACACAAGGGGGGTCCCGGTGATCTCGGCGGCGTCGGCGGCGAGGAATTTGGTGGCAAACGTATCTGAGCCGTCGATAAGCACATCGACGCCCTCGAGCAGCTCGACGGCGTTGGCGGGAGTGAAACGGTCCCGGTAAAGCCCCAGTTCAATGCCAGGCTGCAGCTGGCGAAGTCGCTCTCCGGCCACCTCGACCTTTGGGCGGCCGACGTCTGCGGCCCCGAAAAGGATCTGGCGGTGGATGTTGCTGATGTTCACAAGGTCGTCATCGATGACGGAAATCCGTCCGATCCCCGTGGCAGCAAGCGTCTGCATGACGGGGCACCCCAGGCCCCCGGCGCCGATGACGAAAACATGGGCGTTGTGCAGGGATTTTTGCTGGTCCAGGCCGAAGCCCGGGAGGTTCATCTGGCGAGCGGTGCGGCGCAGCTCGCTATGCGGCAAGTCACTCACCGGTTCCACCTTAGTACGGGTCTTAGGTAAGCTTCGCTGTCATGGCAACACAGAACGCAGGGAAGCGCCGGCGGCTGCAAGCCGACCCGCTCATCCTATTTACATCCACGGGCTTCATCGCCCTCTTCGTTATTATCACCCTCGCTTTCGGGGAGCGGGCCCGCGAGGCTTACTCCTCCGTCTCCGAGGTGCTGATGAACAACCTCGCGTGGCTCTACATCGGCGGAATCTCCGCGGTGTTCATCTTCCTCATCGTGGTCTTCGTGTCCAGGTACGGCAACCTGCGTCTCGGGGAGGATGACGAGGAACCCGAGTATAGCGTCCCTGTGTGGTTCGCCATGCTCTTCGCTGCTGGCATGGGCGCCTCGCTGCTGTTCTGGGGTGCCGCCGAGCCGCTGCACCACGCCTTCAACCCACCGCGGGGGGAAGTTGAGTCGATGAGCCGCGGCGCGATCACCCAGGCGTTCGAGTTCTCCTACTACCACTTCGGCATCCACATGTGGGTCATTTTTGCCCTGCCGGGCCTGGCCATGGGCTACTTCAGCTACAAGCGCAAGATGCCCGCCCGCCTGTCCTCCCTGTTCTCCCCGCTGCTGGGGCGCCGCATCTACGAGTGGCCGGGCAAGCTGCTCGACGCCCTCGGCATCATCGGCACCGTGTTCGGCATCGGCGTCTCCGTCGGCCTCGGCGTCCTGCAGATCTCGGCCGGTATGAACATCATGTGGGACGTGCCGCTGGTCACCCCGGTCCAGCTGCTCATCATCCTCGCGATCACCGTCGCGGCCTGCATATCCGTTGCGTCGGGCCTGGACCGAGGCATTAAGATCCTCTCCAACGTCAACATTGGTGCCAGCATCGCGCTGATGATTTTCGTCCTGCTCACCGGGCCCACGCTGCGGCTCATCGGGCAGGTCACCGAGTCCTTCGGTATGTACATCGACTCCTTGCCCGAGCTGATGTTCTGGGTGGACTCCTTCAACGACAACCCCGGCTGGCACGCGACGTGGACCGCGTTCTACTGGGCGTGGACGATCTGCTGGGCCCCGTTCGTGGGCATGTTCTTCGCCCGCATCTCCAGGGGGCGCACTGTGCGCTCCTTCATCGGCGGCACGCTGCTTCTGCCCACCGCCTTCGTCCTGGTGTGGTTCTCCATCTTCGGCCGCGCCGCCATTGAGGAAGAGGAGCAGAACCCGGGTATCCTCACCCAGCCGGTCGTCGTCGAGGACGACACCCCGCAGGCCCTGTTCACCCTGCTGGAGCAGTACCCGCTCTACGGCATCGTTGGCACCGTCGCGCTGATCACGCTCATCCTGTACTTCGTCACCTCTATGGACTCCGCCGCAATGGTCATGGACATGTTCTCCGCCGGCGAGGAGAACAAGACGCCGGTGTACTACCGGGTCGGTTGGGTGATTGCCATCGCGTTGGTCACCGCCGCGCTGCTGTTCATCAACGACTCCGGCATCGATGCTTTGCAGGAAGTGGTGATCATCATCGCCCTGCCGTTCTTCTTCGCCTACTTTTTCATCATGTTCGCCCTCATCAAGGCCATGAACGACGACTCGGCGGCCAACCGCCGGGTGCGCACCCGCCAGTGGGAGAAGACCGACAGCCCCGAGAAGCTGGAGGCGGGCGAGAACAAGCCCGCCCCGGGCTACGACGCGGACGGCAACGAGCTCGACCTGCCGGAGCTTGTCTACGACGAGGACCAGGGCCGCTGGAAGCTCAGCGAGTCCCTCATCATCGAGGGCGACCTCGCCATCGGCGGTGAGGTCGACAACGACTGGGACCCGAACACCGGGGCGGACCCCGGTTTCACCATCGTGAACGAGCAGTCCCCGCGCAAACACGACTAGGTGTACTTCCCCGCTGTGGGGAGGGGGCTTTGTTCGTGTGGGTTGGCGCTGCAGTTTGGTATGCGCTGGGGTCGACCGTGGTCGACCGCAAGGAAATCTCGGGGGTAAAACCCCAGGTGGCGTGGCCCTGAAGCACGCTGGGGTCGACCGTGGTCGACCGCAAGGAAAACCTGGGGGCGAAACCCCAGGTGGCGTGACCTTGAAACACGCTGGGGTCGACCGCAAGGAAATCCCGGGGGCAAAACCCCAGGTGGCGTAACCCAGAAACACGCTGGGGTCGACCGTGGTCGACCGCAAGGAAATCCCGGGGGCAAAACCCCAGGTGGCGGAACCCAGAAACACGCTGAGGTCGACCGTAACGAAAACCTGGCACGCGCCAGGGCCAGCCCCTACAGCACCTGGTCCGCCCAGCTGGCGAGACCCTCGAAGCTCGAGGAGGCTACGGCGTGTTCGCGTTTCGGGATGCGCCCCGCCCCGCGGGCCAGCGCGCCGGCCTCGACGGCCAGGCGCATCGCTCGCGCCATCGCTTCGGGGTCCTGGCAGCGGTTGACCGCACTGGCCAGCAGGACCCCGGAGCAGCCGAGTTCCATGGCGAGGGCGGCGTCGGAGGCGGTGCCCACGCCGGCGTCGACAAGCACTGGCACCTCGGCGCGGGAGCAGATGAGCTCGATGTTGTGGGGGTTGAGGATCCCCAGGCCGGTGCCGATCGGCGCACCCAGCGGCATGACGGCGCTGGCGCCCACGTCTGCGAGGCGCTGCGCCGCGACGGGGTCGTCGGAGGTGTAGGCGAGAACCGTGAACCCCTCGTCAACGAGGGTTTCGCAGGCGTCGACGGTTTCCACGACGTCGGGAAGCAGCGTGTGATCGTCGGCAATGACCTCAAGTTTGACCCAGTCGGTGCCGAGCGCCTCGCGGGCGAGGCGGGCGGTAATGAGAGCGTCGCGCGCCGTGCGGCAGCCCGCGGTGTTGGGCAAGGCGTCGATGCCCAAGCGCGTGAGCAACTCGAAGACGGACTCGCCCGCGCCCGCGGTGGCGGCGTGGCGGCGCATGGCCACCGTGGTCAGCTCGGTTCCGGAGGCGACGAGCGCCTTTTCAAGCATGTCCATGGAGCTTGCCCCGCCCGTGCCCATGATGAGGTGCGAGCCGAACTCGCGCTCTGCGATCTTTAGCACCATTAACCCCCCTGGACGGCGGTGAGCAGGTCCACGCGCGCGCCGTCGGTGAGAGGGGTCTCGGCCCACGCGGAGCGCGGGACGACAGCGCCGTCGAAGGCCACCGCGGTGCCCGCCTCGGGCACGGCGCCGAGGGCCTCGGCCACGAGTTCCTCGACGTTCTGTGCGGACGTATCGCGGGGTTCATCATTGAACGTAATCTTCACAACAACCTCCAAATGTTTACGCGTGACGCACGACGGTACACGCAGCCAAGTCTAGGGAGGGCGACTGCTTCTCGACGAGCTCAGCACCGCACCTGGCCGCCACCGAGGCGAGCAGGATGCCGTGGCGGAAGTACCCGGTGGAGACGACTACCTTGTCGTTGACGCGGCCGAGGTAGGGCAGGTCGTCGGGGGTGCCGGGGCGTGCCCCGGTGGTTGCCTCGATGAAGTCGCAGTCCTCGATGGCGGGGACGATCTCGATGGCGTCGCGAAGCAGCTGGTGCACCCCGCCCGCCTGGGGGTGCGGGCGCTCGTCCTCGCGGCTGGTCGCCCCGATGGTCAGCGTGCCGTCGCCGCGCGGGATGAGGTAGACGGGGCGCGACTCCACGTACCCGCGCACAACGTGGCCGAGGAGCGGGTGCTGGTGGGCGGGCACGCGCAGCTGCAGCACGTCGCCGTAGACGGGGCGCAGCCGCAGCGGGTTGGAGCCTTCGTACCACCCGGTGATGTCGCGTGCGCCGAGGCCGGCGCAGATGACCACCTGCTCGGCGGGCAGGTCACGCACGTCCGTGACGGCCTCGGAGACGAAGCGCACACCGGCCGCGGCGCAGGCGGCGAGAAGCGCCCGGGTGAACTGCCGCGGCTGGACCTGGCGGTCGCCGGGCAGCCGGACCACCCCGGCCAGGGCGGGGGAGAGCGCTGGCTCCAAAGAACGCGCCTGGCGCAGCGTCAGGGGGTCCACGTCCATCCCGTGCTCGTGCTGGTAGGCGCGCAGGTTGTCCAGGTGCTCGCGGTCGGCGCGGTCGCGGGCGACAACGAGGGTGCCCTCGATGCGGTAGCCCGTGTGGGCGGGGGAGTACTTGCCCGTCAGCTCAATGAGCTCCGGGTACCACTCGGCGGCGCGCAGCATGAGCGGAAACAGCGGCTCTTGCTTGTACACCACCTCGGCCGCGGGAGCGAGCATCCCGCCCGCGTGGTGCGAGGCGCCGGACAGCGGCGCGGGGTCGTAGACGGTGACGCTGTGCCCGCGGTCGGCGAGGGTCAGTGCCGTGGATAGGCCGATAATGCCTGCCCCGATGACCGCGACGTCGAGCTCGCGCGTCATGCGCCCCACCGTCGCTGGGGGTGAAACCAATCAAGCGCAGATAAGGAAATCATCCCGTCTTATTCTACGCCCGCGCGAGGTAACCCGAGCGGATCTGCCACGTGCGCAGCAGAGCCGCCGCGGCCGCCCCGCCGGCGAGAACGAAGTAGGGCAGGGTGGGGCCAGTGTAGGGCTCGATGGATTCCAAAAGCGGAGGCAGGCCGAAACCAATGTAGGTGGCCGCGTAGTAGGCGCCGAGGACGCGGCCGCGGTACGCGGGAGGGGAGTAGGCGTTGACGTCGAGGAGCCCGTCGCGAAGGCACAGGCCGTAGGCCCCGCCCAGCAACACGGTGGCGACGAAGAACAGCAGCAGGGAAGGTTCCTGCCCGCCTGCGGCCACGAGGAGGAAGCCGCCGGTGGCCAGGACGATACCGATCACCCCGGAAAGGGGGCCCCAGTTGTAGGCGCGCCCGAGCGCCTGCACGATCATGCCCGTGCCGAAGCCGCACACCGCCGCCACGCCCGGCAAAAAGACCCCGGTGGAGAAGTAGCCGGAGACGCGGGAGGCCAAAACGACGACGGAGGAGATGATCGCCGCGAAGACCCACATGGCAACCGGCACGGCGGTGGCCAGAGCCTTACCCGGCGAGGCCCCCGGCTCGAGCGGGGTGGGGGCGCCCTCCTGCACCCCCGTCGCGCCGAGGGGGAGATCCCCCGTGGTGGCGGAGAAAGCGATGGCGGCGATGGACGCCGCGATGCTGAGTGCAAAAGGCAGCCAGATGGGGGCCGAGAACGTCGCCACGGCGCCAGAGACGACGGGGCCGATGGCGAACCCGGAGGTCAGGGCGATGCCGGCGACAGTGGCGCCGCCCGCCCCGCGAAGGCGCGCCGCCCATGCGGTGCCGGGGCTGACCACCAGTCCCACGCCGAGGCCGACGACGAGGCGCCCCACGAGGAGGCCGGCGGGGCCGTGGAACATCATCAGCGCCAGGTTGCCCAGCAGGGCGATGGTGCTGCCGGTGATCACCACGGGGCGCCCGCCGAAGCGGTCGGCGAGCACGCCGCCGACCAGCAGGGAGGGAAGAAGGCCCAGAGCGTAGATGCCGTAGGCGCCGTTGACCAGCAGCGCGGAGAGGTTAAGCTCCTCGCGCAAAAGGACGATCACGGAGGCGAAGTGGTTCGCCGCCCAGCCAGCGGCAACCAAAAAAGCCAGGACGCTGGCGAAGACTCTGCGGCTACTCATGTGTTCTATTTAACACCCGGTGCCCGCGCTCGAACTCACTGACGACTCGTTGCGCGTAGTCGCGCGCGTCGGGGGCGTGCATGATGGCGCGCACGAGCGCCACCCCGGACACACCGGTGGCGGCGAGGTCTGCGGCGTCCTCGGCGGTCACGTCGCCGATGGCGACGACGGGGACCTTCGAGGCGCGCACCAGCTCCGGGTAGCCGCTCAGCCCGAGGGGCGCGCGCCCGGAATCCTTCGTGGGGGTGGCGCGGAAGGGCCCGGCGCCGATGTAATCGATGAGGCCTGCGACCTCGTTGGCCGCGCGCACCAGTTCGAGCGTGCCCGTGGTCAGGCCGATGACGGCTTCGGGGCCCAGCAGCTTCCGGGCGAGGCGGACGTCGAGGTCGTCCTGGCCCAAGTGGACGCCGGCCACCCCGTGTTCGCGCAGGGCCAAGGCGACGTCGATTCGGTCGTCGATAAGCACGCGTGCGGTCGGGCTGACCTCGCGCACCGCTGTGGCCACCTCGCGACCGAGGTGGTAGAGATCGCGCGCCGAGATCGGCTTGCTGCGGACCTGGATCAGGCCCGCCCCGCCAAGCGCCGCCGCGCGCGCCCGGTCGACTACATCGGCGCCCGGGCCCGCGCCGGTGACAAAGTAGCAGCGCAGGTCAAGGCCGCTATTGACCATCGCGCAGCGCCTTGATCAGCTCGTCTTTCGTCATGGAGGAGCGCCCCTCGATCTCGAGCTCCTGGGCGCGCTCGTAGAGCTCGTCGCGCGTCCAGTCCTCGTAGGAGTCCGCCTTGCCACCCTTCTTGCCCACTGCGGAGCGGGAGGTGGCGGCGGCCTGGTTGGCAATAGCCGCCGCTTTCGACTTCGAGTTTCCCTCGTCGCGCAGCTTCTCGTAGAGCTTGCCGTCCTTGACGCTCGGCCCGCCGGCGGTGTTTTCCGGGTGTGTGTCCTTAGTCATGACGGCAAGTGTACGAGCGCTTACGCGTTCTTGCCCTCGGCGAGGTAGACCTGGGAGCCGTGGTCGCGGAACTGGGCGGCCATTTCCTCCTCGCCCTCCGCCCGGCTCATCCGCGGGCTGAGGGTGGGCATGCCCAGGTCCGCGATGAGCGTTGCCTGCTCGTCGGCGAGCGCCTCGTCGATCTTGTCGCCGAACTCGTCGCGAATATCCTGGCTGATGCGCATGGAGCAGAACTTCGGGCCGCACATGGAGCAGAAGTGCGCCGTTTTCGCCGGCTCGGCGGGCAGGGTCTCGTCGTGGTAGGCCTGCGCGGTGTCCGGGTCGAGGGAGAGGGCGAACTGGTCGTGCCAGCGGAACTCGAAGCGTGCCTTGCTCATCGCGTCGTCCCAGGCCTGGGCGTTCGGGTGCCCCTTGGCCACGTCCGCGGCGTGGGCGGCGAGCTTGTAGGTGATCACGCCGGTTTTCACGTCGTCCTTGTTGGGCAGGCCCAGGTGCTCCTTCGGGGTGACGTAGCACAGCATCGCGGTGCCGCCGGCGGCGATGTTGGCGGCGCCGATGGCGGAAGTGATGTGGTCGTAGCCGGGCGCGATGTCGGTGACCAGCGGGCCGAGGGTGTAGAAGGGGGCGCCGCCGCACCACTCCTCTTCCTTCTCGTTGTTGAGCTGGATCTTGTTCAGCGGCACGTGGCCGGGGCCCTCGATCATCACCTGGACGTCGTGCTCCCAGGCGCGGGCGCACAGCTCGCCAATGGTCTTCAGCTCGGCGAACTGGGCCGTGTCGTTGGCGTCGGCGATGGAGCCGGGGCGCAGGCCGTCGCCGAGCGAGAAGGCGACGTCGTAGGCGGCGAAGATCTCGCAGAGCTCGTCGAAGTTTTCGTAGAGAAAGGACTCCTTGTGGTGGGCGAGGCACCAGCCGGCCATGATGGAGCCGCCGCGCGAGACGATGCCGGTGACGCGCTTGGAGGTCAGCGGCACGAACGGCAGGCGCACGCCTGCGTGGACCGTCATGTAGTCGACGCCCTGTTCGGCCTGCTCGATGACGGTGTCGCGGAAGATCTCCCAGGTCAGCGCCTCGGCCTCGCCGTTCACCTTCTCCAGAGCCTGGTAGATGGGCACGGTGCCGATGGGCACGGGGGAGTTGCGCAGGATCCACTCGCGGGTGGTGTGGATGTCGTTGCCGGTGGACAGGTCCATGACTGTGTCCGCGCCCCAGCGGGTGGCCCAGCGCAGCTTGTCCACCTCCTCGCGGATCGAGCTCGTCACCGCGGAATTGCCGATGTTGGCGTTGATCTTGGTCAGGAACTGGTTGCCGATGATCATCGGCTCGCTCTCCGGGTGGTTGACGTTGTTCGGGATGATCGCCCGACCGCTCGCCACCGCTTCGCGCACCTTTTCGACGTCACAGTGCTCGCGCAGCGCCACAAACTCCATTTCCCGGGTGATCTCGCCGCGCCGGGCGTAGTGCATCTGGGTCACGCGCTGGCCGGACTTGGCACGCAGCGGGGCGCGCTTCGCCCCGCGCCACTCCTCGCTGGCGGCGCCGCGCTTGGCGGCGCGGGTGCCGTCGTCAAGCAAATTGCGTGCGCGCCCCTCGTACTCCTCGACGTCGCCGCGCGCCGTGACCCATTCGGTGCGCAGGCCCGGCAGGCCGTCCTCGGGCTCGGCGTGGGGCCCGCGCGTGCGGTAGATGCTGAACGGGGGGTTCGGGCCGGTGGGCGAATCATCCAGGTCGATGGCCGTCTCGGGGACCTCAAGCCCGTCTTTGACTACGGGCGCGTAGCGGTGCTTGGGGTGGATTTCGGACGCATAGATGTCTGCCATGACACTCCTTCAACTTCCTTCGCTGGTGCTAACCAGACAGGTTCAAACGGTGCCCGCGCGAGCAGTAGCGCGGTCTCAGCCCCTCGCCGTGGGGCGCCCGTGTTCGGTCATAGGTCAGGGTAGCTGCTTCGGGTCGTTTTGCGCAGCCGAGTTTTGTTCAGCCGAGTTTTCAGCCGAGTAGGGCTCGATCCGCTCGGCGCGCCCGTAGGCGAGCCTGCGGTGCACCTTCTCGAAGGGACCCTGCCAGCCCGCGGCTTCAAGCGCGCATGCGAGAAGCAGGGTGATCAGCCAGATCAACGCGCCGACCGCGGTCTTGCCGGCGATGGAGGATTCCGCGCCCCATCCCAGGGCGAAGGGCATGGTCAGGCCGATGAAGAGGAAGGACTGCGCGAGGTAGCCCGACATCGAGCGCTTGCCCAGCGCCACAAAGGGGTAGGCCCACGCAGGGGCGGAGGCGTCACCGCTTTCCGCGTATCGGCGGTGCATCTCCTTTTGCACCGGGTTGACCACGAGCGCCAGCGCGGCGAGGATGCCCGGCCCGGTCAATAGGCCCCACCCGTAGTTGAGGGTGGAGAAGGCGAGCTCGTAGCCCGGGTCGATCACCCCGATCGCGGACAGGCCCAGCGGCAGCCCCACCAGGATGACCACCGCCGCAGCCACGATCACCCAGTTGACCAGGACCCGGCGGTGCTTGTCGACGTCCACAAGGTAGCCCTCCCGGGCCCAAATGAAGCCGATGAGAACGAGGCCGCCGAGCATGAACGCGCTCACCGGCTGGCTGGTGAGGACAAGGAGGCTGAAGGCGGCGTTTTCCTGCAGGTATTCCGGCAGCGAGTCGATCTCGGTGGTGGGCATAATGATCTCGTCGAGAACGATGCCGAGGTCCATCACCGCGAGCAGTCCCGCGCTGGCGGTGAACATCACGACCGAAAGGGCAATCAGGGCGTAGGCGATGATGCGCAGCGCATTCGTGGAAAGCGTGAGCATGAGCGCGACGATCGCCCCGGCGATGCCGTAGGTCGTCATAATGTCGCCGTAGAAGAGCGCGACGAGGTGGATCACGCCGAACGCGGCGAGCCAGAGGTAGCGCCGCAGCAACACCGAGCGCGCGGCCTTTGCCGGGTAGTTCTTCCGGTAGAGGCTCGCGGCGATCAGCCCGATGCCGAAGCCGAGAAGCGTGGAGAACATCGGCAGGCCGCGCACGTGCACGAACATCGCGGACAGTACCGCGAGCACCTGATCTAGGGCGCTGTCCGGGCGGACCCCGCCGAGGGTCGAGCCGGGGGTGGAGTCCATGCTGTAGTCGTTGATAATCCACGCCTGGCTTGCGTTCGCCACAGCGATGCCGAGGAGTGCGAGGCCACGCGCGAGGTCGGGGACGATAAGCCGGGGGCTGTTTTTCCGTGCTGCTTCCACAAAGGACAACCTAACAGGATTTTCAGGCGGGGGGAGCCGGGGGAGAAAAGGGGGAACAAAGTGGCCCGAGTGTGGCAAAGTGAATGTTGTTCAGACGCGGGAGACCAAACGAGGAAAGCGGGATCAATGGGCCACCGTTTCCGCGGGCGCAGCCTGAAGCTGGCGCTCGCCGCTGCAATTGCGACAGTTACAACCGGCGCGGCGGGCGCTCCCGCTGCGCAGGCGCAGCAGATACAGCTGCCGTCAGCGTCGCAGGTGGTTGAGGCCCTTCACGGCGCGTTCGACGTTCCTGAGCTGCCTGAGCTGCCGGAGCTACCCGCATTACCCGCACTGCCCGAACTCCCCACGCTGCCAGAGCTGCCGGGGCCGCCTGCGCCGCCTGAGCCGGCACGCGAACCGGAGGTTCCGGCGGCTGCCGATACCTACGCGGACCCCGCCGCGCCCGCCAGCGCCCAGGAGGCCGACTTCGTCGACCCCAACTACGTCTGGCGCACCGGCTTGCCGGCCCGGATACTGGCGGGCAAGCCCTTCAGTGAGAGGGTGCTCCACCGCGTCCCCGGCTCCTTCCACGACGCGCCGGCGATCCCAGCCGAGTCGGAGCAGGCGCGCGGGCGCGGTACCTCCCTCTACGGGCCGGGCACCCCGGTGTACGTCGGGGACAGTATGTGCACCGTCGCTGCGGCGGGCTACGACGAAGCCGGGCGCAAAGTCGCCATCACGGCCGGGCACTGCGGTGCGCCGGGCACCCCGGTCGCCTCGGCGGACTCGCCGCAGGTGGGTGTGTCGGGGACCGTGGTGTCCACCAACCCGGCGCTCGACTACTCCGTCATCGAGCTCGGGTCGAACAGCGAGGTCACCCGCACCTACAACGGCGTGACCGTCAACTCCCTCGGCGGGGCGCCGCAACGCCCGGGTGCCATCGTGTGCAAAAACGGCGTCGCCTCGGGCCACACGTGCGGCATGACCTTCCACGAGGGGGGCCGTGCCAACATTAGCCAGGTGTGCGCGATGTACGGTGATTCCGGCGCCCCCCTCATGGTCGGCGACAGGCTGGTGGGCCTGGTCACCGGGGGCGCCCTGCCAGCCGAGGCAAACCTCGCGTGCTACACCCCGCTGCAGGGCGCGCTGCACGCCCCGACGGTGAGTACCCGCATGGATTCAGTTCTCAGCGACATGGACGCGCGCCCCGCGCCGGGCCGGGGATTCCACCTGCCGAACTGATTAAAAGCCCCGCTGCCTCGCGGACCACGAAGCGGACCACGCAGCGGAAAGCCTCGCGCAAAACGGTAGAGGGAGAGGCGCGCTAGCGCCGTGAAAGGGCCTCGAGTGCGGCTTCGTGCAGGTGCCCGTTGGTGGCCACGGCATCGCCGCCGTGGGGGCCATCGACACCTTCCAGCGAACTGAAGCGCCCGCCCGCCTCCTCTACCAAGACGGACAGGGCGGCGAGGTCCCACAGCGAGACCTCCGGTTCCGCGGCGATGTCCACGGCACCCTCGGCGACGAAGCAGTAAGACAGGAAGTCGCCGTAGCCGCGCAGCCGCCACGTCTTTTCCGTCAGGGCGAGGAAGTTTTCCTGCAGCCCGCGCTTGTCCCAGCCGGCGAGGGAGGACATGGACAGGGAGGCGTCGGAAAGCTCGGTGACGCCGGAGACGGCGAGCTGCTTCAGGGGCCCGCCGTTGAAGGTGCGCCACGCGCCGGTGCCGGAGGAGGCGTACCAGCGGCGGGCCAGGGCGGGCGCGGAGACGACCCCGACGACTGGGGTGGCGTCGACAAGCAATGCGATGAGCGTGGCGTAGACGGGAACGCCGCGCACGAAGTTCTTGGTGCCGTCGATGGGGTCGATGACCCACTGGCGGCCCTCGAAGGCGGCCTGGCCCCCGAACTCTTCGCCGATCACGGCGTCGGCGGGGCGGGCCTCGTCGAGTCGGGCGCGCAGGGCCTTCTCGACGGCAAGATCGGCGTCCGAGACCGGAGTCATGTCGGGTTTGGCCTCAATGTGCAGGTCGGCGGCCTCGAATCGGTCCAGGGTGATCGCGTCGGCGATATCGGCCAATTCGAGCGCGAGGGCGAGGTCGTCTGCGTAACTCGGGGTGTTAGACATGCCCGCCAAGCCTAGCCGCAATGTCCTCGACGATCTGGCGGTTGCCCGCGACGCACCAGGTCACCCCGCCGGCGTCGACCTTGATCGCAGCCCCTCCCGCCGCCTCGACCAGGGCCTTGCCGGGCAGCCAGTCCCAGTCCGCGACGCTGTGCTGCAGCCACGCGCCGAGCTGGCCGGAGGCGATGTTGGCCAGGTCAACCGAGCCGGCGCCGAGCATGCGCACCGTGGCCGCATCCCGCGCGGCGCGCAGCCACGTTTCGCGGATGGCGTCGTCGCGCATGGAGGTGGGGTGGAGGTAGGTGGCCAGGCCCTTTTCCTGCAGCGGTGCCTCCGGGAGCGGGGCGAGCGGTTCGCCATTGCGGGTGGCGGTGCCGTCTGCGGCGACCCAGGTGGTGTCCGTCGCCGGGCGGTGCACCGCGGAGAGCAAAATATCGTCGTCGCGGGTCAGCGCGACAGCGGAGCAGAAGTAGTCCGAGCCCTGGAGGAAGTTGAAGGTCCCGTCCACCGGGTCGATCACCCACACCCGCCCGCTCCGCGAGTCCCGTGAGGCACCTTCCTCTCCGAGGATGCCATCCTCCGGCCGCAGCGCGGCGAGCGCTTCGGCGACGAACTCCTCGGCGGCGCGGTCGGCGTCGCTGACCACGTCAGAGACGGAGGTTTTGTAGTCGGTCTCAAGACCCGCCGCGCGCATGCGCAGCGCGAGCGAGCCCGCGTGCGTGACCAGCGCGGCGGCGAGCTCTGCATCGGTGGAGGAGGAGTGGGCGCGGATGAACTCTCGGGAGGTTGGCATGATTCCCATTATGGGTGCTCCGCTACAGTGGGGCCTTATGCATCCCGAGACTTCTTCGCGCATTCAGGACCTCGATTCGACGTTGACGACGATTGAGAAGGTCATGGATCTTGACGCCCTCGGGGCGCGGGCGCGCGAGCTGGAGCAGCAGGCGGGGGATCCTTCCCTGTGGGACGACCCGGATCACGCGCAGAAAGTCACCACCGAGCTATCCAACGTCCAGGCCCGCCTGCGTAAGGTCACCTCCCTGCGCTCCCGGCTCGACGATCTCCCCGTCATGTACGAGCTCGCCGAGGAAGAAGGGGAGGCATCGCTTGCCGACGACGAACTCGCCGCCCTGGAAGAAGCGGTCTCCTCCCTGGAGGTCCAGACCATGCTCTCCGGCGAGTACGACGAGCGCGAGGCGGTGGTGAACATCCGCTCCGGCGCGGGCGGCGTCGACGCGGCCGACTGGGCTGAGATGCTCATGCGCATGTACGTGCGCTGGGCGGAAAAGAACGATCACAAGGTAGATGTGTACGACATCTCCTACGCGGAGGAGGCGGGCATCAAGTCCGCTACCTTCGTCGTCCATGGCGATTACATGTACGGCCAGCTCTCGGTGGAGCAGGGCGCGCACCGCCTGGTGCGCATTTCTCCCTTCGACAACCAGGGCCGCCGCCAAACCTCCTTCGCCGAGGTGGAGGTGCTGCCGGTGGTGGAGCAGACGGACCACATCGACATCCCAGATTCGGACATCCGCGTCGACGTCTACCGCTCCTCGGGCCCCGGCGGGCAGTCGGTGAACACCACCGACTCCGCCGTGCGCATCACTCACCTGCCCACCGGGATCGTGGTGACCTGCCAGAACGAGAAGTCGCAGATTCAAAACAAGGCCTCGGCGCTCAACGTGCTGCAGTCGAAGCTCCTGGAGCGCAAGCGCCAGGAGGAAAAGGCCGAGCTCGACGCCCTGGGCGCGGGCGGCAACGCCTCCTGGGGCAACCAGATGCGCTCCTACGTTTTGCACCCGTACCAAATGGTCAAGGACCTGCGGACGAACTACGAGGTGGGGGACCCGCAGAAGGTGCTCGACGGCGACATCGACGGCTTTTTGGAGTCCGGCATCCGCTGGCGTATGGCGGAGCAGCAGGAGAGCTAGCGGAGCTTCCTCATTGCGCTGCACACGCCTTCCGCGCGCCTGGTGTCGCCCCGCTTCTTAGGCGTCACGCAGGTCGATGCCCTTCGTCTCCGGCAGGATCTTCATGCTGACGAGGGTGAGAACGCACAGCACCACGACGTAGGTGCCGGAAATGTGCGTCAGGTCATGGGTGGTAAACCACTGGAAGATGTACGGGGCGGTACCGCCGAAGACAGCGACCGACAGCGAGTACGCGAAACCGATGCTGCTGGTGCGCTGTGAAGTGGGGAAGACTTCGGCCATCACCGGGGCAAGTAGCGCTCCGCCGGCCGCGACCGCGATGACGGCGGCGGTGGCGGAAACAAGCAACGTCCATGGCTGCGCGTCGATGAACCCCATCAGCGGGATTTGCAGGACGCCGACTGCGATGGCGAAGGTGTACATCACCGGTTTACGGCCGATGCGGTCGGACAGCGCGCCCCACAGGGGCAGGGCGATCAGACCGCAGGTCTGCGCGAAGACCGAGACCCAGTAGGCTCCCTGGGTGGACATGCCCTCGTGGGTGATGGCGTAGGTGGAGATGTAGGAGGTCCACGTGTAGTGGGCTGAGGTGACCCCGGAAACCATGCCGATGACCAGCAGGATGTTCACCCAGTTCGGGCGCTGCGGTGTCTTGGGGCGGGCTGCAGCGAGGTTGTCGTAGGAGTCAACGCCTCCTTCTTGGAGCTCCGCGAAGTGCTCGGATTCCTGCATATGGCGGCGCAGGTAGAGGGCAACGAGCGCCGCTGCTGCGCCCAGCCAGAACGGGATACGCCAGCCCCAAGCGCCGATTTGGTCGTCGCTAAGCACGAGCGTGATCACGCCGCCGAGCGTGTAGGCGATGACGGAGCCGCCGAAAATGGACATGTAGACCATCGATCCCCACATGCCGCGCCGGTTTTTTGGGGCGATCTCCGGGATGTAGCTGTTTGCGGTGGCGGACTCGCCCCCGTGGGCAAAGCCCTGCACCACTCGGGCGAAGAGCAGGACGACAGAGGCCCAGATGCCGATCTGCCCGTAGGTCGGCATGACGCCGATGAGCACTGCAGACAGCGCCATGATGACAATGGTGCTCAGGAGCACGTTCTTACGGCCCACCCGGTCGGCGATGCGCCCGAAGACGATGCCGCCCAGCGGGCGGACGAGGAAGCCGATAGCAAAGACCCCGAATGTGGAAAGTAGGGCCGAGGTGGGGTCCGTTTTGTCGAAGAAAGCTGCGGCAATGAATGGGGCGAAGACCGCGTAGGAGCTCCATTCGAACCACTCGAGCAGCTGGCCGATGAGGCTGGCGCCGAGGGACTTCTTGTCGGCGGGGCGTTCTGCCTCGATGTGTGTGGTGCCCATGTCGAAGCGCTGTGTGACGCTCATGTGTCCTCCTTTGGACGTCCTCTGGACGCCACGGTGTGTTTCGGCGGAACTGTATAGACCGCATCACTGTTATGTGACAAAAATGATTTATGTCACATTCTTGAGCTGGTTGCGCGTCTTTTTGGGGGGATAGGAAACCTTAGCGCCCGGAAATATTTCTACGTGCGCAAATGTGCGGACGAAGAGCCCTTCCGTGGCCCCTGCCCTACCCTAATGTGGGGGTGGACACCTCAGTTCGGCGGGGGGCAGTGAGTGTGATCCGACAACTTTGTTCCAGAATGAGTCGCGCATCACAGTTTTGTGCGCGTACATTTAGCGCAACGGCGGCTTGCCATTCGGCACTGCCCCGTCCGGCTTTTCCAAGGAGGAACCATGGCTGCACTCAGTCCGGAAGAACTGAGCACGGAAAGCCTCGCTGAAATTTTTGCCGCGGGTGGTCGACCCGCCGACAGCGAGCGCGAAATCAAGATCATCGACACCACGTTGCGCGATGCCCACCAGTCCATCTGGGCGACGCGCATGCGCACCGAACACATCCTCGAACTGCTTGACGACGTCACAAACGCTGGCTTCGAACACGTGGACCTGGTTGCTCCGATCCAGTTCGACGTGCCGGTGCGCTACCTCCGGGAAGACCCGTGGGAGCGCGTGCGCCTCGTTCACGAGAAAGCGGCGCCGGGAACGAAGTTTCGCGCGATGGTGCGCTCCCGCAACCTCGCATCCTTCGACTTCCTGCCGGACGACGTCATCCACACGTGGGTTGAACGCCTTTACGCCCACGGCTTCCGCGTCATCGGCGCCTTCGACGGGCTCAACGACATCGACAACATCGCGGACACCCTGATCCTGGCGAAGGAGCTTGGGGCCGAGACCTACGGCTGTTTGTCCTACTGCTTGAGCCCGGTACACACCGACCAGCTCTATATCGATAAAGCACAGGAGCTGGTGGAGCGCACGGATGTAGACCGCATCATGCTCAAGGACGCCGGCGGGCTGCTCACCCCGGACCGCATGAAGACGCTGATTCCGGCTATCCGCGGGGCGGTTGGGGATGAGCTGCCGCTGGAAATCCACACCCACTCACTGACCGGCCTGTCCCCGCTGACCTACATCTACGCGGCCGAGCTCGGGGCGGATTCGATCCACACCTCCATCGCCCCACTGGCAAATGGCCAGGGGCAGCCGGCGACGCAGGCACTCGCGCGCGACCTCCGCGCTCTCGGGTACACCGTCAACATTGACGACGAGCGCGTGGACAGCGCCAGCAAGAAGCTTGAGGCGATCGCGGAGCGCGAGGGCAAGCCTGTGGGAAAGCCCCGCGCTTTTGACGGCGTCCACTACATGCACCAGCTCCCGGGTGGGATGCTCACCAACTTCGAGTCCCAGCTGGCTACCGCCGGCCTGTCCGACAGGTTCGAGGACCTGCTCTATGAGACCGCCCGCGTCCGGCAGGAGCTGGCATATCCGATCATGATCACACCCTTCGCCCAGTTCGTGGGGACCCAGGCTGTGATGAACGTGATTTCCGGCGAGCGCTACTCGGTGGTGCCCAATGAGATCAAGAAGTATGCGCTCGGCTACTACGGCGAACCGCTCGCCCCGCTCGACCCAGAGGCGTTGGAAAAGATCAAGGCCAACGGGTCGTCCGAAATTAAAGAGGGCCGACCCGACCTCGAACCGGCCCTGCCGGGCCTGAAAGAGCAGTATCCGGACGACGACATCGATACGTTGCTGCTGCGCGCCAATATCCCGGGAAACAACGTGGATGAGATGCGGCGCTTTGTTGCCGAAGGCCGAGCTGGCCAGGGCGAAGGCGCGCCGGGCGGCGCGCTGACCAAGCTGGTGCAGCAGATCTACGACACCGCCACCACAGGCGTGTTCCGCCTCAAGACCAACGACCTCGAAATCAACCTCACCAAAAAAGGAGAGCAGTAAACGTGTCGCACCCCACCAACTTCAATGAACTGAAATCCCTCCTCGAGTGGGTTAAGCAATCCGGTGACCTCGAAGAGCTGAGCATCAAGTACGGCGATATCGAGCTGGCGATGTCCAAAACCCCGGGCGGGCTGAGCCGCCGCGCGGCTGCTCCGGCGGCGCCCGCTGCTCCCGCCCCGGACGCTCCCCGGGCTGAGCCTCCCGCCCCAACTCCCGCCCCAGCTACGCAGGAGGAGGCGCCCGCACGGCAGGCTCCCGCCGCGCCCACCGGCAGCGGTGTTGCGGTCACGGCGCCGATGGTGGGCACCTTCTACGCCGCTCCGAAGCCGGGCGCTGACCCGTTTGTAAAGGTCGGCGACGCCGTGGAGGTCGGGCAGGTGCTCTGCATCGTCGAGGTGATGAAGCTGATGAACAACATCGAGGCCAAAACCGCCGGAACCGTGACGGACATCCTCGTGGCCAACGAGGAAGCAGTCGAGCACGGCCAGACGCTCATGGTCATCGAGCCGAAGTAGGTCACTCATGGCGGATTCTGAAAAACTGCTGGACAGCGTGCTCATCGCCAACCGCGGGGAGATCGCGCTGCGCGTTATCCGAGCCTGCAAGGAGCTCGGCATCAAGAGCATCCTCGCGTACTCGGAGGGAGACCGGGACTCGCTGCCGGTGAGGGAGGCGGACAAGGCGGTGTGCGTCGGCCCGGCGAACGCGGCAAAAAGCTACAACAGCCCCGAGATGATCGTCTCGGCGGCGCTGGCGTTCAAGGCTGCCGCCATCCACCCCGGCTATGGTTTCCTTTCTGAGAAGGCCGACTTCGTCAAAATGGTCGAGGAAGAAAACATCGGCTTCGTCGGCCCATCGTCGGAGCACATCCGGCGTATGGGTGACAAGATTGAGGCGAAGAAAATCGCCCAGGCTGCCGGAGTACCCACCGTGCCGGGCTCAGACGGGGTAGTCACCGAGTTTGCCGAGGCCCTCGCCGTGGCCAAAGAAACTGGCTTCCCCCTCTTGATCAAGGCCGCAGCCGGCGGCGGTGGCCGCGGTATGCGCGTGGTGGAAGCGGAAGAGACGCTGGAAAAGGACCTCAACGAGATCATGAACGAGGCGCAATCGGCGTTTAACGACTCCTCGGTCTACATCGAGCGCTACCTCACCGATATTCGCCACATTGAGATCCAGGTGCTCGCGGACGGCGAAAATGCTATTGCACTCGGCGAGCGCGACTGTACGTCCCAGCGACGCAACCAGAAGCTCATCGAGGAGGCGCCCTCGCCCGCAATCGACGATGAGCTCCGGGCGGGCCTCCAGCAGGCCGCGATCAATCTGTGCAAGGAGGTGGGGTACACCAACGCCGGTACCGTCGAGTTTGTCTTCGATAACATCGAGCGCAAGTACTACTTCATCGAAATGAACACACGCATCCAGGTGGAGCACCCCGTGACGGAGATGATCACCGGCGTGGACCTGATCCAAGAGCAGCTGCGGATCGCCTCCGGGCAGAAGCTCAGGCTCACCCAGGACGACATCGGGATTCGCGGTCACGCGATCGAATGCCGCATCAATGCCGAGGACCCGAACGAAAACTTTGCCCCGCGCCCCGGCACCATCACCCACTACCGCGCCCCGGGCGGGTTCGGCGTGCGGATGGACACGCACATCGAGACGGGATACACCATTCCGCCCTTCTACGACTCGATGGTGGGCAAGCTAATCTGCTGGGCGGAGACGCGAGAGGATGCGATAGCGCGCACCCTGCGCGCCCTGGGCGAGCTCACAGTCGAGGGCGTCGTCACCACCGCACCGTTCCAGGCTCAGCTGATCGGCAGCGAGCAGTTTCGCAGCGGGGAGTTCAATACCGGCTACGTGGGCAAGATGCTGGAGAAGAAAGGCTAGGGGCCGGCCGGCGGGGTCATCCGCGCACGTTCTTCCACCTTTCCAGGGTGAGTGCCGGGGAATGGGAGCGGGAGACGCACGTGGCAAAGGCCCCGTTTTCGTGCTGCTCCTCCGTGAAGATGCTGTCGCGGTGGTCCGGGGTCCCGGCGATCACGCGCATGACACAGGTTCCGCAGGTTCCTTCGGCGCACTGCGACATGATCGGGACGCCCTCGTCCTCGAGCACGTCGAGGACGGACGTGCCCGCCGGCACGGTGTAGCTCTCCCCGTTGAGACTCACCTCGAAGGGGCCATCCGCGTGGTGGTTGCCCGCCAGTGTCTCCTGGGTAGCGCGAAAAGCCTCTACGTGGATGTTGGCTCGGGGGACGAAGGAAGCCGCAGCCTCGATAACGCCGTCCATGAATCCCTGCGGCCCGCACACGTAAAGATGAGTGCTCTCGGGCGCAACGCTAGATGCGTCGAGCACTTCCGCGATGTAGGCGGACTGCTTCTCGCGTTCACCAGAGGCGAAGATGCTGCGAGTCTGCCCGTGAAGGTAGGTGTCGATGAGATGGCGCATCAGAGCCCGTTCACGGCTGGACGCGAAGTAGAGGACCGCGTAGTCGGCCCGCTGGATCTGTAGTTCGCGGGCCAGTGAAAAGATGGGGGCAATTCCCACCCCGGCGCCCACGAGGACCGAGCGCTGAGCGCCCGTCGCCAAGCGGAAATTGCTTCGTGGCGGGAGGATGCGAACGGTGTCCCCCGGCTGGATTCTGTGCGCGGCGAGGGAGCCGCCGCGTGAATCGCGCTCGAGTGTCACCTCGATGCCGTACTGCGCGGGAGTCTGCCCCTCCGAGCCGAGGTGGTGCATGGGGAAAAGCGAGTATTGGCGGACAATCTCTACGCCATCGGGCGACCGCAGGAAAAAGTCGGCATGGCAGCCGGGCTCGTAGCCGGGGAGGGGAGAGCCGTCATCGGTTTCGAACGTGATGAGCACTACGCCGTGGGCGCGCTCGACATGGGTGGCTACGAGCTCGATATGAGCGCCACTGGGGCTGCGCCCTTGCCTGGCCTGCAAAGCTGCCTGGCGGTCGGCGGCGTTCGGGTCGGACCGGTCCCGAGTGGCCCGCAACAAGGACGAAAAACGCCCGATTCCTGCGCCGTGCCTCATGTGCCCTCCAGTGCGGAATGTTCGTGGCAATTGACCAGCGGAAGTGCTTGCCAAGACTATATGTAAGGGATACCATAACTCCACGGAAAAGTGATCTGCTACACAGCAGGGTTGATTCTGGCTCTGGGTAACAACAGCCGCTTTCCGTCCATCACATACTTCGCAGGCGGCGGCTGCGCACTGGGCCGGCGCCGGAAACGGGCCTTTCCCGAGGAAGGAAAAATATGACTGCCAGCACGGGTGTCTGGGACGGTCATTATCGTCTGCAGCAGAATCCGGAGATCCTTCCGATGTCGGATAACCCTTACGGGGATTTCCGCTACTTCTACCGCGATGGCATGCCGCTGCGCCCAGCTCCGAAACGTCGGACGCGCAAACCGGGGTGGGCTATTTTGCGCCGCAACCTCTTCGAAAAGTGGCACGCCGTCGCCTCTGAGTGGGAAGACTTCACAAGCTTTCAAGCAAAGCTTCTCGACGACCACATGTGGCAGACCGATGAGACCGGCTGGAAGCTTGCCGAGGCGTTCCGCCGAGACGGCGCAGCGAAGTCCCGCGCGGACTTCGAAAAGGCGCTGAACGAGGGGATCGACACCGTCGACGACCCCTCGCCTGAGCTCGTAGCCTTTTTCGCAGAGGTGGACAACATCCCGGACTGGATCGACCTGGAGGCCGCGGAGCGCGGACGCGTCGCCTACTACAACGTCACCCCGTCGGCGGAGCTGCTCTCCATTGCCTTTGCCTTCTGGGCCACGACGATGGAGGACCGCACCTCGGCGGCGACGGGTGAGACGGGAATGTTTGAGATCGAGTCCTTCACCCGCATCATCGAGACGGTGAAGTTCTTCGTCGACCTGGGCCGGGACGGCGTGTTCCACCGCTACAGCGACGGGCTGAAGGCGGCCGTGCGCGTGCGGCTTCTGCACGCGCAGGCCAACCGCGGCTTGGAAAAACTCTGGGGGCCCGAACACTACAACGAGTTCGGTCGGCCGATCGGGTCGTCTTTCCTTGTCTCGGGCGAGGGCTGGTTTGCCCTCATGCCCATCGGCGTGGATGAGTTCTTTGGTCGGCCCCACAGTGGGCAGGAGTGGGACGACGTCGCGATGTACTGGGCTTGGGTGCTCTACCTCATGGGGGCGGAGGAGCGCCTCATCCCGAAAACGGGTGATGAGATGCGCAAGATGACCGACTTTATCTACGCCAACGGCGGGTATTCCTCCGAGTACCACGTGCGCGTCGCTACCGCTTTGATGGGCATTCTCGAGGACTTGGATCCGAAGATGCCTGGGCAGGTGCTTGGCGCGCTGTCGCTGATCATTGGCGATGAGGACACGAAGTTCATGGTGAAGGGCTCCCGCTTTGAGGGGACTAAGTATCTGCACTGGAAGGTGCCGTTCTTGCTGAAAGCGAAGGCGGAGGCCGCCCTCTACCGGCTGCGGGATGCCCTGCCGGGCGCGTGGGCGGCGAAGGTAGCGAAGGCCGCCGACGGCAAGCCGCCGTGGTCAGACGTGTTCAAACAGATCGAGGATTACGTCGCGGAAAAGGCCCCGCACGTAAAGGCCGAATACACCCTGCACGACACCTCGAAGGAAGGCCTGCGTTAGCGCGCGGCGAGGACTCTACGGAAAAGAGGAAAACTATGACTGCGACACAGACATACACCGAACAGCCGCTGGCGCGGGACCACTACAACCGCGCGGACTGGCCAGCAGCTCGCGGTAGCCGCGAAGACTTCGTGGCGCGGTTCGGCGAGACGCGCGCTCGGCGGTTTGAGCAGGCGTTCTGGGCGATGGACCCCGTTGCGGACGCGCTATACACTAGCGGCAACAAGAGCAGGATTATCATGCCGAACCTGCGCGAGGCGCTGGCGCGGGGGGAGGCGGGCGAGGACACCCTGCCCGAAGTAAAGGCGCTTATCGACGACATGAATGCCGCCCTCGACGGGGTCGACTGGGAGCGCCTTGAGCGGGGGCAGAGGGCCGCGCTGGCAATCCCGGTTCTGGCGCAGAACCTCTCACTGGGGCCTGGGGCGCTGCTGCATACCTACTCCACGCCGCCGATCGCGAACATCCTCGTCAACACCGGCGAGCTGACCGAGGGGGCGGTACAGCGCCTCGCCTACACCACCAACTGGATCTACTCGGTGTATCTGAAGGACGGGTTGAAACCAGGCAGCGTGAGCTACATACATACCGGCATGGTCCGCGCCATGCACGCCCATGTGCGCCGCGTGCAAACGCAGCTCGGGCTAGACCATTCCGACTGGGGTGCGCCGATCAGTGAGCTAGACATGCTCCGCACGTGGTTCGACTTCACCTACATCGCCTTTACATACCTGCGCAATCTCGGTTACAGGCTGACCCTGGAGGAGGAGCAGGACCTGTTCTACCTCTGGAAGATTGTGGGCCTCATGCTGGGAATCCCGGGCGACATCCTGGAGCCGGAGACTGATATCGACGCCTCCCAGGAAACCATCGACGCGATCCACTTCGTGGGCGGCGATCCGAACGACGCCTCGCGAGCCCTCGTGCAGGCGCTGTTCAACGGGTTCCGCGTCAACGTCCAGTCCCTGTTGCCTTTCTCTGACGAGGCCGTCGAGGACTGGATGTACGCGGCCACCCGCATCATGCACGGGGATGCCGTAGCCGACGTGTTCGACGTCCCGCACGCCGCCTCGCGGCCGTTCACCGAGCTGGAGCTGCCTCTCGTGCAGCAGCGCTTCGACCTGTTGCGCGCCAACCCGCAGGCGCTGGGGGAGGAAGTGCAGAGAAATCACCAAGCATTGCTCGACGCGTTGACCCACGACACTCCCTACATGGGGCAAGACGAGGGCATAAAAATGAGTGATGGGTCATATCGGACCGCATCTTGAGTTATAGTTCACATCCAAGACCACTTTCCCTACCGAAAGGAAACCAATGTCCCACAAGTACCGCGTCCAAAACCCGGTGAACAACGAGGTCCTCGAGACCTTCGAGACCGCGACCGACGAGCAGATCCAAGACATCCTGAACCGCTCCGAGAAGGCGTTCGAGACGTGGCGCCGGACCTCCTACGAGGAGCGCGCGCAGATCGTCAGCAAGGCGGCGCAGCTTCTCAAGGAGCGCGCGAATGAGCTGGCGGAGATCGCGGCCAAGGAGATGGGCAAGCCCGTCCCTGAGGGCGCGTGGGAGATGGAGTTCTCCGGCGACATCCTGCAGTTCTACGCGGACCACGCCGCGGAGCACTCCGCCGACAAGAAGGTGGACATCCCCGGGGGTAAGGCCGTCGTCCGCCGCCTGCCGCTGGGCACGCTTCTGGGCATCATGCCGTGGAACTACCCGATCTACCAGATCGCGCGTTTCGCGGGCCCGAACCTCATGAACGGTAACTGCATCATCCTCAAGCACGCGGATATCACGCCGAAGTCCGCCGCAGCCTTCGAGCAGCTGCTGAAGGACGCCGGCCTGCCGGACGGCGTGTACATCAACGTCTACGCCACGCACGACCAGATTTCGACGATCATCGCGCACCCGAGCGTCCAGGGAGTGTCCCTCACCGGCTCCGAGCGCGCCGGGCAGAAGATCGCGGAGATCGCGGGCCGGAACCTGAAGAAGGTCGTCCTCGAGCTCGGCGGCACGGACCCGTACATCATCCTCGACGCCGCAGACGTCAAGGCTGCGGCCCAGGACGCGTGGGACAAGCGCGTTTCCAACGCCGGCCAGGCGTGCACCTCCAACAAGCGCATCATTGTCATGGAGGACATCTACGATCAGTTCGTCGATGAGATGGTTGCCATCGCCCAGAGCTACACCAAGGGTGACCCCAGCACCCCGGGCGCGGGCGAGTACTTCCCGATGTCCTCGCGCCACGCGGCCGAGGGGCTCCACGAGCAGGTGCAGCGCGCGGTGGGCGCGGGGGCGAACCTGCGCACCGGCGGCGAGATCGACGACTCGACGGCGTACTTCTCCCCGGCGGTCCTCACCGACGTGCCGGTGGGCAGCGAGTCCTACTACGAGGAGTTCTTCGGCCCCGTCGCCGAGATCTACAAGGTCTCCTCGGAGGAGGAAGCCGTCTCGCTGGCGAACGATTCCCTGTACGGCCTCGGCGGCGCCGTGTTCTCGGAGGACACTGACCGCGCGGTCAAGGTCGCGGACCAGATCGAGACCGGCATGATCCACGTGAACCTCGGCCAGGCCTTCTCGCCGGTGCTGCCCTTCGGTGGCGTGAAGCGCTCCGGCTTCGGCCGTGAGCTGTCGGTGTTTGCTCTCGACGAGTTCGTGAACAAGCAGTACCTCTACGTCAACGACTAGAGCAGCCAGCCCGCTTCTGCGCGCCCCGCCTCCCGCACTGAAAAGTAGTCACGTGCCGGGGGCGGGGCGCTTTTCAATTAACTACCGGCCCACCCGTAACAGGTAGGGTGAAACGGGTGATTAGGTTTTCGGACGTTACCAAGATCTACCCGACCTCGACCAGGCCGGCGCTGGACAACGTCTCCTTCGAGATCGGGGACGGCGAGTTCGTCTTCCTCATCGGCCCGTCCGGCTCGGGAAAGTCCACCTTCCTGCAGCTGATGATCCGTGAGGAGAACCTCACCAGCGGCGACATCTACTTCAACGACTTCCACGTCAACGAGCTCAAGGGCCGCGAGATCAACCGGCTGCGCCAATCCATCGGCTACGTCTTCCAGGACTTCCGCCTGCTGCCCAAGCTCAGCGTCTACGACAACGTGGCGTTCGCGCTGGAGGTGACGGGCAAGTCCAAGGCGAAGATCGCCAAGCTCGTGCCCGAGGCGCTGGAGCTCGTCGGCCTCGACGCCAAGGCGACACGCATGCCCAACGAGCTCTCCGGCGGTGAGCAGCAGCGCGTGGCTATCGCCCGCGCCTTCGTCGATAGGCCGCCGCTCGTGCTTGCCGACGAACCCACGGGCAACCTGGATCCCGCCACCGCCGACGAGATCATGGTCCTTCTGGCGCGCATCAACCGCCTTGGTTCGACGGTGGTGATGTCCACCCACAACGCGCGCGCCGTCGACGACATGCGCCGGCGCGTCATGGAGCTGCACCTGGGCAAGCTGGTCCGCGATGACGCCCACGGGGTCTACGGAACGGAGGGACGCTGATGAACTGGGGGTTTATCTTCCGCGAGGGTGCGCGCGGCCTGGGCCGCAACATCACGATGACGATCGCCCTGGTGATCACCACGGCGCTGTCGCTGACCCTGGTGGGGGCCGGCATCATGATCTCCCAGGCCACCGCGGATACGAAGGACCTCTACCTCGACCGCGTGGAGGTCATGATCGAGCTCGACGAGGCGACCTCGGCCACCGACACCGAGTGCTCGAGCGCGGAGTGCCAGGAAGTGCGCGACCAGTTGCAGGGCGACGAGCGCGTGGAGCAGGTGACCTTCCGCTCGCGCGAGCAGTCCTACGAGCGCTTCGTGGAGCTGTTCCAAGATACTGAGCCCGAGCTCGTGCGCGAGACGAGCCCTGAGGCTCTGCCGGCGGCGCTGCACGTGCGGCTGGTGGACCCCTCGGATACGGCGCCCATCGACGAGATCCGCGACCTGCCCCAGGTGGCCACCGTCACCGACCAGGCCGATACGGTGCGCGAAGCCGCGGGGACCATGGACACCTTCCGCAACGTCGCCTTCCTCGTCGCGGCGGCGCAGGCGCTCGCCGCGGTCCTGCTCATCGCCAATATGGTGCAGTTGGCAGCGTTTAACCGGCGCGAGCAAATCAGCATCATGCGCATGGTCGGCGCCTCCCGCTGGTTCACGCAGGCTCCCTTCGTCCTTGAGGCGGTTCTCTCCGTGCTCATCGGCGGCGTGCTGGGCACGCTGCTGGCGTGGGCGGGCAAGCGTTTCGTGGTGGATCCTATGCTGAGCGACCTGTACGCGGCACAGTTGATTGCTCCCACCCCGGATTCAGCGGTGTGGGTGATCATGCCGCTGGTTACCCTCGCCGCCGTGGTTATCGGCGGGGTCGCAGCGCAGGTGGCACTGCGTAGTTACGTGCGCAAGTAAGCCGGTAAACTGGCACGGACCATGGCCAAGAAGAAGATAAAGAAGACGCCTGGGGCGGTGATCGCCTCCAACCGGAAGGCGCGCCACGACTACACCATCCTGGACACCTACGAGGCAGGGATCGCGCTCGTGGGCACGGAGATCAAGTCCCTGCGTGAGGGACGTGCCAGCCTCGTGGAGGCCTTCGCCACTGTGGACAAGGGCGAGGTGTGGCTGCGCAATCTCCATATCCCGGAGTATTCGCGCGGTTCGTGGACGAACCACAGCCCGCGGCGGACCCGCAAGCTCTTGCTGCACCGCCGCGAGATTGACTCGCTCGAGGGCAGGATCAAGGACGGCAACCGCACGCTCGTGCCCCTCTCCCTCTACCTCAAGGAGGGCAAGGTGAAGGTCGAGCTGGGCCTCGCCCAAGGCAAGCAGGACTACGACAAGCGCCAGGCCATCAAGCGCCGCACCGAGGACCGGGAGATCGCCCGCGACCTCGGGCGCAAGTTCAAGGGGATTAAGGCATGAAGAAGGCACTCATCACGGGGGCGTCGCGAGGCATCGGCCGCGCGATCGCCGAGGAACTGGGACGCGACCACCACATCTACGCTGGGGCGAGCAGCGACGCGAGCGAGATCGTGGCCGCGCTGCCGTCCGCGGAGCCCTTCGAGGTGGATCTGCGCGACGCGGCCGCCATCCGCCGCGCCGCCGCCGACATAGATTCCCTCGACGTGCTTATCCACGCCGCCGGGTTGTTTCCCAAGGGGAGCTTCGCAGAGCTTTCCGACGCCCAATGGCGCGAGACTTTCGAGGTCAACGTCTTCGCCGGTATCGAGCTCACCCGCGCCCTGCTGCCCGCGCTGCGGCGCTCGAACGGGCTGCTGCTCACCATCAACTCGGGTGCGGGCTTTATGGGGGTCGACGGCGGGACTGCCTACTGCGCCTCCAAGTTCGCGCTGCGCGGTTTTACCGAGGCGCTGCGCCTGGAGGAAAAGAGGCGCATCCGCGTCACGTCCCTCCACCCCGGCCGCACGGATACGGACATGATCGCCGCCGATCAGTCGGGCTCGAAGATGTCGGCTACAGAGGTGGCCAAGGCCGCCCGCTTGGCGGTTGACGCGGAGGCGACCGTCGAGTTCTTGCGTATTGCTCCCTGACGGGTTAGAGTTATCTCTCCTACGGTTCATGCATGACCCGCCGTAGGCAATGGGGATGATTTTGGTTTCGACTCCGTTGACCAAACCAGGGGAAGCGTGCCGGTGCAGGCTGGAGACCACCGTGAGCGTCGCAGCAAACAATAAACGCAGAGAAGAACTCTCAGCGTGACTACGCCCTCGCTGCCTAAGTAGCGACCGCGTGTCTGTCAGGCCGGGCTCGTCCCCGTCCCGGTACCTGGCATCGACTTAGGGGACTAGCCTTCCGGCCTTGTTGGTGGGGCTCGGAAGGGACACCTCACGCCAACTGGGCCCGTCATCCGGACATGTTTGCCTGATCCGGAGGGCCGAGTAGAGGCGCAGTGCAAACTGCGCACGGAGAAGCCCTGGTGCGGTGACGGAGGACCCGGGTTCAATTCCCGGCATCTCCACGCGTGAAGCAGCCCCAGGCCAGCAATGGCCTGGGGCTGCTTCTATTTGGGCCGGCCGGGGGAGACTTCGAAAAGCGTTGGCCCCGGTTGCTCGTATCCTGGCCCTATGGTTGAGACGAACCCGCTTTTTACGCTGTCGGACCTTTCGCACACGCAGCTGCCCGGCTTCGCCCGGACGTTCCGGCGCGGCGAGCTGACGGTGGGGCTGACGCTGCCGATCGAGGCCGGTGCGGAGGCGGACCCGCTCGACGGCCTGGAAAACCAGGTGCGGCTGGTGCGCAAGGCGGAACAGGCGGGCTTTGCGGCTGTGTGGGTGCGCGACATCCCGTTGCGGGTGGAGACCTTCGGCGACGTCGGCCAGGTGTGGGACCCGTGGATGTACCTGTCGTACCTAGCGGCGCGCACGCGCGAGATCGCTCTGGGGACGGCGGCGATCGTGGTGCCCTTCCAGCATCCGCTCTTGCTGGCGAAGAGGGCCGCGACGCTCGACCGCCTCTCCGCTGGGCGCTTCCTCATGGGGGTCGCCACCGGCGACCGGCCCGAGGAGTTCCCGGCGTTCGGGCAGGACCGGGGGACCAGGGGCGACGTGCTCGCGGAGCACCTGCGCGTTTACACCGAGGCGCTGACCACCAGCTGGACGCCGCTGCGCTGGTCGGGCGGGAAGATGGGAGGCGCGGATGTGGTGCCGAAGCCCCTGGCGCGCGAGGTGCCGCTTTTGGCAACGGGTTCGCTCCAGCAGTCGATGCGCTGGCGCGCCGAGAATACGCACGGCTGGCTGATGTACCACAAAGGCCTTGAGGTGCAGAAGGTGAACGTGCGCAACTGGAACGAGGCGGTGGTCGAGGCCGGCGGGCAGTGGAAGCCCTTCGCGGAATCGCTGTGGGTGGACCTCCACCCGGACCCCGACGCGCCGGCGGAGGGGCACACCTTCGGGTACCGGCTGGGGCGCAACGCGCTGCGGCGGCTGCTCGAGGCGCAGCGCGAGATCGGCATGAGCCACGTGATGGTCAACTTCCGGGCGTCCGCGCGTGACGCGGAGGAGCAGATCGAGGAGTTCGCCGAGCACGTCCTGCCGGCCTTTACCCCCGCACGTTGATTTTAGAAACACTCGTGTACTGTAAATACGTATCCCGCCGGCGGTAAGGTTTGGCTTAGCTATGGCGGGGCTGTAAGTTTTGCTGGGTAGTTACTACTCACCTGTACGAAAAGAAGGAGTACGATCCATGTCTCGTTTCCCTAAGCGCATGGCGCTGCTGGCGGTTGCCGTCGCAACCTCGCTCGGCCTGGCCAGCTGCGCCGACGATGGTGCGCAGCAGCAGGCGGAGCCGACCACGTCGAGCGCCGAGGAGCAGGGCGCCGAAGCCCAGGGCACCGTCACCGTCGAAGACAACACCGGCACCAAGGAGGTGCCCAGCCCGCCGGAGCGCGTCGTCGCCCTGGATAACCGCTCCTTCGAGATCCTCGACAACTGGGGCATCCAGCCCGTCGCTGCCGCGCGCGCCATCGTGCCCACCACGATCCCGGGCATCGGCGACGACGAGGACATCGTCGACATCGGCAACCACCGCGAGCCGAACCTGGAGGCCATCGTGGCCGCCGACCCGGACGTCGTGGTCTCCGGCCAGCGCTTCCAGCAGCACAACGAGGAGATCGAGCGCCTCGTCCCCGAGACCGCGGTGATCGACTTCGAGCCGCGCGACGGCGAGCCCTTCGACGCCGAGCTCATCCGCCACGCCCAGGCCCTCGGCGAGGTCTTCGACAAGCAGGAGGAGGCCCAGAAGCTTGTCGACGACTTCAATGCCGCCATCGAACGAGCCAAGGACGCCTACAACCCCGAGCAGACCGTCATGGCCCTGAACGTCTCCGGCGGCGAGATCGGCTACGTCGCCCCGACCGTCGGCCGCACCTGGGGGCCGATCTTCGACCTGCTCGGCCTGACGCCGGCCCTCGAGGTCGAAAACGCCACCGACGATCACCAGGGTGATGACATCTCCGTGGAGACCATCGCCCAGTCCAACCCGGACTGGCTGCTCATCCTCGACCGCGACGCCGGCACCCGGACGGACGAGGGCTCCCCGGCGGCCCTGCAGGTCATCTCGGATTCCGCTCCGCTGCAGAACGTGACCGCCGTGCAGGATGGCCAGATCTACGTGGCCCCGAACGACACCTACACCAACGAGTCGATCATCACCTACACTGAGATCCTCAACGCACTGGCTGAGGCTTTCGAATCCGCTAACTAATGTCACGCACGACCACCACCGACACCCGCTGGAAGCTTCCAGCGGGTGTTGCCGCTGTTGTCGCCCTGCTCGCCGTCTCCCTGTTCGTGGGCCAGTACGACATCTGGCGTAACGCCGACGGCTGGGAGATGTTCCAGGCCACGCGCGTCCCGCGCACCATTGCGCTCGTGCTCGCGGGCGCCGCGATGGCGATGAGCGGGCTGATCATGCAGATGCTCACCCAGAACCGCTTTGTCGAGCCGACGACCACCGGCACGACCGAGTGGGCCGGGCTGGGCCTGTTGACCACCCTGATCCTGCTGCCCGGGGCATCGATCCTCACGCGCATGATCGTGGCCGTCGCCTTCGCGTTCGTGGGCACGATGGTGTTCTTCGCGTTTTTGCGCCGGGTGAAGCTGCGCTCCTCGCTCATCGTGCCCATCGTGGGCATCATGCTCGGGGCCGTGGTCAGCTCGGTGTCCACGTTCTTCGCGCTGCAGACGAACCTGCTGCAGTCGCTCGGCGTGTGGTTCGCCGGCTCGTTCACCAGCGTGATCACCGGGCAGTACGAGGTGCTGTGGATCGTGCTCATCGTGGTGGTGGCCGTGTTCTTCTACGCCGACAAGCTCACCGTCGCCGGGCTGGGGGAGGACGTGGCCACCAACGTGGGGCTGAACTACAACCGCGTGGTGCTCGTGGGTACGGGCCTTGTCGCCGTGGCCACCGGCGTGGTCACGGTCGTGGTGGGCAACCTGCCCTTCCTCGGGCTCATCGTGCCCAACCTCATCTCGATGGCGCGTGGCGACGACCTGCGTTCCAACCTGCCGTGGGTGTGCCTGCTCGGTATCGCCATCGTGACGGTGTGTGACCTGCTCGGAAGGACAATCATCGCCCCCTTCGAGATGCCGGTTTCGGTGATCCTCGGGGTCGTCGGTGCTGTCGTGTTCGTCGTCTTGATTGTGAGGAAGACGCGTCGTGGGAAGTAGCGTGAGGAATGTCGGCGCCTTTCAGACGTCGACAAGCAAGAGGCGGTACTGGGTCGTCTTCGGGCTCCTGGTGCTCCTGGCCGTGTTTTTCGTCGTCGGGCTGATCGCGTACGAAAACCCGGTGGAGTACGGCACCGCCGGCTACTGGCTCATCGTGGAGCGGCGGATGAACTCGGTGGTGGCCATGGCGATCGTGGCCTTGTGCCAGGCCGTGGCCACGGTGGCCTTCCAAACCGTGACCAACAATCGGATCCTCACCCCTTCCATCATGGGGTTCGAAGCGCTGTACGTGACCATCCACACAGCCACCGTCTACTTCTTCGGTGCCGCCGGTCTGATCAACGCCCGTACGACGACCACCTTCGTCGTGCAGCTCGTGCTCATGGTGGGGCTTTCGCTGATCTTGTACACGTGGCTGTTGCTGGATTCGAACTCGAACATGCACGCCATGCTCCTGGTCGGCGTGGTGCTCGGCGGCGGCCTGGCCTCGCTGTCGACGTTTATGCAGCGCATGCTCACCCCCAGCGAGTTCGACGTGCTGACGGCCCGGATGTTCGGCTCGGTCAACAACGCCGACCCGGATTACTACCCGGTCGCCGTGCCGCTTGTCATCGTCGCGGTGGCGCTGATGTACGCCAACTCGCGCCGACTCAACGTTCTTGCGCTGGGGCGCGACGTAGCGCTCAACCTGGGGGTTAACCACCGGGGCCACGCGATTTTCACACTGGTGCTCGTCGCGGTGCTCATGGCCGTTTCCACCGCCCTGGTGGGGCCGATGACCTTCCTCGGGTTCCTCGTGGCGACCCTTGCGTACCAGTTCAGCGACACTTACGATCACCGCTATATCTTGCCGATGGCCTTCCTACTCGGGTTCGTCATCCTCTCGGGCGCGTACTTCATCATGAACCACATCTTTTACGCGCAGGGCGTGGTGTCCATCATCATCGAGCTCGTCGGGGGCCTTACCTTCCTCGTCGTCATCCTCAGAAAGGGCCGCTTGTGATTACGCTTACCGACGTCCGCAAGGACTACGGCGACGACGTCGCCATCGGGCCGGTCAACCTGCAGATCCCCGCCGGGGGCATCACGGCCCTGGTCGGGCCGAACGGCGCGGGGAAATCGACGCTGCTCACGATGATCGGGCGCCTGCTCGCCGTCGACTCCGGCACCGTGGAGATCGCCCAGATGGACGTGACGTCCACCAAGTCGAAAGACCTGGCCAAGATCATCTCGATCCTGCGGCAGGAAAACCACTTCGTCACCCGCCTGACGGTGCGCCAGCTCGTCGGCTTCGGCCGCTTCCCCTACACGCAGGGGCGGCTCAACGCCGAAGACGAGCAAATCATCTCGAAATACATCGACTTCCTCGGGCTAAAGCCGCTGGAGAACCGCTACCTCGACCAGCTCTCCGGCGGTCAGCGCCAGCGCGCCTACGTAGCGATGGTGCTGTGCCAGGAAACCGAGTACGTCCTGCTCGACGAGCCGCTGAACAACCTGGACATCGCCCACTCCGTGGACATGATGCGCCACCTCTACGACGCGGCGCGTGACCTGGGGCGCACGATCATCATCGTGCTGCACGACATCAACTACGCCGCGCGCTACGCCGACTACATCTGCGCGGCGAAGGACGGGCAGATCGCCGCCTTTGGCACCCCCGCCGAGATCATGCGCGACGACCTGCTCACGGAGATCTTCAACACCGAGATCAAAGTGATCGACGGGCCGCACGGCCCCATCGCCGCGTACCACTGAGCCCTCGCTTGTCGACGTGGTGTGTGGTGTGTTGTTTTTTGTGGGTTGTGCTGGGGGTTTGTGTTGTGTGTGGGGTGGGGGTTAGTGTTTTGTTTCGTCGCCGTGAGGCGAGTGAGGGTTGATAATTACAGAGTTGGTTGCCGGAGTTAACGTTGAGTTTGACTTGTGGTTACCGGTTGTGTAGATTGACTCTTTGCTGCTTGGGTGGCCCGGTTGGGTTGCTTGGGTGTGCGTGTGTTGTGTGAGAACTCGATAGTGTGCCAATGTACTTTTGTTTGTGGGTTGGTTGTGTGCTGCTTGCGCTGGCTGCTGCTGTTTTGTGGTGGTGGTTGGTGTGTGCCGGCGGGTGGTGTCTGAACCATTGATGGGATGCTGCTTTGTTGGTGTTTGTGGTGCGTGATTGATTCGCGTTTTTGCAGATACTTTGTGCCGCCCCCCGTTTTTTGTTGTGCCCTCGTCGGGTTGGGGGGTGGTTGGTAATTTTTGGATGGCCAGTTCTGCTGTAGTCCTGCCTGTGTTGGTGGGGTTGTGGTGGTGTTGGTTTGTTTTGGTTGGGTTTGGGCTTTTCACGGCCTGTTTCTTGTCGAAACTTTTTGTGGAGAGTTTGATCCTGGCTCAGGATGAACGCTGGCGGCGTGCTTAACACATGCAAGTCGAACGGAAAGGCTCCCGCTTGCGGGGGTACTCGAGTGGCGAACGGGTGAGTAACACGTGGGTGATCTGCCCTGTACTTCGGGATAAGCCTGGGAAACTGGGTCTAATACTGGATAGGACTGCTGGTTGGTGCTGGTGGTGGAAAGCTTTTGCGGTATGGGATGAGCTCGCGGCCTATCAGCTTGTTGGTGGGGTAATGGCCTACCAAGGCGTCGACGGGTAGCCGGCCTGAGAGGGTGTACGGCCACATTGGGACTGAGATACGGCCCAGACTCCTACGGGAGGCAGCAGTGGGGAATATTGCACAATGGGCGCAAGCCTGATGCAGCGACGCCGCGTGGGGGATGACGGCCTTCGGGTTGTAAACTCCTTTCGCCAGGGACGAAGCGTTTTGTGACGGTACCTGGATAAGAAGCACCGGCTAACTACGTGCCAGCAGCCGCGGTAATACGTAGGGTGCGAGCGTTGTCCGGAATTACTGGGCGTAAAGAGCTCGTAGGTGGTTTGTCGCGTCGTTTGTGTAAGTCCATGGCTTAACTGTGGGACTGCAGGCGATACGGGCATAACTTGAGTGCTGTAGGGGAGACTGGAATTCCTGGTGTAGCGGTGAAATGCGCAGATATCAGGAGGAACACCGATGGCGAAGGCAGGTCTCTGGGCAGTAACTGACGCTGAGGAGCGAAAGCATGGGTAGCGAACAGGATTAGATACCCTGGTAGTCCATGCCGTAAACGGTGGGCGCTAGGTGTGAGCCTCTTCCACGGGGTTCGTGCCGTAGCTAACGCATTAAGCGCCCCGCCTGGGGAGTACGGCCGCAAGGCTAAAACTCAAAGGAATTGACGGGGGCCCGCACAAGCGGCGGAGCATGTGGATTAATTCGATGCAACGCGAAGAACCTTACCTGGGCTTGACATGCACTGGATCGGGCCAGAGATGGTCTTTCCCTTTGTGGCTGGTGTGCAGGTGGTGCATGGTTGTCGTCAGCTCGTGTCGTGAGATGTTGGGTTAAGTCCCGCAACGAGCGCAACCCTTGTCTTATGTTGCCAGCATTTGGTTGGGGACTCATGAGAGACTGCCGGGGTTAACTCGGAGGAAGGTGGGGATGACGTCAAATCATCATGCCCCTTATGTCCAGGGCTTCACACATGCTACAATGGTCGGTACAGCGCGTGTGCGATACTGTGAGGTGGAGCTAATCGCTAGAAAGCCGGTCGTAGTTCGGATTGGGGTCTGCAACTCGACCCCATGAAGTCGGAGTCGCTAGTAATCGCAGATCAGCAACGCTGCGGTGAATACGTTCCCGGGCCTTGTACACACCGCCCGTCACGTCATGAAAGTTGGTAACACCCGAAGCCAGTGGCCTGTCATGGGAGCTGTCGAAGGTGGGATCGGCGATTGGGACGAAGTCGTAACAAGGTAGCCGTACCGGAAGGTGCGGCTGGATCACCTCCTTTCTAAGGAGTTTTTGTTTTTTGTGTGCCCTGCAAGGGTTTTGTGGGGTGTGGGTGGTTGAGTGCCCGTGTGTGGTGCTGCCACTGTTTGTAAAGTCCGGGTGGACACATGCCGGCGCGGAAGGATAGGTTTCGCGCGTTGTGTGGGTGGTGTGCGACCTGTTCCTGCAAGCATTGTGAGTGTGTTGGTGCGCTGTTGGGTGTCTGGGACTTCACGCGTTGTGTGTTGTTTCATGGCTTGCGCTCTTGTGTGCTGCTGCTGTTGTGTGGTGGTGCGGGGGTGTGGGTGTGGTGTGTGAGAACTGTATAGTGGACGCGAGCATCTTTATTCTTGTGTTTTTTGTGTTGTGTTTGTTGTTCAAGGGCGTACGGTGGATGCCTTGGCATGCTGAGCCGATGAAGGACGTGTGAGGCTGCGTTAAGCCTCGGGGAGTTGCCAACTGAGCGTTGATCCGAGGATGTCCGAATGGGGAAACCTGGCACCGGTTGTGTGGTGTTACCCGCAGGTGAATTCATAGTCTGTGTGGGGGTTGACGCGGGGAAGTGAAACATCTCAGTACCCGTAGGAGAAGAAAACAAGTGTGATTCCGTTAGTAGTGGCGAGCGAAGGCGGATGAGGCTAAACCATGTGTGTGTGATACCTGGCAGGGGTTGCGCATGTGGGGTTGTGGGGATGCATGGGCAGGCACTGTCATGTCTGCGCGTTTGTGTGTGTGTTAGCGGAAGTTGCCTGGGATGGTGCGCCGTAGTGGGTGAGAGCCCCTGTACGTGAAGGCATGCATGGAGGCGTTTTGTGTTTCCCGAGTAGCAGCGGGCTCGTGGAATCTGTTGTGAATCTGCCGGGACCACCCGGTAAGCCTAAATACTCAGTGTGACCGATAGTGGATAGTACCGTGAGGGAATGGTGAAAAGTACCCCGGGAGGGGAGTGAAATAGTTCCTGAAACCGTGCGCTTACAATCCGTCAGAGCATCTCTTGTGTGTGATGGCGTGCCTTTTGAAGAATGAGCCTGCGAGTCAGCGGCATGTCGCGAGGTTAACCCGTTGGTGGGGTAGTCGTAGCGAAAGCGAATCCTCATGGGGTGTTGTTAGTGGCATGTCCTGGACCCGAAGCGGGGTGATCTACCCATGGCCAGTGTGAAGCAGCTGTAAGAGGTTGTGGAGGCGCGAACCCACTTAGGTTGAAAACTGAGGGGATGAGTTGTGGGTAGGGGTGAAAGGCCAATCAAACTCCGTGATAGCTGGTTCTCCCCGAAATGCATTTAGGTGCAGCGTCATGTTAGCTTGCCGGAGGTAGAGCTACTGGTTGGTTGAGCGGGACTATCATCTTAGCAATGTCAGCCAAACTCCGAATGCCGGTTGAAGTGGTGCATGGCAGTGAGACTGTGGGGGATAAGCTTCATAGTCGAGAGGGAAACAGCCCAGATCGCCGGTTAAGGCCCCTAAGGGTGTACTAAGTGGAAAAGGATGTGGGATCGCGAAGACAGCCAGGAGGTTGGCTTAGAAGCAGCCATCCTTGAAAGAGTGCGTAATAGCTCACTGGTCGAGTGGTTCCGCGCCGACAATTCAGTGGGGCTCAAGTACACCGCCGAAGCCGCGGCAGGCACACCTTGTGGTGTGTTTGGGTAGGGGAGCGTCGTGCATGGGGTGAAGCAGTACCGTAAGGGGTTGTGGACTGTGTGCGAGTGAGAATGCAGGCATGAGTAACGAGTGGTAAGTGAGAATCTTATCCGCCGGATGACTAAGGGTTCCTGGGTCAAGTTCGTCTTCCCAGGGTGAGTCGGGTCCTAAGGCGAGGCCGACAGGCGTAGTCGATGGTTAACGGGTTGATATTCCCGTACCCGTGTATACGCGCCCAAGTGCGAGGCGGTGATACTAACCATGTTGCGCTGTACTATTTACACGGCCTTTGGTTGTGTGTGGTGTGGTGTGATGTGGGGCCTGATCCGTAGTAGTGCAGTGATGGGGTGACGCAGGAAGGTAGCCACGCCGTTTAATGGATTGCGGTGTAAGCGTGTGGCACGGGCCTTTGTGAAATGCGGGGCCCTTTATGTGTGAGGCGTGATGCGTAGCCCCTGGTGGGTGATGGTGGTGATCCTATGCTGTCGAGAAAAGCCTCTAGCGAGTGTGTACACGGCCCGTACCCGAAACCGACACAGGTAGTCAGGTAGAGAATACTAAGGCGGTCGGGTGAACTGTGGTTAAGGAACTCGGCAAATTACCCCCGTAACTTCGGGAGAAGGGGGACCATGTGCGGTGCGCTGCTTGTACGGTGGTGGTGCTGTGTGTGGTCGCAGAGAATAGAGGGGAGCGACTGTTTATCAAAAACACAGGTCCATGCGAAGACTTCACGTTGATGTATATGGACTGACGCCTGCCCGGTGCTGGAAGGTTAAGAGGACCTGTTAGGCCGTTTGTGGTCGAAGCGGAGAATTTAAGCCCCAGTAAACGGCGGTGGTAACTATAACCATCCTAAGGTAGCGAAATTCCTTGTCGGGTAAGTTCCGACCTGCACGAATGGCGTAACGACTCCCCTGCTGTCTCAACCACAGGCCCGGTGAAATTGCAGTACGAGTAAAGATGCTCGTTTCGCGCGGCAGGACGAAAAGACCCCGGGACCTTCACTATAGCTTGGTATTGGTGTTCGGTGCGGTTTGTGTAGGATAGGTGGGAGACTGTGAAGCGGCTACGCTAGTGGTTGTGGAGTCGTTGTTGAAATACCACTCTGACCGTAGTGGATACCTTAACCTTGGCCCATGATCTGGGTTGGGGACAGTGCCTGGTGGGTAGTTTAACTGGGGCGGTTGCCTCCCAAAGAGTAACGGAGGCGCCCAAAGGTTCCCTCAGCCTGGTTGGCAATCAGGTGGCGAGTGTAAGTGCACAAGGGAGCTTGACTGCGAGACTGGCTAGTCGAGCAGGGACGAAAGTCGGGGCTAGTGATCCGGCACCTACTTGTGGATGTGGTGTCGCTCAACGGATAAAAGGTACCCCGGGGATAACAGGCTGATCTTCCCCAAGAGTCCATATCGACGGGATGGTTTGGCACCTCGATGTCGGCTCGTCGCATCCTGGGGCTGGAGTAGGTCCCAAGGGTTGGGCTGTTCGCCCATTAAAGCGGCACGCGAGCTGGGTTCAGAACGTCGTGAGACAGTTCGGTCTCTATCCGCCGCGCGCGTTGAAACTTGAAGAAGGCTGTCCCTAGTACGAGAGGACCGGGACGGACGTACCTCTGGTGTGCCAGTTGTTCCGCCAGGAGCACGGCTGGTTGGCTACGTACGGAAGGGATAACCGCTGAAAGCATCTAAGCGGGAAGCCTGTTTTAAGATGAGGTTTCATTCGAGGTTCCCCACAGACGATGGGGTTGATAGGCCGGATCTGGACACGCAGCAATGCGTGAAGGTGACCGGTACTAATACACCAAAAACCAACACAACCCAAACAAAAAGAACACGACGAACCGTGCACGCGTCCACTATGCAGTATCTGACACACCACCCCTATACACACGCGGGCCAACAAAAAACACATCATGGTGTTCATAGAGTCCCACGACTGTGTCGGTGGTTGATGGCGGCGGGGAAACGCCCGGACCCATTCCGAACCCGGAAGCTAAGCCCGCCCGCGCTGATGGTACTGCCCCCGGGAGGGGGTGGGAGAGTAAGTTACCGCCGACCCAACAACTTCACAAAAACACAAGGCAGCGGAAAACCCCAACCGGGTGACCGCTGCCTTTTGTTGTGTCTCACCCCGCGTAGCCGGGTGTCGACACGCTAACGTTTTCACCTGAGAGCGGGTCGGTAAAAGAAAGGCCCACCGCGCACAGAAGCATCGGTGCGGAAAAGTCCTCCTCACCGAAACCACGCACCGTGGGGACACGTTCATCATTGGCGCGCTGAAGGAAACCTCGATGCAACACGAGGAGCGCGCTGGTCTTGTTCGTGATACGGCGGTCGCTCCCAAAAACCGCTAGCACGTCAGCGCTCCTCGTAAAGAGCGCCCTGCGGTCGACCATTTTGGGGCTGAAGTGACACGTCATCGGTGCCGGGCTAAGCCCACGCCGCTGGTAGGACGCGCGAGTCGTGCGGGGCCGGGGGGGGGGGCGTCGTGAAGCACCTCGTGCGCTTGGACAAAGTTATGGGAATGTTATTTGGAATTGAGCGGGGTTAACTTCGTGGCCACCGCCAGTTCGCTCGTTCACTCTACGGTGGGGGGCGACCGGGCCGAGTGAACAAAAGTGAAAAGCTCGGCAATAACTTTGTGAAGGGCCTAACGTGTTTACGAAATCCAAGTACGTGAAAACGATTGCTCTCCTCACCGGCTCAGCGCTGTTCCTTGCGGCGTGCGCCGATGAAGGGGAGGACACAGAGAACCAAGCTGAGGAGACGGTGACGGAGACCGAGGCCGTCGAGGTCGACCCGGTGTACGGGGAGGAAAACGGGCTGGACCTCATCGAGTTGCAGGACACGAAGCCGGCGGTCGCCGAGGTTGAGGTCGACAACGAACCCGATCGCATCGCCATGAACCTCATGGAGGACACCTCCACGGAGATGGGCTTCAACTGGTACACCAAGGACGCCCTCGAGGATTCGATGCTGCGCGTCTCCGAGCAGGAGGACATGTCCAGCGCGATGGAGTTCGTCGCCGAGGCCACCGAGGTGACCAACCGCTACGCGGAGCGCGACGAAGACGGCTACTACATCTACGCCGCCGTCACCTTCGACGAGGAAGGGGACATGCTTGTCGACGACCAGGGCAACCCCGAGGAGATCCAGGGCTACTTCACCGACGAGCAGATCGATCGCGAGAACTCGCAGTGGACCTCGGAGGGCTCGAAGCTCGCGCACCTGTCGCTCGTCGACGTCACCGAGCACTCCAATAAGGCGACCGCTACCGGCCTGCAGCCGGGCACCACCTACTACTTTCAGGTCGGCTCCGAGTCCGAGGGTTTCTCCGAGACCGGTAGCTTCACCACCTCGGACCCTAACGAGGAGTCCTTCCAGTTTATCCACTACACGGATACCCAGAACGCGTACTGGAACGAGCACGTCAACAACGAGGCCGCCTACGGCGCCGACACCCTCGAGCACGCGATGGAGGTCGCCCCGGACGCGAACTTCGCGCTGCACACCGGCGATTTCGTCGAGACGGCCGCAGTGGAGGACGAGTGGGTGGACAACCTGAACGCCTCGCGCGACGCCAACCTGAACCTGCCGCACGCCTACACCCCCGGCAACCACGACGAGTACAACCTGCGCTGGGAGGACGGCGTTCACGAGACCTCGTTCAACGAGCACACCAACGTTCCCGTCACCAACGACAAGATCGACGGTGGCTCCTACTACTCCTTCGACTACTCCGGTGCCCACTTCGTGGTGATGAACACCAACGACAACAAGGAGTCCGAGGACAACCCGGACCAGGGCGCCGTTGGCCGCGAACAGATGGAATGGGCGAAGGAAGACATCCGCCAGGCGCGTGAGAACGGCGCCAACTGGATCATCCTGGCCTACCACAAGCCGGTGTACTCCGCGTCCTACCACTCGTTGCAGGACGAAGACGTCCAGGTCACCCGCGAGGAGTTCGTGCAGATGGCCGACGAGCTCGATGTCGACATCGTCCTCCAGGGCCACGACCACAACCTGACCCGTACCAAGTCGTTGACGTACAGCCCCGATAACTTCTCCTACGGAGAGGTCGAGGAGACCGAGAAGCGCGACATCGACGGCGTGGAGCACCACGTCAACCCGGACGGGGTCACCTACGTCATCCCGAACACCTCCGGCACCAAGACCTACGACGCGATCTACCAGAAGGGCGCCGACCACGTGCACAACGTCCGCCCGAAGCTGGACTGGATGACCCAGGACGACGTTGACCTGTGGAACAGCCTCTTCGACGTCGCGGAGCAGCCGGAGGACAGCCCCAAGTTCGACCACAAGCACGAGAACTACCGGCAGTCCACCATCCAGAGCTTTGCGGTCTACTCGGTCACGCCGACCACCTTTAAGATCGACTTCTACCAAGTCGAAGGCGACCTGCACAACGGCGAGGACCGCGAAGTCACGCTGTACAACTCCTACGGCATCACGAAGGAGTAACTTACGCACGACGCGCGCAGAAAAGCCGGGCTGTTGCCCGGCTTTTCTGTGGTGATGGAGTGTCCCCGGGGTACTTAGTAGGTCACGGAGGTCAGCGGCTCCTCGCCGAGGCGCTTCTCGCGGCGGTCCTCCTCCAGCTCCTCGGCGGCGCCGTGGCGGCGGGCGTTGTAGATAACCACCGAGGCGATCAGCGGCACCACAATGAACGCGAGCAGAACCACGAGCGCGACCCAGAAAGTGCTGTCGTAGATTCCGTCGGTGGCGCGGATGAAGGCGTAGCGCGCGTAGCTCATCGGGTGCAGGGCGTGGAAGAACTGCAGCGGGCCCGGGATCGTCGGCAGCGGCCAGACGCCGCCGAAGACGAACAAGCCGAGGGCGAAGAACTCGATGGAGAACAACCCGCCGACGAGGCGGCCGAAGAGGACGCGGAAGAACTGGAACAGAGCCGCACCGTTCGCGGCGATGAGCGCGACAACGAGCGCCATCGTGGCCCAGTTGTCCGGGCGCCACCCGGTAATCACCGAGATGGCGGTGAACACGGCGAGCACACCCAGGTTGATCAGGAAGATCAGGCCGAAGGCGCGCAGGACGGGGCCGGCGTCGGTACGGCTGTCGGAGCGGCGGCCCACGATGTGGGGCAGCAGCGCGGACAGGACGGCCATGACGAGGTACCCGAAGATGAGCATGATGATGAGGGAGAAACCGCTTTCGACGGTCTTGACGGTGGGGTTGGACTCGTCGACAACCGCCTGCGTCGGGTGCATATTGGCTTCCTCGAAGATGATCGGAACAGCCATCTGGCGCGCCGAATCGGACAGCTTGGACACGACCGGGGCGTTCTCGGCGCCCTCGACGAGCTTGTCCGAAAGCTCGGTGGAACCGTCCTTGAGCTGGGCGACGCCGTCGCTGAGCTGTGCGCCGCCGTCGACGAGCTGGACGGTGCCGTCCTTCAGCCGCACCGTGCCGTCCTTGAGCTGGACGGTGCCGTCCTTCAGCCGCACCGTGCCGTCGAGTAGTTGGTCGGTGCCCGAGCGCAGCTCGGTGGAGCCGTCGGCGAGCTGCTGGGAGCCGTCGAGGAGGCGGTTCACGCCGTCGAGGTAGGGGGCCTCGGGGCTGTTGAGGTTCCAGCTCAGCTCCGCCGTGCCGTCGCGCAGGCGGTTCAGCTGCGCCACCATGTTCTCGGCGTTGGCGGGATCGAGCTTGGACAGGGTGCCGGCAAGCTGATCGGCCTGCGCGGTCAGGCCCACCGCGTAGAGGGTGTCCACGATGGGGCCGGCCTGGCCGACGACGCCCTGGACGCGCTCCAGAAGCGGGATCAGTGTGCCGGTGAGCTGCTGGACACCGCCGTCGATTTGGGCGGCGCCGTCGCCAAGCTGGCGGGTGCCGTCCTTCAGGGTGACCATGCCGTCGCTCAGCTCGTGGGCGCCGGCCTCGAGCCGTTTCGCGCCGTCGTTGAGCTGCCCGGCGCCGTTGTTGAGCTCCGTGGCGCCGTTGTCGAGCTGGCTGGCGCCGTCGTTGAGCTGGGTGGCACCGTTGTCGAGCTGGCCGATACCGTCGACCGCGCGTCCGGTACCGTCCTGGAGGCGGCCGAGGCCGTCGTCGATCTGGGTGGCGCCGTCGGCGGCGCGGCGGATGCCGTCGCCAAGCTGGTTCATGCCGGAGAGCGTTTCGTTGGCGTAGGTCTCGGTGATCTGCGCTGCGATCTCAGCCTGCAGCTGGGGGACGAGGCCGGCGGTAAGGACGGCGCCGTTTGTCCCGCCGTAGTCGTTGTAGTCGACCCGGACCTCGGACTGCTGCGGGTTATCGGAGATGAGGGAGACGGTCCGCGCGGAGAAGTCCTTGGGGATGGTGACCACGAAGAGGTAGTCGCCCTTGGTCAGGCCCAGGCGCGCCTCCTCGGCGTCGGTCTCCCGGAAGTCCAGGTATTCGGTTTCAAGCAGGCCCTGGACCACCTGGTCGCCGACCGCCATGAACTCGCCGTTGTTCTCGGCCCCCTCGTCCTCGTTGACGATGGCGAGGGGGACGTTGGGCAGGGTCTTGCTGGGGTCCCACATGGCCCACATGTAGGTCGCCGAGATGAGCAACGGGACGACGAGGGCGAGGACGATGAGAATGCGCGCCAGGATGCTGGCGGGGCGCCAGTCCAGGACGCGGTGGAACCTGCCTCCCGAAGAAGGTGCGGTGGTGGACGTCGACAAAGCCGTTTCCTTTCACATCACACCCGCCGTTGTGATCAATAACTGATATAGCCGGCGGGTCGCTTTTTGCTTAGGAAACTAAATTAATCGAAAAATGGTCCGGATTGGAAGTGAATCGGGGAATATTCCGGAAAAAATTGTATCGCGGGTCACAAAACGCGGTGACCTGGGCCGTTACTCCAGCGGCAGGAGGCGGTTCTTTGCCCCCTTGACCTCCCCGAGCCGGGGGCGGGCCTGATCAAGGATGTGCCACTGCTCGCGCGGCACGGCCTTCTTCGCGGCGTCCACCACCGCGGTGTTGGGGGTGCCCCAGGCAATAGGCATGGGGGTGATGACCTGCCAGCGGCCCTTTTCGTGAACCGAGCGGCGCCCCCCGACGGCCGCGACCGGGACCTTTGCGCCCACGGTCTCCGGGGTGTGTGGCAGCGAACGCACGTTCTGCGTGGTAAGCGCCCACTGGGCTGGCTCGTCCGGGTCCACCGTCGTGTTCACCAGCGCGAGCAGCGTGTAGTCGGTTCCCTTGTGCTCGGCGATGATGGCCGGGGCGAGGGGGTGGGCGCTGTAGAGGGACTGCGCCGTGCCCACGGAGCGGGGGATGAGCAGACCGACGATGAGCATCATGACGCCGAACAGCGCGAGGCCGAGAGAGCCGAGGAGGCGCCAGGGCGAGGCGGGGTCGACGAAAAACCACACCGCCACGGCGCCGACGAGGCAGAGCACGAAGAGCGCGACCCCCGAGATGACGAGGTAGCGGGTGTCGCGCAGCATCTCGTTGTGCTGCTTCGCGTACGCCTCGTCCACGTCGAATTGGAACACCTTCATCTCGCTCATGTGGACGATTCTATAGGTCGTCCTCGTCGACGAGCCGGTAGGCGTAACCCTGTTCCGCGAGGAAGCGCTGCCGGTGCAGCGCGTATTCCGCGTCGAGGGTGTCGCGGGCGACGATGGTGTAAAAACGCGCCTCGGTGCCGTCGTGTTTCGGGCGCAGTAGCCGTCCGAGCCGCTGCGCCTCCTCCTGCCGCGAGCCGAAGGTCCCCGAGACCTGGATCCCCACGGCCGCCTCAGGAAGGTCGATGGAGAAGTTCGCCACCTTCGACACCACCAGCGTCCGGATCTCACCCGAGCGGAAGGCGGCGAAGGCCTCCTCGCGCTTCTTCGTGCTCGTTTTCCCGTCGACAAGCGGCGCGCCCGTGCGCTGCGCGATCTTCTCCAGCTGCTCGATGAAGGCCCCAATGATGAGGACCTGCTGGTCCGCGTGCTTTCGCAGAAGCTTATCGACGCCCCGCAGCTTGCCCGCCGAACACGCAGCCACCCGGTAGCGCTCGCGCGTCTCGGCGGTGGCGTAGGCGAGGCGTTCGTCCTCGTTGAGCGTGGTGCGCACCTCCACGCACTCGGCGGTGGCGATGTAGCCCGCCATCTCCAGTTCTTTCCAGGGGGCGTCGTAGCGCTTCGGTCCGATGAGCGAGAACACGTCCTCCTCCCGGCCGTCCTCGCGCACCAACGTCGCCGTCAGCCCGAGGCGCCGGCGCGACTGCAGGTCCGCGGCCATCCGGAACACAGGGGCGGGCAGGAGATGGACCTCGTCGTAGATAATGAGGCCCCAGTCGCGCGAATCGAAAAGCTCCAGCGCCTTGTACTCTCCCTTGGTCTTGCGGGTGACCACCTGATACGTCGCGATGGTCACCGGGCGGATCTCCTTCTTTTCCCCGGAGTACTCGCCGATCTCCTCCGGGGTGAGCGTTGTGCGGCGCACAAGCTCGTCGCGCCACTGCCTGCCAGCCACCGTGTTGGTGACCAGGATGAGGGTGGTGGTCTGCGCCTGGGCCATCGAGGCGGCACCCACCACCGTCTTGCCGGCCCCGCAGGGCAAAACGACAACTCCGGAGCCGCCCTGCCAGAAGGCCTCGGTGGCGTACTGCTGGTAGTCGCGCAGCTGCCAGCCATTGGTGTCCAGTGCGATCGGGTGGGCCTCGCCGTCGACGTAGCCGGCGCGGTCGTCGACGGGCCAGCCGATCTTGGTCAGCTCCTGTTTAATCCGCCCGCGCTCGGAGGGGTGCACGGCGATGGTGGTCTCGTCGATCGCCTGGCCCAGCAGCGGGCGGATCTTCTTGTGGCGCGTGATCTCGGTGAGCAGCACGGCCTCGTCGGCCTCCAGGATGAGGCCGTGGGCCGGGTGCTTGACCAGGCTGACGCGGCCGTAGCGGGCCATCGTCTCCGCGACGTCGATAAGCAGCGGCTGCGGCACCGGGAAGCGCGAGTAGCGCTCGAGCACGTCTACTGCGGTCTCCGCGTCGAAGCCGGCGGCGCGGGCGTTCCACAGCGCTAAGGGAGTGATCCGGTAGGTGTGGACGTGCTCGGGGGCGCGCTCGAGTTCCGCGAACGGGGCGAGCGCGGCCCGGGCGAGGCCGGCCTGGGGGTGGGCGGTCTCCAAAAGCACGGTCTTGTCCGATTGAACGATGAGCGGGCCGTCGGGCACTGGGTTCCTTTCTCCGTTCCTGATCCCCGTTCGTGATCCCGGTTCCTGATCCCGGTTCCTAATCTCGGGGAAGACCACCCATTATGCTCCTGCCGGGCGCTAGGCGCGTAGTGCCCGGCCCCAGGAGAACTTGGAACCGTTGTTCAAGATGGTGCCGCGGTAGATACGCGCGGCCAGCCAGGTCACGGCGAGCGACGCGACGAGCGAAACGGCGAGGGAGGCCGCGAGCTGCAGCGGCGGCATGTCCCCGGCCGCGTAGCTGATCGGCGCGGAGAAGATGGAAAACGGCGGAATCCAGCTGAGCACCTGCATCCATGTCTGGTCCGTGGCGGACCAGCCGAAGAAGGGGACGTACAGGGAGGCGATGAGGAGGATGAGAATGGGCACCTGCGTCGCCTCCAGGTCCTCCAAACGCTTCACCATGGCACCCGCCGCGGCGTAAAGGGTGCTGAAGAACAGCAGGGACAAGGAGAAGGGGATGAGCATGAGCGGAAGGATCGACCAGTCGAAGGGCACAGCGTCTGTGACCCCGCTGAGGGCGAGTGCGCCCGCCGTCACCGCGATGACGATGGCGCCGCTGATAAAGGCCATGGCAAAGTTGCCGAGAATCTTGCCCAGCAGAAAGTCGAACGGCCGGACCGTGGTCAACAGCAGCTCGACGACGTGGGAGTCCTTCTCGGTGGCCACCCTGTTGCCCACCTTCACGCAGAAGAAGATCACGGTCACCATGAGCAGAAGCGTCACGCCGAGCGCGGTGACGAGGCGGGCGAGTTCAGCGGCGCTTCTGGAACTTCCCTCGGATTCCTCCTCCGGCCCCGACTCGGACCCCGCCTGAGGCTCCGTCAGGTCCACGGTGGTGATCTCGGTGTCCGGCGCCGCGGCAGCGAATTCGTCCGCGCTGAGGCCGAAGGCGTCCAGAGCCTGTGCCGTCGAGTATTCGTCGGCGACGATGGCGACCAGCGCTGCGACGGTCGGGGAGGGCGTACCGTTGGCCAACAGATCCCAGCCAGTATCGGTGCCCACGACAGCGGCGTCGGCCTCGCCGTCTCTCACCTGTTGCTCCGCGGCGGCGCGGTCCGCCACCTCGTCGGCCTGGGCCCCGGCGTCTTCGAAGGGCTCGGCGGGCACGCCCGCGACGGCCAAGCGTGTTGCCTCCGGCGGGTCCTGGTCGACCTGCCAGGAGATGAAGGCGACCGCAGCGACGATGACGACGAGCTGGAACAGCAGCGCGAACCAGGTTGATTTGCTCCGCGCGAGGCCGCGGATCTCGCGCTCGGCCGTCGTCGCGGCGGCGCCGATCGGGGAGTAGGGCGGCAGGTCTTTCACGGCTGGACAGCCTCCTTGAACAGGTCGGTGAGATCGGGTGCGACGGGCGAGAAGGAACGCACCGGCCCGGCCGCCAGGGCGGCCTGGAGGATGCGCTGGTCAACGTCGGGTTCGGCGTTGTCCTGCGGTTCCAGGACAACGCTGTCCTCCTCCTCGGATACCACGTTCACGCCGTCCGGGTACCAGCCGCGGGCGCGGGTGCGCACCTCGAAGCGCAACGGGCCGCGGGAGCGCAGCTCCGCGACAGTGCCCTCGGCCACCATGGCGCCCGCGGAGACGATGCCGACGCGGTCGCACAGCCTTTGCACCAGGTCGAGCTGGTGGGAGGAGAACAAAACGGGGATGTTGCGGGAGCGGGCCCTGGCGACCAGCATCGAGCTCATCGTGTCGACGGCGACGGGATCGAGGCCCGAAAAGGGCTCGTCCAGGATGAGGATGTCCGGGTCGTGGACCAGGCTCGCCGCCAGTTGCACCCGCTGCTGGTTGCCTAAGGACAGCGATTCGAGGGGGTCGTCCGCGCGCTCGGCGAGGCCGAGTTCTTCCAGCAGTGCGGTGGCGTTCGCGGTGGCCTCCTTCCGCTGCAGCCCGTGCAGCCGGGCGAAGAAGACCAGCTGCTCCAAAATCGCGTCCTTGCTGTAGAGGCCGCGTTCTTCCGGCATGTAGCCGATGCGGCGGCGGGTGTCGTTGTTCAACGGGGTGCCGTCGAAAAGCACCTCGCCCTCGTCGGCGGAGAGGACGCCGAGCGCGATGCGCATGGTGGTGGACTTCCCGGCGCCGTTGGAGCCGACGAAACCGTAGACCTCGCCGGGGCGCACGCTCAGACTCATCCCGGTAAGGGCCTGCACCTCGCCGAAGCGTTTATGCAGGTTATTGACGTCCAGAGTGGGCATGCGGGGATCTCCATAAGGGTAGGGGGCGGCGAGAAAGCTAAGGCAAGGATAACAAAGTCGCCAGCGCCGCTCACCTACAGCGGCTCGGCCGCCGTTACCCGCGCCAGGGGTACCCGCACGACGCGCCCGCTGTCCACGTCCTGTCCGTCGAGCTGGCCCGCGGTGACGCTGAACGGCACGATGGTCAGGGTTCTTTGTGCCCCGGCGCTGTCCACGAACCCGAGGGTGACCCGGTGCCGCGCCCTGGCGGCGGCGCGGATGATGCCCAGCGCGTCCGTTGTCGGCGCCTCGCCGCGCGTGCGCAGCGCGCGCAGCACCTCCTCGGTGTCGCGCGGGGCCGGGGTGCGGGGCAGGCGCGCGGGGGTGGCGCGCACCAGCACCGGGTCCGGTGCGACATTGAGCACGGCCCCGGTGGAGTCCTCCGCGCTCGGCTGGAGCCCGGCCGCGCGCAGTTCGGCCATGAGCTTCGCAAGCGGCAGCTCCGAGACGGCCACGGTGGGTGCGAGCACGCGTAGCGACACCACCACCCCCGCCGCCCTTGCCAAAAGTGCCGGGTCCTCGGTGCGCACGTAGCTCAGCGCCGCCCCGGCGCGCAACGCCCCGTGGTTGCGGGCGACGTCGTCGATGAGGAAGCTCAGCGCCTGGGGAACCTGCCCGATGCAGTGCTGGGAGAGCCACTCGTGCAGCTCGCGAGCGCCCCACCCGGCGCCGAGGGCGCGGCGCAGCGAGGCCTCGGAGATGCGGTAGACGCTGGCGAGCCCCGGCGACTCGAGGTCGGCGAAGGCCTCCACAGCGCGCGCCGTGTCGGGGGTGGGAGGGCCCGGGATGAGAAGCGTCAGGTCGGCCTGCGCGATGACCTCCTCGACCTCCGGCGGTACGAGCTCCCCCGCGGAGGCCACGACGTCGCCGCCTGCCAAGAGAGCGCGCAGGGGAGTGGAGGCGTGCTCGCCGCCGAGCGCGCCAAAGTGGTGCGCCTCGCGCACAGCAGCCTCGATGAAGTCCTCCGACATACCGGCGGCCACCACCGGGGCGCGGTAGAACAGCGAGGCGGGGTCCTCGACAACCGTCGCCCGCGCGCTGTTGAGGCCGGGGGCGTGCGTGGTGTCGTCGAAAAGCCGGGCGTCCGTGTCGATGCGCCAGGGGGAGGCGACCCAGGCGCTCAAAAGGAGCGCCCACTGCTGCGCCAGCGGCGCGTCGAGCCAGAGCAGTCCCTCGCGCGTGGCGGCGAGGACCGGGCGCTCGGCGTCATCGTCGCCGCGTCCGAGGATCCCCGCGGCCTCGCCGGTGGTCATCACGAGCGAGGGGTCGAAGCCGAGCTGCTTCTTCAGGCCCTGGAGGGAGCGCACCCCGACGGTGGAGTCCTTGTTCAGCGGCAGCGGTTCGGCAAGCAGCCGCACCAGCAGCTGCCGCGTCTCGCGCACGGCGTCGAGGCCCTGGGCGGCGGCTTCTCGGTCCACCGCCTGCTGGTCCACGGGGTCGGTGGGCGGTGGGGCGAGGGGGTACTCGCGCGGCTGTTCGCCGCGCAGCGCCTCGCGCACGGGCCGGGGCAGGCGTACGGTGTTCGGGCCCTGCAGGACGAGAAGGTCGGCGTCGATGAGGGAGCGCACCGTCGGGTTCAAAGAGCGCATCATGCCGACACCGCCAGCCTGCGCCAGCCTCTCCAGGACGCTGCGGGACTCGGCATCGAGCGCCTCCACCTGTGCGGTGAGCCCCTCCGGCGCGCGGTCGAGGATGCGCCATCCCGGGGGCAGCCCGGCCAGCGCGCCGGGCGCGACCCGCAGGCCGCTTTCGCCGTAGACGAGCCCCCACGCGCGCAGCTTTGCCACGCTCGCCGCGGCGTCGACGGGGAGGCCTTCGAGGTGTGCGGCGCTGACGGGGTCGAGCTCCGCGCCGTGGTCAACGAGTGTTTCCAGCACCGCGATGTCGGCGGCGTTGAGTCGGCGCAGCGCACGCGCCAGCGATGCCGGCAGGTTCAGCCGCGATGTCAGGGCGGCCAGCGAGGGCGGGGTGGGAAAGGTGGCGTCGGGGCGGGCCTGGATGAGCGTGCGCAGCTCCTCGTCCGACATCGCGGCGAGGGCGGAGATGAGATCGTCCATTATGGGGGTGAGTGTACGTGCGTTTTGGCGGCGGACGTGAAAGAATATGGGGTATGGTTAAAGACGTAGAAAAGATCGGCCGCAAGAACCCGGCCTGGCCCGAATACACTCCCACGGGCCACCCCGTCACCGAGATCACTTCCTCCCTCGCCGGCGCATCCAGCCCCTTCGGGGACGACCTGATCCTTCCCCGCCCGTACGAGGAAACCGGCTACGTCCACCCCACCACGCGCATCAACCGTTAAACGCGCCCAGAGCGCAGTAAACCGCCTGCCCCGGCGATAACGCCGGGGCAGGCGGTTTTTCGCGTAGCGCCCGTTGAGCCGTGCTTAGCGCAGTGCGGCCAGCGCGGCAGCGACGTCGCCCGCGAGGAGGGCGTCGATAAGCGGCTTGTTGGCGTTGTAGAACGCGTTGTAGTTGTCGCGGTTGGCCTTGTAGGTGTCGTGGACCACGGCGGGTACGTGGATGTTGTACTCGGCCAGCTTGGACACGACCTGCTTGTACAGGGCGTCGACCTCAGTCTCGGTGGACTGCTGCTTCGGTGCCGCGGCGGGGGCGGGGGCAGGCGCCGGTGCGGCGGAGACGTTGCGCGGGGTGGGGGCGGAGTTCAGGCCGAGCTTCGCGGAGCAGGCGGGCCACGCGCCCCAGCCCTGGCCGGCGAGGGTGCGCTCGGCGACGGCGATCTGCTGCTCGCGGGTGGCCAGGTTGGCGGTCGGGGCGAACTCGGTGCCGCCGTAGGCCGCCCAGGTGGAGGGGGAGAACTGCAGGCCGCCGTGGTAGCCGTTGCCGGTGTTGATGGACCAGTTACCGCCGGACTCGCACTGCGCGAGGCGGTCCCAGTCGGAGTCGGGGGCAGCCGAGGCCTGCGGGGCGACGACGCCGCTCAGGGCGGCTGCGGCTGCGGTGCCGGCGAGTGCCTTGGCGGCAAAAGATACGGTCTGCTTGGTGTGGCGTCCCATGAAGTCTGTCCTCTCTTGTTGTCGCCTGCGAAGTTAGCTGTCGGGTTCTGGCGGAGGCGCCAGGCCGCTGTCGGTGCGGCTTCACCCCGTGCGCGGCGCGCGGTGGGTTCCCCGCTCCTGCCCTGTGAAGTTCAGTTGCGTGCGCGGGGCCGGGCAGGATTCGGCGGGCCCCGCTCAAGGTCTCGCCCGTATGGGCATGGCCGACACTTTATAGCTTTGTAACGATTGAGTCACGTAAGCGACACGGAACGGCCATCAAACCGTCCCATATGACAGTGTTTTCGCAGGTCATGCGCGTAGTGTGAACTATGTCACGCGCAATGGAGGCTGCTCTTCTCTCCCGCCCCGCGCGCGGGTATGATAGGCGGTCTTTACAGGACTTATCGCAAAAGAAAGAGGGGACGGACATGCCGATTGGAAAGGTGAAGTGGTTCGACGCGGACAAGGGCTTCGGCTTTGCGTCCAACCCGGGCGACGAGGACGTCTTTATCAGCAAGTCCGTCCTGCCCGAAGGCGTGGAGGACCTCGTCGCAGGCCAGCGCATTGAGTTTGACTTCGCGGCCGGGCGCAAAGGCCCCCAGGCGCTGCGCGTCGCCGTGCTCGAAACGCCGAAGCGGCGCCCCGTCCACCGCCGCAAGCCCGAGGAGCTGGGCAGCATGCTTGCCGACGTCATGACGCTCATCGAAACCCAGGTCCAGCCGGCACTGACCGCCGGGCGCTACCCCGAGCGCAAGGAAGCGCGCCAGGTGGCGGAGATCCTCCGTGCCGTGGCGAAGGAGCTCGACGCCTAACTGAACGGCCGCGTCCTATTCGAAGGCGACCGACCACGTTGCCAGCACGGGGGTTTCCTCCCCGCCTGCGGCAGCGTCCACGGTGAGGAAGGAGACCTCGGCGACGACGAGGCGCGCGCCGTCCTTCACGGGGTCCGCGGTGGCGTTTTCCGCTTGGCCGGACTGGAAAAGCTGCTCCTCGTTCGCCCCCGGGTCGTCGTAGATGGTGAGAAGCTTCCAACTGGAGGAGGCGATCTCCTCCGGCAGGGTGAAGGTGACCGGCGAGGACTCGTCCAGCTCGAACCTGGGGGGCTCGCCGCCGTCGCACTGTTCGTCGAGCTCGCAGATGGTGTACGGCTCCACGAGGAGCACGGAGTCCCCGTTGGCTACTTCCACCCGCAGCTCGCCCGGCGGGGTGATGGGCCGGGAGCGCTGCCACTCAAGGAAGAGCGCGAAGCCGCCCACGACGAGGGCGACGCCCACGACAAGGACGAGCAGCTGCGCCCAGGCGGGCACCTTCTTGGTTGAGCTCATGGCGGTGAGTCTAACCGGCGGGTTCGAAACTGACGCGGTACAGGTCGGGCCAGCGTTTGCCCGCGAGGTAGAACTCGTCGGTGCCCGGGATGTGAGCGATGCCGTTGAGGACGTTATTCGGGTCGGGGGCTGCGTTGTTCTCCAGCCCGGACGCATCGATCACGGCCGTGACCGCGCCCGAGTCGGCGTCGATGCGGAGGATATCGGTGGTGAGGAAGACGTTGGCGTACACCGCGCCGCCCACGCACTCGAGCTCGTTGATCCCGCTGACGGGGCTGCCCTCCAGGGTGACCTCGAAGCGCTCGCGCTCCTGCATCGTCTCGGGGTCCATCCGCCGCAGGTAGCTGGTGCCATCGGAATAGATCAGCTCGTCCTGGCGCGCGCACAGGCCCCAGCCCTCCCCGTCGATTCCGGCACGCCCCGTCTCTTCCAGCGTCTCGGCGTCGCGCTGGATGGCCACCCCGTTGCGCCAGGTCAGCTGCCACAGGTGCTCGCCCGCGCGGGTGATGCCCTCGCCGAAGTACTCCGGATCGAGCCCGGCGCTGACCAGCTCGTCGCCCTCGACCGTGCGGCGGTACACCCGCGACTCGCCCTCCTGGCCGGTGCCCACGTAGAGGGTGCCGTCCTCGGCGACCTCGAGGCCCTGGGTGAAGCTGCCGGGGTCAAAGTCGTAGCGGGCCTGGACGACCGCCTGCAGCTGCTCCGGACCTTCGGCGGCGGCCGAGCACGCCGCCGCGCCGGGCAGCACGACGGAAAGCACGGCGAGGTAGCAAAAGGCGCGCGCAGAAAGACCCATGCTCACTATCATGCACCACCTCACGCATAATGAGTGCGTGTCTGCTTCCACCAGATCTTCCCGTTCCTCCCGCCCCCGCCGCCCGTTGCTGGGGGACCGGGCCGTCGCCACCGCCAGGGAGGCCCTCGAAGAGATCGCCGGGGGCGAGGTGGGCGAGCACATCGGCGTGGCGGGGGTAAGCCCCAACGTGGCCACCCACCGCTTCGCGGCGGACGAGCCGGGCTACCCGGGCTGGGAGTGGAACGCGGTCGTGGCCTGCGCCACCGGCTCCACCTGGGTCACCGTCAACGAGGTTGCGCTCGTTCCCTCGCCGAGCGGCGACGCCCTCGAGGCGCCCGACTGGGTGCCCTACTCCGAGCGCCTGCGGCCCGGGGACCTCGGCCCGGGCGACCTCATGGCGCCCGCGCCCGACGACGACCGCCTCACCGAGGATTCCTTCTCCCGCGACGCCGTGACCTTCGCCGGGCGCGACACCAAGCGTTACCTCACCCGCGCCGGGTTAGAGGACGCGAAAACGCGCTGGCGCACCGGCGAGTTCGGTCCCAACAGCGAGTTCGCCGAGCAGGCCACCCTGCACTGTCGCAGTTGCGCGTTCTGGGTGCCGCTGGGTGAGCCCGTCGGCGACAACTTCGGGGTGTGCACCAACGAGTACTCCGCCGACGGGCGCGTCGTGGCCGCCAGCTACGGCTGTGGGGCGCACTCCGACACCGAGGTTGACACGGAGGCCAGCTCCGCGGGCACGCCTTACGACGACGAAAAGCCCCTGTACTAGGCGCGTGGTACTGGGCGCGTGATACTGGGCTCGTACAAACTGTTTAGAACGACGAGGCCCGCGCCCGACGCAGCTCGTTGACCTCCCTGTGCGTCGGAAGCCCGGCGCGTTGCAGCGCGGTGCGTCCGCCGACGGTCGCGGCGTACTCGCGCCAACCGGAGACGAGGCGCGCTCCGTAGACCGGGTCGACCAGCCAGGTTTCCGCCTCCATGAGATCTGCGACGCGGAAGCCGGCCGGGGCGGGATCGATCGTCGCGCCCCGCCACGCGAGGATGTCCAGCACGCCGTCCAGCGCGATAGAGGGCGTCGTATGCGGGTGCCCCGATACCCGCACGCGCGCGGTGCCGTCGGTCGCGATAGTGAGCAGGGCCGCGGCGATGGCCTGGGGGACGCGGGAGTGGGCGTCGATAAGCAGGCCCTCGTGCGTGGACAGCGAGGCGAGGGCGAAGCGCTGCCACCCGCAGTCGGGGCCGTGCACGGCCGGGTTTTCCCGCTCGTCGCGCAGCGGGGAGGAATCGACGGTGATTTCCTCGGGCGAGGGGGTCAGCGGGCGCAGGGAAAGCGCCGCGAGGCCGCCGCTGACCTCGATTACCGCCCGGCGGGTGCCCGAGACGAGGGAGAGGCGCACGCGAAGGCGGTTCAAATCGGCCGCGGACACACCGAGCGCGCGGAGGGCCCGGGCGTAGGCGGGCGCGTCGACGACGGTGCCCTCCGTGACCACGAAGGAAAAAACCTGCACGACAATACTCCTCAATTTCTCATTTCGCCCCGGCGGTGACAGGCTTAGACCGACAACTTCATCGCGCGAGAACGCACAACGAAGGGAAGCAGTACGTGAGTACCAGCGAATCCACAGCACGGCGCCGCCCCGGCGGAGGGCTCGACCGATTTTTTCACATCACCGAGCGCGGCTCCACGGTAGGCACCGAGGTGCGCGGCGGAGTGGTCACCTTCTTCGCCATGGCCTACATCGTCCTGCTGAACCCGCTGATCATCGGAACGAGCCCGGACCGCGAGGGCGTGGTCCTCGGCGTCCCCCAGGTCGCGGCGGCGACGGCCCTCGCGGCCGGCGTGATGTCCATCCTGTTCGGCGTGGTGGCCAAGTACCCCTTCGGCATCGCAACGGGCCTGGGGCTCAACACGCTCGTCGCCGTGACCCTCGTCGGCCAGCAGGGGTTGACCTGGCCGGAGGCGATGGGGCTGGTCGTCATCGACGGCATCATCATCTGCATCCTCGCCGTCACCGGTTTCCGCACCGCCGTCTTCCGTGCCATCCCGGATTCGATGAAGGCGGCGATGTCCGTCGGCATCGGCATGTTCATCGCGCTCATCGGGCTCGTTGACGCCGGATTTGTCCGCCGCGTTCCCGACGAGGCGATGACTACCGTTCCGGTCCAGCTCGGCATCGACGGCTCGATTGCCTCGTGGCCCACTTTCGTCTTCGTCATCGGCCTCCTCATCTGCGGCTTCGCCGTGATCCGCAACATCCCCGGCGGGCTGTTCCTCGGCATCGTGGCCACCACGGTCATCGCCCTGATCGTCGAGGCTGTCGTCGGCGCCGGCTCTGCCGCCGATTCGCCCTCGGGGTGGGCGCTGGCGGTGCCCTCCCTGCCTGATTCCCTCGGCGGGGTGCCCGACTTGTCCATCGTCGGCGACGTCGACCTCTTCGGCGCCTTCGTCCACGCCGGCGTCGTCGCCGCCTCGCTGCTCGTGTTCACCCTCGTTTTGGCGAACTTCTTCGACGCGATGGGCACCATGACCGCCCTGGGCCGCCAGGCGCAGCTGACCGACGACAACGGCGAGCTGCCCAACCTGAAGCGCGCCCTGGTCGTCGAGGGCTTCGGCGCTGTCCTCGGCGGCGCCGCGTCCTCCTCGTCCAACACCGTCTTCGTGGACTCCTCGGCGGGCATCGCCGACGGCGCCCGCACCGGGCTGGCCAACGTGGTCACCGGCGTGCTGTTCCTGCTCGCCATGTTCTTCACCCCGCTCTACGGCATCGTGCCCATCGAGGCCGCCGCCCCCGTCCTCGTCGTCGTGGGCGCACTCATGATGATGCAGGTGGGCACCATCGAGTGGTCGAAGTTCTACATCGCCCTGCCTGCCTTCCTCACCATCGCCACCATGCCGTTTACCTACTCCATCGCCGACGGCATCGGCGTGGGCTTCATCTCGTTTACGCTGATGGCGCTGTTTGCGGGCAAGCGCAAAGAGATCCACTGGATCATGTGGGTCATCTCCGCGCTCTTCGTCGTCTTCTTCGCCCACGGCCCGATCATGGAGGCCCTGGGATGACGCGCCGCACCACCATCACCGACCCCGCCGACCCGCGCCTCGACGACATCCGCGACCTGAAGCACTCGGACACAAAGAAAGACCTCGTCTTCGCCGAGGGCCCCCTCGTGTGCGGCCGCCTCGTCGAATCCCGCTTCCCCGTCCGCAGCGTCATCGGCTTCGGCGGCCGGCTCGATTCCTTCCTCGCCGACTTCGGCGCCCAGCTGCCGCCGGGCGTGCCCGTCTACGAGGTCACCCGCGAGCTGCTTGGCTCGGTCGCCGGCTACGACATGCACCGCGGCCTGCTCGCGGTGGGGGAGCGCCCCGCCCCGCTGAGCGTCGCCGAGGTCATCGAAGGCGCCCGCACCGTCGTCGTCCTCGAGGGGGTCGGCGACCACGAGAACATCGGCTCCATCTTCCGCAACGCCGCCGGCATGGGCGTCGACGGCGTGCTTTTCGGCGCCGCCACCGCCGACCCGCTCTACAGGCGCAGCGTCCGCGTGTCCATGGGCCACGCGCTGCGCACCCCGTTCGCCCACCTGGACGGCACGAGCACGACGTGGCAGCGCTCGCTGGAGCAGCTTCGCGACGAAGGCTGGTGGCTCGTCTCCCTCACGCCCGCCGACGGCGCCGTCCACATCAAGGACGCCCTGGCCGGCCGGGAAAACGACAAAGTTGCGCTCCTCGTCGGCGCGGAAGGGCCGGGCCTGACCGAACACGCGATGCGCGCCACCGACGTGCGCGCGAAGATCCCGATGGCCGAGGGCACGGACTCGCTCAACGTCGCCACCTCGGCCGCCGTCGCCTTCTACGAAAGGGCGCGCCAGGCAGGCGCCTAGCGGTCCGAGTGCCGGATGCGCTCGGCGATGCGCTCGCGCACGGTGCGCGCCTGGCGCTTGATACCGCGGCCGACGCGGCGGGCGGCGGCGACGGTGGCGTCGGCAAGCCTGGCGAACTCGTCGCCCTCGGCCTCGGAGGATTCCGTGACCTCGTAGTCGTCGTAGCCCGCCTCACCCGCGGCGAATGCGGCGGCGACCTCGGAGACAGTCTTAGTGGTGGGCTTAGTGGTGGGTGCGGGCGAGTCGATCTTGGGCTCCGGGCGCCCGTCAACGGCGTAGCCCACGACGTGGATATCGGGTCCGGCGGGTGAGACCGGAACGCCGATCCAGTTCTCCTCGGCCACACGGGCGAGGTCGGCCGGGTCGAAGGGCAAAGAAATCCCGCCGACCTGCTCGGCCTCCTCGCCCGCCCAGAAGGGAAGCTCGAAGGGGTCGGGAAGGCCGACATCCTCGAGGACGGCGTTGCGGGTCGCGGCGAAGGCGCGGCGCACCTGCGTGCCGGCGAAGTGGGCGAAGCCGGCGAAGTCGCTGTCGGTGCCCGCGGCGAAAATATAGGTGTCGGAGGAGGGCAGGCTCGCGCGCAGCTGCGGCAGCGCCTGTGAGAGGACGGAGACGTCCTCGACGAAGGTGCGCACCACCGCCACGCCGGGGTAACCCGCGATGTAGAACTCCGCCGGGCCCGGGGTGGAGGAGCGGTTGAGGGGGAACTCTCCGATCGGCGTGATGGGCCAGGAGGGGTTGAGCTGGGCGAGCAGCTTGCGCCCGAAGCCGCGGTCCGCCCGGGGCTCGCCGCCTAGGACGGCGGCGGGGTCGGCGGCGGTGACGAACCAGACGGTGACAACGGCGGGGTAGTTCATCGTTTTCCCTTTACTTGCGCGGGCGCTTCGTGTTGGTGCGCACGCCGAGCAGGACGTCTTCCCAGTGCGGGGTGACGGCGCGGCGCGAGCGCTTCTGGGGCCGGGATTCGGGTTCGGGGTGCTGGAGGAAGTCGCCCTCGGCAACGACGTCTTCGGCGTCCCCGCTGTCCGCGGCCCCAGTGCCCGCGGCGGGCCCCGGGGGAGCGTCGTTGGCGTCGTTGACCGCGGTCAGCGAGCGCACTGGCGGCGCGAAGTCGGGGTCGGTCAGGTCGGCGGCCGCGGCGTTGCGCGCTTCCGTGGTGGGAGCGGAGCCCATCGAGCGGCTAAACGACCACAGTGCCTCGTTGTCGCTCAGCCCGGCCTGCCAGCGCAGGTGGACCACCCAGTCGTCGCCGGGCTCGCGGGTGGCGTCCCAGGTAGCGGCGGAAATGGAGTGGCCGCGGGCCGCGAAGGCGGTAGCGAGGATCTCGAAGAGGGTCAGCTTGGCCGGGCCGTTTTCGCGCACAGGGTGCGACTGCTTCGCCGCCTCGGCGACCTGCGCGCGCTCGAGGAGAACCGGGTGGGCGTAGACCTCGAGGCGGCTGACGGCCACCCCCATCTCCTCCGCGAGCTCCTCGGGGGTGGCGCCGCCGCGGATGCGCGACTGGATCTCGTTGGGGCGCAGCGATAGGGGCGTCGAGAAGCGCGGGTCCGGCTCGGGCAGGCTGCGCTCGGCCGCGACCTCGGTGAAGGTGGGGGTTTCATCGGCGGGTTCAGTGCTCCCGTCGAGCTCGGCGCGCGCGAGCTGGTAGCGGACGCCGTCCGCGTCGCGGAGAACGTAGAAGGTCTCCGTCGATTCCTCCTCGATGAGGTGCAGCTCGCGCATTCAAACTCCTTCAGTCGATTGAGGGCGTGGACGAGGCCGTAGGCAATGTGACCAGCTTAACTCATGCGCTGCGGCTAACGTGCGCGCCCGACGCCGTGTTCCAGAAGGAAGTCGATGGCCGCGGTGAGCTTCTCCACGTCCGCCGCGGCCACCGCGGGGAACATGCCGATGCGCAGCTGGTTGCGCCCCAGCTTGCGGTAGGGCTCCGTATCGACGATCCCGTTGCGGCGCAGCGCCGCGGCGAGCTCGGTGGCGTCGACTGACTCGTCGAAGTCAATGGTGCCGACGACCAGGGAGCGCGCCGCGGGGTCGGCGACGAAGGGAGTGGCTAGGTCGTGGGCCTCGGCCCAAGAGTAGAGCACGCGTGACGACGCCTCCGTGCGCGCAACCATCCCAGCGAGCCCGCCGTGATCATTCATCCACTCCACCTGGTTGGCGAGCATGACGAGCGTGGCCACGGCCGGGGTGTTGTACGTCTGGTTCTTGCGCGAGTTGTCCACGGCGGTCTTGATGTCTAAAAACGCCGGGATGAAGCGGCCGGAGGCGGCGATCTTCTCCACGCGCTCGAGCGCCGCCGGGCTCATCGCCGCCAGCCAGAGTCCGCCGTCGGCGGCGAAGCACTTCTGCGGGGAGAAGTAGTAGACGTCGGCCGCCGAGGCGTCGAAGGGCAGGCCCCCGGCGCCCGAGGTGGCGTCGACAAGCACGAGCGAGGAGGCGTTGGGGCGGGTGACGGGGAGCATCACGCCTGTCGACGTCTCGTTGTGCGCCCACGCCACGACGTCCGCGTCGGTGTCCGCGAGCTCGCCCGGGGAGGGGGCCGAGCCGGGCTCGGCGGTGACCACCTCTGGCGGGGCGAGCCACGGTGCCTTCGCGGCGGCCTTCGCGAACTTCGAGGAGAACTCGCCGAAGGACAGGTGGGCGGAGGCGCGCTCGATGAGCCCGAAGGTGGCGGCGTCCCAGAAGGCGGTCGCGCCGCCGAGGGAGAGGACGACCTCGTAGCCCTCCGGCAGGGCGAACAGCTCGGCGAGGCCCTCGCGGATGGCGCCCACCACGTTCTGCACCGGCGGCTGCCGGTGGGAGGTGCCGAGGACGGTGTCGGCGGCCTGGGCTACCGCGTGGATCTGCTCGCCGCGGATCTTGGAGGGGCCGCATCCGAAGCGGCCGTCAGCGGGGATGAGGTCGGTGGGGATGGCGGGGTAGGAGCTCATTGCGGCCCTTCCTTAAGCAGTTGCGAAGTTTGCATAACAGTATGCACTACCGGTGTTGAGCGGGGTCAACTGTGGTGGGGGTTCAAAAGCGCGAATGTTGTCGTGCGTATCACAAACTTTGCTAGGATTGGCTCCTACAGAGATCCTCCCCTTAAGAAGGCCACCCCGAGGTATCCCAACGCCCGGAGTATCCCAGCGTGGGCACCGCGGGGTGGTGTTTGGGGGGCGCCCCTATTTCGTGGAAAGGTAAAAAGTGGCTTCCGAAAACAACGACAAGGCCGTACTCCACTACCCCGGTGGTGAGTACGAGATGGACATCATGCGCGCGACCGAAGGCAACGACGGTTTCGTGCTGGGCAAGCTCCTCAGCGAGACGGGCCTGGTCACCTTCGACCCGGGCTACGTCTCCACCGGCTCCACCGAGTCCAAGATCACCTACATCGACGGCGAGGAAGGCATTCTGCGCTACCGCGGCTACGACATCGCCGACCTGGCCAACAATGCCACCTTCAACGAGGTCTCCTACCTGCTCATTCGCGGCGAGCTGCCGACGAGCGAGCAGCTCGAGTCCTTCAACCAGGAGATCCGCCACCACACGCTTCTTGACGAAGACTTCAAGGCGGCGTTCAACGTCTTCCCGCGCAACGCCCACCCGATGGCGGTGCTGGCCTCCTCGGTCAACATTCTCTCCGCGTACTACCAGGACCAGCTCGACCCGCTGGATGAGGCGCAGCTGGACAAGGCCACCGTCCGCCTCATGGCGAAGGTGCCCATGCTTGCCGCCTACGCCTACCGCGCCTCCCAGGGCAAGCCCTACATGTACCCGGACAATTCCCTGAACGCGCGCGAGAACTTCCTGCGCATGATGTTCGGCTACCCCACGGAGCCCTACGAGATCGACCCGATCCTGGTCAAGGCCCTGGACAAGCTGCTCATCCTGCACGCCGACCACGAGCAGAACTGCTCCACCTCCACCGTGCGCATGATCGCGTCCGCCCAGGCCAACATGTTCGTCTCCATTGCCGGCGGCATCAACGCGCTCGCCGGCCCGCTGCACGGCGGCGCTAACCAGGCCGTCCTGGAGATGCTGGAGGACATCAAGAACAACCACGACGGCGACGCCACCGACTTCATGAACCGCGTGAAGAACAAGGAAAAGGGCGTGCGCCTCATGGGCTTCGGCCACCGCGTGTACAAGAACTACGACCCGCGCGCGGCCATCGTCAAGGACACCGCCCACGAGGTGCTCGAGCACTTCGGCGGCGACGAGCTGCTGGACCTGGCGTTGTCGCTGGAGGAGATCGCCCTGAAGGACGACTACTTCATCTCCCGCAAGCTCTACCCGAACGTCGACTTCTACACCGGCCTGATCTACCGGGCGATGGGCTTCCCCACGGACTTCTTCACCGTCCTGTTCGCCATCGGCCGCCTCCCGGGCTGGATCGCCCACTACCGCGAGCAGCTGGAGATGAACTCCAAGATCAACCGCCCGCGCCAGATTTACACCGGCGCCACCCAGCGCCCCTTCCTGCCGCGCGACCAGCGCTAGGCCGCCCGAGCCCGGAGTACCCGTACCGCCGAGAGTGACGTTTCCCTTATACTTGGGAGCGCATTCTCGGCGGTTTTTCGTTAATTAAGGAGTATTCATTATGGAAAAGCCCAGCATTGAGGTTCCGCAGGAGCCGGCCCCCGTAGACCTCGTGATCGAGGACCTCACCATCGGCGAAGGGGACGAGGCCGTCGCCGGCGGTTACGTCAAGGTCCACTACCTTGGCGTGGACTACGAAACCGGCGAGGAGTTCGACTCCTCCTGGGACCGCGGCGAGGCCGCGGAGTTCCCGCTCGCGGGCCTCATCGAAGGCTGGCAGGAGGGTATCCCCGGCATGAAGGTCGGCGGCCGCCGAGAACTGACCATCCCGCCGGAGAAGGCCTACGGCCCCGCGGGCGGCGGGCACCCGCTGTCGGGGCGCACCCTCGTTTTCGTCATCGACCTGCTCGACGCGAACTAGCGCGCCGTCTCTCGGCCAAGCTGCTGGCCCCTTGCGCCGCCTTCCGGTGGCACAATAGGGGCCATGCGCATTCCTGTTACCACCCTCAACGACGGTTACGACCTGCCCCTGCTCGGCCTGGGCACCTACAAGCTCCCGGGGGAGGAGGTGGGCACGATTGTCCGCACCGCCATCGAGCTCGGCTACCGGCACATTGATACCGCAGCGCTCTACGGCAACGAAGCCGAGGTAGGAAAGGCGATCCGAGACGCGATCGCGGCCGGGGACGTCACCCGCGAGGAGCTCTTCGTCACCACCAAGCTGTGGAACGACGACCAGCACCGCGCGGGCGAGGCCTACCAGGAGTCGCTGAAGCGCCTCGGCCTGGACTTCGTGGACCTGTATCTCGTGCACTGGCCGTGGCCCCAGCGCGGGCTCTACACCGAGGCCTTCGATCAGCTGACTAAGCTGCAGGGCCTGGGGCAGCTGCAGTCCGTTGGCGTGGCCAACTTCTACCCGGAGGTCCTCGATGAGGTAATCGAGGCAACCGGGGTTGTCCCCGCGCTCAACCAGGTGGAGCTCCACGTCGGCTTCACCCAGCCGGAGTTGCGCGAGTACCACCGCGAAAAGGGCGTGCTCACGGAGGCATGGGCGCCCCTGGCGCGTGGCGCGAACTTCGACGCCCCAGAGATCGTGGCCGTCGCCGACAAGCACGGGGCCACCCCGGCGCAGGTCGTCTTGGCGTACCTCATGGGGCTGGGGTGCTCGGTGATCCCGAAAACGGCGAACCCGCAGCGGTTGGTGGAAAACCTCGCCGCGGTGGAGCTCGAGCTCGACGCGGAGGACGTGGCGGCGCTGGGCGCCGTGGAGAGCGGGCGTATGTGGGGCGATCCCCGCGTGTTCCCGGAGAGCCGTTAAGACCGCGGGGGTACACATACTATCTTTCGTTTAGGCAGGTGAGGGGGCCTGCCGGGGGTGGCGGGGGGAGCGCCTGACGCGTAGTAAGGCAAAACCTATCTTTTGCTCGTGTGCATTGGGTTACATTCTTCATGTCTGGTTGCGCGCACCATAGTGCTGCCTGCAACGGCATTTTCAGTGACAGAGCAAAGAAAGGATGAGGCCGTGTCCCAAGGATCGACCCGCGTCCCCACCCGCCGCGAGCCCTCCCCGGGCGAATTCGAGGCGATGCAGAAAAGCCCCGAGTTTCAAGGACTGCGCAAGGCGTACCGGGGGTTTACCTTCCCGGTCTCCGCGGCGTTTTTCATCTGGTACCTCTTCTACGTCCTCGTGGCGACGTTCTTCGCCGACGCCATGGCACAACCCTTCCTGGGGCTGAACGTAGGTATCTGGCTGGGCATTCTCCAGTTCGTGACAACGTTCCTCATCACGTGGGCCTACGTGGTCTACGCCAACAAGAACATCGAGCCGCGCGCGGCGCGCATCCGTGAAGAGATGGAGGGCTAGAAAGAGATGAATACCCTGTACCTGGCTCAGGAGGCGGCGGAAGCCGAGGGCGTGGGCAACCCGCTGCTCAACATCGCTATCTTTGCCGTCTTCATCATCGTCACCCTCTTCATCGTCACCCGCGCCGGGAAGACCACGAGCGAGTCCGCCGACTTCTACACCGGCGGCGCCTCCTTCTCCGGCACGCAAAACGGCCTGGCCATCGCCGGCGACTACCTCTCTGCAGCCTCGTTCCTGGGCATCGTCGGCTCGATCGCGCTGACGGGCTACGACGGGTTCCTCTACTCCATCGGCTTCTTCGTGGCGTGGCTCGTGGCGCTGCTGCTGGTGGCCGAGCCGCTGCGTAACGTTGGCCGCTTCACCATGGCGGATGTGCTGTCCTTCCGCCTGCGCCAGAAGCCGGTCCGCGTCGCGGCCGCCTTCGGCACCCTGTTCGTCTCGCTGTTCTACCTGATCGCGCAGATGGCGGGCGCCGGCTCGCTCGTCTCGGTGCTGCTCAACCTGCACTCCTTCGGCGCCCAGGCCGCGTGCGTGCTGGTCGTCGGCATCGTCATGATCGCCTACGTGCTCATCGGCGGCATGAAGGGCACCACCTACGTGCAGATGATTAAGGCCGTGCTGCTCATCGGCGGTGTGGCCATCATGACCGTTTTGGTGTTCGTCGCCGTGCGGGGCGGGTTCAACACCCTGTTCAGCGACGCCGTGGACATGCACGCGGGCTCCCAGTACATCCAGGAGCAGGGCTACGAGGCCTCTGAGATCCTCGCCCCTGGTCTGCGTTACGGCGCCACGCTGACCTCGCAGATCGACTTCATCTCGCTCGGCCTCTCCCTGGTCCTCGGTACCGCCGGCCTGCCGCACGTGCTCATGCGCTTCTACACCGTGCCCACCGCGACGGAAGCGCGTAAGTCCGTGACCTGGGCCATCGTCCTTATCGGCGCCTTCTACCTGCTCACCCTGGTCCTCGGCTACGGCGCCGCGGCCCTCGTCGGCCCGGACCGCATCCTGGCCGCGCCCGGTGCGGCGAACGCGGCAGCGCCGCTGCTCGCCTTCGAGCTGGGCGGATCCATCTTCATGGCGCTCATCTCTGCCGTCGCCTTCGCCACCGTGCTGGCGGTCGTCGCGGGCCTGGCGATTACGGCCTCCGCGTCCATCGCCCACGACGTCTACGACGCTGTGCTTCGCGACGGCCAGGCGACCGAGGCGGAGCAGGTTCGCGTCTCCCGCATCACCGTGGTGGTCATCGGCATCGTCGCTATCGTGCTCGGCATCTTGGCGATGAGCCAGAACGTCGCCTTCCTGGTCTCCCTGGCCTTCGCCGTCGCGGCCTCGGCGAACCTGCCGACCATCCTGTACTCGCTGTACTGGAAGCGCTTCAACACCACCGGTGCCGTCGCTTCGATCTACACCGGCCTGGGCTCGGCCCTGCTGCTGATCATCCTGTCGCCGGCTGTCTCCGGCGCGCCGAACGCGATGTTCCCGGACGCTGATTGGGCGATCTTCCCGCTGACCAGCCCCGGCATCGTCTCCATCCCGCTGGCCTTCCTCGCCGGCGTGGTGGGCACGTTCCTGGGCAAGCCCGACAACCTCGACCACCTCCAGGCGGAGATGGAGGTCCGCTCCCTGACGGGTGTGGGCGTCGAGGCCCCGGTCGACCACTAAGACCGGAAGAGAAGAAAAAGGGGACCGCGAGGTCCCCTTTTTTTACTTGCCCAGTATTGCCCGGGCGGCGCTTACCACCTGGTCAACGGGCAGCTGCGAGGAGGCTTGGCTGGAGGCCTGCACCGCCTGCTGAAGCGGGCCGGGGGCTGGCGGGAGAGAAGCGCCGCCGGGCGTCCACTGGCCCCAGTCGGTGGCGAAAACGTTGTTGACGTCGCATTCGACGCCGTCGATAAAGGTCCGCCGGCCCGAGGGCTGGTGCAGCTGGGCGCGGGGGTGGATGCGGCCGCCGGAGCCCCAGTCGTGCATCCAGAAGTAGGTGCCGATGCCATCTTCGACGCACCATTGGATCACGTTGTAGTTGCCGTACACTCCCGTCTGGTACCCGGCGGCGCCCAGCGCAGCCGAGAAGGCGCGCAGGTAGGGGCGAATCTGGGAGTCGTACTGGGCGCGGGTGGGGTTATCGTCGATGGCCACGTAGATCGGGCGCCCCGTCGGCCCGCCCGCGGCGCGGTGCAGCGCGATGGCTTGCGGGGCGTGGGTGGTGGCCCCGGCGGCTCCGGCCAGCCAGTCCGCAGTGTCACCTTTGCCGTACTGGTAGACGGAGGCCGTGGCGAGCCCGTTGACGCGGAAATCCTCCGTTTCGTTGGATAGGACGGGCTTGCCGCGCATCCAGGACGCGCCCGGGCGTGGCTGGGAGACGTAGCGCACGGCGCCAAGGTGGCCGGCGGCCCGGACGGAGCGGCCCGTGGGCACGCCCGCCGAGTAGTCGAGCACCGTGCCAAGCACGCGGGGCTGAGCGGCGGCGCGCGGCGCGAGGGCACCTGCTGCTGCGGCGGTGGCGGCGGCCGTGAAGAAGTCGCGGCGGGTGAAGCGGCGGTGGGTCATGGGTTCCTCCTGGCGGTCCCACGGGTAACTGGAGTTGACACGCGTAACTTATCACCTTCGGCCGGACCCCGGGGGAGTAGCCTGTCCGGCATGACTGCACTCACCCACACTCCCGACGAGCTGCACGGTGCCCTCGGCGGTGCCACGGCCATCAGCCTCGTGCCCACCATGGGGGCGCTGCACGAGGGCCACCTCTCCCTCGTGCGCGAGGCGGCGAAGCTGGACGCGCCAGTGGTGGTGAGCATCTTTGTTAACCCCCTCCAGTTCGCCCCGGGCGAGGACCTCGACGCCTACCCGCGCACGCTCGCCGAGGACCTCGCCCTGCTCGAGGGGGAGGGCGTCGCCGCGGTTTTCGCCCCGAGCGTGGCCACGATGTACCCGGCGGGCCCGCGCACCACCATCCATCCCGGCCCCACCGGCGCGATTTTGGAGGGCGCGTCGCGCCCGACGCACTTCGCCGGGGTGCTCACGGTCGTCGCCAAGCTGTTTGCCCTCACCCGCGCCACCGACGCCTTCTTCGGGGAGAAGGACTACCAGCAGCTCGTGCTCATCCGGCAGATGGTGGAGGACCTCAACCTGCCCGTGCGCGTCCACGGCTGCCCGATCGTGCGCGAAGAATCGGGGCTGGCGATGTCCTCGCGCAACCGCTACCTGTCTCCGCGTGAGGCCGAGGTGGCGCGCGTGCTGTCGCAGGCTTTGGCCACGAAGGACGTCGATAAGGCGCGCATGCTTATCGACGCCACCGAGGGCGTCGACCTCGACTACCTCGAGCTCACCACGGCGGGGCTCGAACCGGTCGCCGCGGGCTACGCGGGCCCGAAGCGGCTGCTGGTGGCCGCGCGGGTGGGATCGACGCGGCTGATAGACAACGTGGCGGTCTAGAACGTGTGCTCGTCGGTGGGGAACGTGGCCTCCGCCACTGCCTGCTTGTAGGCCGCGGCGGCGCGCGCCAGCTCCTCGCCAACGGCGCCGAACTGGCGCACGAAGCGCGGCCTACGCCCGCCGGCGGGCAGGTCGGCCAAGTCCTGCCACACCAGCACCTGCGCGTCGGTGCCCGCGCCCGCGCCGATACCGATGGTGGGGATGGGGCAGGCCTGCGTGATCTGCGCGGCGAGCGCCGCCGGGACCATCTCGAAGACGACCATGTCCGCCCCGGCGTCGACGACGGCGTCCGTGTCCTCCTGCACGGAGGCCCGCTGCACCTTGAAACCGCCGAGGTTGTCCACCGACTGCGGGGTGAACCCCACGTGGGCGCACACGGCCAGGCCCGCGTTTTTCAGCGCGCGGATCCGCCCCGCCATCCGTGCCCCGCCCTCGAGCTTGACCATGTGCGCGCCGCTGCGGCGGACGAGCTCGGTGGCGCTTTTGACGCACTGCTCGTCGCTGGCCTCGTAGGTGCCGAAGGGCAGGTCCACAACCACGAGCGCGTTGCCCGCACCGCGCACCACCGCGGCGGCGAGGTAGGCCATCTCGTCGAGGGAGACCTGGTTGGTCGTCTCGTAGCCGAAGACGACGTTGGCGGCCGAGTCGCCCACGAGCAGGCACTCGATCCCCGCGGCGGCGAAAACGCGCGCCGTGGAGTAGTCGTAGGCGGTGAGCATGGCCCACTTTTCGCCGGAGCGCTTCTTCGCCTTCAGGTCGGATACCCGGACCTTTGTGGTTGGGGAGAGGTAGCTGGTCATGGGGACAGTCTAAAAGGCGCCAGATCTGACACGCACTAGGCCAGAACCAGCCCGAGAACCCAGATGAACGCCATGGACGCGACCCCCATCAGGGCCGTCACCACCGTTTGCGAGCGGTAGGACTGCTGCGGAGTGAGCTGCGAAAGGTTGGTGACCACCCAGAAGTGGCTGTCGTTGGCGTGGGAGACGACGAGGGAGCCGGCGGCAATCGCCATCACGGCCAGCCCCACCTCGACGGGGTCGGCCAGCCCGAGCGCGGGCAGCAGCGGGGCGACGATGCTGGAGGTGGTGGCCATCGCGACAGTTGTCGAGCCCTGCGCCGTCTTGAACATCGCGGTGACGAGGAAAGGGAACAGCAGCCCCAGGTGGGACAGCTGCGTGGCGTTGTCCGCGATGAAGTCCACCACGTCCGTCGCCGCGATTACGCGTCCGAGCACCCCGCCGGCGGCGGTGATGAGCAAAATCGGCCCGACGGTGCGCAGCCCCTCCTCCGTGAAGGAGTGGAAGCTGCCCGCCATGCCGGTTTGCACGAGCAGGAAGAACGCTAGGACGAACCCGATGGCCAGCGAGATCGTCGGGGTGCCCAGAAAGACCACGAGCGCCCCGGCGCCCTCGCGGTAGTCCAGCGCGGTGGCCACGGAGCCTGCGGCCATGAGCAGGATCGGGGCGAGGATGGGGGAGACGGACAGCGCCGTCGACGGCAGGCGCGTGTAGGAGGCGCGCAGCTTCTCGTAGGCCGCCGCGACGTCCCCGTCCGGCACGGCCTCGCTCTCCGGGGTGGTGATGCGCGAGCCGATGTAGACCGCGTAGGCGTAAGCCACCGCGAGCGCCGGCAGGGAGACGAGCGCGCCGAGCCCGATGATGAGCAGCAGGCTGTCCTCCAGCCCCAGGTTCGCGGCCGCGGCGATCGGCCCCGGGGTGGGCGGGATGAACACGTGTGAGGTGAACAGGCCCGCCGACAGGGCGATCGCCATGGCGACGGGGGAAGCCCCGGTGCGCTGGGCCAAGGCCTTGCGCACCGGGTTGAGGATGACGTAGCCGGAGTCGCTGAACACAGGGATGGAAACCACCCAGCCCATCAGCTCGATGGCCAGGACCGGGTGGCGGGTGCCGATGACGCGCACGAGGGCGTCGGCGAGCTGAAAGGCCGCCCCCGTCTTCTCGAGGAGGAGGCCGATGAGCGTGCCGAAAATGATGACGAGGCCGAAGGAAGCGAAGGTCTCGGCGAAGCCCTCGCCGATGAGGGTGGCGATGCCCGGCGTCTTAACCTCGCCGTCGGGGCCCACGGCGTCGAGCAGCGGCACGCCGCCGACGAGGCCGAACGCCAGCGAGACCCCAAGAAGCGACAGGAAGGGATGGACCTTCAGGGCCGAGATCATGAGGATCAAAACGGCGATGGCGACGGCGAACGCCGCCATGAGCGGCAGGCCGGTCATGGTGCTCCAATCGGTTCTATTCACGCGGAGGAATATGTTAGACGGCCCGGGGCGCGGCTTCTATGCTGTGTGAGTGTTTTCCCGTACCCTGCCAGCGCTCCTGGCCGCGGCCGCCCTCGCCGTGGGCGCGCCCCTAGCAGCCGCGACCTCGGCCGTGGCGACGATGCACGGCGACGCCGAGTCCTCCGACACCTTCGCGTTCGCCGGGCCCGCCCCGGGCCCTCTCCGGGCGGACTTCCACGTCAAGGCGGCGGCGTGTCCGACGATCCTGGCCGATTCTGACGGTGCGATCTGGGCGCTGTGCACGAAAATCATCGACCGCGCGCCCGTGGCCATGCTCCTTGACCCGCTAAGCGGCAAAACCCTCGCCAGCATGGACATCCCCAAGGGCTCCCTGCTCGGCGGCGTCTACGCCTACCTCGACGAACGCGGCCGGCTGGTCCTGGTCACGGGGAACAACGAGCTGGTCAAGCTGGCCAAGAACACCGGCGGCGGCGCGGCCACCATCGCCGTCGACGAGCGCTTCAACGTGGCCGGACTCCTCGCGCCGGGCGACTCCGTGGTCGGGCTCGTGCCCGATTCCGCCGGCAACATCTGGCTGGCCACGGCCCGCGGGCGCGTGGGCGTGCTCGCCGCCGACGAGGGCAACCATTCTGCCCCCGCGCTGCGCGAGTTCCAGCTGGGGCAGGCCACGCCGGGCGCGGGCGAGCGCATCGACAACTCCATCTCCGCCCACGGCGAGCGCGTCGCGGTGGCGACCTCGCACGCCCTCTACGTGCTGACGGCCGACCGCGGGGTGCTGTGGCGCCAACCCTACGACCGCGGCAGCGCCCGCAAGCCCGGCCAGCTGAGCTGGGGCACCGGCGCGACGCCCACGTTCTTCGGACCCACGGGCGGCGAGTACGTGACCATCACGGACAACGCCGACGACCAGGAGCACCTGCTGGTCTACTCCGCCGCCGACGGCGCTCCGGTCTGCTCGGCCCCGCTGTTTAGCCCAGGGCGCAGCGGCACGGAGAACTCGGCGATTGGGGTGGGCACCTCCGTGGTCGTCGCCAGCACCTACGGCTACCCCTACCCGGCGGTGCCGGAGGGTGCCGGGCCGAGCAACCCGCCGCTGGCCGCCTTCACCGGTGGTATGGAGCGCTTCGAGGTGCCGGAGGCCGCCGGGGGGCAGTGCGTGCGCTCCTGGTCCCAGCCCATCGCCTCTGCGGCCGTGCCGCGCCTGTCCACCGCGAACAACACGATCTACACCGTCGAGCGCCCGCCGCTTTTCGGCGTGACCGGCCTCGCCTTCGACGCCATTACTATCGACGCCTCCACGGGCGCCGTGACCTCCCGCAACCGAATCGCCCACACCCCGCTGCGGGACACCCTGGAGATGGTGGGCACGATCACGCCCGGGGGCGTGTGGTGGCAGGGCGCGGTCACGGGCGTGTACCGGATGGAGGCGGGCGGCCCGGGCGGGCTGTCCTCCTGGCAGTCGTCCTCCGCAGGTTAGGCGGCGTTGGCTGGGTGGATTTTTGGAAATTATTTGCAATAGCCGTTGAAGGTTCTCCGAAACGGACGTATCGTGGTTATGTCACCGAAAAACGATACGTTCAAGGAGACGGATTTATGACTGACATCAAGAATGTGACCGTTCTTGGCGCTGGCGTCCTCGGCGCTCAGATTGCCTTCCAGATTGCTTACAAGGGCTTCAACGTGACGTCGTGGGACATCGACGATGACGCGGTGGAGGCTGCGAAGAAGCGCTTCGATTCCTTCGAGGACCGCTACGTCGGCGAGGTCGAAGACGCCACGAAGGAGGGTGTCGCCGAGGCCCGCGAGCGCCTGAAGCAGACGTCCGACTTGGAGGAGGCCGTGAAGGAGGCCGACCTCATTATCGAGGCCGTGCCGGAGAAGGCCGACATCAAGGACGACGTGTGGTCCAAGGTGGGCAAGGCTGCCAAGGAGGGGGCAATCTTTAGCTCTAACTCCTCGACGATGCTGCCCTCCGACATTGCGCCGTCGAGCGGGCGCGAGGAGGACTTCCTGCACATCCACTTTGCCAACAACATCTGGGTGCGCAACATCGCCGAGATTATGCCGCACAAGGGCACCAAGGACGGGCTCGTGGAGACGCTGACCGAGTTCGCCGAGGAGATCGGCATGGTGCCGGCCGTGCTGGAGAAGGAAAAGGGCGGCTACATCCTCAACTCCCTGCTCATCCCGCTGTTGCGGGCGGCACAGGAGCTGTGGATCGATGGTTACGCCACGATCGAGGACATCGACAATGACTGGAAGGTGTCCACCGGCTCGCCGGACGGTCCGTTCGAGATCATGGATCTGGTGGGCCTGCGCACGCTCTACGCCATCGAGTCCAACGAGATCGAAAAGGGCGACGTCCCCGAGTGGCAGGAGCGCTTTGTCAAGACCGTCAAGGAGGACTACCTCGACGAGGGCCGCTACGGCGCCGAAAACGGCAAGGGCTTCTACGACCACAGCGAGAAGTAGCGTGAGCTAAACCTTCGGGCAGCCCGCGCGGTGGCACATCAGGTGCCGCTGCGCGGGTTTTCTCATGCTTATCGACGCCACGGCTCACGCGCAGGGCCCAGCACATGGATCTCCATTTGAGCGCCCGGTTCGGCGCGCGGCGGGGACCGCGCCGAGCACAACGCCCTCGTCCCCGGCGCCGGGGGTGTCTATAGTGAAGGACACCGCGCCTGCGGCGCGCAGGAAACGACCGTACACCTCGAATGACAGGAATGGGAGAACCTATGACTCGCACACTCAAGGCTTTGGGAGCTACTGCCGCGGCCGCCGGGCTTCTGGCGGTGGCGGGCTGCAGCGAGCAGGAGGATCCTGTCGGCTCCGCCCCGGAGACGGCCCAGGACGATCCGGCGAACGCGCAGAACGCGGAGAGCCCTTCGCCCGCCCCGGCGGACGATACCGCGGCGGAGGAGCCCGCAGATCACGACTTCACCACGCTGCTTGAAGGCATTACCTACAAGGACCAGCAGATCAGCGTGGGCACGCCCGAGGAGATCGCGCAGTTCAAGGAGGTCGCCGAACTCACCAGCGGCGAGTTCGAAGACGTCAGTGTCGAGCCGCCTGCCTGCGACGAGGCGTTCCGGGAGAGCTCGGGTTCCTTCGACTCCTCGCAGATCGCGCCCGAAACGCTGACGATCGGCACCGCGATCATCGACGACCTCAACATCGTCGCCTACGACTCGTCCATCGCGGACGATCCGCTGGCTAACGCGGCGGTCAACCTCGACCAGTGCAGCTCCATGACTGTCGAGGTGGCGGGCCTCACCCAAACCGTCACGGTCGAGGAGCAGCCCTTCGAAGCCGACGCGGAGGACGGCTACTCGATGATCCAGACCACCGACGTCGGCGACGGTCAGCCCTTGCAGGTGTACAGCACCCTCGCGGAGAAGAACGGCGCCATCGTTAGCCTGAGCACCAGCGCGACCGACGAGGCGTCCATTCAGGCCGTCAACGACACTCGGGGCATGATCCTCGAGCGCCTCTAGGGCCACCCCGGAGCAAGCAGCGGGCCCCGACGCCCCGCCCGGATACTCAGTATCTTGAGCCTTCCCCTCGAGGCGAGGGGAGGAGGGGCCAGGTCTGTTGGCACCCAAGGCTTGTGGCGTCACCGTCATTGCAATCATTGCGTTCACCGTGGGCATCAGGAACCACTTATATCGCGCGTTCCGGCATGCTCCGGCCACGTCTGATCTGATGTAGGTAGTCCAGTTCGGCTTGGGAAGTGGTCCGTTTCGGCGCGGAAAAGTAGCCCATTACCCCGTTGCGTCGCAGGTTCGCCCCGGGTCTGGTGGAGGCTTTCAAGCCCGGGAAAGATGATGAGAGTCCGACGGTACCGAGGAAGTACAGCGTTGAGTTCTAGCAGCGGGCTACGCGGTGAGCGATGAACTCTCGGACGGGCCCTGATTCGGCCTGCGGGGCGATCAGGCGGGCCGCCGGTCAGTTCGGGGTGCACCGTGGAGCGTTGCGGAGGTGGGTCCGTCAGGCCGAGCTCGAACGTGAAGTCCGTCAACTGCGCCGGGCCAACGAGATGTGGAAGACGAGCGTGGCTTTATCGGCCAACACTGGGGCCGGTTCGTGCTTGAGCCGATCTGTGGCGGCTTGAAGGATGTCGTGCGCAGAACGCTCCGCGCGATCACTCCGCCGCCCAGGCCAGATCGCCCCCGGCACGCGGGAATCTCGGCGTCTGGCTGGCCGAGGGCATCGGGGTGCCCGCAAGATCAGCCGGAAGTTCGTTGCCGCCGCGATGCAGCTCTGGCTCGCCGATCTGACCTACGTTCGCGCGCACGCGGGCTGGCCCTCGTGGTGCTCGTCATGGACGTTTTTCCTTGGATGATCGCCGGCTGGCGAGTATCCGCGCCACACTGCGTACCGGTCTGGCGCTCGACGCCCTCAACACGGGCCTGATACATCACAGCGATACAGGAAGCCCAGTGTCGAGCGGCGCGCCAAAGCCTAGCGCATCCGCAACCCGATCATGCGGCCCACAAGCGGCTGAAACAACGTCGCCGAGTCCGGCGAATAGTAAACCACCGACGGCTTCACGGTGCGACCAGGCTCGCCCCGCCAGCCGGGTTCGAGGCCAGTCACCGTGCACTTGGCCCCCTGGTTGCGCCAGTAAGAGGACGTGGTTACGCATCTGTAGACTGCCTCCTTTTTGGTGTGCTTTCGACGATCTTTCCGTCGGCCACTACGAGGGTCCGTTCTGCCAGACTCACGATGTTTGCATCGTGGGAGGTGAAGATGACCGTGGAATCGGTCTCCAACAACCTGCTCATGGACAGCTCTGCTGACGTTGAATCGAGAGCGGATGTTGGCTCATCTACAAGGATGACCGGCGATTTTTGAAGGACAGCGCGGATGATGGCAACTCGCTGTCGCTCCCCGCCCGACAATCCACTATTACCGGAGCCTACTAACCTGCTTAGTCCATCGGCGCTGGCAAACTTCTTCAACCCGAACTGATCTAGCATGGCGATTAGTATTTCGTCGCCGAAACTCTCCTCTGTGCCGAGGATCAGGTTCTCTCTGAGCGTGCCGGGAAGTAGGTCAGGCTCCTGTTCAACATACGCAACCATGGTTCGAAGAGCCCTTCTGTTCCAGTCTTCGAGGTCTTGTCCTCCAACACGGATATGGCCGGACGAGACATCGTAAAACTTCAGCAGAAGACTGAATATGGTGGTTTTCCCGGCGCCAGAAGCGCCTGTGAGCGCCACTTTCTCGCCTGCGGGCACCGTTATGGATGCGTTATCTAAGATCGTTTGCCCCTCCCGGCTGTACGAGACTGAGTCAAACTCAACGGAGCCAGCGGGGATGGACCTGGGACCGGGAAGCGAATCTGACTCGGTTGAATCTTCGACTTCGAGGCTGAAAAGCCGGTTAATTCTGTCCAGTGCCCCTCGCGCTTCAAAGAAGGTGCCAAGGGACTGAGACACCTGCACGATCGGGGCAAGCATCAGAAATAGCGCGGTAACGAAGACGGTAAGTGACTCTCCCGACAAATCACCGTTGCTCAACCTAATGGAGCCGAAAAGAACAACCGCGAGAAGTGCAATGTAGGACGTTACAGTGCTCAAGGGCTCAAGAACGGCTTCTACAAAACTCATCCTCCGCCGGTTTCGGTAGGCGTGGTCGATCTCGGTTGCCAAGTTGCCAATGACTCTCGTTTCCACCCGAAAAGCCTTGATAGTTCGAATTGCAGATAACGCCGACTGGAGAATGTCCCCGAGCGCTGCAAGGTGGTCTTGTACTTTCGAAGAGTGGTTTTGTAGCGAGCTCGAGATAGCCACAATAACCACTAAGGCCACCAGCAGCACTGCTACAACAACCAGGAGCAATTTCCAGTCCACCACCGCCATATAGATAAGCGCACCGATGATGACGGTGAACCCCCCGACGAAATCAGTAAGGGTGGAAGAAAAAGCAGTACTCACGATGGAGGTATCTGACGTGACCCGTGTGGTAAAGCTACCTGACCCGCCCTTTTCGAACTCGCCCACCCGCAGGTAGAGAAGGTGATTCGTGATCTTTTTGCGCATGTCACGGACCGTTCGATCCGCTGCGATTGAGACCACGTACATAGTGGCGGCTGTCAAAAGGGTTGAGCCCAGAATAGCTAGCAGCAGCAGTACAAGGGGTTGCTGAAACTCTCCGCTACTGACTCCGGATATCAATTGGCCGACGAGCGCGGGTTGGAAAAGAGTAACAACGGTGGTTAACAATGACAGGACGATTCCTAGAGTGATCAGCCCAGCATTGCTCCGCAGAAGGTTAAAGACAGTCATTATTCAAACACCCTGGTTCAGGCTCTAGCCGGAGGACTACAGTTGATGCAGTGCCTCAGCGATTCCATTTCGCACCCTAAAACGATAGCAAAAGACAGGATCCTCATCTTGCGCGTAGCCTGCCGAACGGACCGGCATCACCCCATACTCAGATGTGGAGGGCGAGACCTCCTCGGCTGAGAGTGTCCGTTTGTTCGTGTATGAGGTTCTGATCTGAAAGAGTTTCACGCACAAAACACCTGACACCCTCTAGGAAACCAAGAAAAAGAGCCTCTACGAAACCCGGGGCTTGACACACCCCAGAACAAAAACAACTGGGATGCCGGTCCGTCCAGCATGTCGCGACTCATGCGTCAAGCATGACGCGACTCATGACAAAGCGCCCCAGAGAGGAATCGAACCTCCGACACCGGCTTTAGGAGAGCCGTGCTCTATCCACTGAGCTACTAGGGCAATACAGGTAGCGTACCCTACGCGTTAAGCTCCTCGTACTTGGCCTTGACCTGCGCGAACGGCGGGTTGGTGTCGTGGGTGCCGTCGGAGTAGCGCACGGTGGGCACGACGCGGTTGCCGCCGTTGACGGACTCGACCCAGGCGGCGGCCTCGGGGTCCTGGTCCACGTCGACGACCTCGTAGTCCATGTCGGTGCCGCTCAGGGCGGCGAGCAGTGAGCGGCAGAAGGGGCACCAGGTGGTGGCGTAGATGGTCATGCTGTCCTTTCGAAACGTTGGGACGTGTAGCGCAGCCCGCTTGTCGACGTCTCCCAGCCCGCCTCGGAAACCAGCGTGAACGCGTCGGGAATGCGGGGCGCGTAGACGGGGGTGGAGGGGGCGGTGCGGGCGTCGATAAGCGTGCGCTCGATGACGTCCACTGTATCGAGCGTGGCGGCGTAGAGCTGCGCCCCGCCGATGATCCAGGCGTCGCCGTCGAACTCCTCCGGCGGCCGCGGCACGACGGTGGCGCCGCGCGACCACTCGCCGGGCGCGCGCGAGGAGACGACGATGTTATCCCGGCCCGGAAGCGGGCGCACCTGGAGCGACTCCCACGTGGTGCGCCCCATGATGACAGGGTGGCCCAGCGTCACGGCCTTGAAGCGCTTGAGATCCTCGGGGAGGTGCCACGGCATGCCCGCGCCGTCGCCGATGACGCCGTCGAGGTCCTCGGCCCAGATCGCGCCGATCATACGGACACCTGCGCTGTGATGGTGGGGTGGGGGGCGTAGCCCTCGACAGCGATGTCGTCGAAGGTGTACTCGAACAGGGAGGGCGCCTTGCGCAGCGCGAGCTGCGGGTAGGGCCGCGCCGTTCGGGAGAGCTGCTCCTTGGCCTGCGCGATGTGGTTGTTGTAGATGTGGCAATCCCCGCCCGTCCAGATGAGCTCGCCGACTTTCAGCCCTGTCTGCTGGGCAAACATGTGGGTCAAAAGGGCGTAGGAGGCGATGTTGAAGGGCACCCCGAGGAACATGTCGGCCGAGCGCTGGTAGACCTGCATGGACAGGGTCCCCTCGGCGACGTAGAGCTGAAACAGCAGGTGGCAGGGCAAAAGCGCCATCTTGTCCAGCTCGGCGACGTTCCACGCCGAAACCAGGTTGCGGCGCGAATCCGGGTTGTCTCGCAGCGTCGCAAGCGCCTGCTCGATCTGGTCGACGTGCCGGCCGTCCGGGGTGGGCCAGGAACGCCACTGCACGCCGTAGACCGGGCCGAGCTCCCCGGTGTCGTCGGCCCACTCGTTCCAGATGCGGATGTTGTTGTCCTGCAGCCAGCGTACGTTGGACTCGCCGCGGAGGAACCACAGCAGCTCTCCGACGACGCCCTTGAAGTAGATGCGCTTGGTGGTCAGCAGGGGGTAGGCCTCGGAGAGGTCGTAGCGCAGCTGGCGGCCGAAGACGCTGAGCGTCCCGGTGCCGGTGCGGTCGCCTTTCGGGGTTCCGTTGGTGAGGACGTCGTCAAGCAGGTCCTCGTAGGGGGTGGGAACCATGGATACCTTTCTAGGCCGCGGGGCCTTCGTAGTCGCCGTGCTCGTCGCGGAAGGCGGCGCAGATGCTCAGGATCTCCTCGGCCAGCTCGGGGCGGCAAATGAGCAGGTCGGGGATGTAGGTGTCCGCGTTGTTATAGCGCAGCTCGGAGCCGTCGAGGCGCGAGCAGTGCAGCCCCGCCGCCAGCGAAACGCCCACGGGCGCGGCCTGGTCCCACTCGTACTGCCCGCCGGCGTGGACGTAGGCGTCGTAGTCGCCGAGCAGGACGCGCATCGCCTTCGCTCCCGCCGATCCTACGCCGACGGTGTCAAAGCCGAGCGCCTCGGCCACCGCCCCCGCGATCGCCGGCGGGCGGTTGCGCGACAGGGCGATCTTGCGCGCGTACGGGCCCGAGACGTGGCGCACGTCCGAGGACTTGAACACCACCCCCAAGTCCGGCAGGCCCACCGCGGCGTGGGTGGGCACCCCGTTTTCCACCAGTGCGACGTGCACAGCCCAGTCCTGGCGGCCGGTGGCGAACTCCTTGGTGCCGTCGAGCGGGTCGACGATCCACACCCGGTCCTTGCCCAGGCGCTCCTGGTTGTCCGCCGCCTCCTCGGAAAGGAAGCCGTCCTCCGGGCGGTGCTGGGACAGCACCCGGGCGATCCAGTTCTGGGCGAGGTCGTCGCCCGCCTCGCCGAGCTCGCGGCCCCGCAGCAGGCCGACACCCCGGATGCCCTTGAGAATCTCGCCGGTGCCCTGCGCGATCAGGTTGGTCAGCCGGAAGTCAGAGTACGAAGCCGTCATGGTTATGACCCTACCGTAGAGTGACAGCCATGCCCGAGGAGATTCTGGAGCGCTTCCACCCCCAGGTATCCACCTGGTTCCGGGAGGTTTTCGCCGCGCCCACCCGCGTCCAGGCCGAGGCGTGGGAGTCCATCTCGGCGGGGGAGAACTCCCTGGTGGTCGCCCCGACGGGCTCCGGTAAAACGCTCGCGGCCTTCCTCTGGTCCCTCAACAGCCTCGTCGAACGCGCGGGGCAGCAGGCCCTGCCCATCGACGGCGCGCAGACCTCCACGCACGGCGGGGTGCGGGTGCTCTACATCTCCCCGCTCAAAGCGCTCGGCGTCGACGTGGAAAACAACCTGCGCGCCCCGCTCAACGGCATCGCGCGGGTGGCGCAGCGCCTCGGCCGCGACATGCCCGACATCTCCGTGGCGGTGCGCTCGGGAGACACCCCGCAGGCCGAGCGCGCCCGCCAGCTGCGCCGGCCGCCGGACATCCTCATCACCACGCCCGAGTCCCTCTACCTCATGCTCACCTCCAAGGCGGCGGGGATCCTGGCAAGCGTGGACACCGTCATCGTCGACGAGATCCACGCGCTCGCCGGCACCAAGCGCGGCGTGCACCTCACCCTCTCGCTGGAGCGCCTCGCGCTCATCGCCGGGCACTTCCAGCGCATCGGCCTGTCCGCCACGGTGCGGCCGTTAGACGAGGTGGCGAACTTCCTCGGCCCGCGCACGAACATCATCAACCCGCCGGGGGAGAAGAAGTGGGAGCTCGACGTCGCAGTGCCCGTCGAGGACATGAGCGACCTGCCGGTGCCCGAGGACGCCTCCACCATCGGCGAGGCGGTCATCGACGACCAACTCGACGCACCCGCGGCGAGCCCCAGCATCTGGCCCCACATCGAGCGCGCCGTCTACGAGCAGGTCATGGAGCACCGCTCGACCATCGTCTTCGTCAACTCCCGCCGCTCGGCGGAGCGCCTGACCAGCCAGCTCAACGAGCTGTGGGCGAAAGAGCACGACCCCGAGAGCCTGAGCCCTGCTTTACGACGCCCCCCTGCCCAACTGATGAAGGCCACCGACACCGCGGGCCACGCCGCCCCGGTCATCGCCCGCGCCCACCACGGCAGCGTGTCCAAGGAGGAGCGCCTGCTCACCGAGACGATGCTCAAGGAGGGCTCGCTGCGCGCCGTCGTGTCCACCTCCTCTCTCGAGCTGGGTATCGACATGGGCGCGGTGGACCTGGTCGTCCAGGTCGAGTCCCCGCCCTCGGTCGCCTCCGGCCTGCAGCGCGTCGGGCGCGCCGGGCACACGGTGGGCGCCGTCTCGGAGGGCACCTTCTACCCGAAGCACCGCGCCGACCTCGTGCAAACGGCGGTGACGGTGCCGCGGATGCGCGCCGGAATGATCGAAAAGCTGCACACCCCCGTCTCCCCGCTCGACGTGCTCACGCAGCAGACGATCGCCGCCGTGAGCGTCGCCGACCTCGACGTCGACGAGTGGTACGACACCGTGCGCCGCGCCTGGCCCTACCGCGACCTCGCCCGCGAGGTCTACGACGCCGTGATCAACCTGGTCATCGGCGTCTACCCCTCAACCGACTTCGCCGACTTGCGCCCGCGCGCAGTGCTCGAGGGAAACGTGCTGTCAGCCCGGCCCGGGGCGCAGCGCGTGGCGGTGACCAGCGGCGGCACCATCCCGGACCGTGGCATGTTCGGCGTGTTCCTCGTCGGCGCGGAGGACGCGGCGCCGCGGCGCGTCGGCGAGCTCGACGAGGAGATGGTCTACGAGTCCCGCGTCGGCGACGTGTTCACCCTCGGAGCGTCGAGCTGGCGCATCGAGAACATCACGCGCGACCAGGTGCAGGTCAGCCCGGCGCCCGGGCACACCGGCAGGCTACCCTTCTGGTCCGGCGACGGCCTGGGCAGGCCCTACGAGCTGGGGCTGGCGCTCGGGCAGTTCCGCCGCGAGGCGGGGGAGAACCTCGACCCGGCCCTCGACGACAATGCGCGCCGCAACCTGTTGGCCTACCTCGACGAGCAGCGCGAGGCGACGGGGATAGTCCCCGACGAAAAGACCCTCGTGCTCGAGCGCTTCACCGACGAGCTGGGGGACTGGCGGGTGGTCCTGCACACGCCCTTCGGCAAGGGCGTCAACGCCGCGTGGGCGCTGGCCGCCGGGTGGCGGGTGTCCCAGGAGACGGGCATGGACGCCCAGGCCGTCGCCGGCGACGACGGCATTGTCCTGCGCCTGCCGCAGGGGGAGAAGGAGCCGGGCGGGTCGCTTTTCATCTTCGACGCCGAGGAGATCTCCGACATCGTCACCGAGCAGGTGGGCAACTCCGCCCTGTTCGCCTCGCGCTTTCGCGAGTGCGCCGCCCGCGCCCTGCTGTTGCCGCGGCGCAACCCCGGCAAACGCGCCCCCCTGTGGCAGCAGCGCCAGCGCGCCCAGCAGCTCCTCGACGTCGCCCGGAACTACCCGTCCTTCCCGATCATCCTGGAGACGGTGCGCGAGTGCCTCCAGGACGTCTACGACCTGCCCTCCCTGCGCACCGTGATGGGAGACATTGCCACGCGGCGCGTGCGCATCGCCGAGGTCACCACCGACCAGCCCAGCCCCTTCGCCTCCTCGCTGCTGTTCAACTACACCGGCGCGTTCATGTACGAGGGCGATACCCCACTGGCGGAAAAGCGCGCCGCCGCGCTCTCACTGGACCCGGCCCTTCTGGCCAAGCTGCTGGGCACTGTCGAGCTGCGCGACCTGCTCGACCCGGAGATCATCGCGGAGGTCGACGCCTCGCTGCGCCGCCTCGGCCGCGCCACCACGCCGGAGCAGTTCGCGGACACGCTGCGCATGGTGGGCCCGGTGCCCCTCGACGAGCTCGCCGACTACACGCCCGTGCCCCTGGCCGGGCTGGAGTCCTCCCTCGGCGCGCGCGTGATGCGGGTGCGCATCGGCGGCCGCGAGCACATCGCCCAGAGCCTCGACGCGCCGCTGCTTCGCGACGGCCTGGGCATCCCCGTCCCGCCCGGCGTGGCCGCCCGGCAGGCCACCGTCCCCGACGCCCTGACCCAGCTGGTCAACCGCTGGGTGCGCACCCGCGGCCCGTTCACGCTGCGCGACCTCGCGAGCGCCTTCGGCCTCGCCATCGGCGCGGCCCACGCCGCGCTGGACCCCGACAAGGTGGTCGAGGGCCGCTACCGCCAGGGGGTTCAGGAAAAGGAGTACGTCGCCCCCGAGGTGCTGCGCCTGATCCGCTCCCGCTCGCTGGCCCGCGCCCGCGCCCAGACCCGCCCGGTGAGCCAGTCCGCCTACGGGCGCTTCGTGCCTGCCTGGCTCAACGTGGCCCCCGTCGGTGTCACGCCCGCGCTGCGCGGCGCCGACGGCGTCTTCGCCGCCGTCGAGCAGCTCGCCGGGGTGCGCCTGCCCGCCTCGGCGTGGGAGTCGTGGATCCTGCCCTCGCGCGTCGGCGACTACCGCCCCGAGATGCTCGACGAGCTCACCTCCTCCGGCGAAATCGCCATCGTCGGCGCCGGCAAGGCCGGCGCGCGCGACCCGTGGATCATGCTCCTGCCCACCGACTACGCCGCCCAGCTCGCCCCGCAGGTGGACGAGCCTTTGCTCTCGCTCACCCAGGCGCAGGTGATGGAGAAAATCCGCGCCGGGGGAGGGTTTTTGTTCACCGACCTGCTCACCGGGTCGACCACTGCGGAGGAGCTGCGCGAATCGGTGTGGGACCTGGTGGAAGCGGGGCTCGTCTCCCCGGACTCCTTCGCCCCCATCCGCGCGCGGCTGGCCGGGGGCAGGACCGCGCACCGGGCGCGGCGGCGTCCCTCGCGCTCGCGGGTGCGCTCGGGGCGGACCTCCTTTAGCTCCGCCACCCCGCCCGACATGGTGGGGCGCTGGGCGGCCTCGCCCGCCGCCGACGCTGACCCCACGCGCCGCTCCGTGGCGCTCGGGGAGGCGTGGCTGGACCGTTACGGGATGGTCACCCGCGGCGCGGTGGTGGCCGAGGACGTCGTCGGCGGTTTCGCCCTGGCCTACAAGGTGCTCAGCGGCTTCGAGGAATCGGGCAAGGCCATGCGCGGCTACCTCATCGACGGCCTCGGCGCGGCCCAGTTCTCCACGCCCGCCACCATTGACCGCCTGCGCGGACACCAGGATTCCGAGGACGTCGCCGGCTGGCCCTCCGGCACGCGCGAGCCGCGCGTCTACGTCCTCGCCGCCACCGACCCCGCTAACCCCTACGGCGCGGCGCTGCCCTGGCCGGAGCAGGGCCCGACGCGCAGCGCGGGCGCCGTCGTCGTGCTTATCGACGGCCTCCTCGCCGCCCACCTCACCCGCGGCGGCAAAACCATGACGACGTTTTTCGACCACTTCCCGCCGGACACCGGCGACCCGCTCGAGACCGTCGTCGCGGCCCTGGCCGAGGCCGTCGAGCGCGGCCGGATGCGCCCGGTCAGCGTGGAAAAGCTCAACGGAGAGTCCGCCTACCGCCTGCGCGACTACGGCGCCGCCGTAACGCCCCGCGGCGCGCGCATCGGCGGGTCGGCCGCCGCCGCGCCCAAGCGGCGGGGCAGGACGGTGGCCGAGGCCGTCGATGAGCTCAGCTTCGACGACTAGCGCTACACTGCTCGGATGCGAGAAAGGCCAACCGATGCCCGAAGGTGATTCCGTCTACCAGCTGGCCGCGCGCCTGAAGTGGATGGAAGGCCGCCGCGTGACCCGCTGCGACCTGCGCGTTCCCCGCTACGCCACGGTGGATTTTTCCGGCACGCTCTGCCGGCGCGTCTGGCCCTACGGCAAGCACCTGTTCATGCAGTTCGGTGCGGACATCCTGCACACGCACCTGAAAATGGAAGGAACGTGGGCCATTCACCGTGCCGGCGCCCGGTGGAGAAAGCCCGGCCACACCGCCCGCGTGGTGCTGCGCCTCGACGACCCCAAAGGGGAGATCGAGCTGGTGGGCCACCAGCTCGGGCTGGTGGATGTTTTTCCCGCCCGCGAGTACCCCCAGCGTATGGGCTACCTCGGCCCGGACATGCTGGCGGAGAACTTCGACCACGAGGAGGTGGCGCGCCGCATTCGCAGCCACCCCGACCTGGAAATTGGCAGGGCGCTGCTGGATCAAAAAAACGCGGCCGGGATCGGCAACGAATACCGCGCCGAGATCTGCTTCATCGCCGGGGCGCATCCAGCTGAACCGGTGCGCCGGGTGGACGTCGACAAGCATGTGCGCATCGCGCGCAAGCTGATGTGGGCGAACCGAAACTCCCCGGTCCGGGTGACCACGGGGATCAAGCGGGCCGGGGAGACGAGCTACGTCTTCGGGCGCAACAACAAGCCCTGCCGCAGGTGCGGCACGCTGATTACCAAGGGCTTCCTCGGCGGGGCGGGCGATCTGGAGCGGGTTATCTGGTGGTGTCCTTCGTGCCAGCCTTCTCCTTGACCGCGCGCCAGATGAAGAAGGCCACGATACCCACGATGATCAGGGCGAGGATGACGTAGACAACGTTGGAGTAGGTGTTGATGTACTCCTCGACAATGCTCCAGTTCTCCCCGAGGTAAAAGCCAAGCGTGATGAGGATGATGTTCCACACCGCCGAGCCCAGCGTGGTCCACAGGCCGAAGGTGAGCAGATTCATACGTGCCAGCCCAGCGGGGATGGAGATGAGCGAGCGCACCCCCGGGATGAGGCGGCCGATGAGCACCGAAGCCCGGCCGTACTTGTCGAAGAAGTCGAGGGCCTTGTCGACGTCCGACTCCTTGACCAGCCACATCCAGTCCGCGATGCGGCGCAGCCTGTCCGCCCCGAGCCAGGCGCCGAGCCCGTAGAGGATGTACGCGCCGACCACCGCGCCGACGACAGACCAGATGAACACCGCGACGAAGTTCAGTGAGCCCTGGGACACGGTGAAGCCCGCCAGGGGCAGGACCACCTCGGAGGGGATCGGCGGGAACAGGTTTTCCAGCAGGATGGCGATGCCGACGCCGGGGGCGCCGAGCACCTCCATCAGGTTGACGATCCAGTCGATGATCGCTTGCATGTGTGGGGAGCCTTCCTCAGGGGACCAAAATCAGCCCCTCATTGTGCCCTATTGCACCTTGAGCGACCAAGTGTGCACCGGCGCGCCGTCCTCCTCGTTGCGTAGGTATTGCCTGAGAACCCTTTCGAGGGCCTCCATCCGCTCCGGGCTGCCGGGGGTGGTGCCTGCCCCGACCTCGTTCAGCGCGGCGAGCTGCCAACTCGCGCCGTTCTGGCGGCGGCGGGCACGCCCCTCGATGATGCCGAGGTACTCGTCGATGCTGGCCTCGTCGACGTCCAGCGACGCCAGCCCCTCGCGCGCCTGGGGGAGTAGGTGGTCGACGACGAGCTCCGCGACCTCGATGGTGCCCAGGGTGGGCCACATCATCCTGGCGCTCAAACCGTCGCGGGCGCCGGCCTCGAAGTTCGCTGCGGCCTGCTCGAAACGCAGCCGCGACCACACGGGCCGGTTCTGCGTGCCCAGGTATTTCACCAGGCCGTAGTAGAAGGCGGCGTCGGCCACCATGTCCTTGACGGTGGGGCCGGCGGGCAGCAGGCGGTTTTCCACCCGGATGTGGGACAGCTCCCCGTTGGGGTCGTAGATGGGGCGGTTCCACCGCCACACGGTTCCGTTGTGCAGGTTGAGGTAGTGCAGCCCGGGGTTCTCGCCGGTCATGATGGGCTTGCCCGCCTCGACGCGGCCCTCGGGGATGAGCGGGGAGAAGTAGCGCACGTTCTCCTCGAACAGGTCGAACACGGAGGTGATCCACCGCTCGCCGAACCAGACGCGGGGGCGCACACCCTGGTTGATGAGCTCCTTGGTGCGGGTGTCGATGGACTGCGTGAACACGGGGATGCGGGATTCGTGCCAGAGGCGCCGGCCGAGGAACAGCGGCGAGTTTGCGCTCAGGGCCGCCTGCACCCCGGCGATGGCCTGGGAGGCGTTCCACGCCGCAGCGAAGCGGTCGGGCGCGACCTGCAGGTGCAGCTGCATCGAGGTGCAGGCCGACTCGGTAGCGATGCCCTCGAAGTCGTGCTCGACGCTTTCCACCCGGCTCAAGCCGATGCGGACCAGCTCGCCGCGCGACTCCATGACGGAGTTGTTGAGGCCCCGGTAGCGAAACTCGTTGGTGATCCACTCCGGGTCCTCGAGGAACTCCGTGGTCAGGGTTGGTAGCGTGCCGATCATCGCTACGCGCACCCCGCAGGCTGCGGCCGCATCCTTGGCCGCGCGCAGGCGCGCGCTGAGGGCGGCTTCCAGCTGCGCGAGGCCGTCGCCAGCCGGGCTTGACGGGGGCAGGTTGAGTTCGATGTTGTAGGCGCCGATCTCGGACTGGTAGTCCTCGTCCAGGTGCTCTAGCACGTCCTGGTTGCGCCGGGCCGGGCGCATCTGATCGTCGACGAGGTTGAGCTCCAGCTCGAGGCCGATGGTGCCCTGGTTGATGAACTCGGCGCGCTGCAGGTGGCGGTCGAAGACCTCGAGCTCGTCCTCCAGGCGCTTGCGGTAGATCGAGCGCTGCCGCGCCGTGTAGGTGTCCGTGGAAAGTGAGTCGCCCATGTTACTTCCGGCTCCTGTACCAGGTGATGAGTGCGTCCGTGGAGGCGTCGCCTGTGTCCGGCTCCGCCGCGCCCGAGACGGCGGCGGCGAGCTCGTTGGCTTGCTGCTTGCCCAGCTCAACCCCCCACTGATCGAAGGCGTTGATGTCCCACACGGCGGCCTCAGTGAACACGATGTGCTCATAGAGAGCGATGAGTGATCCGAGGGTACGCGGGCTCAGCTTTTCGGCGAGGATCGTGGTGCTGGGACGGTTGCCCGGCATCACCTTGTGCGGGGCGAGATCCTCGTCGACGCCCTCGCTCGCGATTTCGTCGTGCGTTTTGCCGAAGGCAAGCACTTTCGTCTGCGCGAACAGGTTGCCCATGAGAAGGTCGTGCATTGACCCGGTCCCGTCGGCGGTGGGAAGGTCCTCGTGGGGGCAGGCGAAGCCGATGAAGTCGGCGGGGACGAGGGTGGTGCCCTGGTGGATGAGCTGGAAGAAAGCGTGCTGGCCGTTGGTGCCCGGCTCGCCCCAGAAAATCTCGCCGGTGTCGTAGGCGACCGCCTCGCCGCCGCGGGTGACGCCCTTGCCGTTGGACTCCATGGTCAGCTGCTGCAGGTAGGCGGGGAAGCGCGCGAGGTCCTCCGAGTAGGGCAGCACGGCATGGGTGTGCGCGCCGTGGAAGTTCCGGTACCAGATGTTGAGAAGGCCCATGAGTACGGGGACATTGGCGGACAGCTCGGCAGAGCGGAAGTGCTCGTCGACGGCGTGGAAACCCTCGAGGAAGCGCATGAAGTCGGCCGCGCCGATCACCGCCATGAGGGCTAACCCGATTGCGGAGTCGACCGAGTAGCGCCCGCCGACCCAGTCCCAGAAGGGGAACATGTTCGCCGGGTCGATGCCGAACTCGGCGACCTTCTCGGCGTTCGTCGAAACGGCCACGAAGTGCTTTTCGACGGCCCTTTCGTCGCCGCCAAACTTTTCCAGCAGCCACCGTTTCGCGGCGTGCGCATTGGACAGGGTTTCCTGGGTGGTAAACGTCTTGGAGGCGACGATGAACACGGTCTCCTCCGCGTCGATCCTGTCCAGGACCGCGGTCATGTCGGCCGGGTCGACGTTAGAGACGAATTCGGCGGTGATCCCGGCGGTGGCGTAGGGGCGCAGCGCCTTCGTCGCCATCGCGGGGCCGAGGTCGGAGCCGCCGATACCGATGTTGACCACCTTCGTGATCGCGCGCCCGGTGTAGCCTCGCCACTCACCCGAGCGCAGCGCAGTAGCGAAGTTGCGCATCCGACCGAGCACCTCGTGGATGTCGCCGGGGACGTCCTGGCCGTCCACGTTCAGCTCGGAACCCGCGGGCAGACGCAGCGCGGTGTGGAGCACGGAGCGGGATTCGGTGCTGTTGATCTTCTCCCCGGCGAACATGTCCTCAATGCGCTGTTTGAGGCCCACCTCCTCCGCGAGCGCGACGAGGGCGGAGAGAACCTCCTCGTCGATGAGGTTCTTCGACAGGTCAACGTGCAGGCCCGCGACGTCGAAGGTGAGCTTCTCCGCACGGGCGGGGTCGGCGCTAAACAGCTCCTGCAGTGTGGTCGCGTGGACGCGCTGGTACAACGCGTCCAGCTGCTGCCAGGCGTTGGTAGACGTGATGGTGGGCATGGGCTCCTCCTCGACTCATAAGTGCCAGCTTCTTTTAACGCTAGTGAAAAAGTCCCAGGTGCGTGCGTATTGTTGAGGAGCATGAGCATTGTGAAGATCAACGCGATCACCGTTCCCGCTGGCGGCGGCGAGGAGCTGGAGCGCCGGTTCGCCGCCCGCAAGCACGCGATCGACGAGCAGCCCGGCTTCGAGGGCTTCCAGTTGCTGCGCCCCGTCAAGGGCGAGGAGCGCTACTTTGTGGTCACCCGCTGGGCGGACGAGGCCTCCTACGAGGCGTGGTGGCAGGGGCAGGGCAGGGCCTCGCACGCGGGCCAGGAGCGCACCCCCGTCTCCTCCCGCGCTGAGCTGCTTGAGTTCGAGGTTGTGCTCGATTCGCTAGAGCAGTAGCGCCCCTTCTAGCCCAGCTTCCCGCGGCCGAGGCGGAGCAGAATCGACGCCAAGGCTGGCCCGTCTTCGCCGAGCTCGTCGCGGAACTGGTTGATGATGGCTACCTCGCGCGTGTAGACGAGCTTGGTGCCGCCCGAGCCCATGCGTGTCCTGCCGATCGCCTGTGACACTTGGGAACGCCGCTTGACCGCGTCGAGGATGACCCTGTCGAGGCGGTCGATCTCCTTGCGGTACTGCTGAATCTCCGCGTCCGACAGCGGGTCGTCGGTGCCCGAGGGCAGGCGGATGTCGAAATCGCTCATGCTGGGAGATTATGCCACCGCAGTCGCGCCGCTGGGCGTGTCGGGAGGGGATTGTAGGGTGGAGTTCATCATGAACTCAGATCTCGTTTTGGGCCTTAACCCGCAGCAAGAGGCCGCCGTGACGCACTCGGGCGGCCCCCTCCTTATCGTCGCCGGCGCGGGCTCCGGAAAGACGGCGGTGCTCACCCGGCGTATCGCTCACCTGCTGCAGGACCGGGGGGTGGCACCGTGGCAGATTCTGGCGATTACCTTCACCAACAAGGCCGCCGCGGAAATGCGCGAACGCGTGGGCCAGCTGGTCGGCCCGGACGCCGAGCGCATGTGGGTGGCCACCTTCCACTCCGTGTGCGTGCGCATCCTGCGCCAGCAGGCCCAGCTCGTGCCGGGGCTGAACACGAACTTCACCATCTACGACAGCGATGATTCGCGCCGCCTGCTCGGCATGATTGCCAAGGACTTCAACCTCGACTTAAAGAAGTTCTCCGCGCGCACGCTGGCCAACGCTATTTCCAACCTGAAAAACGAGCTGGTGGGGCCCGAGCGCGCGGCCGCGGACGCGGCGCGAACGCGCAACCCCTTTGAGACGACCGTCGCCGAGGTGTACGGGGAGTACCAGCGGCGGCTGCGCCAGTCCAATGCCCTCGATTTCGACGATCTCATCGGGGAGGTCGTGCGCATTTTCGCCGAGCACCCCCAGGTTACCGAGTACTACCGGCGCCGCTTCCGGCACGTGCTGGTGGACGAGTACCAGGACACCAACCACGCCCAGTACGCCCTGATCCACACCCTCGTGGGCACCGGCCCCGACGCCCCGGAGCTGGCAGTTGTGGGTGATTCAGACCAATCGATCTACGCTTTCCGCGGCGCGACGATCCGCAACATCGAGGAATTCGAACGCGACTACCCGGATGCCACGACCGTCATGCTGGAGCAGAACTACCGCTCCACGCAGACGATCCTCAGCGCGGCGAACGCCGTCATCGCGCAGAACGAGGGGCGGCGCCCCAAGAGGCTGTGGACGGACCAGGGCACAGGGGACAAGATCGTCGGCTACGTCGCGGACAACGAGCACGACGAGGCGCGCTTTATCGCCACCGAGATCGATACGCTCGCCGACTCCGGGGTGCCCTACTCCGACATCGCGGTGATGTACCGCACCAACAACGCCTCGCGGGCCCTGGAGGACATCTTCATCCGCTCGGGCATCCCATACAAGGTAGTGGGCGGGACGCGCTTCTACGAAAGGCGCGAGATCCGCGACATCGTGGCCTACCTCAAGGTGCTGTCTAACCCGGACGACACCGTCGCGCTGCGGCGCATCATCAACGTGCCCAAACGCGCCATCGGGGACAAAGCCCAGGCGATGGTGGCGCTGCACGCGGAGAACCGCGGCATCAGCTTCGGGGCCGCGTTGCGCGAGGAGGTGCCCATGCTCGCCACTAGGGCGCGCAACGCGATCGATCGTTTCCTTTCGCTGATGGACGGGCTGCGCGCCGCTCAGGAGGACATGCGCAACGAGGCCACAGGGGAGCCGGACCTGGGCGAGCTGGTCTCGCGCATCCTGGAGGAGACCGGCTACCGCGCGGAACTGGAGGCGTCCAACGACCCTCAGGACGGGGCGCGGCTGGACAACCTCAACGAGCTGGTGTCGGTGGCGCGCGAGTTCTCCTCCGAGGCGGCGCTGCAGGTGGCGTACATGAGCCAGGAGGAGATCGATGACGCCCTCTCCGAGGGCGAGCCCATGCCCGGTAGCCTCGAGGCCTTCCTGGAAAAGGTCTCGCTGGTAGCCGACGCCGACCAGGTCCCCGACACCGAGCAGGGGGTAGTCACGCTGATGACCCTCCACACGGCGAAGGGGCTGGAGTTTCCCTGCGTCTTTGTCACCGGCTGGGAGGACGGGCAGTTCCCGCACCTGCGCGCGCTGGGGGACCCGGCGGAGCTGGCGGAGGAACGCCGCCTGGCCTACGTGGGCATCACGCGAGCGAAAAGGCGCCTATACCTGACCCGCGCCGCGCTGCGCGCCTCCTGGGGGACCCCGGTGACGAACCCGCCCAGCCGCTTCCTCGCGGAGGTGCCGGATGAGCTCGTGGAGTGGCGGCGCAGCGGCCCAGAGGGGGAGGACGCCGGGAGCCATGACGCGTGGGGGACTCGCAGGCCCCGCAGCAGGCCAGCCGGGGCGGGCACCCGAGCCAGGGTGAATAAGAACCTCCAGCTCGCGCCTGGGGACAGGGTGAACCACGCAAAATACGGCCTCGGCACCGTGCAGACCGTGGAGGGGTCGGGGGTGCGCGAGACCGTGACCGTCGATTTCGGCTCGTCGGGGACCGTGCGGCTCATGCTCATCGGCGGGGTGCCGATGGAAAAGCTCTAGGACGAGTAGGTGTCGATGCCCTGCTCGAGCAGCCATACCTGCGGGTCAACCTGGTTGACGCCGTCGGGCTTGATCTCGAAGTGCAGGTGCGGCCCCGTCGACTGGCCCTCGCTGGCGATGGTGGCAATCTGCTCCCCGGCGGCGACGCGCTGACCCACCGCGACGCTGTACTCGGCCATGTGCCCGTAGACGGAGACTTCGCCGTGGTCGTGCTCGATGACGACCCAGTTGCCGAAACCGCGGGCCGGGCCAGCGTTGATCACGGTGCCGTCCATGACGGCGTAGATGGGGGTGCCGAAGTCGTTGGCGATGTCGACGCCGAGGTGCATCGCCCCCCAGCGCGGCCCGAAGCCGGAGCTGATGCGGCCCGAGGCGGGCAAGATGACGGTGCGCCCGTCGGCGGTCGCGCCACGCTGCTGCACGACCGTGTTGCCGGGATCCTCGGGCAGGGTGATCCCGAGCCGCTCGCCGATGATGCGGGGGTCATACACCACCTCGTAGTCTCCGGCCTTCAGCGTCGCTCCGGTGACGGTGATCTTGGCTGCGGCCTTGGCCAGCGCGCTGACGAGCTCCTGCTCGCTGGACACCGGCTCCCCGCCGATATTGATAGTGAGGGCGTGCGCGGGCGCGATGGTGGTGAATGCGACGGCTAGGGCCGTTGCTGTGGTGAGGAGAATACGCTTCATACGTTCGAGATACCTTTTCACTTCAATTGAGCCGTCTACCGCGTTAGAATCTATCGCTCGCTGTGGCGCCGGGCAACGCCTCAGCCAGGGTTTTTGGCGAATGCATGTTCTGTTTTCGAGTGAAATCCCAGTTCAGCGACCCCGAAACGCAAGTGAAAAATGTTGAAATTGTTACGAATGGTGGGGGTGGTGGGTACCCCCGCCCCCGCGCAGTGTGGCACGAAAAAACCCCGGCGGCGCCAGCGGCGCTACCGGGGCAGAAGGCGTTCGCGTTAGAGCGTGATGCCGCGTTCGGCGAGCCACGGCACCGGATCGATCGGGGTGGTGCCGTCGGGGTGGATCTCGAAGTGCAGGTGCGAGCCGGTGGAGAAGCCCTCGTTGCCCATGCCGGCGATCTCCTGGCCGGCCTCGACCTGCTGGCCCACGGTGACGCCGAGGGTGGACATGTGGCCGTAGACGGACACGGCCCCGTCCTCGTGGCGGATGCGGATCCAGTTGCCAAAGCCCTGGGCCGGCCCGGCGTCGATCACGGTGCCGGAGGCGACGGCGCGGATCGGGGTGCCGATGACATTGGCGATGTCGATACCGTTGTGCATGGCTCCCCAGCGCACGCCGAAGCCGGAGGTAAAGGTTCCGTCGGCGGGCTTGATGCTCAGCGGGAGGCGGGCGGCGGCGTCGAGCTTGGCCACGATATCGGAGTGCTGCACAGCCTTGTCGAGCTGCTCGACGAGGTTCTCGACCGGCTTGTACTCGGCGATGGCCAAGACCTGAGGCGCGGCCGCGGAGGCATCGGGCACCGCGCTGCTCGAATCCGAGGCAAGCTCAAAATCAACGTTAGATTCGACGTTCTTGTCGCTGCTCAGGGCGGCTGCTGCGGCGCCGGAGACGCCAGCGGTGGAAACAGCACCCGTCGTAACGGCGACGAGCGCGACACGGCCCTTGTTGGGGGACTGCTTGCGGTGCTTTCCGCCCTTGCGAGCCTGCGAAGTCGAAGTGATCATCAATGCCTCTTTTAGATCGTCCGTAAGGTCACACCGTGGGAGGGGATTGTAACCTTCCTGTTATCTACGAACGGTTACTGTAACGAATCGGTTTCGGTAAGGCAAGCCAGTTGCCAAAAATATTTCTTCGCTTGCGCGCCGCCGAGTGTTACGGGGGTGTCTTGGGGTCTCTCAGCCCGGCCGAGTGGCACTCTTGGAGGCGATGAGCAACAAGTCGAGCCCCCGAGCAAGCAGCAACCGGAAAGAACGCACGCGGCGGAAACCCGTCCGCGCCAGCGTTCCCGCCTCCACGCGCCGCCCGGAGCAGCCGAACGCGCCCACGACGCTGGGGCGCAGGCTGCGTCAGTATCTTCCTTCCATCGTGATCCCGCAGCTCGTGATCGTGCTTATTGTTACGGTCCTCTGCCTCGCTGCGATCGGGGGAACGGGCGCGCCGATGGCCTACCTACCCGGCTCCATCGGCTCCGCGTGGCTCGCGGTCCACGGGGCGCCGCTGCGTTACGACGGGGTGACTCTCGGCATCCTTCCCCTCTTGCCCGTTATGGGTGTGATCGCGCTTCTCGCGGCGCGGGTGCGCGCCGCGATTCGTTCACGGGTCAGTGTCGCGGACCTTTTTGTCCTGGTTTCTCTTACGGCCGCGACCTCCCTGACGCTGAGCGCTATCGCGCTGTTCATGGTCGGCGACGCCTCGACGGTCTACCCGGTCGAGCTGCCCCCCGTCGCGCCTGCGCTGCTGACGCCGCTTGCTGTTCACGGAGTGGCCTTCGCGGTGGGGATGGGAACAGTTCTGTGGCGGGCGCTCGCACGCCGCTACAAGGTGCCGGAGTTCGTCGTCGCCTCGGCGCAGTCCGCCTCGCGCTTATTGCCCGTCCTGCTCGGAGCGGCCGGGGCCGCGTTCTTGGTTTGCCTCGCGGCCGGGCACGAGCGCGTCGGCGATCTCATCGAGGAGTTCCCCGTCTTGTCCACCGGTGGGGCAGTGGCTATCGGCGTGCTGAGTCTTCTGTACCTGCCCAATGCCGCGGCGGCGGCGCTCGGGGTCCTCATGGGCGGCAGCTTCGGCTACGCGGACGCGGAGGCTTCGCTCTTTGCGGTCGACAACGTCGCCTTCCCGCCGCTGCCGCTTTTCGGGGCGATCCCAGGCGAGGCCGCCGCCTGGGCGCCCGCGCTCATGCTCGTTCCCGCGGCCATCGTCATCTACTGGGCCGTGTCGCACGTGCTGCGGGCGCGGGCTTCGCTTCTTTACGTCTTTGCCACGGCCGCGTGGCTGGCGGCCTTTTGCCTCGTGCTCACCCTCTTGTCCGGAGGCGCCGCCGGGGCCTACGGCTGGGTCGGGGTGAATCCGGGGACCTTCCCGTTGCTAGCCTTCGCGTGGGTGGCGGTGCCGGGAGCGATCGCGTGGGGTGTGCTCCGGGCGCGCCAGGGGGGCGTCGATAAGCAAGCTGAGGTGGAGGAGCCCGTGGGGCCGGAAGAAACTGGGCCGGAAGAAACGCCAGAGCGAGACGAACCTGAAGTAACAGAGCCTGAACCGGAGGAGGCGGAAACGGAGGGGACGGAAACGGAAGATGAAGAAGAGGTGAAACCGGAGGGCGGCGGCAGCACGAAGTGGGTGCCCCCTGAGACGCAGGGCTGAGGCGGGTCTACACTCAGGTGCGTGACTGAACGCGCCGCCATACAAGCTGCCGTCCTCGTGTCGGGTTCCGGCACGTTGCTGCAGGCGATCCTCGATAACCAGGGCGAGTCCTATACCGTCGCGCTCGTCGTGGCCGACCAACAGTGCACGGCCCTGCAGCGGGCCGAAAATGCCGGGGTTCCCACGGAAACGATCGCCTTCGGTGGGAACCGCCGGGCGTGGAACGAGCGCCTGCGTGACGCGGTGGCGGCCGTGTCCCCTGACATCGTCGTCTCGGCCGGGTTCATGCGCATCCTCGGCCCGGAGTTCCTCGAGCGCTTCGAGGGGCGGCTCATTAACACGCACCCCGCGCTGCTGCCGGCCTTCCCGGGCGCGCACGCGGTGCGTGACGCTATGGCGTACGGGGTGAAAGTCACCGGAACCACCGTCCACTACATCGACGAGGGCGTGGACACCGGGGAGATCATCGCCCAGAAGGCGGTGGAGGTGCTCGACGGGGACACCCAGGAGCAGCTCCACGAACGAATCAAGCAACACGAGCGCGCGCTGATTGTCGATGTCCTGCGGCGCGCGACCATCAACGACGGAAAGGTCACGTTCCCATGACGGAAAACCGCATCGCCATCAAGCGCGCACTGGTCAGCGTCTACGACAAGACCGGCGTGGACGCGCTCGCCCGCGCCCTCGGCGAGGCGGGGGTGGAGATCGTCTCCACGGGCTCCACAGCCAGGCGCATCGCCGAGGCCGGGGTCGCGGTGACGGAGGTGGCCGACATCACGGGCTTCCCCGAGGTTCTGGAGGGGCGGGTGAAAACGCTGCACCCCGCAGTCCACGCTGGCATCCTCGCCGACTTGCGTAAGGATGATCACGCCGCGCAGCTGCGGGAGCTCGGCATCGAGCCCTTCCAGCTCGTGGTGGTCAACCTGTACCCCTTCGAGGAGACCGTGGCTTCCGGTGCCAGCTTCGACGAATGCGTCGAGCAGATCGACATCGGGGGCCCGTCGATGGTGCGCGCCGCGGCAAAGAACCACCCCTCGGTGGCCATCGTCACCTCCCCGCAGCAGTACGGCGACCTCGAAGAGGCCATTGCGGCCGGCGGCTTCACCGCCGAACAGCGCCGCGTTCTCGCGGCACAGGCGTTCGCGCACACCGCGGACTACGACGCCGCCGTCTCCGACTGGATGGAGGAGCAGCTCGACGCCGAGGACTCCGGCGAGCTGCGCTACGGGGAGAACCCCCACCAAAGCGCGCGCCTTATCAACGAGGGCTGGGGGCTTGCCGACGCCCTCCAGCACGGCGGCAAGGAGATGAGCTACAACAACTACCAGGACGCGGACGCGGCCTGGCGGGCGGCGTGGGACCACGAGCGCGCCTGCGTGGCCATCATCAAGCACGCCAACCCCTGCGGTGTCGCCGTGTCCGACGGCTCCATCGCGGAGGCGCACCGCAAGGCCCATGCCTGCGATCCCGTCTCCGCCTACGGCGGGGTTGTCGCCGCCAACCGTGAGGTCACCCTGGAGATGGCGCGCCAGATCAAGCCGATCTTCACCGAGGTCATCCTCGCTCCTTCGTACGCCCCGGAGGCCCTCGAGCTTCTGAAGGAGAAGAAGAACCTGCGGATCCTCGAGGTCGAGCCGGAGCGCTCGCACGAGGAGATCCGCCAGATCTCCGGCGGGTTCCTTGTCCAGGAGCGCGACACGTATCAGGCCGAGAGCGACGACCCGGCGAGCTGGACCCTGGCCGCCGGCGAGCCGGCCAGCCCCGAGTGCCTCGCGGAGCTCGAGTTCGCCTGGCGCGCGGTGCGCTGCGTGAAGTCCAACGCGATCCTCATTGCCTCGGACAACGCCTCCGTGGGCATCGGCATGGGCCAGGTAAACCGCGTCGATTCCGCGAAGCTCGCCGTCGAGCGCGCCAATACCCTCGACGCGGGCCGCAACCGCACCAGCGGAGCGGTCGCCGCCTCCGACGCCTTCTTCCCCTTCGCGGACGGCTTCCAGGTGCTTGCCGACGCCGGCATCACCGCCGTGGTCCAGCCCGGCGGCTCCATTCGCGACGACGAGGTCATTGCCGCCGCCAAGGAGGCGGGCGTGACCATGTATCTCACCGGGACTCGTCATTTTAGCCACTAGAGCAATGCGCCGGGCCGCCTGCCTCATCGCCGCCCTCGTGGTGGCGGGATGCAGCCCGGCCCCCGATAGCGCACCCGAGCAGCCGGCCATCGAGACCCTGCGCGTCAGCGTACCCAACGTGTGGGACCCGGACGTGGTAGCGAGCCTGCACGATCTCATGGACAACCTGGAGACCGAATACGGCGGGACGGTGGGTATCGCCATCGCGGGGCCGGGCAGCGTTTTGTCGTGGGGGGATAACACCCCGCAGGCGGCATGGTCGACGATCAAGGTGCCCATCTCCATCGCCGCCTACGAAGAAGACCCGGAGTTCGCCGAGGAATTGGCGCCCGACGCGCTGACGATCTCGGACAACGACGCGGCCTGGACCCTCTGGGACGGGCTGAGCGAGGGCGCAGTGGACCGCGTCCTGTACGACGCCAACGTGGGAATGGAGAACTCGGTCCAGGAGCCGCTCGGGGCCATGGAGTTTACGGTGAGCCAGCAGGCGACTCTCGCGGCGAACCTGCCCTGCATCGACGGCGCGCAGCGCGTTCTCGAGCTGATGGGCGAAATCACCGAGGAGCAGGCCTACGGGCTGGGCCGGATCGAGGGAGCGGAGTTCAAGGGGGGTTGGGGCGACGACGAGGACGGCAATTACCTCGTGCGCCAACTCGGCCTGCTCCCTCACCCGAACGGCGGGCAGATCGCCGTCGCGCTTGTCGTGGCGCCAGAATCGGGAGGCTATGACGACGCACAGGCCATGGCCGACGAAATCGCGGCGCGCCTGGACGTGGTGCGCGAGGCGCTGCCCGTGGTCCGCTGCGGCTAGGAGCCGGCCTCCTGGACCTGCGAAACGAGGTCCAAAGTGCGCATGCCGCGATTGTCGGGCAGGTCGGCGTGGAGGACGTCAAGCACCGCGTCTGCGATCATGACCGAGGGGGCGGGCAGGGCGTCGTCGACAAGCGGAAAGGGGGCTTTGCCCGTGTTGTCGCGCATCTCGACGGCGGAGAGCGTCATGTGGAAGGGAAGCTCGATGCGTGGGTCGTCGTCGCCGACGATGGAAGCGGCGAGGTCGCGGAAGATTCCCTCGAGCTCGGCGCGGGCCTCGTGGTAGGCGTTGAACTCCGGCGAGACGGCAATGGGCAATTGATAGAGCCTGCCGATGTTCCAATTGGAGGAAAGCAGGATTCGTGTCTCCGCGGCGACAAGTGCCCACAGCTTGAGCGCCGGTGACTCGTCCGACTTCGCCAAATCGGAGGCGAGATCGAGGGAGGGCTGGACGGTGCCCATGAGCAGCGTGAGGAAGATGTCGGCCTTGGAGGGGAAGTGGTAGTACAGCGAGGCCTGGCGGATGCCGACAGCCTCGGCGATCTGGTGCGTCGACGTCGTGGCGAAGCCCTGGGTGGTGAAGAGCTCCGATGAGGCGTCGAGGATTTCCTCTCGCGCCGTTGTGCCCCGGCGCCGCGGGCTGTTTTTCCTCGGCCGACCGACCGATTTGGCCATCGCTGAGCCTGCCTTCCTCAATTCCAACCTGTTCACCAAAAGGTACACGAGCACGGTACACGACCGGCAGGCGCGGGTACGAAAACACCCGCCCCGGATTTAGTGGGGCGGGTGGGTCGAAAGACTCTACGCTGTTATCGTCAACCGAGTCTTAGCGGCTGGTGAACGGCAGAAGAGCCATCTCGCGGGCGTTCTTCACCGCGGTGGACACCTGGCGCTGCTGCTGCGGCGTCAGGCCGGTCACGCGGCGGGAACGGATCTTGTGACGGTCGGAGATAAAAAGACGCAGGGTCTCAATATCCTTGTAGTCAACCTGCTCGATGCCCTTGGCCTTGAGCGGGTTCTTCTTCGGGCGGCGGGACTGCTCCATGCGCGCCCTGCGGTGGTTGTTGTTGCGCTTCATAGTTTCAGGCTCCTCCTTACCACGAAGACTTGCGGACGCCCGGCAGCTCACCGCGGTGAGCCATCTCGCGCATGCGGACACGGGACAGGCCGAACTTACGGAGGTAACCGCGCGGGCGACCATCGTGGGAATCGCGGTTGCGGACGCGCACCGGGGAGGCGTCACGCGGCTGGCGGTTCAGCTCGAACTGTGCATCGAGACGATCCTCGTCGGAGGTCTCGGGGTTACGGATGATCGCCTTGAGCTCAGCGCGGCGCTCCGCGTAGCGAGCGACGATCTCCTTGCGCTTCTCGTTCTTGGCGATCTTAGACTTCTTAGCCATAAATTATCGCTCCTCGCGGAATTCGACGTGCTTGCGAACGATCGGATCGTACTTCTTCAGCGTGATGCGATCCGGGTTGTTGCGCTTGTTCTTGCGGGTGACGTAGGTGTAGCCGGTGCCCTCGGTGCTCTTGAGCTTGATGATGGGGCGGATATCGTTACGTGCCATTAGACCTTCTCACCTCGCGCGCGGATAGCGGCGACGACAGACTCGATGCCGTCGCGGTCGATGATCTTGAGTCCCTTGGTGGAAACCGTCAGGGTGATGGTACGGCCCTCGGAGGGCAGGTAGAACCGCTTCTTCTGCACGTTGGGGTTCCAACGGCGCGAGTGGCGGCGGTGCGAGTGCGAGACGGTCTTGCCGAAACCCGGCTTCCGTCCCGTGACCTGGCAATGTGCCGACATGGGTTAGCTTCCTTCTCTTCTGCCGCCCACGCACTGACTGCCGGTGAGGGAGGCACAGCGCCCGAGGTGTGAGGTCCGTCGAGGGTGCCGGTAGCAATCGGTTGACGCAGGCGTAAACGTGTACTTCGACAACAGCGGTAGTCAACAATACAGGCTCAGGCGCCTATCACCTAATCGCGAAAACGCCGGCGGCGACGGCCACGGGTGCGAGCACGGCACCGCAGCACGCGAAGGTGCGCCACGGCAGGTCAACACCTGCCCGTCGAAGCTGATCGTGCCACAACAGAGTAGCCAGGGACGCCCACGGAGTGACAAGGGGACCGAAGTTCACGCCAACCAGGAGGGGCAGCGACGCGTTCGGGTCCTCCAGCAGCAGGTACGCGGGGAGGTTGTTGATGAGGTTCGCGCCCGCCGCCCCCGCCAGCGCCGCGCAGAGCGGGTGAGCGTCGGGCGGGAAGGAAACATCGGGGAGGAAGGCGGCGGCGGAGGAGACCGCGACCACGAGGCACAGGGCCTGCCAGGGGATGAGGCCTCGCAGGGAAATGGGGCCCGCGATCGCCGCCATGGCCACAGCGGAGGCTGCGGCGGTGAGCCAGAAAGGCAGGGGGGTGAGTAGGGCGAACACCGTCAGCCCGACGATCACCAGCGCGGCTCTCGGGGCAGGAACGTCACGGCCCGGCGCCGCGGGCTTTCCGGCGGGCCAATACGCCCGGGCGCAGTACGAGGCCGCCACCGCGACGCCGATACCTGCGAGGGCGGGCGCCCACGAGGCGGCGAGGAAGTCGTACGGGCCGGCGAAGAAGCGCAGCGCCATCAGGTTGGTCAGGTTCGAGACCGGAAGCATGAGGGAAGACAGGTTGGCCACCCACACTACCGACAAGGCGAGTGCGGTGGTGCTCAGTCCGTTGCGGCGGGCGAGCGCGACCGCCAGCGGCGTGAGCATGAGCGCTGTCGTGTCCAGCGAGAGGAAGACGGTGACCAGGACGCTTAGCGCAAGGAAGCAGGCCCAGGTGTAGCGCGTGCCTTCGATGCGCGAGGCTAGGTAGGCGAATACGCCCTCGCGCGCAGCCAGGTTCACCATCGCGGACATTCCCGCGGCAAAGCCGAGCACCGGAGCGAGCTGGGAGGCGAGGCCTTGCGCGGCTCCGGGGTCGGTCAGGGCCAGGGCGGCGAAGGCGGCCACCGCCGCCGAAGGCCACCAGAGAAGCGACGCGAATCGGGAAAGGCGCACCGAGGTAGTCTAAGCCGCTGGGTTCGTGGTGGGCGCCCGGGTGGCGTCGTCAAGCATGCTGGTGGGATTAGGTAAACGCGCGCGGGGGCGGTAATATGTTGCGGGTTGTCCGGCTTAGGCCGGGCCCTGACCATTTTCGCACCCAACTCGGGCACGATCCGCCCTGTGGCAGGAACCGACCCGAAGTTCAATCCTGAGGGAGACGAATAAGAGATGAAGAATGAGATCCACCCGGATTACCACCCGGTGATCATTCAGGACGGTAATACCGGGCACAAGTTCCTGACCCGTTCCACCATGACCTCCGACCGCACGGATACGTGGGAGGACGGCAACGAGTACCCGCTCGTCGTCGTCGATGTGACCTCCGAGTCCCACCCGTTCTGGACCGGTGCGCAGCGTCTCATGGACACCGCCGGCCGCGTTGAGAAGTTCAACAAGCGCTTCGGCGGCATGGCTCGCCGCAAGAAGAAGACCGCCAACTAGGGCACCGAGAAGGTCGAAGGAGGATAAGAAAGCATGGCAACCCCTAAGTTCCGCAAGTCCCGCGCAAACACGCACGCCCGCCGCTCGCAGTGGAAGGCGAACAACCCTGAGCTGCAGACCGTCAAGATCGACGGCCAGGAGGTTCGCATCCCGCGCCGTCTGGTGAAGGCGGCCAAGGCCGGGCTTATCGACGTCGAGCAGTTCTAAAACTCTCGTCAACCGGGCAGCTTTCGGGCTGCCCGGTTTTTCATATTCGAATCTTATTATACCCCGATTGACGGGGTACGATACGTATAAGTCATAATGTAAACATGAAAATTCTTGTGGTCGATGATGAACAGGCGGTGCGCGAATCTCTGCGCCGCTCACTGATGTTTAACGGATACGAGGTGGTCCTCGCGGAGGACGGCGAGCAGGCGCTCGCCTCGATCCGCCACGAGCAGCCCGATTTGACCATTCTGGACGTAATGATGCCCAAGCTCGACGGGCTGAGTGTGTGCCGCAACCTGCGGTCCACCGGTTATGAAAAGCCGATTCTTATGCTTACCGCCCGCGACGGCGTCGCTGACAGGGTAGCTGGCCTCGACGCGGGGGCGGACGATTACCTGTCCAAGCCGTTCGCGCTCGAGGAGCTCCTGGCCCGGATGCGCTCGCTGCTGCGCCGGGCGAACCTCGAGTCCGTCTCCGGTGGCCGGCGCGGGGGCAAGAGCCTGCAATTTGAGGACTTGGAGCTGCACACCGATACCCGGGAGGTGCGCCGCGGCGAGCGGGCGATCTCGTTGACCCGCACCGAGTTTTCGCTTCTGCGCTACTTCCTGGAAAACCCCCGGCAGGTGCTCTCCCGCCAGGACATTCTGGAAGAGGTCTGGGGCTACGATTTCCCCACCTCGGGCAACGCCCTCGAGGTGTACATCGGCTACCTGCGGCGGAAGACGGAGGCGGGCGGTGAAGACAGGCTGATCCACACCGTCAGAGGGGTCGGATACGTCCTGCGGGAGTCCGCCCCGTGACAGAGCGGGGCCTTCACCCAGCAGCGGACCCGACGCTGCGCACACTCGTGACAATTTTGGTCGGTGTGCTCCTCGTCGGTGCCGCCACCGTAGCGTGCTACTGGGTCGCCCAGGAAGCCGTCGAGGCAAGCACGGACGACGAGCTGGAAACGAAGGCCTGCGTCCTCCTCGAGGATATCGAGGAGGCCAGCGGCGTCGAGGATATGGCGCGCAACCTGACCGCCTTCAAGCGCTTCAACCCGGACGTCAGGGCCGCCTACGTTTTCCCCGGCAACGCCGCCTATATCGGGGACTCCGTTCCGGTCGGGGGCGAGTTCGTGCGCGACGACAATGGGGTGGAAACCTCGGTGCGTGAGGTCGGCGGCGAGCGAGTGGTGGTCAAGCGAGGGCCGGAAAACAGCGCGGTGGCCCTCGCGCAGAGCCCGGACCCGGAAAAGCACCTCCTGCGGGGCCTGGGCATTATCTTCGTCGTGGTTGTTGGGCTGGCGCTGCTGCTTAGCTGGGCGGTCGGCGAACTCGTGGCGCGGGCGGCCATGCGGCCGATCCGGCGCCTGGAGCAAGCGGTGGAGCACGTGAGCAACACCGAGGAGCTGCGCGGAATCACAGTCGAAGGCGACGACGAACTGGCGCGGCTGAGCTCCGCGTTCAACGGGATGATGGAATCGTTGGCGGAATCCAGGCGCCGCCAGGCCCGCCTTGTCGTTGACGCGGGCCACGAGCTGAAAACGCCCCTCACGTCGATGCGCACGAACATCGAGCTGCTCATGATGGCGAGTCGCTCCGGGCAGTTCGAGCAGCTGCCGAAGGAGGAAAAGGACGCCTTGGAGCGCGATGTCATCGCGCAAATGGACGAGATGTCCGCGCTGATCGGCGATCTGATTGATCTCGCCCGCGAGGACGAACCGCCCAGGCAAACTCTTCCGGTCCGCGTCGACGAGGTCGTGCGGGAGGCGCTCGAGAGGGTAAAAAGACGCCGCTTGGACGTCACCTTCGACGCCGTGCTCGACCCGTGGGTCGTGCACGGGGACCGCCACGAGCTGGCCCGCGTGCCTGTCAACCTCCTCGACAACGCGGCGAAGTGGTCGCCGGCGGGTGCCACCGTGCGCCTCAGGCTGGAGGCCGGGCGCCGGGAGGCTGCGCTCACTGTCGACGATTCCGGCCCAGGTATCCCAGCAGGGGAGCGCGAGCGCGTCTTCGAGCGCTTTTACCGCTCGCCGGAGGGCCGGGCGATGCCGGGGTCGGGGCTCGGGCTTGCCATTGCCAAGCACGTGGTGGAGCGCCACGGCGGGACAATCGAGGCGGGGGAGTCGGACGACGGTGGGGCGCGCTTCCGCGTGGTGCTGCCCGGGTGGGAACCTGCCGGGGCCAACGTCGCCCAGTAAATGCACAGACAACGTTACGAGGCGCCGCCCCCGCCCACTAGCCGCCACGCAGAGGGAAAAGGAATAATGGGCGCTTATGAGTAATAACTTGCCGCCGCAGCCGTACGAGCCGGAGCGTCGGCCCGTCACCTCCGAACCTACCGCTGACCAGCCCGAGGTCTCTTCCCCGCCCGCAACCAACCAGCGCAAGGGCCCCGGTGTCGGGACCGCCATCGCGGTGGCGGCGGTCACGGCGCTGCTCATCGGAGCGGGCGCCGGTTACGCGGGCGGGACCTTCGCCAGCAATAACTCCCAGGCAGAGGCGTACAACGCCCTGCAGGCCGAAAGCGTCAGCAGCGACAGCCCCGCGCCCGAGGGCTCCGTCGAGGAGGTCGCCTCGGCGGTCCTTCCCGCCGTTGTCTCCCTCGAAGTGGCGGGTCGCACGGGCGTGGCCGAGGGCTCTGGGTCCATCATCTCCTCCGACGGCTACGTTCTGACCAACCACCACGTCATCTCCGCGGGCGAGAACGGGGCGGCGGAAATCGTGGTCACGCTCAACGACGGCTCCCGCCACAGCGCGACTTTCGTGGCCTCCGACGTGGACACCGATATCGGCGTGGTCAAGATCGACGACGCGGCGAACCTGCCAGTGATCAACTTCGGCGACTCCGACGACCTCCAGGTAGGCCAAGACGTCGTGGCCGTCGGCTCCCCGCTCGGCCTCTCGGCGACGGTGACCAGCGGCATCGTATCCGCCCTCAACCGTCCCGTCCGCGCCGCCCAGGGGTTCACGGAAAGCTCGCTGATGGACGGCATCCAGACAGACGCCGCCATCAACCCCGGAAACTCCGGCGGCCCGCTTGTGGACATGAACGGCAACCTCGTGGGCATGAACTCCGTCATCGCGTCGCTGTCGACGGGCATGGGCGGCGAATCCGGCTCGATCGGACTCGGCTTTGCCATCCCGTCGAACTTTGCCAAGCGGGTCGCGCAGCAGCTCATCGAGACGGGCGAGGCGACGCAGCCGATGCTCGGCGTGCAGGTAGACATCCGCAACACCGGCGGAGGCGCCTTCGTCGCCGGGGTGGAGCCGGGCAGCCCGGCGGACGAGGCCGGCCTGGAGGTCGGCGACGTGATCACCCGCCTGGGCGATCGCCCCATTGATACCGCAGACGCGCTTATCGCGGCGACGCGGTCCCGGGACTTCGGCGAGACCGTTGAGCTGGAGGTTCGTCGGCAGGGAACCGATGAGGTTGAAACGGTGGAGGTAACGCTCAGTTCGGAGTAAGTTCATAGCGGAACAGGCATATGTCGCCCGCCAACGACCCCGGCGACTGTGGCTTTAGACACGGCGGCTTTGGACACCGCGCTCACCGAAGGAGAACGTCATGACGGACGCACTGGAATCTCTCGACACGTATGAGCTCAGCGAGCCCGACGAGGCGGTTCTCCTCGCGGCTGAAAAGGAGGAACAGCCCCTGCTGCCCACCGCGCTGGTAGTGCTCGTCTCCGACTACCGCTTCGAAGCGGAGGGCGACGACACGGACCGCTTGGTGTGCGAGCTCCTCGGGGAGTTCGGCTTCACCATCGACGGTGTGGTGCGCGTCAAGTCCAAGAAGTCGGATATCCGCAAGGCCATTGAGACAGGCGTGGTCGGCGGGGCCGACCTCGTGCTCACCGTCGGCGGGACCGGAGTGGGGCCGCGGGATAAGACTCCGGAGGCGACGCGCAGCGTCATCGACAAGCTGGTGCCGGGCGTGGGGCAGGCCATCCGGTCCTCCGGCCAGGCGTGCGGCGCGGTTGACGCGTGCACCTCGCGCGGAATCTGCGGGGTGTCGGGCTCGACGGTGGTGGTGAACCTCGCGCCCTCGCGCCAGGCCATCCGCGACGGGATCTCCACCTGCGCGCCCCTGGTGACCCACCTGGTGGGCGAGCTCAACCAGTACAGCCTCCCGTGACGCGCCCGCGCAGGCGGGCGAAGCGCCCGGCGGACGTGGACTACGACCGCGAGGCGGACACACCGACGGAAGGCAGCGCGACCGGCGTCGAGCGCATCGACGAGGACTTCTACAGAAACGAAAGGCCCCCGCACTACGGGGGCGACTGGGACGGCTAGAGAAAATGCGCTAGCGGGGCTCTTGCCGGCTGTGGGCACCACCCGCCGCACCGGAGGCCTGATCCGCGAGGAGGTCGCGGATCTCGGTGAGCAGCTCCGTGTCGGTCGGCGCGGGCGTTTCCTCGGCGACACCGCGGTGACGTTTTTGCAGCTGGTCGAGCTTGTTCATCGGGGTGACGATGAAGAAGTAGACGACGGCGGCGATGAGCAGGAAATTGATGATCGCCGTCAGCAGCATGCCGAAGTCCAGCGCCGTGTCTTCCCGGCCCGGCAGGATGTGGATTTTCAGGCCGCCGACCTCGGCCCCGCCGAAGACGTTGAGCAGGGGGTTGATGATCGCGTCCGAAAAGGCGGTGACGATCGCGGTGAACGCGGAGCCGATGACGACGCCGACCGCGAGTTCGACGACGTTGCCGCGCAGGATGAAGTCCCTGAAGCCTCTGAGCATGTTTCTCCTTAGTAGCGCCCCTGGGGCGCGTGGTCGTGGAAGTGTAACGGACACGGCCACGATAATCACGGGGCTCAGCGCCAGTAAAACGGCTTAGGGCGGCGGCGTTTCCAGCACGACGGTCAGCGGCGCGGCGAGGGAGGCGGCCGCGACGGCGGCCGCCTCGTCGGCGCGCAAAAGAAGCAGCACGCTCGGCTCGTCCGTTTCCTTCGCGGCCACCACGACACGTGCGCCAGCGGCCACCGTCACAGGTGCCCCCGTCTCCGCGGCCAAGGTGATCACCCTGACGTGGGCGCCGTGGTGCAGCAGAGGAATGATCTCCGGCTCGGCGAGGACGACGGGGACCATGGTGTAGTCCCCGTCCGGGGCCAGGCTGCGGCTCAGCTCTGGGCCGACGAGCCGGGTTGCCGTCACGACCTCCCCCGCTGCGGCAGCCGCGGCCAGGGTCTTGTTCTCCGCCTCCCCGGGGTCGGTGAGCGCACCGGCCGGAACGGCCCCGGGGGGCATGCGGCGCACCTCAACGTCACCGCTTTCCAGGACCGTGCCGGCCGCAACGTCGCGCGCAAAGACGAGCACGGCGGGCTCGCCAGCCCGCGAGGCGGCGGCGCTGAGCGCGGCGGCTGCGACCAAGATCAGGGCCGCGGCGCGGCGAACAAGGACGCTGCGGCGGTGGCTGGGGGTGCACAGGGCGTCGAGGAGTTTCATACCTCCATTAGACGCAGCGGGGCCGACCTAGGTTCCCGGAAACTGCATGACCCGGCTCGGGGTGAGCGCCGCGGCGACGGGAACGTCGTGGGCGTCGTGGGGCACGTGGTCGAGGACGTCCTCGTCGTAGACAAGCGCGGCGACGGGCACGCTGAGCCCGGCGAGGGCGCGGTCGTAGTAGCCCGCTCCCTTGCCCAGGCGCATGCCCTGCGTATCGACGGCGAGCGCCGGCGCCAGCACGACATCGCACGAGCGCAGGACGCGGGAGGTAAACCTGGCGCCGGTGGGCTCGGTGATCCCCAACGCTCCCTCGGTGGCGGCGGCGCCGTCGTAGACGGCCCAGGCCAAGACGCCGTCGGGCAGGGAGATGGGGAGGAAAACGGTGCGGCAGGCCTCGGCGAGCGCCGGCAGAAGGGCGTCCCCGCCCGGCTCGGAGGGGAGCGGGAAATAGGCCGCGACGTTGCCCGTCATGCCGCGCTCACGCACGAAGGCGGCGGCGTTGCGGGCGAGCGCCGCGTCCAGTTCCGCTTTGGTTGAGGGCGAGGCGCGGAGGGAACGTCGATAAGCAATGCGCTCCTGGCGGACGTCCTGTTTTGTGCTCATGGCCACTATTGTCGCACAGGAGTCAAAGAGCGGGTGGCGCCTCGGGGGCGGGTAAGCTCGGCAATTATGCAGAATTCCAACACGAGCCCGCTGCAGGGTGTCAAGACGGTCGTCGTGCCCGCTGCCGGGATGGGGACGCGCTTTTTGCCCGCGACGAAAACAGTGCCCAAGGAGTTGCTGCCGGTGGTGGATACCCCGGGCATCGAGCTGATCGCGGCGGAGGCCGCGCAGCTCGGGGCGCAGCGGATGGTGGTGGTCACCGCGCCTGAGAAGCAGGAGATCATGCGGCATTTCGGCTCGTTTGAGCACCTGTGTGAGACGCTCGCGGAGCGCGGTAAGACTGCGGAGGTGGACAAGGTCTCGCGCGCCGCGGGCCTGATCGAGGCCGTCGCGGTGGAGCAGAGCGCGCCCCTGGGCCTCGGACACGCCGTCGGCTGCGCGGAAAGCGCTCTCGCGGACGGCGAGGACGCGGTGGCGGTCATGCTGCCGGATGACCTCGTGTTGCCCCGCGGCGTGATGGAGAAGATGGCGCAGGTGCGCGCGCAGCTCGGGGGCTCGGTGCTGTGCGCGTTCAACGTCCGGCGGGATGAGGTGTTCAACTACGGCGTTTTCGACGTCGAGGAGCTTCCCGCCGAGGTGAGCGCGGGGTTGGGGGATTTCGAGGTCAAGCGCGTGCGCGGCATGGTGGAAAAGCCCGCGCCCGAGGATGCCCCGTCGACGCTCGTCGCCGCCGGGCGCTACTTGCTCGACCGGGCCATTTTCGACGCCCTGCGCCGCATCACGCCGGGCAAGGGCGGGGAGCTGCAGCTTACCGACGCCATCGAACTGATGATTCGGGAAGGCCACCCCGTCCACGTTGTCGTCCACGAGGGAAAGCGCCACGACCTGGGCAACCCCGGCGGCTACATTCCCGCCAACGTCGACTTCGGCCTGCGCAATGAGAAGTACGGACCGGCGCTGTACAAGGCGGTCAAGCGGATCATTGAGGAGTTTGAGGCGGAAAACCCCCACCTGGCGCAGTAGGCGGGTACATTTTCACTCAATCTTCTCCCAATCGCTGAAAGGGGTAGGACACGTCCATGCGCAGCGTTGAAGACCAGCTGGCGATGGTGATCGATGCCGCCGCGGCGCCCGACCCCATCCGCGTGAACATTGCCGACGCCCTCGGGCTCATGTGCGCTGAGGAGGTCGCCGCGACGCGTTCTCTGCCGGGCTTTTCGCAGGCCGCGGTCGACGGCTACGCGGTGCGGGCCGTCGACGTCGGCGGGGCGGTCGCCCTCGGTTCGCGCGAAAACCCCGGGCCCGTCGATGCGTCCCTTCCCGTCGTCGGCGAGGTCGCCGCGGGCTCGCAGAAGCCGCTGCGCCTGCAGCCCAGGCAGGCCGTCCGTGTGGCCACGGGCGCTCCTCTTCCCACTCTGGCAGACGCCGTCCTGCCCCTCGAGTGGACCGACCGCGGCCGCAAGCGCGTCAGCGCGTTGCGCTCCGTGCGCACGGGGGACTTCGTGCGCAAAGAGGGCGACGACATCCAGCCGGGCGATGTCGCCGTGAGCGCCGGGGCGGTGCTCGGCCCGGCGCAGATTGGGCTTTTGGCCGCCACCGGACGGGACAAGGTGCTCGTGCATCCCCGCCCGCGCGTCGCGGTGATGGCCTACGGGCTCGAGCTCGTCGACATCGGCCGCGACCCCGGGTTGGGGCAGGTCTACGACGTCGCCTCGTACGCGCTGGCGGCCGCGGCGCGCGAAGCGGGCGCGGACGTGCAACGGGTGGGCATCATCAACGCCGAGCCGCGGCGGCTGAAGGAAACCATCGCCAACCAGGTCGCGCGCAGTGAGCTCGTGGTGATCCTCGGGGCGGTCGGCGGCAGCGGCGCGGGCGCCGTTCAGGAGGCACTCGCCGAGCTCGGCGAGATCGACACCACCCGGGTGGCCATGCACCCCGGCTCCGTCCAAGGCTTCGGGCTGGTGGGGAACGAGCGCATCCCCGCCTTCCTGCTGCCCGCGAACCCCGTGAGCGCGCTGGTCATCTTCGAGACGATCATCCGGCCGGCGATCAGGGCCTCACTTGGCAAGCGCGCCCCTTCGCGCCGGGCCGTTCACGCCCGCTCGCTTGGCGCCATCCAGTCCATCCCGGGCCGGCGCGGCTTTATCCGCGCGCGCCTCATGCGCGACGCCGAGACGGGGGATTACCTGGTCCAGGGCCTCGGCGGGCCCGGCGGCGGCCCCGCCCACCTGCTCGCGGGCTTCGCCGACGCCAACGCCATGATCGAGGTCCCCGAGGACGTCACCGAGATCCGCCCCGGCGACGTGGTCGACGTCGTCTTCCTCCAACAGCGCTCCTGAGCTGTCGATGATGCGCTTCCTTATGGCAGGCAGCCCCTACACCCCGGGGTGGCCCGAGTCAACGCCCGCGCTGGTGCTACCCGGTGGGGGGCATGTTCACCTGCGCCCCGTGCGCGGGCGCGACGGGCGCGCCTGGTCACAGGCACGCCTGGCTGACGAAGCCTGGCTCAAACCGGTCGAGCCGACGGTGCCGGACACGTGGGAAAGCGCCCACAGCCCGGCCGCCTGGCGGCGCAACTGGGCCAACCTGCGCGGCATGGCCGCCGACGGTACCGTCGTGCCCCTCGCCATCGAGGTCGACGGCCGCTTCGCGGGGCAGGTGACCCTTGGCAACATCCAGCACGGCTCCGTCAGCGAATGCTGGATCGGCTACTGGGTTCACTCCGCCTACATGGGGCAGGGGGTAGCCACGGCGGCATGCGCCCTCGGCACCGACCACGCCTTCGCGCGCGTCGGGCTGCACCGCGTGACCGCAACCTACCTGCCCTCCAATCCCGCCTCCGGCCGGGTCCTCGCCGCGAACGGCTACCGGGAGGAGGGCTACCTGCGGCGCAACCTGCATATCGACGGCCAGTGGCGCGACCACCATTTCGTCGCGCTGAACAAGGAGGACTACCGGGAAAGCGCCGTCGTGAGGCTTGTCGCCGCGGGCCGAGCGCGGCCCGCCTAGGCCGACCTTTTTGCCGCTCATTCTGCGGCGTGCCTGCACGGTTGATGCAGTGCGGGCCGATAGCGTTGGAGTGATTCTCCGAGTGCAGCGTTAGCAGAAAGGTGGCGAGCCCATGGGCAGCCTCAGCCTGGTCATCGTCTTGATCATCGTCGTGTGGGCGATCGTCCTCGCCCCGATGGTGATGGGCAACAACAAGCCGATCCGCCGCTCCGGCGAGGGCTACGAGGAAACTCGCGTGCTTCACTCCGGTGGTACCGCACCTGTGCCGGGTCGGCGCCGCCCCCGGCTGACTCGCGCCGACGTCCACCGCTTCGAGGAAGACACCCAGGACTACGAAGTCGTCGAGGTGGAAGGTGACGCGCCGGAAAGGGAAGGGGGAGTGTCGCTGCGCGGATTCTTCGCTCGCCGCGATGAGCCCCTCGAGGGGGAGGTCGTGGAGGACGAAGCGGTTGTCGCCGCTAACGCCCCCGACGCTGAGGACGCCGCGGACTCCTCGTCCGCTGCGGACGCTGCGGACGAGCCGGACGCTTCCGGTTCCACCGCTTACTCGCTGCTGCTGGAAGAAGAGGAGGAGCAGGGGCCCTATGCCCTCGAGGACTCCTACGTCTCGCCCGCGGACTACGGCTACGTCACCGAGGACTATGCCGCCGCAGCCGGCGAGAGCGCCGACGGGGAGCACTCCGCGCTTCCGGAGGCGGCCGAAGACGAGGCCCCGGAAGAATCCGAGGAGTTGACCGACGAGGAAATCGAATTCGCCCGCGCCCGGCGTGGCCGCGGTGGCTGGGACCCGGACCGCGAGCAGGACTCCAAGGAGGACCGCTTCAAACGCCGCCAGCGCACGCTGGGCGGGCTGATCATCGCCGACGTACTTGCCTTCGTCGCAGCGTTCGTCCTCGGCGGGTGGGTCTGGCTTGTGCCGGTCGCGACCATCGCTCTGACCGTCTGGTTCATGGTCGCCCTGCGCCAAGTGGTGCGCGAGGAGCGTGCGTTGCACGCGCGCCGCGTCCGCCAGCTGCGGCGCGCCAGGATGGGTGTGGTTACGGCGGGAAGTTCGGCCGGTGCCTCCCCTTTTCGCCGACCTCCGGGCGCGGTGATGGTGGAGCGCGACGATGAGAGCCCGGACTTCGACGATCTTCCCCTCTACGCCGGCGAGCCGTCCGAGCGGCCCACGGGCCACACCGTAGCCCGCGCCAGCTAGCCCTTCTGAACTGCCGGTTTAGTCTTCTGGCGGGGCAGGAGTAAAGTCATCTCTGCGCCGGGGCACAGGCACCGGGGCACAGGCACTTCGGTGCACTGGGGCTATAGCTCAGTTGGTAGAGCGTCGCGTTCGCAATGCGAAGGTCAGGGGTTCGATTCCCCTTAGCTCCACAATGAGGACGCTCACCTCGGGAGGAGGTGGGCGTCTTTTCTGTTTTCCGGGGAGGGGTGCTGCAGCTGTTCAGCCCGTGTCACACCGGCGTTGATGTACGAGGGGGCGCACTACAACCACCAGCCCCGCCACGCGCCTGCCCCACGGCGCGCGGGTGTTGCGAGCGCTCCCCGAAAGGTAGCCCGCTGGGTGAGATTTCACGCGTCGCTAGCTTCGGTAAAGAGTCGCATCGGCGTGACGTCCCGCGAAGTTCCGAACGTCGCTGAACGGTTAACTGCCGTGCTTGGGTCAGCCGCCCAGGGAAACCGTGGCGTCGCCCGCTGGGCGTCCGCCCAGCCCCTTGAGTTCGATACTCTGTCGATTCATATGAAGCGCGCTCATCAAACGTGCGCTTGCCTTCTCGGATGCGGTAACCGTTCCCTCCCCTCAACGTGAATAGAAGCGTAAATCGCGATGAATGTTATGCTCACGCAAGTGAATAAAAACATCTCGGCTCCTGCTGCGGGCTTTAGGTGATGGTAGCTTTGGACGCATCCCGGAAAGTGCTTTCTGGGATCTCGCTATCGTCAACCTGAAAAGAAGGTGAAGTAAATGTCCACTTTGATTAACGCGTTGTCGGACGACATCTCGACTGGCTCCTCCAGGCTCGTGTCCGAGGTCCGAGCCCATCACCGCTCGCTGCTCTTGCCCCCCCCGGCGGGCTGCTGCTGCGGCGGCTAAATCGCGGGCGTAGCTGCGGGATATCTGGGTTCCCCAAAAACCAGGCCTCCCGCAGCATAACTTCTATCCCAAATTCAAAACTGCTTACAGTTTGGAGGCCGACGCTTGATTCTTGTAGCTATCGTGGTAGCCGAGGTTTTGTTCTGGATTCTACTTCTCGCTGGACTTTTGACTCGGTATGCATTGCGGGCCCCCCGGATCGGGGCCGGGTTGTTAATTGCCACTCCCGTCGTTGATCTTGCACTATTAGTTCTTACCTACGTCGACTTGAGTTCCGGAAAGTCGTCGAATTTCGCTCACGGTTTATCCGCTATATATATCGGATATTCCATCACACTTGGGCCGACAATCATTCGAACCCTAGACAAGCGGTTCGCTCGCCGTTTCGGAGAATCGGATCCGAAGGGGTCTGATCCTGACACAAACCCCTACGACGAAGCAGTGTCAAACTGGAAGCGTGCGTGTATGGGTTCGCTCATCAGCGTTATCTTGCTTTGTGCGGGAATTCTAGTCACCGGATTGCAAGGCGCGTTTTGGTTAATCTATTGGGTTTTCGTTGCTGTATTTATCGTGGTTCTGTGGTGGTTTATCGGCCCGTACCGGGAGAAAAGGAAAACCACAAAGAATAGTTCTGGGACAGCTAATTCAGCTCTTCCGAAAGACTCAGAGGGACCCGACTCCGGAGAGACTGCTAAGGAGCGGAGGAGTACTGGCTTGCCTAAATGACTCCACGATGGGGAAATTGCGAAATGGTGAGGTCAGAAACAGGGCACGGCGATGGTGCCTCGATCCCGCGCTTGTTACTGTTGCCCGGCGGCATGACGCAGCCGTCGCGCCACGCTGCTTCACTTTCACTGCTTGCCAGGTCGATAATTTCGCGACGGATACTCCTCCTCTCGTTCAAGACGTGGGATGTGGTGGGGGATTTAATTTCCGAGCTGTTGGGAAGCTTGAGGTCCTGGATCGGTGTTGATCCAGACGAGGCGGGTATGCATACGGCTACGCCCTTGACATCACGCAGGGTTCGATTCGTACGGGCTGGCGCTGAAAACATTCCGCCTTCTGTGCCGCGCGTAACGACGCCCTCGCCAACGTCCTCATCATCGCCGCCGGTCTGGCCACCTTCGTGGGGCCCGCAGTGTGGTTCGACATCATCGTCGGGCTCGTCATCGCGGTCGTGAACCCCAGCGCCGTCAAGGAGGCCTTCGAGGGGACCGACAGCGACTAGCCGGTCCGCTAGCTCGGCGAGGCGTGCTCCTGGTCCACGAGCACGTGAAGGAGGGCCACCCGGCCGTCGGCGAGCGCGTCGAAGGCGCGTCCGACCGCGGCGTCGACCTCGTCGGCGCCTGAGAGGGTTTCGGCCCACGCCCCGAGGGAGCGCGCCCACGCCGCGAAGTCGGGGTTGTCGAGCTGGGTGCCGGAGACGCGCCCCGGGTACAGCTTTTCCTGGTGCTGGCGGATCGTGCCGTACTCGGCGTTATCCACAAGCACCACGAGCATCGGCGCGTTGTAGCGCACTGCGGTGACGATCTCCTGGCCGTTCATGAGCAGTTCCCCGTCGCCGCTGAACGCCACGATGGTGCGCTCGGGGAGCGCGAGCTTCGCCGCAAGCGCCGCGGGCACGCTGTAGCCCATCGCCCCGAGCCGCGTGGCCAGCATCGACGGGTAGGTCCGGGTGGGGAAGAAGCGCTGCGGCCAGGCGCAGTGGTTGCCGGCCCCGAAGGTGCACAGGGCGTTATCGGGCAGTCGCTTCACGACGGCTCGCATCACGTCATTGAAATCCACAGCGCCGTCGGCGACGTCGTCGAAGGTGGTGGGGGTGGAAAACTGCTCGTGGTGGGCGCGCGCGCTGTTAAACCACTCCGCGGTGTCCGGCGCGCCCGCCAGGTCGATGCGGTCCAGGGTGGTGGCAAAGACGCTGGGGTCAGCGAGGATGTGGTGGGTGACGCAGCTCGCGTGGCCCTTCAGCTCGGCGTCGGCGCTGACGACGATGGTGCAGGCGTCGGGGTCCTGGCGCAGGGTGAAGTTGTCGGTCGGCTTGTCGCTGAGCTTCGCGCCGAGGCAGACGACGACGTCGGCGGTATCCAAAAGCTCCGCGGCGTGGTCGCTTCTGGCGGTGCCGAGCCAGCCGGCGTTGGCGGGGGAGTCGAAGTGGATGCGGTCCGAGGCGCGGAACTCGCCGAGGACGGGAATCTGGTGCTTTTCGGCGAAGTGGCGAACCGCCTCGCACGCGTCCTGCGTCCATCCTTGCGCGCCAGCGACGACGAGGGGACGCTCGGCGCCGCGCAGCGCCCCGGCCACCACGTCGATGTCCTTCGGCGAGACAGCGCCGTGGGCGGGGGCGATCGGGTGGGAAAGCTGGCCCTCAAAGGGCAGCTCGATGAGGTCCTCCGGCAGGCCCACCACGACGGGGCCGCGGCGGCCGGATTCGGCGAGGTGGAAGGCGTTGGCCACGATCCGGCTCGCGCGCTCCGGGTCGTCGACAACGAACACGCCTTTCGTGATCTCGCCGAACCACCCAACGGGGTCGAACTCCTGGAAGGAGTCGCGGTAACGGTCGGAGGTGGGGATCAGGCCGATGAAAAGGACAAGCGGCGTTTCGTCCTGCCAGGCGGTGTAGACGCCAATCTTCGCGTTGGCGGCGCCCGGCCCGCGGGTGACAAGCGCCACCCCGGCCCGGCCGGTGGCCTTGCCGTGCGCTTCGGCGGCGAACGTCGCCCCGGCCTCGTGGCGGCAGACGATGGTTTCGATGTCGGAATCGTGGAGGCCGTCGAGGACGGCGAGGAAGCTTTCTCCCGGGACGTTGTAGGCGCGGGTGACCCCGAGGTTTTCGAGGGTGCGAACGATGGCGGCTCCGGTGTGCATAGGTGGGCTAACCTCCTTGGCGGTACTGGTGAGCCTTACCCAGCATGCCAGATTCCGGAGGCGCCTCGGCGCCACGTGCCCACGAGGTTGGTGTCGATGACGCCGACGGATTCCATCAGCGCGTACATCGTGACCGGCCCCACGAGGGTGAAGCCGCGCCGCTTGAGCTCCGCGGCGAGGGCGACCGACTCCGGGGACTGGGTCGGAACCTCCTCCATCGTCCGCGGGGCGGGAGTTTCTTTCGGCTGGAAGGACCACACCAGCTCGCCGAGGTGGGTGCCCTCCTCGCGCAAAGCGATCGTGGCCTGCGCGTTTGTCACCGGGGCGGCGAGCTTGCGGTGGTTGCGGATCAAGGTGGCGTCGTCAAGCAAATGCTCGATCCCTGTCATGTGCGCAACCCGATCGGGGTCGAAGTTGAAGAAGGCGCGGCGCAGCGCGTCGCGGCGCTGCAGCACGAGGCGCCACGACAGGCCCACCTGGAAGCCCTCGAGGCAGACCCGCTCGAACATGCCGCGCTCGTCGCGCACGGGCATGCCCCACTCCGTGTCGTAGTAGTGCATTAAAAGGGGGTCGCGGGCCGCCCACGGGGGTCGCGCCCGTCCGTCGTCGCCCACGACGGGGCCGAGTGAATCGCTCATATCTCCTTAGACCGATGTTTCCGCACTGTGGTTCCATGGGTAGTCTTACACCCATGAACAGGCCCGCGGTTCGCGATTTCGCGCTTTTCCTCGTGCGCATAGTCGCCGGGGCCGTCTTTGTCGCCCGGGGATACCGCGCCTGGTTCGATGTCGGCATGGAGCAGACCGCGCGCACGCTCGGCCAGGCCGGCATGCCGCAGCCGACGTTGTCGGCTTACATCTCGGGCACCGTGGAGCTCATCGGGGGCGCGCTACTCATCATCGGCCTGTTGACCACGATCGTGGCCACCGTGCTCGCGCTGCTGGTCCTGGCCGCCGGCTACTTTGTGCACTTGAGCCAGGGGTTCTTCGTCGAAGACGGCGGGGTGGAGTACCCGATGGTGCTGGCGGCGACGCTGTTCGTCGTTGTGGTTTTCGGCTCGGGACGGGCCAGCCTGGATAGGGCGTTGACGCGTGGTTAGCCACGAGGAGGTCCAGGCCGCGCTGTCGGCCCGGCTGGACGGGGAGAGCACGGGCGTTGACGACGCGGTTATCGACGCCCATCTGGCGCAGTGCGAGGAGTGTCGCGCCTTTTGGGAGCGGCTGGTGGCGCTGTCGAAGAACCTGCGCTTCGCCGAGGTCGGGGGTGGCATGGCCCCGCCCCCCGATCTGTCCGAGGCGATCCTTGCCGGGGTGGAAAGCGAATGGCGGCGCTTTTCGCGGCGCCGTTTCCTGCTCTTGTCGCTGTGCCGTGTGGCGCTGGTCGTCGTCGCGCTCGTGTGGGCGGTGTGGGCGGTCACCCTCGTCGCGGCTGGTGCCTCCCCCGACGACGCGGCCGTGCGCTTCGGCGTGGCCCTCGCGCTCGGCTTCGCGGCGTGGAAGCCGACGCAGATCCCCGGCATTTTGCTCATCGTGGGCACGATGTTCACCTTCACCCTCGGCTTTGCCGTGCGCGACCTCATCCTCGATTCGCCGCGGGGAACCCTCGGCCCGCTGGCGCTGCAGCTCGTGTCTTTCGTGGTGCTCGTGCTCGCCTGGGCGACGGATCGCGGCGCGGACCTGCGGTGCGCGTGGCGCCTCTTGGGGGCGGACCCGGCCTAGTGCCCCGCCCCGGGGAGGGCGCCCTAGGTCCAGCTCGGCAGCCACATCAGCGACTGGTAGTAGCTTTCCGGCACGCGGATGCCGTACAGGATGGGCCCGAAGTAGAAGAACATGGCCACCACGACGGCCATGTAGACGATGACCGCGGCCTGCCCCGAGGTGATGGGGTATCCGGCGAGGCGGCGCAACCAGCGCCAGGGGACGGGGCGGCCCGCCCGGGCGATCCGGCCCAGCGCCAGGGCGATGAGGACAATGGTGAAGGGCACCAGAGCTGCGGCGTAGAAGAAGTACATTTGCCGGTCGTAGGCTGCAAGCCACGGCACGAACCCGGCCGCGAAGGCAACGAGTGGGATGATCACGCGCGTGTCGCGGCGGGTGAGCCACGTCCACCCCGCCCACAGGAGGACGGGGATGGTCAGCCACCAGATCGCGGGGGTACCGAAGAGGAAGATCATTTCCCGGCACGGAGTGAAGGGGCCGCATTCTAGGTCCGTCGCGGAGTAGTAGAGGATCGGCCGCGCCGCCACCAGCCACGCCCACGGCTTCGAGTCCCACGGGTGTGAGTGGCCCGAAGAGGTGGTGAGCGAGGAGTGAAACTCCAAAACGGAGAAGTGGTAGTAGAGCCAGGAACCTGCAGCGTCGGGCAGGCGGGCCAGCCAGGGCCAGTCGCTGGCGGCGATGGTGCCGTCGACCGCCGCGTGGCGGTAGACGGAGGTCTCGGAGGCGAACCACGCCCGCCATGACCAGAGGTAGAGGGCGGCCGGGAGAAGGACGAGGGAGGCGAGGGCGGAGGGGACGTCGCGAAGCAGCGTGCCGCGCACCGCGGCGCGAACCCCGAAGCGGCGGCGCAGCCAGAGGTCCCCGAAGGCGCTGAGCAGGCCGAAGAACGCGATGTAGTACAGGCCGGACCACTTCACCGCAAGTGCCAGGCCGAGCAGCACGCCGGTGGCGAAGCGCCACCAGCGGAAGCCGAGGCGGGGGCCGTACGCGCTGGAGCCCATGCGCCCGGACTGTGCGGCCTCGGAGTAGCGCTGGGTGACCTGGCGCATGTCCCCGGCCAGGGTCCAGCTCGCGGCGACGATGAACAGTACCTGAAAGATATCCAGCATGCCGAACTTCGCCGAGACGAGCAGGACGCCGTCGCACACCGCGATGGCGCCCGCGAGGGTGGCGAGTGTGGTGGACTGGCTTAAGCGCCGGGTGAGCAGGAAGATGAAGGCCACTACCGCCGAGCCGAACAGGGCCGCCATGAACCGCCAGCCGAGCGGGGTGTAGCCGAACAGCGCCTCGCCGACCGCGAGGATCTGCTTGCCCAGCGGGGGGTGGACCACCAGACCGTACCCCGGATTGGCCTCGATCCCGCCGATAACGGGGTTGACCCAGCTGCGCACCACGTCCCAGGCCTGGGGCACGTAGTGCTTCTCGTCGAAGATCGGGGTGCCGCCCGCCGTGGGAAGTGTCAGGCCCAGGAAACGCGTGAACAGGGCGGCGGCGGTGACGCCGAAAAGGCTCAGCGTGTCGCGTCGCGCCCACGGGACTGTGGTGACGCTGGGGTGGGTGACGCTGGGGCGGCGGCGAAGGGTAAGCACCCATCGGATCTTACTGGGCGGGCCCGGCCCTGTTGCGGACCGTGTGCAATGCTGGGTGCATGAGCCCGTCCGAATTTTCGCTGCCCGCCGCGGGTGTCGTGGTCGCGGCGACGCCCCTGGGCAACATTGGTGACGCCTCGCCGCGGCTGCGGCAGGCGCTCGGCTGTGCGGATATCATCGCCGCCGAGGACACGCGGCGCACGCGCAACCTGGCCGCGGCACTCGGCGTCGAGATCCGCGGGAGGGTGGTATCCAACTTCGACCACAACGAGGACAAGCGCGTCTCCGACCTCGTCGCCGCTGCCCGCCACGGCCTCGTCGTCGTGGTCTCGGACGCGGGCATGCCGCTCGTCTCGGACCCCGGCCACGCGCTGGTCACCGCCGCGCACGACGCCGGGGTCCCGGTGACGTGCCTTCCCGGGCCATCTGCGGTGACCACGGCGTTGGCTCTCTCGGGGCTCAACGTCGGCCACTTCATCTTCGACGGCTTCGCTCCGCGGAAGGCCGGGGCGCGGCGGGCGTGGCTGGAATCCTTGGTCGGGCAGCAGCGCGCTGTGTGCTTTTTCGAATCCCCCCACCGCGTCGAAGCTACGCTCCGGGAGGCCGCTGAGGTGCTCGGCGCGGACCGCCGCGCCGCGGTGTGCCGCGAGCTGACCAAGGAGTACGAGGAGGTCCAGCGCGGCGGGCTCGGCGAACTCGCGCACTGGGCGGCCGAGGGCGTGCGCGGGGAGGTCACGGTGGTGATCGAAGGGGGCGCCGCGCCACAGGCTGATCCGGAGGACCTGGTGGGGCTGGTGCTGGCGCGGGTTGAAGCAGGTGAACGCCTGAAAGACGCCGTGAAGGAGGTGGCCCGCGCGCACGGGGTGAAAACGGGCGATCTCTACGACGAAGCTCTCCTGGCGCGCAGCGATAATTCGTAAAAGACACGCGGCTGCGTTAGCGTTATCCATGTTTCCTGGCAATCGCTGAAATAAGCTTGGCAAAACAATGTGTGTGAAGGAGAGTGAAAGCATGGAACGCGAAAACCCGGATCGCCTGCCGGACGCGGAAGCGCAGACCTCCGCTGCCGGCGAGCTGGCGGAGCTGCTCAAGGCGGACAGTCGCGGCGAAACGCTTGCACAGCCGCGGAAGGGGAAGATCGAGGGGGCCGCGGAGGATGAGAACGCGCCAATCGACTGGGCGATTATCGCCCCACTTGCGGCGATTGTCGTCGGCGTGGTGCTGTGGGGCATGCTCGGCAGGGAGAGCTTCTCCGCTTTCGCCGACGCCTCCTTCGGCTGGGTGATTGACAACCTTGGCTGGGCCTTCGTGCTGTTTAGCACCGTTTTCGTCGTCTTCGTCATCGTCATCGCCGTCTCCGGCTTCGGCACCATCCGCCTCGGCGGGCCGGACGAGAAGCCGGAGTTCCGCACCACCTCGTGGATTGCGATGATGTTCGCCGCCGGCATGGGCATCGGCCTGATGTTCTACGGCGCCTCCGAGCCGCTGGCGATGTACCGCGACGGCGTGCCTGGGCGCGAGCCCAACGAGGTGGGCACCGCGATGGCGCAGACCATGTTCCACTGGACGCTGCACCCCTGGGCCGTGTACGCCATCCTCGGTCTGGCCATCGCCTACTCCACGTTCCGCCTCGGGCGCAAGCAGCTGCTGTCCAGCGCGTTTATCCCCCTGATCGGCGAGAAAGCCGCGGCCGGCGTACCGGGCAAGATCATTGATGGCTTCGCCATCTTCGCCACCATCTTCGGTACCGCCTGCTCGCTCGGTTTGGGTGCGCTGCAGATCACCGCGGGGCTTGAGGCCTCCGGCCTGGTCAACAACACGTCGACCCAGCTGACGGTGGGCATCGTCAGCGTGCTCACCCTTGCGTTTCTGCTTTCCGCGATGTCGGGTGTGGGCCGCGGCATCCAGTGGCTGTCCAACGCAAACATGGTTATCGCCGCGGTGCTGGCTGTGTTCGTCTTCGTCGTCGGGCCGACGGTGAACCTGCTCAACCTTTTGCCCACCTCGCTGGGGGCGTACCTCGACCAGTTCTTCTTCATGGCCGGGCGCACCGCGTCGAGCGCCGACGGCACCGCCGGGGACTTCCTCGCCGACTGGACCATCTTCTACTGGGCGTGGTGGATTTCCTGGTCGCCCTTCGTGGGCATGTTCCTGGCCCGGATCTCTCGCGGGCGCACGATCCGCGAGTTCTGCCTCGTTGTGCTCTTTGTGCCCTCGTTGCTGTCAACCATCTGGTTCGCCATCTTCGGCGGCAGCGCGATCCACTTCGAGCAGATCGGAGAGTCCATCTTCGGCGACGGCGGCTCCGAGGAGCAGCTGTTTAACCTGCTGCACTCGCTTCCCGGCGGCACGATTATCGGCCTGTTCGCGGTGCTCCTGCTGGGCACCTTCTTCATCACCTCCGCCGACTCGGCCTCCACGGTGATGGCCTCGATGTCGCAGAACGGCCGCACCGAGGCGAAGCCCTGGCTCGCGGCGATGTGGGGCCTGGGCACCGCCTTCGTGGGCATGACGCTCCTGCTTGCGGGCGGGGAGGACGCCCTGGATTCCCTGCAGTCGGTGACCATCGTGGCGGCGACGCCCTTCCTGCTCATCCTCATTGCGCTGATGTTCGCGATTGTGCGCGACGTCTCCACGGATAGGGTCTATCTGAACATGAAGGACCAGGAGAACTTCGCCCGCCGCCTGACCAACGAGCGTCGCGCCCTGCGCGAGGCGCACGAGGCCGAGAAGCGCAGCTAGAGCGCCGTAACTTATGCTGGAACGCATGACTTCCCCTGAGACAGCTTCTGAATCCGATCTCTCCGGGCGCAACATCCTCGTGTGCGTGGCCTGGCCGTATGCCAACGGCCCGCGCCACATCGGCCACGTCGCGGGGTTCGGCGTTCCCTCCGACGTTTTCGCCCGCTACCAGCGCATGAAGGGCAACAACGTGCTCATGGTCTCAGGTACCGACGAGCACGGCACCCCGCTGCTTGTCCAGGCGGACAAGGAGGGCGTGACCGTCAAGGAACTGGCGGACCGTTACAACCGTCAGATCGTGCACGACCTTGCGGGGCTGGGGCTTTCCTACGACCTGTTTACGCGCACGACCACCCGCAACCACTACGCGGTGGTACAGGAGCTGTTCAAGGGGCTCTACGCCAACGGCTACATGGTCAAGGAGACGACGAAGGGGGCAATCTCGCCCTCGACGGGCCGAACTCTGCCGGACCGCTACATCGAGGGGACGTGCCCCATCTGCGGGGCGGACGGTGCCCGCGGCGACCAGTGCGACACGTGCGGCAATCAGCTCGATTCAGCGGATCTGATCAACCCCGTGTCCAAGATCAACGGGGAGACGCCGGAGTTCGTGGACACCGAGCACTTCCTGCTCGATTTGCCTTCGCTTCACGACGCCCTGAAGGCGTGGCTGGAAACGCGCAAGGACTGGCGCCCGAACGTGCTGAAGTTCTCCCTGAACCTGCTCGAGGACATGCGCCCGCGCGCGATGACCCGCGACATCGACTGGGGTATCCCCGTGCCGGTGGAGGGCTGGGCCGACAACCCGGCGAAGAAGCTCTACGTGTGGTTCGACGCCGTGGTGGGCTACCTATCCGCCTCGATTGAGTGGGCGGCGCGCTCCGGAAACCCGGACGCGTGGAAGGCGTTCTGGCAGGACGCTGACGCGCCGGGCTACTACTTCATGGGCAAGGACAACATCACCTTCCACTCGCAGATCTGGCCGGGGGAGCTCCTCGGCTACGCGGGCAAGGGCTCCAAGGGGGGCGATGAGCACGCCCTGGGCGAGCTGAACCTGCCCACCGAGGTCGTCTCTTCGGAGTTCCTCACCATGTCGGGCTCGAAGTTTTCCTCCTCGAAGGGCGTGGTCATCTACGTCAAGGACTTCTTGGAGGAGTTCGGCCCGGACCCGCTGCGCTACTTCATCGCCGTAGCTGGCCCGGAGAACAACGACACGGACTTCACCTGGGACGAGTTTGTGCGCCGCGTGAACAACGAGCTGGCTAACGGCTGGGGCAACCTGGTCAACCGCACCGTGTCCATGGCACACAAGAACTTCGGCCAGGTCCCGGCCCCCGGTCAGCTGAACGAGTCGGACCAGGCCATCCTCGACCTCGCCGAGCGCACCTTCGACTCCGCGGGGCAGGCGCTGAATCGCGCCCGCTTCAAGAACGCGATTACCCAGGTGATGCACGTCGTCGGAGAGGCCAACGCCTACATCGCCGAGCAGGAGCCGTGGAAACTGGCCAAGGATCCGGCCAACCGCGAGCGGCTGGCCACGGTGCTGTGGACGGCCCTGCAGGTCGTCTCCGACTGCAACGCCATGCTCACGCCTTTCCTGCCGCACACCGCGCAGAAGGTCCACGAGACGCTGGGCCGCAGCGGCCAGTGGGCCGCGCTACCGCGCGTGGAGGAGGTCACCGACGACGCGGAGTTCGACCTCGTCGGCGTGGGCCTGCCCGCCCGGGGCCAGACCTACCCGATCATCACTGGTGACTACGTCGGCCAGCAGGCGGTGTGGAAGCGCGTAGACGTCGTCCCCGGCACGGCGCTGTCGAAGCCGAGCCCGCTGGTGACCAAGCTCGACCCCGAGCTCGGGGTGACGGGCCCCGAGTGGGCAGCGACGCAGCAGTGATTCGGCCGGTTCTCGCGTTCGTCGCGGTCCTCACCGCCGCGCTTAACCTGCGCGCCGGCATGGCCTCCGTCGGGGCCGTGCTCGACGAGGTCATCGCCGACTACGGCGCCCCCGCCTCGCTCGGCGGCGTGATCACCGCTCTGCCCGGCCTGATGTTCTGCATCGTCGGGTTGACGGCCGTGCCGCTTGCCCGCCGGGTGGGGCTATCGCCCACGCTGGCCGGCGCGGCCATCTTGTCCACCCTGGGCCTGGCGTTGCGGCCCTTCGCCCCGCACATCGCCCTGTTCATCCTGTCCACCGTGGCGGTGGCGGGCGGGATCGCCCTGGCGAACGTCTTGCTGCCCGCGTGGATCAAGCAGTACGGCGGAGCGCACATCGTCGCTATGACCACCGTGTACTCGGTGTCGCTATCGCTTTCGGCGGCCGCCGGCCCGCTGAGTGCTCTCGTCACCGACACGTGGCAGGGCGCCCTCGCGCTGTGGGCCGTCTCCGCGCTGGTGCAGGCCGTCGTGTGGCTTGTGGTGTGGGGCAAGGTGGGCGTCGATAAGCCTTCCGGCGACGAGGCACAGGCCGGCGGGGGAGCGGGAATCTACCGCTCGCCCACGGCGGTCGCGCTCATGTTCTTTTTCGGGCTGCAGTCGATGACCGCCTACATCCAGATGGGGTGGCTGCCCACCATCCTCGGCACCGTGGGTGTGCCCGCCGAGACGGGAGCGCTGGGGCTGTCCCTGATCGGGCTGATCGGCGCGCTCGGCGGCCTCGTGCTGCCCACGGTGATTTCGCGGGCAAGGACCCTGACCCCGCTCGTCCTGCTGTTCGGCGTGCTCACGGCGGCGGGCTACGCGGGGATCCTCCTCGCCCCGGCGGCCGCCCCGATCGCGTGGAGCGCTCTGCTGGGTTTCGGAGGCTGGTGCTTCCCGCTGGCCATCGCGCTCATGCCCGCGAGGACGCGCACCGCGCTGGGCACGGCGCGCCTGGCTGGGTTCGTCCAGCCCATCGGCTACATCCTCGCGGCGATTGGCCCGCTGCTCGTCGGCGTCGGCTACGACGCGGCGGGCTCGTTCACACCGATCCTCATCGCGCTCATCGTCCTCGCCCTTTTGATGGGCGGTCTCGGCGTGATCGGGGCGCGGAAGGTCTACATCGAAGACGAGCTGGCGGGGCGGTCGTAGGCGTCTGGCGATGATTCGGGCAAAGGGCCGTCGGGATACCGACGGCCCTTTGTGTTTCTTCATGCAAAGTTTACACAGTGTGGACGGACCGTTCATCTAGAAAAGATAGCGTGAACGCATCGTCCATAATTGAGGGAGATCGTGGCAGTGACTCGCAGTGTGGTTTTCGACTTCGATGGAACGCTCGCTATCGGGCACGGGCCAGTTTTGGCCTACGCCAAAGCTGTGGCCCCGTCGGCCGGAGAAGCTTTCGTTTCCCGAGTCGAAGAGGCGCTGCGAGCATTCGACGCGGGGAGCCCCATGTACCGTGATGGTTACCACATCGTGGGGGAACTGGCCGCGCAGGACGGGGTCTCTTCTTGGACGATGCAGCAGGCCTACCAGACCAGCCGAGAAATCTTGGGTACAGCGAAAGCTCCAGTGAAGGCTCCAGATGAAGTTGTGCCTTTACTTGAGGGGCTGAGCCAGCACGCTCATGTGCACCTTGCCACGAACGCGCCCCGCGTAGGAGTCGAGCGAGTTCTTGACTCCTGGGGTGTGTACCACTGCTTTGACCAGCTCCACTTCAACGTTGGTAAGCCGGACGGGCTCTACCCCATCCTGCGGCAATTGCTGAAGAACGGCCCAGTTTTGGCGGTGGGAGACATCATCGAGTTCGACCTACAGCCCGCCTTCGATCTGGGTGCGGATACTGCACTCGTTGGGGCGACAGCAACAGGGACGAACGCCGAGGTGACGATGCGCGGGGCAACGCTTACTGATCTTCGCGGCGAGCTGTGCGCGTGGGTCTCGCAATCACCCACCCTGACACCACCTCATTCACCATCTCACCCGACACCTAGTCCGAAAGGTATTTCTCATGCGTAATTCTGCACTTGCGCTCGGTACTCTGACTGCTACCGCAGTGCTTTGCTTGACGGGTTGTTCCTCTGATCAGGACAGCGGCTCCGACGAGGCATCGAACTGGCCCGATTCCATCACGGTCTCTCTTGTTCCATCGACTGAAGGCGAGGACCTCGCGGAGGCGCTCGAGCCGCTGACGAACTACTTGTCCGAGAACCTCGGCATCGAGGTCAACGGTGTTGTGGCGAACGACTACGCTGCGACTGTTGAGGCGATCGGGGCAAACCAAGCACAGGTCGCTATCACAGACGCGGGCTCCCTGTACAACGCCATGACGCAGCACAACGCTGAGCTCATCCTGCGTGACGTTCGCTTTGGAGCGACCTCCTACGCATCGGTGGCCTTCACCAATGACCCGGACAAGTACTGTGAGGAAGAACCGGTGATGGCTACGTACGAGGCCGAGGACACTGAGTTCGCGTATTGCAACGGTATCGAGAACGCGGGAGCCACGGCGACAGGCCAGGGGCCAGCGGCAACCGGCGCGTTTGACAACCTCGAGCCGGGCACGGCAGTTGCATTCCAAGCGGCAACGTCCCCGGCGGGCTACCAGTACCCGATCGTTGCACTTGAGGATGAGGACGTTGACGTTGATTCCCTCTCCCAGGTCCCAGTGCAAGGAAATAACAACGCCATGCTCGCAGTTCTCAGGGGCGACGCTGAGGTCGGGTTTGGTTTCTGGGATGCCCGCTCGTCCATCCTCGCCGAGGCCCCCGAGGCAGCAACCGAACTGGTTGCTTTCGCCTACACCGAGATGATCCCCAACGGTGGAGTCGTGGTCACCGAGGACCTTCCGGAGGACCTCAAGACCCAGCTCGCTGACCTCATGGATTCCTACGCCGAGTCCTCGGACGAGGCCAAGCAGGTCATGCAGGACCTCGTCGGACTGACCGACTGGACGAAGGAAACGAACGAGGAAGAGATCGAACGCTACGGCGAGATCTACACCCGTTTCAGCTCCTAGAACACAAGGAACCGCCATGCTGCAGGATGATGTTGGCCACACCCGCGAGCCGTGGCCTATTGTGCTCGATAGCGTCTCCGTGACGTATCCGAACGGGACGCAAGCCCTGAAAGACGTCTCGCTTCGGATAGAACCTGGTGAGATGGTTGCCGTCGTGGGGCTTTCCGGCTCCGGCAAATCGACGCTGATTAGAACCATCAATGGTCTCGCCGAGCCGACCGCAGGACGGGTCAGCGTTGGCCCGCACGTCATCAGCGAACTCAAGGGCAAGCAACTACGCGAAGCACGCGGCCAGATCGGCATGATCTTCCAGCAATTTAATTTGGCGGAGCGTACCGATGTCTACCACAACGTGCTGGTCGGCACTTTCGCTCGTACGCCTTGGTGGCGTTCCCTCTTCGACATTCCGGCGGACGAGGACAAGGAGCTTGCGCTCCGCTGCTTAGATTCCGTCGGAATGCTCGAGAAAATATGGGCCCGCGCTGGTGCGCTATCCGGAGGGCAGAAGCAGCGTGTCGCCATCGCACGGGCTCTGACCCAGCAGCCCGCCGTCATGCTTGCCGACGAACCAGTGGCCTCCCTCGACCCGCCCACAGCTCACTCGGTGATGGCTGACCTAATGCGCATCAACCGGGAGCAAGGATTGACTGTGCTGGTTAATCTGCATGTCATTGATCTCGCCCGCCAGTACACAACGAGGGTGGTCGGTCTACGTCAGGGCGAGCTCGTCTACGATGGTCCGGCCGCCGACGCGACAGATGCTGACTTCGAGCAGATCTACGGGCGTAGCGTGCTGCCGGGTGATATGACGGGGAGGCGCTGATGACGCCTGCGCATATGCGGCCCACGCTGCCGGAGAAGCCTACGCAGCGTGTACGAACGGCTCTGATTGTCGTGGCCGTCGTCGGATTTACTGCTCTCACCATGACGCCGCGCATCGGCGGCATCGACGTCGACATTGCGTCGATAGCGAGGAACTGGCGCAATGGTGCCGACAAACTGCTGCAAATGCTCCAGCCGAACCTCGCCTTCGTCCCTAGGACAGTAGGACCGATGGTGGAGACATTACAAATGGCCATAGTCGGTGCGGTGCTTTCTGCTGTGATCTCGATTCCACTGACGTTGTGGGCCGCCACTCCGACGAATCCAAACAGTGTCGGGCGAGCCATTGTCCGCACCGTAATTAACGTCGTGCGTTCTGTACCAGATCTCGTCTACGCCTCGATCCTCGTGGCGATGGTCGGCGTTGGCGCACTGCCCGGCGTGATCACCCTTTTTCTCTTCAACATTGGCATCGTGGTCAAGCTTGTCTCCGAGGCGATCGACTCCGAAAATCACGGATACATTGAGGCTGGGCGCGCAGCGGGTGGTACCCAGTTTCAGATCAATCGCGCCATGGCCCTTCCGGAGGTCATGCCGTTGTTCATGAACCAGTGGCTGTACACGCTGGAGCTCAACGTCCGAGTCTCGGCAATCCTAGGGCTTGTCGGTGCAGGTGGAATCGGGCGCCTGCTCGAGGAGCGTCGCTCGTTCTTCGCGTACGAGGACGTGTCCATCATCATCCTAGAGATCCTCGCGGTCGTCGTGCTGGTGGAGATGCTGTCGAACTGGTTGCGAAAGAGGCTGATCTAAATGGACATGACGCTTCCCCGCACACCGAGGAAGACATACGAGACTGTGGTCTCGATCGTCATCGCGGTGGTCATTGTGGTGTCTTTCTCCTCTCTGCGCATCACGTGGAGCGACCTGCCCCAGGTCCCCGCCCAGGTGTGGGAGTACCTCACGCTGATGTTCAAGGACCCCGACACGTCGCGTTTATCACGGGCGCTGACAGAGATGTGGCGTTCCATTTCTATGGCGTGGATCGGCATGATCGGTACCGTCATTTTTGCGATTCCGCTTGGCATGCTGGCGGCTAGGGGAGTTGGCCCGGCATGGCTACGTGCAGCACTCCGAGGGCTGTTCGCTGTGATCCGCGCTTTCCCTGAAGCGGTGATTGCAATTATTTTGCTCACTGTGACCGGCCTGACTCCGTTCACTGGTGTGTTGGCGCTTGCGATCTCTGGCATCGGCCAGCAATCGAAGTGGGCATACGAGAGTATCGAGTCGCTGCCACCGGGCCCTGCTGAGGCCGTCCGCGCTGCTGGAGGTACGACGGCCGAGACGGTGCGTTGGGCGTTGTGGCCTCAAGCCGCTCCGGCGCTCATTTCCTTCGCGCTGTACCGTTTCGAGATCAACATCCGAACCTCCGCGGTACTGGGCATGGTGGGGGCTGGCGGCATAGGCGACATGCTGTCGAACTACACCAACTATCGTCAGTGGGACGTGGTAGGTATGACGCTCATCGTCATCATCATCGCCACGATGGTTGTCGACGTGATTTCCGGCGCCATTCGCAACCGCATCATGAGAGGAGCCACCGTTCGTGCCAGTGTCCCCGAGACCGGGAGCGATTCCGAGCGTGAGGATCGCCGCCGCGATGTCCTCGTTGCAGCCGAAGGAGCGCGCGGTCGCTGAAGCGATCGCGGCTGATCCGGCAGCAGCTGTCGAAATGACAGCACAGCAGTTAGCTGACCTCGTCGGTGTTAGCCGTGCGAGCGTCGTTCGCACCGCGCAGAGCCTGGGCTACGCTGGTTTCCCGCAACTACGTGTGGCGCTGGCGCAACAGGTCGTCGGCGCTCCCCCGGGGGGAATATCAGACGGCCATGAATCGCTGATCGACACCGTGCGGAGCAACGTTGCGGCTTTTTCTCGACGGTTGGACGATTCTTTTGCTGCGCTTGATGAAGAATCACTGTCGCGTGCCGTGCACCTGCTCGATGGTGCTGATCGGGTGCTGGTCGCTGCCAACGGTCTGTCCGCGCCGCTGGGTTTTGACCTCGCACAAAGGCTGATTTCCGCTGGTCGCCCGGCAGAATTTCACGCTGATACAATGACCCAGCGCATTGCGGCGCATTCTCTGGGCGACGGCTCCGTGTGTTTTGTTTTCTCGGGCTCGGGGGCGAATCGAGCGACTCTCGAGGTCGTATCTCAAGCGCGCGATAGCGGGGCGACGGTCATTGCCGCGACGTCGTTTGCGCCTTCGCCCGTGGCTGAGCTCGCGGATGTGATCCTCCTTGTCCCACCGGTTGACCCCTCGTTCCAAGCGGAGTTGCTCTACACGTCGCGAGCAGCCTTGATGGTGCTCACTGAGCAGCTGGTTGAAGCTCTTCACGCCGAACGCGGCGAGCGCAGCGCGCAGTGGCGCGCAACGGTGATGGCTCTCGTCGGCGAGTCTCTCGAAGGGTAGCACCCAACATCTACAAAAACTGCCCGACAAACGTCGTGAGCTTGCCGGTCTCCTCGTCGTCGAAGCGCGTGTGGACGACGACGAGCGGAGCGGTGTACTTGTCGCCGCGGACGACGACGAGGTCGGTGCCGTAGTCGTCGGACAGCATGGCCCACCGAAAGCCGTGCTCGCGCACGAGGGCCTCGCCGAGCGCGGTGCCGAAGACGCGGGCGGTCTCCCCGCGCGGGTAGGCGCGCTTGAGGTCGTCGTCAAGCTGCAGGTAGGAAGCGAGCTCCTCTTCGAAGGAGGCGACGATGGCGTCGACGCTGCCGTTGACGCCGCGGCCCGCGGCCTCGGCGAGGTCGGCCGCAAGCTGGCGGCGGGTAGCGGAAGTGAGATCTGTGTATGCCATAGGGTTGATCCTATGAGCAAGAAATCGCGCCCCACACCCGTCCCCGCGCCAAAGGTCGCGGGGCTTATCGACGCTCACACCCACCTCGCCTCCACAGGCCCCGACGCCGACGAGCTGGTGGCGCGCGCCCTGCAGGCCGGCGTGGAGCGTGTGTGTACCGTCGGCGACGGGCTGGAGGAGGCGGAGGCGGCGCTCGCCGCGGCGCAGTCGAACCCGCGTATTTTCGCTGCCTGCGCGATCCACCCGACGCGCGCCCACGAGCTCGACGAGGCGGCGCGCGCCCGGCTGCGGGAGATGGCGCACGATCCGCGCTGTGTGGCGGTGGGGGAGACGGGCATAGACACGTACTGGATCTCGCACGACCCCGGCTCGACAGCGCCGCTCGACGTGCAGGAGGAGGCGTTGCGCTGGCATATCGAGCTCGCGGTGGACAGCGGCAGGGCGTTGATGATCCACAACCGCGAGGGCGACGAGGATCTGCTGCGTATCCTGGCTGATTCTCCGCGCCCGCGCGAGGTGATGCTGCACTGCTTTTCCTCTCCGCTGGAGGTCGCCCGGGAGGCGATCGAGCGCGGGTACGTGCTCTCCTTCGCGGGAAACGTGACGTTCAAGCGCAACGCGCAGCTGCGCGAGGCCGCGGCGCTGGCCCCTGCGGGGCAGGTGCTCATTGAGACGGACGCGCCGTACATGACCCCGGAGCCGTACCGGGGGGCGCGCAACGAGCCGGCGCTGATCGGGCACACAGCGCGGGTGGTGGCGGAGGCGCGCGGGGTGGGCGTCGAGAAGCTAGCGGGCGAGGTTGCTGCGACCTTTGACCGCGTTTTCGGCCTCTAAAAAGTGGCCGGTGGGGCCGATGTGAATGGTGATACCTTGCCGTCCGGGCGTTCTTGCGTGAGGCCCATCGTTATCGTATTGTTACGACTTGTTGTTACCGCCGCACCCGACACAGACCTGAGGAACCTTCGTATATGTCTGCCAAGCGAATCAACACCCGCACCACCGCGACCCGCCGCGTCGTCGCCGGCAGCGTCGCGGGCGCAGTGATCGTCGGAGGAGGGGCCACGGCCGTCGCCGCGCAGAAGGCGGTCACCGTGGACGTCAACGGCGAGGCCTCCCACGTGCGCACGTACGCGGGCGATGTCGACGGCGTGCTCCGGGCGGCGGGGGTGAGCCTTGGCGCCGCGGACCTCGTCTCCCCTGCGCCGGGGGAGAAAATCGCCAGCGGCGACACCGTGACCGTGGTTACCGCCAAGCCGGTTGCCCTCGTCGTCGACGGCGCCGAGCAGCAGCTGACCTCGACCGCGGCGACCGTCGCGGACCTGATCGGAGAGGCCGGGATGAACGCGGCCGTCGCCACCGACGTCGACCCGGGCCAGCCGGTCACCGACGGCATGACCATCGACGTCACCACCCCGAAGATCGTCTCCGTCAACGACGGCGGAGAGGTCGTCTACACCTCCGCCGCGAAAAAGACCGTGGGCGAGCTGCTGGCCGCGCGTGGGATCGCGGTCGACTCGAACGACCGCGTCAGCGTGGCCCTCGACGCCCCGGTCGAGGAGAACATGGAGATCCGCATCGACCGCGTCGAGGTGGCCCAGACCGTGGAGACAGTCCAATTCGACGCCCCCGCCAACTACGTCGACGACCAGAACCTCGCGGCCGGGGAAGAAGAGGTGCGCGAGCCGGGTGAGAAGGGCGAGAAGACCATCACCTACCGCACCGTCACCGTCAACGGCCAGGTGGAGTCGACCGGCGAGGCCCAGGAGAAGGAGACCCGCGCGGCGAAGCCGGCGACGATCGCCCGTGGGACTAAGCCGACCGTGACGGCTACCGCCGGCGCCGGGACCGCCACCGCCGGCCCCGCGGCCCCCGCCGTGGCCGACGGCTCGGTCTGGGACGCCATCGCGGCGTGCGAGTCCGGCGGCGACTGGTCCATCAACACCGGTAACGGCTACCACGGTGGCCTGCAGTTCAACCCGTCCACCTGGGCGGCCTACGGCGGCACTGCCTACGCCCCGACGGCGGACCAGGCCACCCGCGAGCAGCAGATCGCCATCGCCGAGAAGACCCAGGCCGCGCAGGGCTGGGGCGCGTGGCCCGCCTGCACCGCCAAGCTCGGCCTGCGCTAGAGGGCGCGGGGGCGCTGCTACCCTAGACCACCATGACGGAAGCCCACTTGCTGGGCCCGGCGGAGATCCGGGAGCTGGCGCAGGAACTGGACGTGGTGCCGACGAAAAAGCTCGGCCAGAACTTCGTCCACGACCCCAACACAGTGCGCCGCATCGTCGCGGCAGCGGGCCTCGAACCCTCAGACGTCGTCGTCGAGGTCGGACCGGGCCTGGGCTCCCTCACGCTCGGCCTCATCGACACGGCCCGCCGTGTCGTCGCCCTCGAGATCGACCCGCGCCTGGCGGGTCGGCTCGCGCAGACGGTGCAGCAACGCGCCCCCTACCACGCCGAGCGCCTCAGCGTGATGAACACAGACGCTCTGCGCGTCACGCGCGCCGACCTCGACGTCGAGCCGACCGCCCTGGTGGCCAACCTGCCGTACAACGTCTCGGTGCCGGTGCTGCTGCACCTGCTGGCGCAGTTCCCCTCCATCCGCCGCGTCCTGGTCATGGTGCAAAAAGAGGTGGCGGACCGGCTTGCGGCCGAGCCGGGTTCCAAGATCTACGGTGTGCCCAGCGTCAAGGCCTCGTTTTACGGCACCGTCTCGCGCGCCGGGGTGATCGGTAAAAACGTCTTCTGGCCCGCGCCCAACATCGAAAGCGGGCTCGTGCGCATCGACGTGGATAACCCCTACCCCCGCGACAAGCGCGACGCTGTCTTCGAGCTCGTCGACGCCGCCTTTGCCCAGCGCCGCAAGACGCTGCGCTCCACTTTGGCCGGCGTCTACGGCTCGCCGGCCGCCGCGGAGGCCGCGCTGCGCGAGGCGGGCATTGACCCGGGGTTGCGCGGGGAGAAGCTGTCGGTGGCGGACTTCGCCGGGCTGGGGGCTGCGCGTGAAGGATAAGCCGCGGGAGTTCTCCGCCTCCGCGCCGGGCAAAGTGAACCTGCACCTCGGCGTCGGTGAGGCGCGCCGCGACGGCTACCACGAGCTGGTGACCGTTTTCCAGGCGGTCGAGCGGAGGGAAGCGGTGCGGCTTTTGGTCAGCCCCGCGCTCGAGACTGTTTCCGCGGGCTCCGTCGTGGAGGGCATGAGCACGTTTTACGGCGTCGCGGAGCCCGGGGAGGATATCGACGGGCCCGCGAACCTCGCCTGGCGCGCCGTCGACGCGGTCGTCGAGGAGTACCGGCGCCAGTACCCGCGCGCGGCCGTCGAGCTGCCGCGGGTGAAGGTCGTGGTGGAAAAGAACGTGTTCGTCGCCGGCGGCATGGCGGGCGGCTCCGCAGACGCCGCAGCGGCGCTCGTGGCCGCCAACGACTACGTCGGCGCCTACGGGCACGCCCCGCTGGGCGAGGACGCTCTGGGCCGCCTCGCCCGCTCCCTCGGTGCGGATGTGCCCTTCTGCCTGGCGGGGGGCACGGCGCTGGGGACCGGGCGCGGCGACGAGCTCGTGGAGATGATGGCGCGCGGGCGCTACCACTGGGTCTTTGTCAACCCCCGCGTGGGCCTGCCCACGGGAGAGGCATTTTCGCTTCTCGACGACCTCCGCCACGACAACCCCGCCCTCGTCGCGCACCTCGACACCGCCGCGCTGGCCCGGGCCCTCCTCACCGGCGAACCCGAGGCCCTGGCCCCCGCCTTGCACAACGACCTCGAGCCCGCCGCTGTGCGGATGCGCCCGCAGCTTCGCCCGCTGCTCGAGCAGGCCGCCGAACTCGGGCTGAGGGCCTTCGTCTCCGGGTCGGGCCCCACGGTCGCGGTCTTGTGCCGAGACGAGGAGCACGCGGCGCAGGTGCTCGCGGAACTAGCGCAACGCTTCCCCGGTTACGAGGCCTTTTTCACCGCCGGCCCCGCCCCGGGCGCGCACGCGTTGTAAATGCGTGCGCGTGGCCCGTGCCACGAGACAAAACTCCGGCGGGCGGGAGGCGGCCGCGAAGCACCCCTTAAACTTGAGGGCCTATGGCTAACCTGATCAATCTCGAAAACGTCTCCAAGACGTGGGGGCTGAAAACGCTGCTCGATGGCGTCTCCCTCGGCGTCCAAACCGGCGACCGCATCGGCATCGTCGGCGTCAACGGCGGCGGCAAGACGACCCTGCTCGAGGTGCTCACCGGCATCGAGCCGCCCGACGAGGGGCGCGTCTCGCACAATTCGGACCTGCGCATGGCCGTGGTGACGCAGCGCTTCGAGCTGGACGAGTCCCTGACCGTGGGTCAGGCCGTCGTCGAGCCGCTGGGCCTGGAGACCTTCGAGTGGGCGTCGAACGCGAAGGTGCGCGAGGTGCTGCAGGGCACCGGCGTCGTCGAGCTCGGCCTGGACACGGCCGTGGGCAACCTCTCCGGCGGGGAGCGCCGCCGCGTCAACCTCGCCGCGGCGCTCGTCCACGACCTCGACCTCGTCGTGCTCGACGAGCCCACTAACCACCTCGACGTCGAGGGCGTGCAGTGGCTCGCCGAGCACCTGCTCAGCCGCAAGGTCGCGGTGGTCGTGGTCACCCACGACCGCTGGTTCCTCGACACCGTGGCCACGCTAACCTGGGAGGTACACGACGGCACGGTGGACGTCTACGAGGGCGGCTACAACGATTGGACCTTCGCCCGCGCCGAGCGCGCCCGCCAGGCCGACGCCATCGAGCAACGCCGCCGTAACCTCGCGCGCAAGGAGCTCGCGTGGCTGCGCCGCGGCGCGCCCGCCCGGACCTCCAAGCCGCGGTATCGCATCGAGGCCGCCGAGGCGCTCATCGCCGACGTCCCCGCCCCGCGCGACAGCGTCGAGCTCATGGCGTTTTCGAAGCAGCGCCAGGGCCGCGTCGTCATCGAGCTCGAGGACGCGCGTATCGACGCCCCCGACGGGCGCACCCTCGTCGACCACCTGACCTGGCGCCTCGCGCCTGGCGAGCGCATCGGCCTGGTGGGGGTCAACGGCTCCGGTAAGACCACGCTCTTGCGCACCTTGGCCGGCGAGTACCCCCTGGCGGCGGGCAGGCGCATCGAGGGTCAGACCACCCGCATCGGCTGGCTGCGCCAGGAGCTCGATGATCTCGACCCCACTCGCCGGGTGATCGAGGCGGTGGAGGACGTGGCCACCTACATCTCCCTGGGGAAAAAGGAGCTGTCGGCCTCACAGCTCGCCGAAAGGCTCGGGTTTTCCCCGAAGCGCCAGCGCACCCCCGTCGGCGACCTCTCCGGCGGGGAGCGCCGTCGCCTGCAGCTCACGAGGGTGCTCATGGGCGAGCCGAACGTGCTGCTTCTCGACGAGCCCACCAACGACCTCGACATCGACACCCTGCAGGAGCTCGAGGACCTGCTGGACGGCTGGCCCGGCACCCTGGTGGTTATCTCCCACGACCGCTACCTCATCGAGCGCATCGCGGACTCCACCTACGCGCTGTTCGGGGACGGCAACCTAACCAACTTGCCGGGGGGAATTGAGCAGTACCTGAGGCGTCGTCAAGCGATGGAGGGCCCCGCTGGCGTGCTGGACCTCGGCGAGGCCGGAGACAAGGCCGAGGAAACGGCGGGGGCGGTCTCCGCGCAGGAGCAGCACGAGCTGACGAAGAAGATGCGCTCGCTGGAGCGGAAAATGGACAAGCTCGGCGAGCAGATCGCCGCGCTGGAATCCGAGGTCGCGGCGCTGTCGCAGGGGAGCGACCCCGATTTCGAGGAGATCGGGGAAAAGACAGAAAAGGCCTCTGGGCTGCGGGGGCAGCGTGAGGAGCTGGAGACGCAGTGGCTCGAGCTGGGGGAGCAGCTGGAGGGCTGAGCGTGGGCCTTTCGGCCTAGTCGAAGAAGTGGGCCACGTCCGTGGTGCCGCCGGCGGCCTCGAACTCCGCCTTGACCGCGTCGCGCAGCGCCGCGTCGGTGAGGAAGTCGAGGGCGACCTGCGCCAAGCCATACGCGCCGTCGACCGCGCCCTTGTCGCCGGCGGCGGATCCCGCGGAGGCGGCGAAGGCGCGGGTGTGCAGAGCAGAGGACTCGGGCGCGACTTTGACCAACGGGTGGATGCCCGGGACTCGGTAGGAGACGTTGCCGAAGTCGGTGGACGCCGCGATGTCCTCGCTGACAACGCCCAGCGGAAGGGGCTCTCGGCCGCGGCGGCGCTGTGCCTCGACCCAGCGAGACAGCAGCTGGTCATTGGTGCGCACCGGCAGGGTGGCGGGGTGCTCGTCCCATTCGATGTCTACCCCGCAACCGGCCATGAGCGCCGCTCCCTTGACCACGTTTTCGACGCGCTCCGAGAGGTTTTTGAGAGTGCCCGGGTACTTGGAGCGGACGTAGAACTTCATCTCGGCGGTCTCGGTGATGATGGACTCGCGCGTGCCGCCCTTGGTGATGATCGCGTGGACGCGGTCGATAGGCGGCATCTGCTGGCGCAGAAGCCCCAGGCCGGTGTAGGTCAGGTTCGCTGCGTCGAGCGCGTTGCGTCCCATGAACGGCTGTGAGGAGGCGTGGGCGGAGACGCCGTGGAAGGTCACCCGCAGAACGCGCCGGCCCAGCCACACCTGGTCGGCCAGGTCGAATCCGTAGGAGTGCAGCATGATGGCGGCGTCGATGTCCGCGGGGGAAAAGGCACCGCCGCGCGCCATGTGCTCTTTGCCGGAGCGGCCCTCCTCGGCGGGGGTACCCAGGTACCTCAGCGTGCCGTCGAACGCGTCCGGGTGGCGCCTGAGCAGCTCCGCGATGGCGATGAACGCGCCCATGCCGGTCGCGGCCATGACGTTGTGGCCGCAGGCGTGGCCGATCTCGGGCAGGGCGTCGTACTCGGAGAGCACGGCGATGGTGGGGCCGTGGCCTGAGCCGACCTGCGTTTCAAAGGCTGTCTCCACCCCGTAGGCGCCCTTGCGCAGGTCCAGGCCGTGGCGCCGCAGGATCTCCTGGATTTTTGCCACGGACCCGTGCTCCTCGAACGCGACCTCCGGGTTGGCGTGCAGGTGCTGGGAAAGCTCGATGATGTCCGCGGAGATCTCCTCGACGATCTGCTCGAGCTCGCGGCTGAGCGGCTCCGAGGCGCCCTCCTGGTCCGGGGCGCGGTAGCGCAGGACCTTCTTGCGGGCGGCGGTATCGGCCTCGACGTGCTTGATGTAGCCGTCGTACGGGGTGGTCGGCTCGTGCGGTGCGGTGTAATCCACGGCGGGGTGTCCTTATCTATGCGAGAGGTGAACGGGTCAGAAGAAGCTGGCGAGCAGAAGGCCCGCTGCCACTGCGGCGGCCACGGCGACAAGGCCTGGGACCATGAACGAGTGGTTGAGTACCAGGTTGCCAATCTTGGTGGTGTTGGTGCGGTCGAAGTTGAGCGCGGCCACCACCGTGCCGTAGGTGGGCAGGAAGAAGGAGCCGTTGACCGCGGGCCACATGGCCACCAGCTGCGGCGCCGCCAGTCCGAGCGTGGCACCGAGCGGCATGAGGGTGCGCGTGGTGGAGGCCTGGGAGAACAGCACGACTGAGGCGGCGAACAGGGCAATGGCGAAGGTCCAGGGCTGGTTGGACACCATGGTGGACAGGCCGTCGACGATGATCTCCTGGTTTGCCTCGATGACGGTGAGGCCGAGCCAGGCCAAGCCGAAGATACCCACGATGGCCACCAGGCCGGTGCGCGCGATCGAGGAGGTGGCGATGTGCTTGACGTCGACACGGGTGACGGTGGCGATTAGCGCCGCGGCGCCGAGCATGACGATCTGGATGACGATCGCAATGTTGAGGGGCTCGCCGTCGGCGTTCGGCGGGCGCCACCCCGGCACGGCGCCGAGGACGACGACGGTGAGCACGGCGACGAGGAAGATCGCCGCGGCGATCCGCGGCGAACCGGCCCGCGCGCCGTTGTCCTCGGCGAGGGCATCCTCCTCGAGCTGGCCGCCCTCCTCGGGGCGGTGCTCCGCCAGCGCCACGAGGGATTCGCGCTCCTCGGGGCTCGGCTCCGAGCCGAGGACCTCGACGAGCGCCTCGTCCACGGAGATGTTGCGGCGCTTGGCCATGCGCTGGGCCCTGACGTAGGCCGGGATGTCCTCCACCTCGCCGCTGGCCACGCGTTCCTGGAACACCGGGTCATCTTCCAGTTCCTTGCCCCAGTTCAGCATGACCAGGGACGCGGCGAGCACGCCGAGCAGGGTGGCGGGCACGGCGATGAGCATGATCTGCGGCAGCGACATGCCCATCGGTTCGACGACCACGATCAGCGCCGCCATCGCCGCCGATACCGGGGAGGCGGTAATGCCCTGGAAGGAGGCGATCACCGCGACGGACATCGGGCGCTCCGGGCGAATGCCGTTGCGCAGCGCGGTGTCGTGGATGACCGGGAGCAGGGGGTAGAGGATGTGGCCGGTTCCTGCGGCGAAGGTGAACAGGTACGACACGAGCGGGGCGATGATGGTGATGCGGCGCGGGTAGTGCCGAATGATGCCTTCCGCCAGGCGGACCAGGAACGCGATACCACCGGCCGCCTGCATCGCCGCCGTGGCGCAGGTGACGGCGAGGATGATGAGCATCACGTCGACGGGGGGTTCGGCGGGGGCCTGGCGGAAACCAAAGGTGATGACGAGGAGGCCAACCCCTCCCCAGAAACCGAGCGCGATACCGCCTTGGCGCGACCCGATCCAGATGCACAGCAGCATGATCACCAGCTGAAGGACGAGGATGGTGACATCCATACTGACTCCTAGTTCAGTTGCAATTCATGGGGAAAATTGATCGGTTTAATAATTTCTATCGTAAATTATCTAGCCCCAAAGAAGAAGCAACTGTGGCGAGCATCAAGTCGCGGCGCGCTTCTCGACGCCCAACTCGACCCGGCTCACACCCCACCCGGCCCGGGCGAGGCGAGCGAGGATCCCCGATTCGCGGGGCAGGTGCGCCACGCCTACGAGCACCAGCGCCTCCCGCTCGCTCACGGCACGCTGCAGGGCGGCGGCCATGTCCCGGTTGCGCCGCAGCATGGCGGGGGAGGTGAAGTCCTTGTCCGCCAGCACGTCGAGGTCCTGCCGCGCGTACCGCTCGAAGATGTCGATGCTGTCCGCCGCGAAGTAGCTGTCTAAGGCCCTGGGAAGATCGGCGTCCTCGCGCAGGTGCGCCAGCTGGACGTCGACGTTTTCGAGCGCGACGACGTCCGCGCCGACGCGTCGCGCGTAGTCGGCGAAGTACAGCTCGGGCTCGAGGGTGGCGCGGCTAAACAGGGGCGAGCGCAGCTGCTCCTCCGAACCGACGAGCGGCACGAGAGAGGCGGCGGGAAGCCGCATCAGCTCGTCTTTCATGGGTGCGAGGCGCGGCGAGGAGGCAAGCACGGTGTCCAGCCGCTCGACGTCCCGCGGCGAAAGCGTCTCGCTGGCGCTTTCCTCCTCCTCGCCGCCGCGCAGGCTGTCCAGCCCCTGCTCCCGGAGCTCGTCGAGGTCGCGCGGGTCGATTTCCAGCACGAGCGTGCCTTTCTGGCGCAGCGCTTTTTCCAGATGGGCGAGGGGAAGCGCAATCTTGGTGTCGTCGATGACGTGGATCGTGCCAAAGACCAGTGATTCCGCCCCAGCCGGGGAGGTCACGGACCAGAAGAGGGAATCGGAAAAAGCGGTCGGGGAGGGCATGTTCCCACGCTAGCGGGGATGGCAGGGGTAGCACGGGGTAAGGGTGCGCGGATCATTTATGTGTCCTGGCTCTCACCCCTTTAAGATGTGGTGAACTCATCATCTCCGGCACAAAAGGAGGGGTCCATGACGGACTCGAATCATACTGGCGGGTCGACAAAGGCCCAGGTAGAGGGCCAGGTACAGGCCCCGAAGGGGATCGGCCCCGCCGTCGGCGCCGTCTTCTTGATGGCCACCTCGTCGATCGGCCCGGGCTTTCTCACCCAAACCTCCGTCTTCACGGTGCAGATGGGGGCGGCCTTCGCCTTCGCCATCCTGCTGTCCATCCTCGTCGACATCGCCATCCAGCTCAACGTGTGGCGCGTCCTCGGCATCTCCGGGCTGCGGGCCAACGAGCTGGGCAACAAGGTGCTGCCGGGCCTCGGCTGGGTCATGGCCGTGCTCGTCTTCGCCGGCGGCGCGGTGTTCAACATCGGCAACATCGCGGGAACAGGCCTGGGCACTAACGCCATGTTTGGCATCGACGCCCGGATCGGCGGCGGCGTGTCCGCGGCCATCGCCATCTTCATTTTCCTCTCCCGGCGCGCCGGGGTGGCCCTCGACCGCATCGTGGTGGCCCTCGGCGCCATCATGATCCTGCTCATGCTCTACGTCGCCATCGTCTCCCAGCCGCCGGTGGGCGAGGCGCTGCGCCAGACCGTCCTGCCCGAGGAGGTCGACTTCCTCGTCATCACCACCCTCATCGGCGGCACCGTGGGCGGCTACATCACCTTCGCCGGTGTCCACCGCCTCATCGATTCCGGCAACGCCGGGCGGGGGAACCTGAAGCAGATCACAGCCTCCTCGGTGCTGGGCGTCGTCGTCATCGGGATCATGCGCGTGCTTCTCTTCTTGGCGGTCCTCGGCGTGGTCGCCACTGGTGTGACCCTGTCGCAGGACAACACCGCGGCCTCCGCCTTCTACGAGGCGGCGGGCGAGTTCGGGCTGCGCGCCTTCGGCCTGGTCCTGTGGGCGGCGGGGCTGTCGTCGGTGATCGGGGCCTCCTACACCTCGATCTCCTTCATCACCACCCAGCAGACGAAGGAGCGCACCCGCAACATCATGACGGTCGCCTTCGTCGCCGTGTGCGCCGTGCTCTACCTCGTGCTGGGCACCGCCCCGCAGACGCTGCTCATCTTCGCCGGCGCCTTCAACGGCCTGATTCTGCCTATCGGCTTCGCGGTGGTGATGTGGGCTGCGTGGCGCCGCAAGGACCTGCTGGAGGGGTACAAGTATCCGGTGTGGCTGCTGATCATCGGCGCGCTTGTGCTGGTGCTCACCGTGTTCATGGGCGTGCGCTCGATCGCAGGCCTGTCCGCCCTCTGGGCCTAAGATAGCGGGGTATGAACCCCGCTTCCTTTACCCCGGCCGAAGCCCGCGCGTTGTCTCGCACCACCCAGGTGCCCACAACCGCGGGCTTTGCGCCTGGTTATGCCCAAGCGAACCTCATTGCCCTCGACAAGCGCTATGCCTTCGACTTCCTCTTGTTCGCCCAGCGCAACCCGAAGCCCTGCCCCCTACTCGGCGTGCTTGAGGCGGGCCAGACCACCTCGGAGCTCTTTGCCGGCGGCGACATCCGCACCGATATCCCCTCGTATCGGATCTACCGCGACGGCCAGCTCATCGCCGAAACCCCCGACGCGGGCGAGTACTGGACCCCCGACACCGTCGGCTTCTTGATCGGCTGCTCCTTCACGTTCGAGCAGGCGCTTCTCAGCGCGCGTATCCCTGTCGCCCACATCGAGCAGGGCCGCAACGTTCCCATGTACCTCACGAATATCGACTGCGCCCCAGCCGGCGTCTTCTCGGGGCCGATGGTGGTCTCCATGCGCCCGATCCCGGCGTCGCAGGTGGCGGACGCCGTGCGTGTGACCTCGCGCTACCCGGCGGTTCACGGCGCGCCCGTCCACGTGGGTGACCCCGCTGCAATCGGGATCCGGGATCTTTCCGCCCCGGATTTCGGCAACGCCGTGGACATCGCCCCGGGAACCATCCCGGTGTTCTGGGCCTGCGGGGTGACCCCGCAGGCCGCGGTGATGCGCTCCAAGCCCGAGCTGGCCATCTGCCACTCGCCCGGGCAGATGCTGGTCACGGACGTGCGTGACAGCTTCTACCAGGTGCCCTAGGGGCGCTTTTCTAGGAGATCGTGGCGATCGTCGCGTTCGCCTTCACGCGCTCGCCCTGCTTCGCCACCAGGGCGACTTGCCCGTCGGTGGGGGCTTTGATGGTGGACTCCATCTTCATCGCCTCGATGGTTGCCAGCGCGTCGCCGGCGGAGACGCTATCGCCGTCGGAGACGAGCCATTCGACGATGGTCGCCTCGTACTTCGTGGTCACGGCGCCCGCCCCGGCCTCGGCGCCCGCGCCGGCCTCGGGGGTGGCGCCCTCCCCGCCGCGCGCGCCCCCGGCGCTGAGCAGGGAGACCGGGATGCCCACGGTGTGGAGCCTGCCGTCGATTTCGATGACCACGCTGGTGCGCTCGTCGTAAAGCTGCTCGATGTCCGAGACCTCGTGGTTGGCCGCGGGGGAGTAGTTGTGGTCCACCCAGTCGGTGTAGACGGCGATGCTCTCGCCGGTCAGCGCGGGGGCGTCGATCATGTCGCGGTGGAAGGGGAGCACGGAGCGCACGCCCTCGATCCGGAACTCGGAGAGGGCTTGGCGGGCGCGGCTGATGGCGGTGCGCCGGTCCGGGCCCCACACGACGAGCTTGCCCATGAGAGAGTCGTAGTACGGGGGGATCGTCGAACCGGTGGTCACGCCGGAATCGATGCGGACCGCGGGGCCGGTGGGGACGTCGAAGTGCGTGATGGTGCCCGGGGAGGGGGCGAAGCCGTTGGTGACGTCCTCGGCATTGATGCGGAACTCGAAGGCGTGGCCCGTGATCTCTGGGTCGCGTCCGGCAAAAGAAAGCGGCTGGCCGTCGGCGATGCGGAACTGCTCGGCGATGATGTCCACGCCCGTGATGGCCTCGGTGATGGGGTGCTCGACCTGGACGCGCGTGTTGACCTCCAGGAAGGACACGGTGCCGTCCTCGGAGACGATGTATTCGACGGTGCCGGCGGAGACGTACCCGGCCTTTTCGCAGATGGCGCGGGCTCCCTCCTCGATGCTGCGGCGCTGCTCCTCGGTGAGGAAGGGCGCGGGGGCCTCCTCGATGAGCTTCTGGAAGCGGCGCTGCGTCGAGCAGTCGCGGGTGCCCAGGACGGCGACGTTGCCGTGGGTGTCGGCGAGGACCTGGGCCTCGACGTGGCGGGGGTGGGTGAGGAACTTCTCCACGTAGCACTCGCCGCGGCCGAAGGCCTCGCGCGCCTCGCGCCCCGCGGAGTTGAAGCCCTCCTCGATGTCCTCTTCGTCGAAGACGACCTTCAGGCCGCGCCCGCCGCCGCCGAAGGCCGCCTTGATGGCAATCGGCATGCCGTGCTCGTCCGCGAAGTCGCGCGCCTCCTCCCAGCTCGACAGCGGCTCGGAGGTGCCTGGGGCGAGCGGAGCCCCGACCTCGACGGCGACGGCGCGGGCGGCGAGCTTGTCGCCGAGAAGCTCGATGGATTCGGGGGCGGGCCCGATCCACGTCAGGCCCGCGTCCTGCACCGCGCGGGCGAAGTCGGCGTTTTCGGAGAGGAAGCCGTAGCCGGGGTGCAGGCAGTCCGCCCCGGCGCGGTGGGCGATGTCGATGAGGGCCGGGATGTTCATGTAGGTCTCGGCCGAGGTGTTGCCTGGCAGCAAGTACGCCTCGTCGGCGACGCGGGTGTGCAGGGCGCCGGTGTCGGGCTCGGAGTAGACGGCGATGGAACGGATGCCGAGGTCGCGGGCGGTGCGGGCGATGCGCACGGCGATCTCGCCGCGGTTGGCAATGAGTACGGCGTTGAGAGTCATGGAGAAAAGTCCTTTTACCTTGACGTGTCTTTTACACGTCTTTTACACGGAATAAAGTTCGAAGCGGATCTTTCCGCCGGGGGGAAGCTGGGCGGCGACGTCGATGTCCTCGCTGATGACCGTCGCGATGACCGGGTAGCCGCCGGTGACTGCGTGGTCGCGCAGGAAGAGCACCGGTTGGCCGGAGGGGGGAATCTGGACGGACCCGGCCACCATTCCCTCCGAGGCCAGCTCGCCCTCGCGCCCCCGCTCGAGCGGGTCGTCCGACTCGAGCCGCAGCCCCACCCGGTTCGATTCCGGAGTGACGGTGAAGGTCGTGGACAGGAAGCGCTCCACGGCCTCCTGCGTAAACCAGTCGTCGCGGGGGCCGAGGACGCAGCGCACCACGCCGACGGTGTCGGCGCCTTCGCGCGCCACGCGCAGCGGGTTGGACAGGAGAGTGCTCGTGGATTGCGGCCGGCCGAGCGAGAGGAAGACGGTGTCGCCCTCCGCGAGGGGCGCCGGCCCGAGGCCGGAGAGCATGTCCGCGGCCGCGGAGCCCAGCTCAGCGTCGGCGACAAGCCCCCCGCGCACCGCGACGTAGGTGCGCATGCCCGTGCGCGGGGCGGAGACCACCAGCTGGGCCCCCGCCGGCACGATGGCGGGCTGGGCGGCAAGAACCGGGCGGGCGTCGACCGTGATGTCGGCCTCCGCGCCGGTGACGCAGACGACGGCCTCGGTCAGGGCGCGAAGCGCCAGGCCGCCGACGTTTTCCAGCAGGGTCGCCCCGCGCGGGTTGCCCACAGCGGCGTTGGCGGCGTGCGCGGAGGCGCTGTCGGCGAAGCCCGAGGTGGTCACCCCGATATCCCCGTTGCCCGGTCGGCCGCGGTCCTGGTAGAGCGCCTGCAGGCCGGGGTCCTCGACGGTGAAGACGGGCCGCCGCGGCGGGCGTCGGAGGTGGAGTTCGCTGTGAGCGGCCTGCTCCGGCAGCTCATCGACGGCCACGTAGCGCACGCGGTCGCCGGGGGAGATCAGAGCCGGCGGCGTGGCGGCGGAATCCCACATCGGAGTGCGCGTGGTGCCCACCAGCTGCCACCCGCCGGGGGAGGTGCGCGGGTAGACGGCGGAGAAGTCGCCCGCGAGCGCCACCGCGCCCGCGGGAACCTGGGTGCGCGGGGTCGCGCGGCGCGGGATGTCCAGCGCGCGTCCGGGCTGCTCCGGGACGCAGTAGGTGAAACCCGGGGCGAAGCCGCCGAAGGCGGCGACCCAGGTGGTGGAGGTGTGCCAGTCGATCAGCTCGGCGCTGCTCATGCCGAGCGAATCCGCGAGTTCGGCCAGGTCGGCGCCGTCGTAAAGCACCTCGATCTCGATGTCGCGCGCGGTTGCGCGCGCGGCGGCGTCCGGGGCGTAGGAGGCGAGCGCCTCGGTTGCAGCGGTGGCCGCGCCGGGGGAGTCGAAGGTGACAAGTACGGTGCGCGCGGCGGCGACGACGTCCGTTTGGCGGGGCAGCGGCTGCGCGGTGAGAGCCGCGTGCCAGTCCATCACCGTGGCTAGGTCAGGCAAATCGACGATGAGCGCGCGGCTGCCCACGCGCTTGACCACGGGTGCGCTCACAGGAAACTCCTGATCTCGATGCCCTCGTCGGCCAGGCGCGCGACGACGCTGCGGGTCAGTTCGACCGAGCCCGGGGAATCCCCGTGCACGCAGACGGACTCGGCGTCGACGTTGATCTCGGTGCCGTCGACGGCGGTGACGGAGCCGGTCGCCGCGACCTGGAGGACGCGGCGGGCCACGGCGTCGGGGTCGTGCATGACGGCGTTCGGCTCGCGGCGGGGCACGAGCGTGCCGTCCGGGGTGTAGCCGCGGTCGGCGAAGGCCTCGCGGACGACGCGCAGGCCGGCGCGTTCGGCGATGTCCACGGCCACCCCGCCCGGCAGGAGCATGACGGGCAGGTCGGGGCTGTACGCCTTGATACCGTCGACCACCGCGCGGGCGTGCGCCTCGTGGTGGACGATGGTGTTGTAGAGAGCGCCGTGCGGCTTGACGTAGCGCACCTGTGTGCCGTTCGCGCGGGCGAGCGCGTCGAGGGCGCCGATCTGGTAGAGCACTTCGTCGGCAAGCTCGGCGGGGGCGTAGTCCACGAAGCGGCGGCCGAAGGCGGCCGGGTCGTTGTAGGCGGGGTGCGCGCCGACGACGACCCCCGCCCGCGCGGCGGCGGCGAGAGTCCCGGCGATGGAGTGGGGGTCCCCGGCGTGGAAGCCGGCTGCGACGTTCGCGCTGGAGACCATCTCGAGCATGGCGGCGTCGTCGGCAACGGGGTTGCCGGCCGTGGTTTCGCCCAGGTCGGCGTTGAGGTCGATGGTTGTGCTCACGTTCGTGTGCCTTCCCAAAAAAGAAACAAAAAGAAACGGAGTGCGGCTTGGGGCGGATGCGCCCTCGCCACACGTGGTCAATGCCTTATTTATACCGCGCCCGGCGCCGAGTTTCGGCGACGGGCTGTTCCGCCGTGCTTGTACGCTGGGGCGCATGATTTTGATGAACGTCAGGTTCATCCCGAAGCCCGAGTACGTGGAGAACTTCCGCGAACTCGTCGACGACTTCACCCGCGCGACCCGGGCAGAGGAAGGTTGCCTCTTCTTCGACTGGTACCGCGATACCGATAACCCGGGCCGCTACATCCTCGTCGAGGGCTTCGCGGACGACGCCGCGGAGGCGCACGTGAACTCCGAGCATTTCGAGCGGGCGGCCGAGCTGTTTCCGACGATCCTGGTTGAGACCCCCTCCATCATCAACACCCTCATCGAGGGCAAAACCGAGTGGGACGAGATGGCGGAGTTCAAGGTGGAGTAGAACTCCGGAGTAGAAGTCAGGGGCGCGGCCGGTCACGGTAGCGTGGACAGGCATGAGCGAGGCGAAAAAGAAGAAGTCCGGAAAGCCGCCGAAGCTGTCGAAGAAGGCGTACGAAAAGGAGCTTTTGCGCCTGCAGGCCGAGCTGGTGGACATGCAGCAGTGGGTCGTGGAGACGGGCGCGCGGCTCGTCGTGGTCATGGAGGGCCGCGACGGCGCCGGGAAGGGCTCGGCGATCAAGCGCATCACGCAGTACCTCAACCCGCGTACCTGCCGAATCGAAGCGCTGCCTGCGCCGACGGAGCGCGAGCGGACGCAGTGGTACTTCCAGCGCTACGTCGAGCGCCTCCCGGCCGCCGGCGAGATCGTCATCTTCGATCGCTCGTGGTATAACCGGGCCGGCGTCGAGCGAGTCATGGGTTTTTGCACCTCGCAGGAATACCGCCGCTTCCTGCACCAGGCGCCGATTTTCGAGCGCCTCCTCGTCGAGGACGGCATCATGCTGCGCAAATACTGGTTCTCCGTGTCCGACGAGGAGCAGCTGCGCCGCTTTGAGGCCCGCCGGGAGGACCCGCTGCGGCGCTGGAAGCTCTCGCCAATGGACCTCGAATCCATCACTCGCTGGGAGGACTACTCGCGGGCGAAGGACGAGATGTTCGTGCACACGGACATCCCCTCGGCCCCGTGGTACACGGTCGAAAGCGAGGACAAGAAGCGCTCGCGCATCAACGTCATATCGCACCTTTTGTCCACCATCCCCTACGAGCGGATTGCGCGGGACCTGCCGGAAATCCCCGACCGGCCGGAGGGCGAGGGCTACAAGCGCCCCCCGCGCAACGAGTTCAACTACGTGCCCGACGTGGCCAGGAAGCTCGAGAAGAAGGCTTAGCGACGCCCCCGCGGCGTCGACACAGTCGCGTCCCCGGGCACCCAAAACCGCAGAGGCGCCTCGGTGTTTTTCGAGATGCCGACGCGTGGGCCGCGCACCCATTCGGGCTCGTCCTCGCGCGCGCTGATCTCGACGGGCGTGCCGTTGTCCGCCAGCTCGAGCCCGAGCGCCCGGCCCAGGTTGCCGGGGCCGCGCGCCAGGTTTTCGTGCTGGATCGGCGCGCGATCGGGCCGCTGGCGCCGCTGGCGGGCGAGGTCCTCCCCGGCGACGACTTCCCCGCCGCGCATGAGGCAGCCCTGGCCCTCGCCCTCCGGCGCGCAGACGATGTTGCCGTTGTGGTGGATCCCGTAGGAGAGATAGACGTAGAGGCGCCCGGGTGGGCCGAACATCGCCGCGTTGCGCGCCGTCTTTCCCCGGTAGGTGTGCGCGGCGGGATCGGAGGAGCCGAGGTAGGCCTCCACCTCGGTCAGCCGGATTGTCACGCCGTTGTGGGTGATGAGGCAGCCGAGCAGTTGCGGGGCGACGATGTCGGCGGGGGCGGTGAAGTCGATGTCCATCGACCCGATGCTATGCGCACCGGGTTATCGGTGCCGATACAGGGTGACGCCCCGGGCATGTGGCGGTCCCGGGGCGTCCAACGAGAAATGCTGTGCGGAACTACTGGGCGATCGCCCCCTTTCTATAGGTAAGGCTAGCCTAATGTACAACACGCCGTGGGTGGAGTCAACCAATCGAACGGTTGATTCCCGGGGCCTGGTCGGCAGTGTTGTGGAACACTTGGGACATGACTTCTCATGAGGAACCACAGGTAATCACGGACGTGGTGGAGCGCACCGGTATCATCACGCTCAACCGGCCCAGGGCCCTGAACTCCCTGAACAGGGGGATGGTCTCCCTGATCGCGGAGGCCCTAGACGCCTGGCGCGACGACGATGCCATAGACCAGGTGGTCATCCGCTCCTCCGGCAAGCACTTTTGCGCCGGCGGCGACGTCCGCGCGGCGCGCGAGGGCGTGCTCAACGGCAACGCCGACGAGGTGGACCGCTTCTTCGCGGAGGAGTACGCCCTCAACCTGGAGATCTCCCGTTACCCGAAGCCCTACATTGCTCTGGTCGGCGGCGTTGATATGGGCGGTGGGCTGGGAGTCTCGGCGCACGGCTCCCATCTGGTTGTCACCGAGGAAGCCGTCGCGTCCATGCCGGAGATGAACATCGGGTTTGTCACCGACGTGGGGATGAGCTGGCTCTTGCAGCGCCTGCCCGGTCACCCCTCGCAGTCCCTCGGGGCGTTCCTCGCGCTCACCGGCTACCGCCTGGCGGCCGACGACATGCTCGCCACCGGCCTGGCCACGCACAAAGTGGACTCGCTCGACGGGCTCGCCGAGCGCATCGCCGCGGAAGGTCTCGGCGTGCTCGACGAGGTAGCTGTCGAAGCCGGGCCCGCCACACTCGAGCCCTGGTACGAGCAGATCGACGCCGTCTTCGACGGCACCTGGGCTGAGATCACCGAACGCCTCGGCGACTACCCGGACCTGGCAAAGTTGGTCGGCGAGCTCACCGCGCAGGCCTCGCCCTCCGCCCTTGTCGCCGCGGCCGAACTCGTCCGCGTCAACGCCGAGCGCGACCTCGAGGGGGCGTTGCGCAACGAGCGCACACTCGGCGCGGTTTTGTCCCGGGAGCCCGACTTCGCTGAGGGGGTGCGGGCGGTGCTCGTGGACAAGACGCACGATGCCCGCTTCACCCCGCAGCAGGGGCCCGAAAAATACCGCGAGGTCCTGCGCTAAGCCGGGGGTAACCTCGCAGTGCCCGGTATGGCTCCCGGGGCGGGGTGATCCGATAGAATTGACCCCCAGCGCGCACCCCCGGGGGCGCACACAGTTTTGTTAGTTTGTCGAGCCCGCACCCACGAAGGACGATTGTGACTGAAGCTACCTCCACCCCCAACGACTGGAACCACAAGCTGACCCTCGCGCAGGAGATGCTTCCCCTGATCAGCCAGCTGCACCGCGAGAACAACGTGGTCACCTCGATCTACGGGCGGCTGCTTGTGGGAGTGACCGACATCGACATCATCAAGGCGCACCGCTACGCCCGGCGCATCGTCGAGCGGGAGCTGCCTTTGGATGACACGCTGCCGATCCTCAGGGAACTCGTCCAGTTCAACCTCGGCACTGCGTCCATCGACCTCGGGCGCCTGGCCAAGAACTTCTCGCGCGCCGAGGGCCAGGACCTGCGGTCCTTCCTCGAAGCGGAGCTTGGCGAGGTGATCAACGGCGGCGACGAGCTCGAACCGCGCGACGTGGTCCTCTACGGCTTCGGCCGCATCGGCCGCCTCCTCGCGCGCATCCTCATCGCCCGCGAGGCGATGTACGGCGGCGTACGTCTGCGCGCGGTGGTTGTACGCAAGAAGGGCGCCGACGACATCGTCAAGCGCGCCTCCCTGCTGCGCCGCGACTCCGTCCACGGCCCCTTCAACGGGACGATCTCCGTCGACGCGGACAAGGAGATCATCTGGGCCAACGGCACCCCGATCCAGATGATCTACTCGGATGATCCCGCCGGGATCGACTACACCAGCTACGGCATCGACAACGCCATCGTGGTGGACAACACGGGCCGCTGGCGCGACCGCGAGGGCCTGTCCCAGCACCTGTCTTCCACGGGCGTCGACCGCGTCGTTCTCACCGCGCCGGGCAAGGGGGATGTGCGCAACATCGTTTACGGCGTCAACCACGCCGACATCACCGGCGAGGAGTCCGACCGCGTCATCTCCGCGGCCTCGTGCACCACCAACGGCATTACCCCGGTGCTCAAGGTGATCAACGACCGCTACGGCGTGAAACACGGGCACGTGGAAACCGTGCACGCGTACACCAACGACCAAAACTTGGCGGACAACTACCACAAGGGCCCGCGCCGCGGGCGTGCCGCCGCGCTGAACATGGTGCTCACCGAAACCGGCGCGGCCAAGGCAGTGTCCAAGGCGCTGCCCGAGTTCGAAGGCAAGCTGACCGGCAACGCCATCCGCGTGCCCACCCCTGACGTTTCTATGGCCGTGCTGAACCTCGACCTCGAGCGCGAGGTGGAAAAGGACGAGGTCAACGACTTCCTCCGCCGCGTGTCCACCGATTCGAACCTGCGCCAGCAGATCGACTACATCAATTCCCCGGATATCGTCTCCACCGACCTGCTCGGCTCCACCCACGCCGGCGTGGTCGACGGCCTGGCCACGATCGCCTCGGGCAACCACCTCGTCCTCTACGTCTGGTACGACAACGAGTACGGTTACTCTAACCAGGTCATCCGCATCGTCGAGGAGATCGGCGGCGTGCGCCCGAACATCTACCCGGAGCGCAAGGACCCTCAGGAGATTCGCTAACTCGTGGTTGTGCGGCGCTGGGCAGCGGCCTGCACCGCCGCCTCGTAGACCTCGACGAGCTTCTCGGTGGAGGCCCGCCAGGACCAGCGCTCGGCTTCCTGGCGGGCCGCGCGCGCCATCCGGTCGCGGGTGTCCGCATCGCGCAGTAGCTCCACCACCCGCTCGGCCCACGCGGAATCAGGAAGCTGCGGGTCGACGAGAAAACCGGTCTCACCGTCGTTGATGACGAAGGGGACCCCGCCCGCGCAGGCGCCCACCACGGGAACTCCCGAGGCGAAAGACTCGAGGGCGACAAAGCCGAGCGTCTCGGTTGTGGAAGGAAAGAGGAAGACGTCGCCGGAGGCGAATGCCGCGGCGAGGGTGTCGCCGGAGAGATAGCCGGTGAAGGTGATCCACTCCCTGTCCATCCGTTCGCGCAGCTGAGCATACTGGGGGCCTTCGCCGACGAGCGCTAGGCGGGCGTCGGGGACCGTGCGGCGCACTTCCTCCATGATTCCGAGGGTGCGTTCGACATCTTTTTCAGCAGAGATCCGGCCGACGTAAGTGACGAGGGGCGCGTCGGGGTGGCCGTCGCTAAGCAAAGTGCGGGCCTCGAGAGAACGGCGGGAAGGGGAAAATCCCTCGGTGTCCACGGCCTTCGGCCACAGCTCGAGGTTGCTCAGGCCGTAGTCGGCGGCCTTCTCAAGCATCGGGGCCGAGGTGACCAAGTTCCGCTCGGCGCGATTGTGGAACAGCTGTAGGCCGAACTTAGCCAGCGGCCTCACCCAGGAAATACCGAGCCTGCGGGTGTACTCGGGGACGTCGGTGTGGAAGGAGGCGACCACCGGGATGCCTCTGCCGCGCGCGTACAGGGCGGAAAACCCCGCCGTCCACATTGGGTTGATGGCGTGGGCGACGTCGGGGCGGAACTCCGCGAGCGCGCGCGGCATGCGGGGGGAGGGCAGGCCGAAGTGGATCTCCGGGTAGACCGGCCAGAACGGTAGGGAGGGCACCGAGACCACCTTGAAGCCGGCGTATTCGCTCGGCGGGTTGCCGGTGGCGAAGACGAGCACCTCGTGGCCCATGTCGGCGAGCTGCTCAAGGGTGCGCGACGTACGGGTGACCACCCCGTCGATCTTCGGCAGGAAGACCTCGGTGAAGACGGCGATGCGCATTTACTTCTCGCCGTCGGGTACGCCTTCGGCCTGGGCGGCGGTCCACAGGGACCGCGCCGGGATCTTCGAGCGGTCCGCCCGGTCCGCGTACTTCTTGGCCACGTCCTCGACCTCGCGCAAAAGCCCCTCTTCGAGGAACGTCGGCTCCAAGCCCAGGCTGAGGAAGGTGTCGTTGGAGACGTGCAGCTCGTTTTCCGCTGACTCTTTGCGCGGGTTGGGCACCATGGCCACCTCCGCGCCGGAGATTCGAGAGATGAGCTCGGCGAGATCGCGCACGCGGTGGGTCTCGGTCATCTGGTTGAAGATCTTGACGCGCTCGCCGCGCTGCGGCGGGTTCTCCACCGCGAGCTGGATGCACTTGGCCATGTCCCGGATGTGGATGAACGCGCGGGTCTGGCCGCCCGTGCCGTGGACGGTCAGTGGGTAGCCCACGGCCGCCTGCATAAGGAAGCGGTTGAGCACCGTGCCGTAGTCGCCGTCGTAGTCGAAGCGGTTGATAAGGCGCTCGTCGCGTTCCGTCTGCGGGGTGTGCGTACCCCAGATGATGCCCTGGTGCAGGTCGGTGATGCGCAGCTCGTCGTTCTTGGCGTAGTAGGCAAACAGGTTCTGGTCCAGCACCTTCGTCATGTGGTACACGGAGCCGGGGTTGGTGGGGTAGAGGATCTGCTTTTCAACCGTGCCGCCTTCGTCGGTGGAGACGGTGACATCGAGGTAGCCCTCCGGGATCTTCATCCCGGCGGTGCCGTAGCCGTAGACGCCCATGGTGCCAAGGTGGACGACGTGGACGTCGAGGCCCGATTCGACGATGGCGACGAGCAGGTTGTGCGTGGCGTTGACGTTGTTGTCCACCGTGTAGCGCTTCGTGCGGTGGTTCTTCATGGAGTACGGTGCCGCCCGCTGCTCCGCGAAGTGAATGACGGTGTCGGGGCGCTCGCGTGTGATGAACTCGAGCAGCCCGTCGAAGTCGCGGGCGACGTCAAGGTTGACGAAGCCGATCTCGCGGCCCGAGACCTCTGTCCACGCGGCCAGGCGCTCCTCGATCGACGCGATCGGGGTGAGCGACTCCGCGCCGAGTTCTTCGTCGATGGCGCGCCGCGAGAGGTTGTCCACGATGGTGACGTCGTGGCCGAGGTCGGACAGGTGCAACGCCGCCGGCCAGCCGCAGAATCCGTCACCGCCAAGAACTGCAATCCGCACAACAATCCCTTTCTCCGAACTCGTTCTTCGAACTTAGCGCGTGCTCGCGCTCGACGTATTAGCCGCGACGCATTCAGCCACGGGCTTCTAGCAAGATTACAGTTTGCGCCAACAAGGCGCTCGGCGAACCGGGTGAACGCTTGGTGACGCGGAGGGTACTTTCCGGGACACGGGGGGCCCGCGTTCGGTAGTGTTTCGCCCATGAAAACAACTGAGGCAGTCATCATTGTCGGTACCGGTCTCGCCGGCCTCGTCGCGGGGTATGAGGCGAGCAAAGCGGGGCGAACAGTCATCTTCGTCGACCAGGAAAGCAGCGCAAACCTCGGCGGCCAGGCCTTCTGGTCCCTTGGCGGGTTGTTCATGGCGGGCTCCCCGGAGCAGCGGCTCATGCGGGTCAAGGACACCGAAGAACTCGCCTGGATGGACTGGGAGAACTCCGCCGACTACGACGATGCCGAGTACGACACCTGGCCGCGCAGATGGGGCAGGGAGTTCGTGCGCTTTGCGGCCAACGAGATGCACGGCTACCTCAAGGAGCTTGGCTTGCGCGTCCTACCCACGGTGGGTTGGGCCGAGCGCGGCTCGGGCGACGCGTCGGGTCACGGTAACTCGGTGCCGCGCTTCCACGTCACCTGGGGAACGGGCCCCGAGGTCGTCCGGGTGTTCAGGGAACCCGTCCTGCGCGCCGCGGAGGAGGGCAGGGTGGAGTTCCGCTTCCGCCACCGGGTCGACCAGCTCATCGTCGAGGGCGGCCGCGTCGTGGGCGTGCGGGGGGCCCGGCTGGCGGAGGATCACGGGGCGCGCGGGGAGGCGTCGAATAGCGACGAGCTCGAGCCCTTCGAGTTGCGCGGCGCGGCCGTGGTCATGGCCACCGGCGGTATCGGCGGCAACCTGGAGAAGGTCCGCCGTTCGTGGCCGGACGAGCGCTGGGGACCGTGCCCCGAGAACCTGGTCACGGGCGTGCCCGAGTTCGTGGACGGGCGCGGTATCGACATCGCCGCCGCAGCCGGGGCCCGCCTGGTCAACACCGACCGCATGTGGCACTACCCCGAGGGCATGATCAACTGGGACCCCGTGTGGCCGGGCCACGGCATCCGCATTATCCCCGGGCCCAGCGCGCTGTGGCTCGACGCGACCGGCACGCGCCTGCCCACCCACCTGTTCCCGGGGTCGGACAACATCGAGGCGCTCGCACACATCGGGCGGACTGGGCACGGCTACTCGTGGTTCGTGCTCAACCAGGCGATTGCCGATAAGGAATTCATCTTCTCCGGCTCGGAGCAAAACCCCGACCTGACGGACAAGTCCCTGAAGAAGCTCGCGGGTAAGCTCTCCTCGGGTACGCCTGGAGCGATCAAGGCCTTCCAGGACAACGGCGTCGACTGGGTCACCGCGGATACGGTCGAAGAACTCGTCGAGGGCATGAACAAGCTTGGCGACGTCCCCATCGACGTCAACCACGTCCGCCGCCAGCTGGTCGAGCGCGACGCGCAGACGGCCAACCCGTTTTCCAAGGACATCCAGGTTAACTACATCCGTATGGCGCGTGGTTTCCTCGGGGACAAGATCGTGCGCGTGCACCCGCCGCACCGGCTGCTCGACGAGTCGAAGGGGCCGCTGATCGCGGTGCGCCTGCACGTTCTGACCCGCAAGACCCTCGGCGGGATCGAGACGGACCTCTCGGGGCGCGCGCTGACCGCCGAAGGCGAGGTACTCGCGGGCCTCTACGCCTGCGGCGAAGCGGCCGGCTTCGGCGGCGGCGGGATGCACGGCAAAAACGCCCTGGAGGGGACCTTCCTGGGCGGGTGTATCCACTCGGGTAAGCGTGTGGGGGAGGCGCTGGGGCGCGCCTAGGCACATTCGAAAAAGAGGTCCAAAAAAGGATGGTTGGTGTCCGGGTGGTGGCGTACGTTTATGGCCAATACCACGCGGAAGGGGAGGGCTGTGAGCACCGCCATGAACACCATATTGATCAGATCGAGCGCAGCCTCCCGGTCGTCGCCGAGGCGATGGCGCAGCCCGATGCACGGCAGTTCACCGCGACCCATCGGCCATTGGAGAAGCTGCGAGAAGCGCTAGCCTACCTCGGCGGCATCTACGCCTCTTTCGCCTTCATCTGCCAGTGCGCCAACGCCGGCGCGTTCGTCGTGGCGACGTACCCGGTGGAGTACTTCATCCAGCGCATGGGCGTCTCGCGCGCCACAGCATTCGAGTGGCTCTCCCGGGGCACAGCCCTCTTCGCAGACCCGGAATAGGCTCCCGTCGACGAAGGACCCGACGAGGAGGCCCGCCGACGCGCGGAGGACGAGCGCAAGGACGAAGAACGGGCGCGGAAGGCCGCCCGCGATCGTACGGCGAGCGAGGGGAAGCAGCGCATTATCATCCAGGCGCTGCACAACCTCAACGGGTACTCCGACCCGGGCCGGCCGGGAATCTACGCGCAGGCCATGGAGGTCGCGGGGAAGATGAACCCGAAGGAGCTGCGGGCGTAAGTGAACGGCCTGGTTCGGAGGGCCAACCGCACGGGACGCCGCTTGGATAAAAAGATCGACCCCGGTCAAGTCCACGGTGGTGGTGTATCTGCCTTTCGATGATCTGATGGTCCGCCTTCTCCTTGGACTCGGCAGAATACTTCCTAGGCATAGTGCCCAATCCTTCCGTAGCAGAGGTAGGAACCAAACCCAGGACGCTTCAGCGGCCCGCCAGCTCGGGAGCGGACGGGCCACCTTGTACACATATCTTCCCCGCACGTAGAGAATTTCTCCCTGAAGATGAAGCTTTAGGAGCCTGGTCTTAGTACGCAGGCAGGGTGAGTATGTAGCAGCAATCCGTTAATTCTGGCGAAGGCGATCGAGAACCTGGTTGATGTAGCTTTCATCCATGATGTAGCCGTTTTCTGTCTCTGTCAGAACGCCCTCTTTAACCCGGCGATTCCACCACGTAATGATTGACCCCAATGTGTAGCCTACCCCGCCGTACTTCTGGCCAGGGACTGTGAATGAGTCGCCCATTAAATCCCCGAATGTCAGTTCCTGCCCTTCGCGCCCCCAACGGCCATATGTCCTGGGATCGTTTTGCGGTTCAACGTGCTGGACGAGCCAGTACACCACGTCGTAAAAGGTGAGGCCTTCTGGCGTATCTCCGGTAATCGCTACCCCTGTGGAATTTGTGATCGGCTCAGTCGCCTTGCGCAGCAACTGTTCCATATCTGGTGTTGGGGTGGCGGCTAGTGCTTGCTGGAGTGGCTGGGACAGTGCGCCGTATCGCACTCCTTTGATGCCGATGCCGTCCTGGCTGACTTCTTCTGCCTCACTAGCGGAGGGGTATGGTTCAAGTTGGGCCAGGAAGTCGTCGAATGAGTCTGCGACTAGTACTTTTGCACCGTCGGGGTCGGTGTCGAGATACAGTACTGATCCTGCTGGAAACTCAGCCAAGTCGTAGTTGATGACAAAGCACTGGTGCATGCCGTCTTCGCTGTCCGCGCATAGCAGGACCTCACGGGGGATTTCCCATTCCTCCATCAAGAAGGCTGCCTGCTCTAGCAAGTCGACATTCGAGTTGTTGGAGGTCGTTCCGTTGCCGTAGATGCTGTCTACGGCAACCTCGATCACGTCACCGTCGGGAAGTTCTATCTCTGGGAGGTAGCAGGTGTTCATGCTCAGGGACCCTCCCCCTGTCTGAGAGAGGAGACGTGTGTAGTCATCCGGCAGGCGACGGCCCAGGCCGTGCTCGATTTCACGGATGCGCTGTTCATCTGCTGGCTGTGCCGGGTATTCAAAAAGAGTGCTGTAGTCGGTCATGGTTGTCCTTTACAAAGTGAGTGGTTTGGCCCATAGAGCGTATCCGCCAGTGTGACGCACAGCATTGTGGATTGTGGAGATCTTTCGGGATGAGCTGCACTAAAGGGCACGTGAGACACGGAGCACCAGGCAGGATGCCCGTGCGAAAACCCCGCGGCGTGTACAAAGGTCGCGCGGAAGTACTTACCGGCTCCCGGGTTGCGCAGGCCAACCAGTGGGTGACCGGTGGTGTGCCCAAAGCGGAGGTGGCCCGCCGACTCGGGATCGGACGGACCACCCGGTATGCATACCTAGCGGAGGGGGCTGAACAAGATTCGAGTTAGACCTCGGTTATTGGGTCTTCTTTGCGGAGGTTTTCGATGATGGTGTTGATGTAGTCCTCGTCGATGATGTAGCCGGCGGGGGTTTCGGTCATGATGTTGTATTCGACTCGTATTTTCCACCACCACTCGACGGTGGGCTGGTTCCAAATGAAGCCGTATTTTTGACCGTCGGCGAGGAAGGATTTGCCGATCAACGTGTACATGTTAGGGGTGAGAATGGTGGTGCTTAGTCCCATGTAGGTCAGTGGATCTGGGTGCGGTTGGACGTGTTGCGCCACCCAGTAAAGAAGGTCTTGAAATCGCCTCCCCTCGTTACTGTTGTGCATCATACTGAGCCCAAATGAGTTGGCTAGGGGTGCGACTGCTTTACGCAGTAGGTATTCCATGTCGGGGGTGGGAGTTGCGGCGATGGCGCGGGTGAGGTCATCGGAAAGTTTTCCGTGCCACACGCCTTTGATTCCCATCCCCTCTTGGCCTGCGCTTGGGGAGTCTTCTTCGTCATCTCGGTTGTAGGGTTCGAGTTTGGTGAAAAAGTCGGTGACGGAGTCGGCGACCTGGGTCATTTTCCCGCCGGGGTCGGTGTCGAGGTGCAGAATAACCCCTGCGGGGTAGTCGGGGAGGTCGTAGTTGATGACGAAGCAGTTGTGCATGCCATCTTCGGTGGTGGCGAACAGGAGAACCTCCTCGGGGATTTCCCATTCCTCCATGAGGTAGGTGGCATCGGTGGCCAGATCGAGGGGGAGGCCGGTACGTGTGCTGCCGTTGCCGAAGATGTCGTCGGTTGCCAGGCCTCCGACCCCTTCGGGGAGGCCCGGCATGACGCACTTGTCGAGTTTGAGGGTGCCGCCGCCGGTTTCTTTGATCAAGGCCCGGTAGTCGTCGGGCAGTTTTCTGCCGATGGCATGCTCGATCTCGGCGAGGCGGGCATCGTCAGCCGGTTCAGCGGGTTCAGAAAAGAATTTGGAAAAGGTCATTGTTGCTTTCTCCTTACGTGCAGTTGGGCCAGTTAAAGTGTGCTTCCCCGTGACGTTGTGAACGCGTCGTGTGAGGGGGTGAGGCCGTCGATGGCGGTGTGGGCTCGACGGTCATTGTAGCCGTGGATAAACTCCGCGTACGTCTGCTGACAGGGCCTTTCGCTGCTGTCGGGGCGCGCGTAGGCCCATTCCGAGAGCGCCCGTCTGGTCGGGGCGGTACTCGCCGAGCACCACGAGTGAGAAGGATCCAACAGAAATGCCACATGTCACTGACCAGTCTCGAGCAGACCACAGGCATCGTTGCTGCCGGCACGATCGACGCCGCCCCGGCAGAAGGAAACGAGATCGCCGCATGATCACACCCCCACCCCAGCCCCGAGCCGGGCCCTGACAACACGCCCCCAAACATCACCACAATTCGAAACTAGATACACCACGACCCACGACTTGACACCCGCCACTGTTCGAAAGCTCCGCGTAGCCGGGGGCGATCAGGCTGCCTCGACCACGAAACCCACGTGCAGCGTGGAGAGCTCGTGCGCGCCAGGCCCAGGCGGCAACGCCTCGATCTCGGCCGCCGTCTCGGGCGTGACCGGGACGATCCACCCCAGGGTGGGGTCGAGAGCCGGGTCGTTCGGCGTGCGCACGGGCACGAACGTGACCGGGCGCTCACTACCGCTGGTGAGGCGTATTGGGGCGTCGAGAAGCGACAGCGGATCGAGCGAGGCGAGGGTGATGATAACGAGGGTCTCCTCCGTGTCCGGGGAGAGGTTCGCCGTATGCACGCGCAGAGTAGGTACCTCTACGCTGCGGTACTCCTCCGGGTAGTCGACGAGACGCGCGCCGCCGCCGAACAGGGAGCTGAGTCTGTCCATGAAGCCCATGGCGGCAGTGTATCCCTGCCCACGGGGCGCGCGGACGTGACCATTATCATGCCCCGGTTTAGATCAAGGTTATTAAACTTTTAGGTGTGGCCAATGATAAAGGAGGACCTTGCTGTGAGTTCAGTAACAGACCAGCCCGCCGCCCCCGCGCCGCCCGTAGAAAAAACTGAAAAGGGGCCGGCCCGCACACGCACCAAACCCGTCGCCTTCGCTCTCGCCTTCGTCGCACTGATCGCTGTCTTGCTGCTGCCGATGGAGACCATCGGCTGGCAGGGGCAGATCGCCCTCGGTATGTTGGCCTTCGCCGTCATCATGTGGGTGTCCGAGGCCGTGAGCTACCCCGTCAGCTCGGTGTTGATCATCGCGCTCATCTCGTTGCTTGTCGGGCTTTCGCCCGACCCGGACAACCCCGACGAACTCTTCGGCACGAGCAGCGCTCTGGGGATCGCGCTGAACGGCTTTTCCACCTCGGCGGTCGCGCTCGTCGCCGCGGCGCTCGCGCTCGCCACGGCCATGCAGGCGACCGGTCTGCACCGGCGCATCGCCCTCTACGTGCTGAAGATCGCGGGGGAGAAGGTCTCCCACATCGTCGTCGGCGCCATCGCCATCTCGATCATCCTCGCCTTCTTCGTTCCCTCGGCGACCGCTCGCGCGGGCGCCGTGGTGCCCATCCTGCTGGGCATGGTCGCGGCCTTCGGCCTGGCGGTCAACTCGAAGCTCTCCGCCCTGCTGGTCATCACCGCCACTCAGGCTGTGTCCATCTGGAATGTCGGTATCAAGACCGCGGCCGCGCAGAACCTAGTGGCCGTCGGCTTCATCGAGGACCAGATGGGGGTCACCGTGTCCTGGGGGCAGTGGTTCATCTGGGCGGCACCCTGGTCAGTCCTCATGTCCATCGCACTGTTTTTCATCATGCGCGCAGCCATCAAGCCCGAGGTGGAATCCATCAAGGGCGGCCGCAAGCTCGTGGAAGATCAGCTCTCTGAGATGGGCCCCATGACCGGGGCGGAAAAGCGGCTGACCACCATCGCCGTCGTGCTGCTGGTCTTCTGGGCCACCGAGGGGATCCTCCACCCGATCGATTCCTCGGTCATCACCATCGTCGCCATCGGCCTCATGCTCCTGCCGGTGGTGGGGGTCATGAACTGGAAGTACGCCCAGGAAAACATCAACTGGGGCACCCTCGTGGTCTTCGCGGTGGGCATCTCGCTCGGCTCCTTCCTGCTCAACACCGGGGCCGCGGCGTGGCTGTCGGAGCAGACCTTCGGCTTGCTCGGGCTGGATGCCATGCCGATCCTCGCCACGATCGCCATCGTGTCCCTGTTCAACATCCTCATCCACCTCGGTTTCGCTTCCGCCACGTCGCTGGCCTCCGCGCTGATCCCGGTGTTCATCGCCCTCGCCGCCACACTCGACCTGCCGAACGGCGGGCTGGGCTTCGTCATCATCCAGCAGTTTGTGATCAGCTTCGGCTTCCTGTTGCCGATCTCCGCGCCGCAGAACATGCTGGCCTACGGGACGGGCGCGTTCAGCACGAAGCAGTTCCTCAAGGCGGGTATCCCGCTGACCGTCGTTGGCTACCTGCTCATCCTGCTGCTGTCTGCGACCTACTGGAACTGGATCGGACTGGTGTAGAAGTTCCCCGCAGGCGGCTAAGGTAACCAGGCATGGACGACACACTCGCGCGGGTCGGTGGCTATCGCTTCGGCGACATCTACGCCAACTACCTCGCCAAGGTAGAGAGGAAGGGCAGGAGCCAGGGGGAGCTTGACGACGTCCTGACCTGGCTCACCGGGCACACAACGGACGGTCTGCACGCCGCGGCCGAGTCCGGGGAAACCCTGCGCGAGTTCTTCGCCTCCGCGCCACGTCTCAACCCCCACGCCACCCTCATCACCGGCGTGGTCTGCGGGGTACGCGTGGAGGAGATCACCGATCCGCTGATGCAGCGGATCCGCTGGATGGACAAGGTGGTCGACGAGCTCGCCCGCGGGAAGAAGATCGAGAACATCCTGCGTTCGCCCCGCTGAGCACACGATACGGTGGAAGGCATGCAACGCCCCGACGCCGCCTCCCGCCGTGCCGACCTCGTCCAGCCCTACGGCACCCAGCACGTGGAGGCGGTCACGCCCCCCGAAGATCTGCCCGACCCGTTAGCGTGGCGGGGCAACCGACTGAGCTGGCCGGGGCTGCACCTCGTGGTGCGAAGGGCGGTGGCTGACTTCTCCGTCGACGACGTCGTCGACCGCGCGGCGAGCCTGACGTACTACACGGTGCTCGCCGTTGCGCCGATGATTTTGGCGATCTACTCGCTCGTGTTGCTGCTGCTGCCCCGCGACGGCGGCGAGGCGCCGCTCCTGCTCACTGATCTGGTCCAAAATTACGTGCCGGAGGCTTTGCAAGAAGAAGCGATGGGCCTGCTCGCAACCATCGTCGGCTCGCCCTCCGACAGCACTATCGCGCTGGTCATCTCCATTGCGGTGACGCTGCTGTCGGCCTCGGCCTACGTCCGCTCCTTTTCCCGCAACGCCAATGTGATCTACGGCCGTGAGGAGGGCAGGACGTTCGCGATGACGTGGCTGACAATGTGGCTGGTCACGCTCGTGATGGCGGTCGGAGTGCTGCTCTTGCTCGTGGGGCTCGTCGCCCGAGAGTCCGTTTTTACCGGGGTCGTGGCGCCGCTCGCACGTCCCTTCGGACTCGAAGAGGAGGTGGAGAACCTCGTGCTCGTGTTTCTTCCGGTGTGGGATTGGCTGCGTTACCCTGTCGTCGCCCTGATCGCCCTCGGGTTACTTTCCGTGCTCTACCAGGTGACCCCGAATGTACGACGGGGGAGGTTTCGGCCCGTGACCTACGGCTCCTTTCTCGCGTTCTTCGTCAGCTCCCTGATCTGGGTCGGGTTCTCGTGGTACGTGACCGTGGTCGGGGTGCAAAGCGCCTACGGGGCCTTCGGGACCGTGCTCATGGTCCTCGTTCTGGTGTGGGTGATGAATATCGTGCTGGTGGTCGGGGTCAAGATCGACGCGGAGGTGCTGCGGGCGAAAGAGCTCCAGGTGGGGTACGACTCGGAACGCGTCATTCAGGCGCCGCCGAAGTCCGCGGCTTCGGTCCGCATCCGGTTGCGGACACAGCGCCGGCTGGACCGGATCGCGGAGAAGGTGAAGAACCGTCGCCGCGAAAATCTGTAGCGTGGGAGAGGCAACTGATTAGCCAACGCTTATTGGAGGATGTCATGACGAACCTCATTGACCCCCGCGACAAGTACCCTCGCGTCTCGCCGCCGGACCAGTCCCAGAGCCACCCCGGCCTGGAAACCAAGGCGGACCCCGTGCCTGACATTGGGCTCGACTCCTACGAGGGCAGCGGCAGGCTGGCCGGGCGCAAGGCGCTCATCACCGGCGGTGACTCCGGTATCGGCGCCGCCGTCGCCGTTGCCTACGCCCGCGAGGGGGCGGACGTGGCCATTGCCTACATGCCGGAGGAGCAGCCGGACGCAGACCGGGTCATCGCTGCCATCGAAAAGGCCGGGCGCACCGCCGTGGCCATCCCCGGCGACCTGCGGGACGCGCAAACGTGCGTGGAGACGGTCACCACTGCCGTCGACAAGCTCGGCGGGCTGGACATTTTGGTCAACAACGCCTCCCGGCAGATCTACCACGAGGACATCCTTGACATCACCGACGAGGATTTCGACGAGACAATGAAGTCCAACCTCTACTCGTCTTTCCGAGTGACGAAGGAGGCGGTCAAGCACCTGCCGGCGGGCTCCTCGATCATCTTCACCTCTTCGATCCAGGCCTACGACCCCTCCGAGACGCTGTTGGACTACGCCATGACCAAGGCGGCGATGAACAACTTCGCCAAGGGGCTGTCCATGGCGCTGCTTCCCACGCGAGGCATCCGCGTCAACGCCGTCGCGCCGGGCCCCATTTGGACGGTGATCCAGCCGAGCCATGGGCAGCCGCCGGAGAAGGTCCAGAAGTTCGGTCACGGATCCGAGACCGGCAGGGCGGGCCAGCCCGCGGAGCTCGCGGGCGCCTACGTCTACCTCGCCTCCGAGGACGCCTCCTACGTTTCCGGGTCGACGCTGTCGGTCACCGGAGGGGCCCTGACGCCCTAGGGCCCATGCTTGTCGACGCCCCACCCCGCCTGCCGGACGGGCGCGGCGTGGGTAGCATGGGGCGTCATGATTGATGCCCGCGACACAGCACTGATTTTCGAGGGCGGCGGGATGCGCAATTCCTACACCTCGCCGTGCGTGGTCACGCTCATTGAGCACGACGTGCAGTTCGGGTGGGTCGGGGGAGTCTCTGCTGGGGCGACGCACACCGTCAACTACCTCTCGCGCGACGTGCGCCGCGCGCGGGAGAGCTTCGTCGACTTCGCCAACAACCCCAGCTTTGGGGGTGTGTCGTCGCTTCTGCGCGGTAACGGCTACTTCAACGCTGAGTTCATCTACGAGCGCTCCGCCGACGCCGATCTCCCCTTCGATTACGACGCCTTCGAGGCCAACCCGGCCCACATGAACATCGCGGCGACCAGGGCGGACACGGGAGAGTCCGTGCACTTCACGCGAGAGGACATCCACGATCGCGCCGACATGAACAGCTTTGTGCGCGCCTCCTCGACGCTGCCGCTCATTATGCCGATGCGCTACATCGGGGGCGTGCCCTACGTCGACGGGGCGCTCGGCACCTCGGGCGGTATTTCCATCGCGGAGGCGGAGGACGCGGGATACGAGAAGTTCCTGTTCGTGGGCACGAAGCCGCGCGACTACGTGCGGCCGCAGGTGGGGCGGCCGAACATGGTGCGCCGCGTCCTGCGCCGCACCCCGGCCGTCGCGCAGGCGCTCATCGACCGCCCCGATCGCTACAACGCCTCCAAGCAGCGCCTCCTCGAGCTGGAGCAGGAGGGCCGCGCCCACCTGTTCTTCCCCGAGGACATGCAGGTCAGCTCCACGGAGCGCAACGTGGAGAAGCTGCGCGCCAACTTCGCCGCCGGCGAGCGCCAGATGGGCGCGGAATGGGCCGCGTGGGAGGACTTCCTCACCCGCGGGTAGCTGCGTTTCACCACCAAACGTGTCTTAGATCACACTATGGTGATTACCGCAGCGCTTGGGCTATATTGCGCCGATCACTTTATCGATAAAGCCTGCGCGCGGGCTACCAGCCGGAGCACAGACCTGCCACAGTTGGTTCGACCAGAAGCCGCGGAGAAGCCGCCGGGAGAACCACAAGGAGAAACGCACGGACATGGGAAGCAACAAGGTCAGGGTCGCCATCGCGGGCGTGGGCAATTGCGCCACCTCCCTCATCCAGGGGGTCGAGTACTACAGGAACACCCCGCCCGAGGAGAAGGTGCCCGGGCTGATGCACGTGAAACTGGGTGACTACCACGTTGGCGACGTCGAATTCGTCGCCGCCTTCGAGGTGGACGCCGACAAGGTGGGCAAGGACTTAGCGGAGGCCACCGAGTCCGGCATGAACTGCACGATCAAAATCGCAGACGTCCCCGACCTCGGCGTTACGGTCCAGCGCGGCCCGACGTACGACGGCCTCGGCGAGCACTATCTTTCCGCCATCGAGGAGTCCCCCGCAGACCCCGTTGACGTGGCGCAGGCGCTCCGCAGCGCCAACGCCGACGTCCTGGTGTCCTACCTGCCGGTCGGCTCCGAACAGGCCAATCGGTATTACGCGCAAGCCGCCATCGACGCGGGCTGCGCGTTCGTCAACGCGCTGCCGGTATTCATCGCCTCGGACCCCGAGTGGGCGCAAAAGTTCACCGACGCCGGCGTGCCGATCATCGGCGACGACATCAAGAGCCAGGTCGGCGCCACCATCACCCACCGCGTGCTGGCCAAGCTCTTCGAGGACCGGGGCGTGCGCCTGGAGCGCACGATGCAGCTCAACGTGGGCGGCAACATGGACTTCAAGAACATGCTGGACCGCAACCGGCTGGAGTCCAAAAAGATCTCCAAAACCCAGGCCGTGACCTCGAACCTGTCGCAGGGGCCCATCGCGGGCAAGGTGGAGGACCGCAACGTGCACATCGGCCCGTCGGACTACGTCCAGTGGCTCGACGACCGCAAGTGGGCCTACGTCCGCCTCGAGGGGACGGCCTTCGGGGACGTGCCGCTCAACCTGGAGTACAAGTTGGAGGTGTGGGACTCCCCGAACTCCGCGGGTGTCATCATCGACGCCATCCGCCTCGCCAAGATCGCGCTCGACCGCGGCCTCGCGGGCCCGGTGGAGCCGGCTTCCTCGTACCTGATGAAGTCCCCGCCGGTCCAGCTCGCCGACGACGAGGCCCGCGCACGCCTCGAGGCGTTCATCGCGGGCTAGTCCGCGACGAGCGGCTCCATGGTCAGGCTCGGGAGCTCCTTTTCGATGAAGGCCAGCTTCCACTTGTCGCCGAACAGGGCGATCAGCTCGCCGTCGGACCGGGTGAAAATCTCCACCCCGCGCTGGCGGCCGAGCTCGGGGGCTGATTCCGCGTCGGTGCGCCGGGCCACGGAGTAGGGCACGGGCTCGGTGACGGTTTCCACGTTGTACTCGTTTTCCATGCGCGCCTGCATGACCTCGAACTGCATCGGGCCGACGGCCGCCATGACGGGGGCGGCGTCGCCGCGCAGGTCGTTGCGCAAGATCTGGACCACGCCCTCGGCGTCGAGCTGGTCCAGCGCCTTGCGGAACTGCTTGTACTTGCCCAGGGATTTCGCCCGGAGGGTGCGGAAGTGCTCGGGGGCGAACTGAGGCATGGGCGGGAACTGCACCTTCCGGCCGGCGAAGATGGTGTCGCCCGGCGCCAGCGCACCGGCGTTGACCAGGCCGATGATGTCGCCGGGGTAGGCGGTCTCGACGGTGTCGCGGGTGCGTCCGAAGACGGTGAGGGCGTACTTCGTGGAAAAGCTGCGGCCCGACTGGGCGTGCGTGACCTGCATCCCGCGGTCGAACTCCCCGGAGACCACGCGCATGAACGCGAGCGTGTCGCGGTGGTTTTTATCCATACCGGCCTGCACCTTGAACACGACCCCAGAAAAGTCGTCGCCGAGCTCGCGGCGGGCATCCATCGCGCTTGTCGACGCCTCCACCGCCGTCTCGTCCGAGTCCCTGCCGGCCGGGGCGGGGGCGATGGCGCACAGTGTATCCAGGATCTGGTGCACCCCGAAGTTGAGCATCGCGGAGGCGAAGATGACCGGGGAGGTAACGCACTGCTCGAAGAGCTCCTGGTTGTGCACGGCGCCATCGGCCGCCAGCAGCTCCGCCTCCTCGACGGCTGTCTCCCATGCGCCTTCCTCGCGGGCGAGCGCCTCCGCCGGGGAGAAGTGCTCCTCCGGGGCGATCGTCGAGCCACCCGCGGTGCGGATGAAGTGGATGTAGTTGTCCGCTTCTCCCTCGGCGTTGATGTGGGCCAGGCCCCGGAAGTCCCCGGCCTCGCCGACGGGCCAGTAGAGGGGAGTGGGCTGCAGGTCGATTTCGGTGACGATTTCGTCGACAAGCTCGAGCGGCTCGCGCCCGACCCTGTCCCACTTGTTGATCACGGTGACGATGGGCAGCCCCCGCGCCTTGCACACGCGGAAAAGCTTGAGCGTTTGGGGCTCGAGGCCCTTGGCGGCGTCGATGAGCATGACGGCGGCGTCGACGGCCGAGAGGACGCGGTAGGTGTCCTCGGAGAAATCGGCGTGGCCCGGGGTGTCCACGAGGTTGATCACGTAGGGCTCGCCGGTGCCGGCGCCCTCGGGGAGGTACTCGAACTGCAGCGCCGAGGAGGCGATGGAGATGCCGCGGTCTTTTTCCATCTCCATCCAGTCGGAGACGGTGGACTTGCGGTTGCCTTTGCCGTGCACGGCACCCGCCTCGGAGATCACGTGAGCGTGCAAAGCCAGCGCCTCTGTCAGCGTGGACTTACCGGCGTCGGGGTGGGCGATGACGGCGAAAGTGCGGCGGCGCGCGGCCTCGGAAACGGTGCTCATAGGGTGTTAAGCCTAGCTCGCAGGCGGCCGGAACAGGAATCGCGCTACCGGGAGTGGATGACGTTTTGGGCCTTACTCAGCCCCTCGGCAACGACGAGGTGCGCCGCCTTCGCTGCGGTGGCGATCTGGGCCGCGGGGTCGCCTTCGATGGCGGAGAGCACCCACTCCGGCACGGCCGTCCCGGCCGGCGGGCGGCCGATGCCGATGCGCACCCGGATGTAGTCGCGGGTGCCCAAGTGCTCGCTGAGCGATTTCAGCCCGTTGTGGCCGTTTTCGCTGCCCCCGCGGCGCAGGCGCACGGTGCCCGGCGGCAGGTCGAGTTCGTCGTGCAGCACGACGATACGCTGCGCCGGCACCGAGAGGCGTTGCGCCAGCGGGCCAACTGCCTGGCCGGATTCGTTCATATAGGTGGTGGGCCGGGCGTAGGCGACGTCGCCGGACACGGCGAGGTGTGCCTTGATCCCGCGCACCGGCTGCAGGCTGCAGCCGCGCTGCTCCAGGGCTTCCTCTACGGCCATGTACCCCACGTTGTGGCGGCTGGCGGCGTACTTTTCGCCTGGGTTGCCCAGCCCCATAACCAGCCAGCGTGCTTCGGGAAGCGGGGCAGGGCGGGACCGAAAGAAGCGCGCGAGGAATCCGGGCATGGCTATACCATAGTCCGCATGCAGCTTCCTCCTGTCGTCGCAGCCCCAATGGCGGGCGGGCCCACTACGCCCGCTCTCGTCAACGCCGTCGCCTTCGGCTTCCTCGCCTTCGGCACCTGCTCCGCCGAAAGCGCGCGCGAACAGCTGGCGAAGGTGCGCGGGCTCTACGGAGTAAACCTTTTTTACCCGCAGCCGGAGCCCGCGCGCGAGACCGTTGAGCGCGTCGCCCGGGAGCTCGGAGCGTCGGTCCCTGAAGCGGATGTGACCAGCGGATTTGCGGAAAAGTTCGACATTGTCCTGGAGGCGTCGCCCGCCGTCGTGTCCAGCACCTTCGGTTGCTTCAGCGCGGCTGAGATAGAGCGGGTGCACAAGGTGGGCTCCGAGGCGTGGGTGACGGTCACCTGTGAGAGTGAGGCGCGCGAGGCCGCCACCCGCGGCGCGGACGGGCTGATTGTCCAAGGTCCGTTGGCCGGTGGCCACCGGGGGACGTGGGACCAAAACGAGCGCCCGGACGAGCGCCCCATCGACATGCTCCTCCACGCCGTCAGAGCAGAGACCGACGTGCCCCTCATCGCGGCGGGAGGGGTACGCACGCGCGAGGACGTGGGGCGGCTGATTGCAGCCGGTGCCCAAGCAGTGGCGTGCGGTAGCGCTTTCCTGCTGGCAGACGAGGCGGGCACGAGCGCCGCGAACCGCTCCCTGCTGCGCTCCGGCGGGAGATCGGTGATCTCTCGGGCCTTCTCCGGTCGGTGGGCGCGTGGTGTGGAGACGCGGTTTACGCGCGAGCACAGGGATATGCCGGCAATTTATCCGTACCTGAAGCCGATGGTGCCCGACAACACCTACTGCTTAGTCGGTAAGGACTACGGCAGCTTGCGCGAGGCACCCGCCGCGCAGATCGAGGCGGAGCTTACCCCCTAAAAGTTACGCGCCGACGACGCGGGTTGTGTTCTCGATGTGACCGAGACCCGATATGGACACACGCACGGTGTCTCCCTCGCCGAGGTAGCGCCGCGGCGTGCGGGCGTGGCCGACGCCGTCGGGCGTGCCGGTGGCGATCACGTCGCCGGGGTTGAGCGGGTAGAGGTGCGAGATGAACTCCACCAGGTCAGCGGGACTAAAGACCAGGTCGTCGGTGGGCGCGTGCTGCATCCTCTCCCCGTTGAGTGTGGTCTCGAGAGCGGGCCCCGGAGTCCACTCGGTATCGAGCCAGGGGCCGAAGCCCGCCGTCGCCTCGAGGGATTTGCCCTGGTGCCACTGCTGGGTGCGGTACTGGTAGTCGCGCTGGGTGTAGTCGTTGATGATGGAGTACCCGGCAATGCAGGCTTTAGCCGCCTCGGCGTCGACGTGCCGCGCGCGTGCGCCGATGACAACCGCAAGCTCCCCCTCGAAGTCGAGGCCGGAGGCGTTGAAGCTCGGCACTATCGCGTCGTCGTAGGGGCCGATCAGGGCGTCGGCGAATTTCACGAAGAGCGTGGGCACAGCGGGGCGATCGTGGCCCATTTCGTCGATGTGCTTCGCGTAGTTGAGCCCCACGCAGACAATTTTCCCGGGGCGGGTGATTACGGGGGCAAAGTCTGCCCGGTTTACGTGCACCGTCGACCCGCCCGCGGCCGCGATCTCCGGCCAGTCGGGCTCCGCCAACAACGCCCCGACGTCGGCGTAGCCAGGTATCACCACCGCCTCGGCTTCCGCGGTGAGGCGGGTGGCGACGGTCACGTTGTTCGTTCTCAGTGTGGCAAGGCGCATGTTTTACACGCTACCGGCCGCGCGCAGCAGCTCGTCCGCCGCATCCGCCGCGACGATGGGAAGCTCCTCGGTCTCCTTGCGGCCGAAGGGCTTGAGCACGTAGTCGGCGGGGGCCATCCTGCCCGGGGGGCGGCCAATGCCCACGGCTAACTTGTTGTACTCGCGGGTACCCAGGGCCTTGGTCACCGAGCGCAGCCCGTTGTGGCCGTGGTCGCCTCCGCCAGCGCGCAGCTTCACCACGCCGAGGTCGAGGTCGAGCTCGTCGTAGACCACGTAGAGGTCGGCGGGTGCGACCCCGAAGTAGTCCGCGAGGACCTTGACGGGGCCCCCTGAGACGTTCATGTAGCTGCGGGCGCGCGCCACCACGGCCCGCCGCTTCGGCAGGAGGCGCCCAGCCGCGAGTTCGGCGAGCTCCGTGTTGGTCCGCTTGTGGGCGCTGAGCTGGGCCGACGCCGGGGAGGCGCGCTCGAGCAGCTCCTCGATGACGAGGATGCCGGCGTTGTGGCGCGTCGCAGCGTAGCGGGGGCCGGGGTTGCCCAGGCCGACGAAGAGCACGGGGGAGTCAGTCACGCGCCCATCATAGGTGACGCTCCCGCCGCGTCCGCTGAGCTGTTACTCGGCTGTTACTCGGCGGTTTCCTCGGTGGACTCGGCGCCCGCTTCGGCGCCGCCCTCCTCGGCCTCAGCTGCGGCTTCCTCGAGCTCCTCATCCTTCTGCTCGAAGGTGAAGTTGACCACGAGGGTCTCCGGATCGGTGATCAGCTGCGCGCCCTCCGGCAGGGCGATGTCGGCGGCGGTGATCTGCTCGCCGACTTCCTTGCCCTCGATGGACACGGTGAGCTCATCCGGGATGTTCAGGGCGTCGACCTCGATCTCGATGACGTCGGCCTCCTGCAGCACGATGGCAGCCGGGTGGGCCTCGCCCTCGGTGACCACGGGGACCTCGACGACGACCTTCTCGCCGCGCTTGACGCCGAGCAGGTCAACGTGGTCGATATCGAGCGTCAGCACGTTCTGGTCGACGTTTTTGACCATGCACAGCAGCTTCTTGCCTTCGACCTCGAGTTCGAGGACGGCGTTGATGCCCTCGTTGCGCACGAGTGCGGTGATTTCGAGGCGGTCGACGGCGAAGTGCACGTTGTCGATGCCGGCTTCATACAGCACGCCCGGGACCTTGCCCGCGCGGCGCAGGCGGCGCGACGCGCCCTTGCCGAACTCCTCGCGCTTTTCTGCCTGGATGACCTGGGGGGTAGCCATAAGTATTCTCCCTCGTGGTGAATGCGTACGGTCACAGGAAAGGCCTGCGACCACTGAACGGTGACATCTCGTCGAGTGATCGCAGGCCGCAAAAGAGTCTGCATTCATATCGCGTCGATAACGGCCCCTAACGGGCCCTCGCCGAGACGGAGGACATGCTACCACCGCAACAAGGCCGCGCAAAAACCGCTTCCGTTACACGTGCTCGGGCTGACGTGCGGGGCGCTCCCAGATGAAGTGCCCGGTGGTCTGCAGCTGCTCGTGGTCGTGGTCGAGCGGGATGCCCTTGCGTTCGCGCAGGCACAGGGCAACGGCCAGGCCGATGAGGGAGGCGATGACGAGGTACGCCGTGATGGCCCACGTGGTCCCGGTGTTCTGGTAGAGGGCTGCCGCGATCATGGGGGCGAATGCGCCGCCGAGGATGGAGCCCAGGGCGTAGGTGATGGAGGCACCCGAGGCGCGCACGGAGGCGGGGAAGAACTCGGCGTAGGTCGTGCCGGTCTGGCCGTAGGTCAGGCCCAGGCCGACGGTGAGGAAGATGAGCGCTGCGTAGATAGCCCCGAGTGTTTCGGTGTTCACCAGGGGAAACAGTGCCAGCGCCCCGACCGCTTGGACGATGAAGCCAATGATGTAGGTGCTGCGCCGGCCGATGATGTCCGAGATGTAGCCCGCGAAGGCCGTGGAGAAGATCCAAGTGAAACCGGAAACGGTGACGGCCAGCAGGATGTCGCCGCGGTCGAGGCCCAGCGCCCCGGTGGCGTAGTTCTGGATGTAGCCGCCGGTGGTCATGTACCCGACGGTGCCGTTGGCGGCGAAGAGGAGCGAGGCCATGAGCACGAGCGGGGTGAAGCGGCGCAGGAGGGTGCCAATCGGGTTGCTCACTTCCACCTGCTTTATGGTGGACATCTCCTCGTAGACGGGCGACTCCTCAACCCGGAGGCGGATGAGGATGCCGATGATGACCAGGACTGCAGAGAAGAGGAAGGGCACGCGCCAGCCCCACTCGAGGAAAGCATCGCCGGGGGCGATCGCGTCCATCGCGGCCAGGGCGCCGGAGGACAAAAGCAAGCCGAGGGGGACACCAACTTGGGGGCCGGCGCCGTAGAGCCCGCGCCGGTCGGTTGGGGCGTGCTCGACGCTGAGCAAAACCGCGGAGCCCCATTCGCCGCCGGCGGAAATCCCCTGGATGATGCGCAAGGTGATGAGCAGTACGGGAGACCAGACACCGATGGCGGCGTAGGTGGGGAGCAGGCCGATCAGCGTCGTGGCCGCGCCCATCGCGACCAGCGTGACCATGAGCACGAGGCGGCGGCCTGCCTTGTCAGCGAAGTGCCCGGCCAGAAACGCGCCGAGGGGGCGGAAGAGGAAGGACAGGCCGACGGTCAGGAAACTGACGATGGTCGACGCCTCGGGGCCGAGCCCGCTGAACATGAGCTGGTTGAACACCAATCCGGCCGTCGCGGCGTAGAGGAAGTAGTCGTACCACTCGATGGCTGTGCCGATCGTTGTGGCTGCGACGACCTTGCGTCGCTCGACGGCTTTTCCTGGCTGGTCGGGTGAGTGCATACATTCGCCTTTACAGTCGGGCGCCGGGATGTGATCCGCAGCTTGGGAGAATTTTTTTGAGGATCATAGTATCCGCAAGCAAATGACCCAGAGAAACACGCCGGGAGTCACCCCTGCGGCCGGTTTTCGCTTTTCGGGGGCCTTAGGGGTGGGAAACTGGTACACCAGAAAGTGTCGGCTCGGCGGGCGTGCGAGAGCTCTGGCACGCCGTGAGCGGACGCGACGCAAGAACGCATATGAGCAAGGAGTAGAAAATGGATATTCAGGAGCTTCTGGCGAAGGTGGAAACCCGCCTGTTCATTGGCGGCGAGTGGCGTGAGGGTTCCTCCGGGGAGACGTACCAGGTGCTCAACCCCGCGACCGAGGAGGTTCTGGTCACGATGTCCTCGGGGTCCCGCGAGGATTCCGTCGCGGCCCTCGATGCGGCGCACAGGGCGCGCGCGAGCTGGGAGGCGACGGCACCGCGCACCCGCGCCGAGATTCTGCGGCGCGGCTACGACCTCGTGAAGGAGCGCAAGGAGGAGTTCGCCACCCTCATGACCCTCGAGATGGGCAAGGCCCTCGGCGAGGCGCGCGGGGAGGTGGACTACGGGGCCGACTACCTCCTGTGGTTCTCCGAGGAAGCGAACCACTTCTTCGGCCACACCAACCGCTACCCGGGCAAGGACAACCGAATGCTTACCGTGCACAAGCCCGTCGGCCCGTGCCTGCTCATCACTCCGTGGAACTTCCCCCTTTCCATGGCAACCCGCAAGATCGCGCCGGCGTTGGCGGCGGGCAACACCGTGATCATTAAGCCGGCGAAGCTGACCCCGCTGACCATGCAGTACTTCGTGCAGACGATGGTCGAAGCGGGCGTGCCCGACGGCGTGATCAACATCGTCTCTTCGCGCTCGGCCTCCGACGTCTCCGAGCCGATCATGGCGGACCCGCGCCTGCGCAAGGTCTCGTTCACCGGGTCCACCCCCGTCGGCTCGACGCTGATGGGCCTGGCGGCGGAGAACATCCTGCGCATCTCGCTGGAGCTCGGCGGCAACGCCCCGGCCATTGTCTTCCCGGACGCGGACCTCGATCTGGCCGTGGAGGGCGTGAAGTCGGCGAAGATGCGCAACATCGGTGAGGCGTGCACCGCCGCGAACCGCATCCTGGTCCACGAGGATGTGGCGGACGAATTCACCCGAAAGTTCGTCGCCGCGATCGAGGCCATGAAGGTCGGCAACGGCCTCGACGAGGGCGTCGAGGTCGGCCCGCTCGTCGAGGAGAAGGCCGTCGCGCACATGCAGGAGCTTGTCGACGACGCCGTCGCCCACGGCGGCACCGTCCTAACCGGCGGCGAGCGCCTCGAGGGCAAGGGGTTCTTCTACGCCCCTACCGTCATCGCCGGGGCCTCCAAGGAGGCCAAGGTGTTCCGCGAGGAGATCTTCGGGCCGATCGCCCCGATCTTCACCTTCAAGGACGAGCAGGAAGCGTGGGAGATCGCCAACGACACCGAGTACGGCCTGGCCTCCTACGTTTTCTCGGAGGACCCGGACATGATCTTCCGCGCGTCGGACGCCCTCGAGTTCGGCATCGTGGGCTTCAACTCGGGCGTGGTCTCGGACGCCTCGATCCCCTTCGGCGGTGTGAAGGCCTCCGGGCTGGGGCGCGAGGGGTCCCGCGAGGGGATGGCCGAGTACACTGAGGTGCAGTTCATCGGCACCCGCGACCCGTACCAGAAGGCTAACTAGTCACTTGCCGCCAGGCGGCGAGGAAGGCTTCGGTCTCCTCGTCGTCGGTAACGGTGATGCGCAAGCCCTCCTCGAACGCGCGGACCAGCACGTTGCGCGCGGCGAGGCGTTCGGCGTAGTCGGCGGCGGGGGCGTCGAGAGCGTCGGCGGGGACCCACACAAAGTTCGCCTGGCTGGAGGGGCTGCTGTAGGCGGCGAGGGCCTCGCCGACGCGCTCGCGCTGGCGGACGGTGCCCGCCACCCGCCGCCGCAGCTCTTCCTGCTGCTCCAGCGAGGCCAGAGCACCGACTTGCGCCGCGGAGCTAACGCTGAAGGGCACGGCGACCTTGTTCAAGGCGGTGATGATCTCGGGGGCACCGAACGCGTAGCCCACGCGCGCGCCGGCCAAGCCGTAGGCCTTGGAAAAAGTACGCAGGCCCACGACGTTCGGGTGGGAGGCGATTTCCTCGGTCGCAACGGGGGAGTCCGTGGCCAGGTTGTACTCGGCGTAGGCCTCGTCAAGCGCGACGATGACGTCGCGCGGTACGGCCTCGATGAAGGTGCGCCACTCGTCGGCCGTGATGGTGGTGCCGGTCGGGTTGTTCGGGTTGCACACGAAGACTACGCGTGTCCGCGGCGTGATGGCGCCGGCAAGCGCGGGCATGTCGAGGCGGTAGTCCGCGGTGAGCGGCACCGCGACCGGTGTGGCGCCGGCGATCCTGGTGAAGATGGGGTAGGCCTCGAAGGAGCGCCACGGGAAGACGACGTTGTCGCCGGGCTGCGCGGCGAGGGTAACCAGCTGCTGGCACAGCGCCGAGGAACCGGTACCCACCGCAACGCGGTCAGGGCTCAGCCCAAGGTGCCGCGCCAGGGCGGCGCGGAGGGTGGAGGCGCCCATATCCGGGTAGCGGTTGACCTCGTCGAGGGCTCCCCCCATCGCCTCCCGGACGGAGGGCAGGGGCGCGTGCGCGCTCTCGTTGGAGGACAGCTTCACCGCCGTCTCATTGCGCGTCCCGGGTACGTAGGCGGGCAGGTCACTAAGGTCCGGGCGGATCATTGCGGGCTACCCCTAGGCCTGGCCCTCGAACAGCGTCGTCACCGAGCCGTTCTCGAAGATCTCGTGGATCGTCTTGGCCAGGAGCGGGGCGATGGAAAGGACGGTGAGGTTGTCCCAGCCCTCGGTGTCCTGCGGCAGCGTGTCGGTGGTGATGACCTCCGAGGCGCCGCACTGGCTGAGGCGCTGGCGGGCGGGGCCGGAGAAGACGCCGTGGGTGGTGGCGATAAGCACGGACTTGGCGCCGGCGTCCTTGAGCACGCCGACGGCGCCGGCGATGGTCCCGCCGGTGTCGATCATGTCGTCCATGAGGATGCAGTCCTTGCCCAAAACGTCGCCGACAACGCGGTTGGACACGACCTTGTTGGCGGCGTCGATGTCGCGAGTCTTGTGGACGAAGGCCATGGGGGCGTCGCCAAGCGTATTGGCCCACTTCTCGGCGGTCTTGACGCGGCCGGCGTCGGGGGAGACCACACAGAGGTTGTCCAGCGGGTACTTCGACTTGATGTAGTCGGTGAGGATGGGCATGGCGTGCATGTGGTCGACCGGGCCGTCGAAGAAGCCCTGGATCTGGTCCGTGTGCAGGTCGACGGAGACGATGCGGTCCGCGCCCGCGGCGGAGAGAAGATCGGCGATGAGGCGAGCGGAGATGGGCTCGCGGCCGCGGTGCTTCTTGTCCTGGCGGGCGTAGGGGTAGAAGGGCAGGATCGCGGTGATGCGCTTCGCCGAGCCGCGTTTGAGCGCGTCGATCATGATGAGCTGCTCCATGATCCACTTGTTCAGCGGCTGGGAGTGGGACTGCATGACAAAGCAGTCGGAACCGCGGACGGACTCCTCGAAGCGGATGAAGATCTCGCCGTTGGCGAAGTCGCGAGCGGTCGTCGGGACGAGCTCGATACCGAGTTCCTTGGCTACCTCCCTGGCAAGCGCGGGGTGGGCGCGGCCGGTGAAAAGCTTGAGGTCTTTGTGGCTCTCGGTGGAATATCCGGTCATGGTGTTCCTTACTTCTCGCGTGCTTTCTTCGCGGCCTCGGCCGCATCCGTGCCAGGCCGGTTTTTCTCCACCCAGCCCTCGATGTTTCGTTGGCGGCCCTCCTTGATGGCGAGGGCTCCCGCTGGCACGTCCTGGGTCACTACTGTACCCGCGCCCGTGTACGCGCCATCACCGACCGTGACCGGGGCGACGAACATGGTGTCGGAGCCGGTGCGGCAGTAGTCGCCGATGGTGGTGTGGTGCTTGGACACGCCGTCGTAGTTGGCAAAGACGCTGGAGGCGCCGATGTTGGACTCACGGCCCACGGTCGCGTCGCCGATGTAGGTCAGGTGCGGCACCTTCGAGCCAGGCCCGATCTTGGCGTTCTTCGACTCAACGAAGCCGCCGAGCTTGCCGTCCTCGCCGAGCTCCGTGCCCGGGCGAATGTAGGTGAAGGGGCCGACGGTGGCGCGGGCGCCGATCACGCCGAGCTCGCCCTGGGTGCGCACCACAGTGGCCTCCTCACCGACCTCCATGTCGGTCAAGGTGGTGTCGGGGCCGATCTCGGCGCGGTCGCCGATGCTCGTGGACCCCCACAGCTGGGTGTTCGGGTGGATGATGACGTCGCGGCCGATCTCCACATCCACCCCGATCCAGGTCGTGGCGGGATCGATGACGGTGGCCCCGGCGCGCATGGCGGCCTCGACGGTGCGGCGGTTGAGCTCCCTGCCCGCCGCGGCGAGCTGGACGCGGTCGTTGACGCCGGCAAGTTCGCGGGCGTCGGGGGCCGTAAAGGCGGCAACCGTCTTGCCGTCGGCGCGCGCGATGCCGATAACGTCGGTGATGTAGAGCTCTCCCTGGGCGTTGTCGGTGGTAATGCGGGTCAGTGCCTCGCGCAGCACGCCCCCGTCGAAGGCGAACACGCCGGAGTTGACCTCGGTGATGAGCTTCTGCGCGTCGTCGGCGTCCTTCTCCTCGACGATGCCCTGGACGGCCCCGGTGGCGTCGCGAAGAATGCGCCCGTAGCCGGTAGGATTCTCGGACTCGAGGGAGAGGACGGTGGCGGCGGCGCCGGCGGACTCGTGGGCCTCGATGAGCGCTTCGATGGTGTGGCCGGTCAGCAGCGGCACGTCCCCGTTGGTCACCACGACGGTGCCGTTGAAGTTGGGCAGCGCCTCGAGGCCCACTTGGACGGCGTGGCCGGTTCCGTTTTGCTCCTCCTGCACGGCCGTGAGTACCTTCGCCGCCATCTGGTCCGCGATGGCGGCGACGGCGGGGGCGACCTGCTCACGCTGGTGCCCGATGACCGCGACGAGGTGCGAGGGGGAGACCGAGGCGGCCGCGTGCAGGGAGTGCGAGAGCAGGCTGCGCCCGCCGATCTCGTGCAGCGTTTTCTGCGTGTCCGATTTCATGCGTGTTCCCGCGCCTGCGGCGAGAACGATGACGGCGCATTCGGAGTGGTGGGGCACTCGGGGACTCCCTTTCCTTATTTGGTTGCTTTCCTGGGCTTGCTTTCCGTGGCTGGCAGTGCGTGAAAAGGCGCTGCGCGGTCCGCAGACAGCTTAACGCTTAACCGGCGCGCTGAGAGACGTCCTTCAGGTTCGACGCGCCGATAACGCCGATGAGGCCCATCGCCGCGAGGAACAGCAGCGTGATCGCCGGCCCGAAGGACGCCAGCAGCGATGTGATCGCGCCCATAACAAGCAGCACCACGCCCATGACGGTGTTCGAGGCCCCCGTGATCATGGTCCGCCGCGGACCCTCGGCCATGTCCACGAGGTAGGTTTTGCGCGAGACGCGCACCGTCGTGTGCGCGAGGTTGACCAGGAAGAAGCCGAGGGGCATGACCCAGGCATTCACGCTTGACGACGCCCAATACGCGCTCGCCACAAGCACAACGAGCACCACCGAGGCCGTGGCCGCGCTGACCGCCATCGCATTCTTGGAGGACTTGTCCGACCAGATCCCGGAAACGCGGCCGCCGATCAGGGCGGAGCCGCCGGAGGCGATGACGAAGGCGCCCAGGCCCGTCAAGTCCTGGCCCTCCTGCTGGGCGAGCACGATGATGAACGGCGTGGACAGGGAGGTCACCAGCATCAGTGAGCGCACCAGGAGGAACCGGCGCAAAGGCTTGTCGTCGCGGACCAGGTCGTAGGTGGCCCGGACCCAACTCCGGTCCTTTTCTTCTACTTCGTGTTTGCCGGGTGGTTCCTGGATACGGGAGAAGACGAGGCTGGCCAGCACCCAGGTGGCCGCGCCGCCGCCGAGGAGCGCCACGATGACCCAGCGCGGCGGCTGTTCCGGCAGAAAGGTCAAAGCGAGGCCGATGGCAAGGGTGAACGCCCCGGACAAGGCCGTCGCGCGGCCGGTGATGAGCCCGCGCCGGCCCTTTTCCACCGTGCGCCCCTGTACGTCCTTGCCCGTGATCGAGCAGATCGCACGGAAGACCGACAAGACGCCCAGCAGTGCGATGACCGTGACGCCGAGCACGACGCCTTTGAGGAACATCGCCGCCACGGCGATCCCGGCCGCCGCCGCTGCCTGGCCGAGGGAGCCCAGCAGCCAGATGCGCTTGCGCTCCGGCTTCGAGCTGATCCACGGGCTCAACGCCGCCTGGGGCAGCATGGACCCAGACTCGCGGACCGGTACGAGTAGGGCAGTCAGTGCGGCCGGCACGCCGGCGGCGGTGAACAGCCACGGCAGGACCGTCTTCGCCGCGACGATCTGGTCGCCGATTCCCTGCAGGCCGTTGGACCAGATGAATCGCCGGGCATTAGCTTCCTGGTGCTCCGGCTTTCCCGGCGTTTCCTCGCTCATAACGGTTAATCGTAAAAGCGCCGCGCGGGGTCCGCCGGATAAGCATGTACTAATTTTCCGGTTCAGGGGCCGGTGCTGCTGAGCGCGGTTGACTGAAATAGAGCTTCCCCGCTGAGCTTCCCCACAGAGCTTCCCCACCAGGACTCGAACCTAGAATGACGGTACCAAAAACCGTAGTGTTGCCAATTACACCATGGGGAAAGGCAGTTGCTCATTCTAGCGGATGGGGCGGCAAAGCCTCATACCGGGGCTCGGGTAAATCGTCCGTAGAGTGGTGGGCATGGCTCGCCAGCGAATGTCACGTGCCCAGCGCCGCGCGCAACTGATCTCCATCGGTCGCGCGGCCTTCGCCGAACGGGGGCTCGACGGTGTGTCAGTAGAGGAGATCGCGGCGCGCGCCGGGGTGTCCAAACCGGTCCTCTACGAGCACTTCGGCGGCAAGGACGGGCTGTACAAGGCGATCGTGGACGAGGACACCGCCGAGCTCGAGGTGATGATCCTCGAGGCGATCTCGCAGGGCCGTTGGCGCGAGCGCATCGAAGGCGGGATCGTGGCTCTGCTGACGTTTGTGGAGAAAAACACGGACGGTTTTATGATCCTGGTTCACGGCCAGGTGCCGGGGGAGGAGAGGACCTTTTCCACCCTGCTCAACCGGTCGATCGCGCAGGTCTCCTCGTTCCTCGGCGTGGCGTTTAATCACCGCGGCCTCGATCCGTCGATCTCGCCCCTCTACGCGCAGGCGCTAGTGGGCACCGCGTCGAACACTGCGCTGTGGTGGCTGGACCAGCGCTCGCCGGATAAGTACACGGTGGCGGCCCACATCGCGAACCTGGCCTGGAACGGTTTGCGCGGGATGGAAGCGACGCCGAAAATTGAGCCTGCTCACGACGGCCCGAACCCGGACCCGAACGACGACATCACGGAGGACGAATGACCGACACCACGCCCGCCCTCGGCGGGTTGCTCACCGTCGCAGCCGGCGACCCGAAGCTGAAGGGGCTGGCGGGCAGCGTTGGAAAGGAGCGCCTCCACGTCACCGGCATCGACCAGGTACGCAGCTGGGCCACGGCCACGCTGGCGAGGCAGACGCCCGTCCTCCTGGTCACGGCGACCGGGCACGAGGCGGAGGACCTCGCCGCCGAGCTCGCGGCCCTGCTGGGCGAGGAGCAGGTGGCGCAGCTGCCCGCCCTGGAGACGCTGCCGCACGAGCGCCTCTCGCCCGCGGCGGACGTCGTCGGCAGGCGCGCGAAGGTGCTGTGGGAGATGCCGCGCGTCATCGTCGCCGCCGCCCGCGCCGCGTGCCAGCCGGTGCTGCCCGCGATAGAACCGATCGCGGTGGCTCGCGAGCAGGAACACGACTTTGGTGAGCTGACGCAGCGCCTGGTCGGCTACGCCTACGATCACGTCGACATGGTGTCCAAGCGCGGGGAGTTCGCCACGCGCGGTGGCATCATCGACGTCTTCCCGACCACAGCCGATAACCCGGTGCGCATCGAGTTCTGGGGTGACGAAATCACCGACATCCGCACCTTCTCGGTCGCCGATCAGCGCGCCATAGACGAGGTCGAGGCCGTGGAGTTCTTCCCCGCCCGCCAATTGCTTATCGACGCCCCCGTGGCCGCCCGTGCCGCCGAACTCGCCCGGCAATACCCGTCGAACCCGACCTTGGTGCAGCTGCTGACCCGCATTTCCGAGCACACCTACGCCGATGGGATGGAGGCGCTCATCCCGGTGCTCACTGACGCCCCCTTCGCGGCCCTGCCCGAGTTGCTTCCGCAAGGGGCGATCGTGCTCGTGACCTCGCCGGAGAAGGTGAAGGCGCGGGTGGCGGACCTGGAGGCGACCGACCGCGAGTTCCTCGAGGCCGGCTGGGAGGCCGCCGCCATGGGCGCCGAGGGACCCGTCGCCGTGGAGGGGCTGGACCTCTCGCCAAGCTCGTACCGCTCCTTTGACTCCCTGGAGGTCAGCGCGCGGAAAGCCGGGGTGGCGTGGTGGACCTTCGCCCCGCCCGGTATGTTCTCCGCCGCGGACGAGGAGACCCTGCCTTTGGAGTTCGATCCGGCGCCGGCACCGAAGGGGGATCCGAAGGCCATCGAGCAGCTCTACGCCACGCTGAAGCTGCACCTGTCGGACAACAGCGGTACGGCCGCGTTCGTCGCCCCGGCGAAAGGCACCGTGGAGCGCACGGCGGAGCGTCTGCGCGAACGCGGGATCTCGGCGCGCCTAGCCACCCCCGGCATGGAACCGGTCGCCGGGGCGGTGACCCTGTACCAGGCGCTTTCACACGCGGGTCTGGTCTTTCCCGGCCCGAACCTGGTGGTGGTCACCGAAACCGACGTGACGGGCAACCGCGTCGGCGACATCGCGGGCGCGAAGCGGCGCGCCCCGCGGCGGCGCAACCGAGTGGATCCCCTCGCCCTCAAGCCGGGGGACTTCGTGGTCCACGACACGCACGGCATCGGCAAATTCGTGAAGATGGCGGAGCGCACGGTCAAGGCCGGTGACGAGGACTCGCGCCGCGAGTACATCGTTCTGGAGTACCAGCCAGCCAAGCGCGGCCAGCCGAACGATCAGCTCTGGGTGCCCATGGAGTCGTTGGACCTGCTGAGCAAGTATTCCGGCGGAGAGCAGCCGTCGCTATCGAAGATGGGCGGGTCTGACTGGAAAAACACCAAGCGCAAGGCGCGCGCGGCGGTGCGCGAAATCGCCGGGGAGCTCGTCGAGCTCTACGCCAAGCGTCAGGCCGCGCCGGGCCACGCCTTCGCCCCGGACACCCCGTGGCAGCACGAGATGGAGGACAACTTCCCCTTCGTGGAAACGGAGGACCAGCTCACCGCAATTGAGGCAGTGAAGTCCGACATGGAAAAGCCCGTCCCGATGGACCGCGTCATCGTCGGCGACGTCGGCTTCGGCAAGACGGAAGTGGCAGTGCGCGCCGCGTTCAAGGCTGTCCAGGACGGTATGCAGGTTGCGGTGCTCGTGCCCACGACCCTTCTGGCCCAGCAGCACTTTTCCACGTTCAGCCAGCGTATGGACGGCTTCGGGGTCACCGTGCGCGAGCTGTCGCGCTTTACCACTACGAAGGAATCGAAGGAGATTTTCGCGGGGCTTGCCGACGGCTCTATTGACGTCGTCATTGGCACCCACCGGCTGCTGCAAACGGGCGTGCACTGGAAGAACCTCGGTCTCATCGTGGTCGACGAGGAGCAGCGCTTCGGCGTCGAGCACAAGGAACACATCAAGGCGCTCAAGTCGCATGTCGACGTGCTCACGATGACGGCGACGCCGATCCCGCGCACCCTCGAGATGTCTCTGACCGGCATCCGCGAGATGACCTCGATCACGACCCCGCCGGAGGACCGCCACCCGGTGCTGACGTACGTCGGCCCGCAGGAGGACAAGCAGATCGCCGCCGCCATCCGGCGCGAGTTGCTTCGCGACGGCCAGGTCTTCTACATCCACAACAAGGTCACCGACATCGAGAAAACCGCACGCCGCCTGCGCGAGCTCGTCCCGGAGGCCCGCGTCGTCGTGGCCCACGGCCAGATGTCGGAGCAGGTCCTCGAGCAGACGGTCCAGGGCTTCTGGAATAGGGACTACGACGTGCTGGTGTGCACCACCATCGTCGAAACCGGCCTCGACATCGCGAACGCGAACACCCTGATCGTGGAGAACGCGCAGAACATGGGGCTTTCCCAGCTGCACCAGCTGCGCGGGCGCGTGGGCCGCTCCCGGGACCGCGCCTACGCCTACTTCCTTTACCCGAAGGACAAAACGCTCACCGAGACCTCCTACGACCGCCTGGCCACCATCGCGCAGAACAACGACCTCGGCGCGGGCATGGCGGTGGCGCAGAAGGACCTCGAGATGCGCGGCGCGGGCAACGTGCTCGGCGCCGAGCAGTCGGGCCACATCGCAGGGGTGGGCTTTGACATGTACGTCCGCCTCGTCGGAGAGGCCGTGGAGACCTTTAAAGCCCTCATGTCGGGCGAGACAGTGGACGCGACCGACAAGGGGCCGAAGGAGATCCGTGTGGACCTGCCCGTGGACGCGCATATCCCCGAGTCCTACATCAACTCCGAGCGCCTGCGCCTCGACGCCTACCGCAAGCTCGCCGAGGCCCGCGACGACGCCGGCCTGGCAAAGGTCGCCGACGAAATGGTCGACCGCTTCGGCCCTCTGCCCACCGAGGTCGAGCGGCTCATGGCGGTGGCCCGGCTGCGCCATCAGGCGCGGCGCGCCGGGGTGTCCGACATCGTGGTGCAGGGCTCTCGCCTGAAGTTCCAGCCCGTCGAGCTGCCGGACTCGAAGCAGGTGCGCCTGAAGCGCCTCTATCCGGGCGCGAATTACCGCGCCGCGGCCAAGGCCCTCCAGGTTCCGTTCCCCCGCTCCGCCAAGGGAGTCAACCAGCCCACGCTTCGTGACGTCGAACTTCTCCAATGGGTCTCCGATTTTCTGTCCGAGATGTTCGACGTGGAGAAAATCTCCGTGACGGGGTCGACGCCGGCGGAGGAGAAAAAGAAGGTGTTTTCGGTGAGCGAGTAGGCGTCTACGGGTTGCGCGCCCGGTCCCGTAAGATATTCGGGCATGCCCCCATAGCCCAATCGGCAGAGGCAGTCGACTTAAAATCGATTCAGTGTGGGTTCGAGTCCCACTGGGGGCACCGTGTGAAGCCTCGAGGCATAGTTCTGGTTATGTCTCGGGGCCCATGTTTTTTCGCGCACCGCGTCGTAGAAGAGAGTTTTAGGTTTTCCTCATCCGGACAACCTCGGACTGTTTGGCTGAGGGGGTGTTGGCCTTCAGTGCTATCGGAAAAGCGGAGTGCCCGACGAGCTTTACCCGCGTGACAGGCAAGTGGCATGAGAAAAGGGTGGTAAAAGATTACTCTACGTATATAATCTCGTTAACTCACTGTGATGGTGGAGCGTGAGGCCATGACGTGAGTCCCAGTGTTTCCTCTTCGTGATCGGAGTTTCATGACCAAAAATTCGCGTGCGCTCGTGTCCGCGCTTACGGCCTTGGGCCTCGGTGTGGGCCTCGTAACGGCCCCTTTTGCGGACGCAGATTCCGCAACGACGACTGTGAACTTGCCCTTGGCCTGCAACCTGCAGTTGAAAGACCCACCCGGCCCTGCTAAGCAGGCAGAGGGCGTGTACAACTCCGCTGAATCGGCCTACTCCGCCTTTAAGATTTCAGCGAAGGTCACCGCCCCGGCGACTGTTAAGGCGAACGAGGAGTTCGACTACACGATCGATCTCGGCCAGGTGTCCTTCCCCGCGAGCTTCAAGGCCTCGGTTGCTACGGCGACTGTGAACAAGGTGAGCCAGCTTAACCTGTGGGTGGACCTGCCAAGCAACGCCACCATCGAGTCCGTTGAGACCAGCGGCGGAAGCCCGGCCGTTGCCGTGAAGCGCGAGGGAAATCGCTTGCACTTCACCGGGCAAAGTGGCGCCGACGTGACCACGTGGTCGAAGGGCAACCGTGCGCAATTCGCGCATGGCGGCCTCGAAGCGCAGAAAGTGGCGAACAGCTACGTCGTTGACGTGCCCAAGGTCACCCTGAAGATGAAGGCAAGTGCTACGGCGGGTGAGACGATCCAGCCGAGTATCAACGCCGCCGACGCCGCGACGTTCAGCCCCGAATCCTTCGTGCAGCTGTACACGGACGCCACCGCGAAAGCGCTTTTTATCAACCTCAAGGTGAGTGCGTTCATCCGTTGTGGGCTGTCCCAACACGACACCCACTACCCATCTAAGGGCGGTACTAACCTCCCAGCGGATCTGTTGCCCGCCGTGAAGGTCCTCGCGGCCGATCCGGTCCCGCCAGCGCCGACCGCGTCGCCGACCACGACCACCTCTGCGCAGCCGGAACCCACCCCGCCGGTGGCCTCCTCGGATCTGAAGCAACTGCTCATGAACATCTTCGCCTCAATTCTGCAGTTCTTCCGCGCGCTCTTCAACATCCCCGGATCGTCCGCACCCATGCTAAAGGGCAGCTCTTTCTAGGGCGCCTGCCGTAGTACGAGCAACCTCGATCCAGGGTGGACCTGGGTCGAGGTTTTTCTTCTGCAGATCTCTGCGCACACCGTCTCGCGCCTTGTATGCTGCGTGGGTAAGCATCAATGGATGGTGATGTGGGGGAGACAATGAGAATCATCCGGGGGGCGACTCCATGCGTCGTCGCAGTGTGCGTAGCGACGACCCTTGCAGCGTGCAACAGCCCACAGGCCCAGCAGCCTGCGAACGAGGCCGCGCCGGTCGAGGAGGTGCCAGCCTTCCACTTCCAGAGTGGTGACCTCGTCTTAGGTGACTACGATCCGTACACCATTGGCGAGAACCTGTTTAACCCGTGCGCGGAGATCACCGACGAGGAGTTCGCCGCAGCGGGCTTCGTGGGTAAAGACGACCTTGGCTACGACCCGATCGCACAAAAATCAGCATGCATGTTTGAGACTGAGGACCGTGATGTTCATGTCGGCTTCATGACTAATGCGGCTAATCGTGAAATATCCGCTGCACAGGCTAGATTCATCGAGGGGATCGATGCAGGCGATATTCCTGGGGTCTACTTCTATCAACCACAAGTTGATTCGGGCGTTTGCTTCGCGGTGGTCGACACGGAGCGGGGAGCCTTTAGTGCAGTAGCGAATTCCTTCTTCGCCGATGCAGACGTCATTCCGCTTTGCGAGCGTGCTAGTCGCAGTCTGCAGGCTCTCTACAACCTCTAGCACTCTGTGCGTCCACTATCGTGTGCATCGAACGAAGGGGGCGCAAGAGGAAAACCGTTAACATAGCAGCTGTTCATCACTTTTCGGGGGAAATCTACATGGGGGCAGCAGATGGGTAGCCAGCTATTTCTAGACGTGGGGTCTGTAAGAAGCGCAGTGGCTCAGTTAGACGCGGCAGCGCGGAGCATCTTTAACGCGAGCTCGCCGAGTTTATTGACTTCGTTGGCCGCGTTCTCCCCGGTGTCGGGTCTCGACATGGCGGGTCGGATGCACGGCACGGTTGCGGGCACGTACGAGCCGATGTCGTCCAAGGCGTTTGCCTCGCACATCCGGGACGCCGCTGTGCTGTTGGAGTCGAACCTGAACAATACGGTGAGGGCAGACGCCGACTTCTCTCGTTTGGTGTCCCATATCGGTGTCGTCAAGGGCGCCGTTGCGAGGGCGGCGTCGAGAGCCCAAGCGGCAGCCCCGGCGCCGGCATTGGTGAACGCTAAGACAGGCCGGTTCGCCAACGCGGCGCCGGTGGCGGGACCTCAGTTCTCGCTTCCGGGCCTGCATAGCCTGCTGTCCGCCACCAACCCCGCTGAGGCAGCTACGGCGTCCGGGCAGTGGGGTGCCACCGCGGCGAGGCTGGGGGAAACGGTTGCGGCGCTCGAGGGGGCGAAGGCGGCGCTCACGTCGTCGGCGGCGACGAGCTGGGTGCAGGCCGCACTGGGGCACATCAACCGCATCCAATGGGCCGGCGGAACGTATGCTGCCCATGCAACGGCGATGGCCTCGCACACGGCGAACCTTGCCTCGGTCGCTGCGGCGAAGCAGGTGCTTACCGCGGCAGCGTACGCGACCTGGGCCGCGCTTCCCTCGCCGGAGCAAAAGATTGCCTTTGAACAGGCGTACCTGGCGCCATTTCCATCGACCTTGACGGCGAGCCTGGTGCCCACGAAACCCGTGTTCAACCAGCTCTTGCCGGACTTGGCGGACATGCCTGGGGACCACTTCAATCCGGGGGCAGTAAGTGTGGCGGCCGCGCCAGAGTTCGACAAGATTGGGCTGCCTACAATTGTCGCCGATGCCTTCCGCCAGCGCGGTTACGGAGACCTAGCGCAGGCGCGGACGCCGGATGAGGTTGTTTCCCAGTTCAGCGCGATCACCCCCGAAGTTGTCGAGGCGATCTCCGCGGGGGCAACACCGATGCAGGCGGCTGCGCTCGCCGCGCCGAGCATGCCCGCAACGCTTACTCCCGGGGCCAGTTTGGGAGCCGGCGGAGCGGCGCCAGGCGCGGGCGCGTCCGGCATGGGGATGGGGGTGCCGCTGCCCGGAGGTTTGTTGGGCGCGCAGAGCAGCCCCCGCCCCGGTAGCGCCGCAGGAACTTCTATCGTGCCTGGGCTCGGTGTCGGGGGCGGGGCCGGACATCACCGGGCCACCGGCCGCCCGCAGCTGGGTGGTGCTGGCCACGCCGGCGGTAGTGGGCGTCCACAGTTTGGTGGTGTTGGGGCGGGCACCGTCGGCCTCCCGGCTGACGGAGCGAACCGCTCCTCAATCACAGGCGCACCCACGGCCGCGCAAGCGGGGCCCCGCGCGGCGCCGGTGTCGGGCGTGGCAGGCCCGGCGGGGCCGGGCGGACCAATGGGGCCCGCGGGCGGGGTCCCGCGCCGCGGCAGCGAGGATACGCGCAGGGGTGCGCGCGTGAAGGCCGTCACCAGCGCCGTCGAACGGGACGGGAACTTGCGGGCGCTGCTCGGGCAGGCGCCGGCGGTACTCCCAGGCGTCATTGGATTTAACGTCACGCAGCCGCAGCGCTAGCCACGGTCCATCAGTCGGCGAAGATCTCGCTGAGGAACGGCGCGGAGTGGGTGGTCGAGAGATTCACCGTCCCGCTGTGGTCGGCGGGGTACCAGCGCACCTCGACGCGAGCGTTGCGCGCTCCGGCGTTGGCGGCGAACTGGTTGAGCCAGAGTTGGCTGTTTAAGGCGATGCCGATGGGGGAGGGGACATCAATATCGGTGAGGCCGTGGCCCACAAAAACGGGCCTATCGTAGCCCGCGGTGGGGGTGGACATAAAGGAGCGGATAGCCGGGGCGAGCCCGGGGACGTCGCTCAGCGGGCGCGAAAAGGCGCGGGAGAGGCTCGTGCCGGCGGAGGCGGCGGCGACCTCGGAGTAGCAGCTGCGTGTGGCCTGGTCAACCATGAAGCGGCCCTCCGGGGTCAGCGCAGAGTTGATGTCGAGGTGGGGGTGGGCCTCCTCGACCGCAGCGAGGATGTACAGGCCGTAGGTGGTCAGGCCGGAGGGCAGTGGAACCGGGGGGAACGTGGGGCCGGCGGCGATGACGATCTCTTCGATGTAGGCGGGCGCGCCGGTGGCCACGGCCCCGCGGTAGTCCAAACCGAGCTGACTGCTCAACGCGGTCGCCCGGTGCGCCACGTGCAGCGCCACCCCGCCGCCCTGGGACTGGCCGATGACCGCCCAGCGCTTCGACAGCGAGGGGCCGAAACTCGCCTGGTGGGCGGCCTGGATGGAGTCGACAACGTTGGTCGCGGCGACGTGGCCGTTGAGGTAGCTGTGGGCGCCAGGGGTGCCCAGCCCGGCATAATCAGTGGCCACGACGGCGTAGCCGAGGTCCAGCCACCGGTTGAGATATTCGGCGTCCCGCGCAGAGCGCTCGTTGATGCTGGGAGCGCACTCGTCTCCCAGCCCGACTGTGCCGTGCGCCCACGCCAGCACCGGCCACCCCGACGCTGGGGCCTGGCCATGCGGCAGGAAGACGGCGCCCGTGCTCACGGTGGGCTGCCCGTGCTGGTTAACGGTCGTGTACGCCACTCGGAATTGCTGGGCCGCGCTGCTCAGCCCCACACGCGGGTCCAAGGGGACCTCCGCGAGCGCCGTGCCCACAGGACCGGAGGGCGCGGGGATGGACAAACCGCTGTCGAAGGTGGGAACGCGCCGGGGCGCGACCTCGCGCATTGGCTCGCCCGCTTGGACCACGGCGGGCGGGATAAGCCGCGAGGAGGAATCGACGGAGCTGGCGTCGGCGGGCGCGGCTGCTGCGGCAGCGACGGCGAGGCTGGCAAGAACGGTCAGGGGGCGGCGCATGACGTCTCCTTTGGCGGGGAAAAATATTCTGCCAAAATTAGAACACACCGCGGGCTACGCCGTGCCCGGTTTGAGGGGTGCCGAGCTGCGGTCGCCGCGCAGGCGCTTGATCACGTTTTCGGCCGAAATCAGGCACATGGGCACGCCGACGCCCGGCACCGTCGTCGCGCCCGCGTAGTAGAGGTTGCGCAGCTTTTTCGAGCGATTGGAGCCACGCAGAAATGCCGATTGCCGCAACGTGTGGGCCGGCCCGATCGACCCGCCCGACCACGCGTGGTAGCGCTCGGAGAAGTCGGCGGGCCCCAGGGTGCGCTGGACGCGGATCCGGGAGCGCAGGTCCGGGATACCGCACCGGCACTCGATGAGCTCGAGCGTGGCCGACGCGATCGCCTCGACCGCAGCCGAGGCCGAGCGGTGGTACAAGTTACCGTGCCCGAGGTCCTCCGCGGCGGGCGTAGGGACGAGCACGAAGAGGTTCTCGCAGCCAGCGGGGGCCACACCCGGCTCTGTAGCGGAGGGCTTGGAGATGTAGATCGAGCGCGAGGCCTGCAGCGGGCGCTGCGGAATCGGGCCGTCGAAGACTGCGTCGAAGTCGGCGTCCCAGTCGGCGCTGAACAGCAGGTTGTGGTGCGATAACTGGGGCAGCTCGCCCTCGACGCCGAGCATGAGCAGCACGGTGCCCAGGCCGGGATCGCGGGAGGCGAACCAGGGTGCGTCGTACGTGCGCAGCGCGGGCGGCAGCAGTCGGGTCTCGGTAAAACGCAAGTCGGCAGCGGAAACGACGACGTCGGCGCGCAACGGCGGGCCGCCCAAGCACTGCACCCCGGTGGCGCTCGCGCCGCGGTAGGTAATGGCGGTGACCTCCCTGTTCAGCAGGATCCGCGCGCCGTTCGCCTCGGCGAGGTCGCGCAGCGCGCCCATCACCGCCGAAAAGCCCCCGCGCGGGTACTTCACCCCCTGCACGAGGTCCGTGTGGCTCATGAGGTGGTAGAGCGAGGGGGTGTGGGCCGGGTGGGAGGAAAGGAAAACGGCGGGGTAGGTCAGCATTTGCCGCAGCCGAACGTCGGTGAAACGCTCCGCGACGAACCTGCTCAGGGGCACGCGCAAAAACCGGGCCAGGTCGCGGTAGCGTCCCCGCAGGTCACGGCTGAAAAAAGGGCGCGGCGAGGAGAAGGTGGTGTACAAGAACTTATCGACGGCCAACCCGTACGCCTCGGAGGCCGAGTCCAGATATTCCCTCAGCTGCGCGCCGGCCCCCGGCTCGAGCGACTCGAAAAGCTCGGTGGAGGCCTCCCGGCCGGATTCCACGTCGATGGGCGGCCGCCCCTCCGGGAACAGCCGGTAGGCTGGGGTGAGGTCGACCACGTCGAGGAGGTCCTCGGTGCGCATGCCGAAGAGGGAGAAGAAGTGGTCGAAGGCGTCCGGCATGAGGTACCAGGACGGGCCCGTTTCGAAGCGGAAGCCGTCAATGCGTTCCTCGCCGGCGCGCCCGCCGATGGTGCCGAGGCGTTCGACGACCGTGACGGCGTATCCCTCCCTGCTCAGCAGGGCGGCGGTGGCCAGCCCCGCGACGCCGGCGCCGATGACAATGGCGCTGCGCTCAGCCACGGCGTGCCCCCACTCGCGCGGCGGCGCGCGCGGTGACGAGCAGCTTGCGGTGCGCGGAGAGACGGACGCGGGTGGCGGCCAGCGCGGCGGCGGGCGTGGCGTCGAGGGCGTCGGCGAGGTCGCGGAACAGGGCCTCCGCCGCGGCGACCGCGGGGCGGCAGGCCAGGGGCAGGAGCGGGATCGCCGCGCGCGCCGCGTCCAGCTCGGTGCGGATGTCGCTGATGAGGGAGGTTTTGAGGGCGTCGTCAAGCGGGGCGTCCTGCAGGGCGGGGAAATAGAGGCGCCCGAGGGCGCCGTGGTCCTCGTGGAAGTCCCGCAGAAAGTTGATCTTCTGGAAGGCCGAGCCCAGGGTCCGCGCGCCGCGCTCCATCTCCGCCCGCTCAGCGGGGTCGACCTCGCGCCCGGCGAGGAAAACCGACAGGCACAGCAGGCCGATGACCTCAGCGGAGCCGTAAACGTAGGCGTCGAAGCTGGCGGCGTCGTGGTGCGTTTGCGTCACGTCGCGGCGCATGGAGGCGAAGAAGGAGCGCACGTGCTCGGGGTCAAAGTCGCACCGGCGCGCGCTTGCTGCGTAGGCGTGGAGGACGGGGTCCGGGTGGAAGCGGTGGTCTGGTGCGGCTAGGACGGCACTCTCGTATGCGCCGAGTGTTGTGGCGACGTCCCGGCCCGCGGAGTGCGCGGCGCCGTCGACGATCTCGTCCGCGATGCGCACCATGGCGTACAGGTTGCGGATGTCGCGGCGCTGCCGGGGCGGAAGAAGCCGAGTGGCCAGGGAAAAGCTGGTGGAGTAGGTGGCGATGACCTCCGCCGCCGCGGCGTCGCACATCGCGTCGTAGCGGGTGAGGGGGTGCGGGGTGTCTGGGTCTGCCATCGGGTTTACGTCCTTCATCGCGGGCGAGTGCAAGGCTAGCACCGGGGCCCAGCACTGAGGCCCAGCACCGGGGACTAGCACCGGCCGCTTAGAGGTTCTGCGCCACCCAGTCCCTGGCAATCTCCTCCGGCTCGGCGCGCTCGTTGCCCACGTTGCGTAGGTTCATAGCCTCGAGGTCCTCCGTGGTCAGTACGGCGTTGGCGGCGTTGATGACGTCGAGCGCGCCCTCCGGGAGGGAGTTTGCGGCGAACACCGGCAGGACGTTTTGCGGCGGGATGAGGCGCTCGGTGTCCTCCAGGATGACTAGGTCCGCCTCGGAGCCGTCCTCGAGCAGGGCAGGGGAGGTGGTGAAGATATTCGCCACATTCGCCGCGCCGCCGATCAGCGCCTGCACGGTCAAGGGGCCACCGCCGTCCGAGATGGGGTTCACCTCCACCTTGGCGGGGTCAATGCCGTAGACGCTGCTCAAACCCTGCGGCCCATAGGGGCGCTCGGTGAACTCCGGCGGGGCGGCGATGACGATGGAGTCGAGCTTGTCCAGGTCAGCGATCGTTTCCAGGCCGTACTGCTCGGCCAGCTCGCGGGTCACGCGGTAGGCGTCCTTCGACTCCGCCTCGCTGAAGTCACCGACCTCGAGGCCCGCCGGCAGGGACTCACCCAGCGCCTTATCGACGTCTGACTCATCCGCGCCCTCCGGCAGCTCGCCGTAAAACTGGGCCAAGTTGCCGGAGTATTCCGGCACGACGTTGATGTTGCCCTCCTGCAGCGCCCCGAGGTAGACCTCCCGCGATCCGATGCCCGAGGTCATGGTCACCTCGAAGCCTTCCTGCCGCAGCGCTTCAGCCCAGATGCGGCCGATGATCTCGGACTCCGGGAAGTTAGCCGTGCCGATGACGACAGTCTCGGCGCCCGCCGGATCCGCGGGGGCGGGGCCTTGTTCGGCGAAGGGGTCCGACGTGCCGCACGCGCTCAGCGTCAGCGTGGCGAGGATGCAGGTGCCGAGGGAGGAGGTGGCGCGGGTAGCGGTTTTCATATCAACCAACTCTAACGTGTCCGCGCCAGGCCGCGTGGGCGGACCGCCCGTTGCACTGCGGCCAGCGCGAGGTCGAGCACAAGCGCCAGCGCGCTCACCAGCACCGCCCCCGCCACCATCCGCGGGTAATCCTGCACCGCGAGACCGTCGATGAGGTAGCGCCCCAGCCCGCCGAGCCCGATGTAGGCCACGACTGTCGCCGTCGCTATCACCTGGACCACGCAGGAACGCAGGCCGCCGACGATCACCGGGGCGGCGAGCGGGAGTTCTACGCGGGCGAGGATCTGCGCCTCGCTGAAGCCCGCGGCGCGGGCTGAGTGGACAACGTCGCGCTCGATCGAGTCGAACCCGGCGACGATTCCCGCTACGAGCGGGGCGATCGCGAGCACGACGAGGACAATCGTGGCCGGCACGAGAGGGGCCGTGACCCCGCCCGGGATCGCGATGGTCAGCCAGGTCAAAAGTCCCAGGGTGGGAAGGGCGCGCAGGGCTCCCGCGGCGGCCAGCACCGCGGCGGACCCGCGCTGGGAGTGGCCCACCGCCACCCCCAGCGGAGCGGCGAGAAGCGCCGCGAGCGCGACGGTCAGGGCGGTGTATCCAAGGTGTTGCGCGAGCCGCGCGCCGATACCGGCCGCGCCCGTCCAGTTCGCCGGGTCGCCCACGAAGCCCAAGGCGTCGAGAAGTTGGTTCATGCTCGGGCCCTCCTCCAGGGCATGGAGAGGCGGCCCAGGGCGACGAGGAGGACGTCGATAAGCACGGCGAGGGCGACCGTGGCTACGAGGCCCGCGATGATCTGGGTGGTGAAGGAGCGCTGGAACCCTTCGGTGAAGAGGGTGCCGAGGGATTGGACGCCGATCAGCGCTCCCACGGAGACGAGGCTGATGGTGGACGCGGCGACGACGCGCAGGCCGGACACCAGACCGGGGCCGGCGAGCGGCAGCTCCACCCGCAGCACGCGGGCGAGCGGGGTGTAGCCGGCCGCCACCGCCGACTGCACGACGGCCGGGGGCACAGCGCCGAAAGCGTCCGCCGCGGAGCGCACCATGAGCGCTATGCCGTAGATGGTCATGGCGACCACCACGTTGAGCGGGGAGAGCACGGAGGTCCCGAGAAGGAGAGGCAGCAAGACAAACAGGGCCAGGGAGGGGATGACGTAAATGAGGCTCGTGGCCACCACGATGACCTCGCGGGCGCGCCCCGAGGCGTGGGCCACCCAGCCGATGGGCACCGCGATGAAAAAGGCCAGCGCGATCGCGGGCAGGGACAAGGCGAGGTGGTCGAACGCCAGCGAGGCGATTCGGTCGCTGTTTGCGGCCAGCCAGTTCCAGTTCACTCCAGCACCCCCTTAAGGTGGCCCGCCGCGTCGACGACGAAGGTCTCCCCGCCGCGTTGGCACGTGCGCAGGCGGCGCTCCTCGGCGCCGATGAACTCGCGGACCTCCTCGCTCGCCGGGTGCGCCAGGATCTCCTCTGGCGTCCCCGACTGCCGGATCCGTGCGGCCTCGCCGAGCAGCACAACGCGATCGCCGAGCAGGAAGGCTTCGTCCACGTCGTGGGTGACCATGAGGATGGTCGGTTCCCACTTTTCGCGCAGGGAAAGGATTTCGCGCTGCAGCCCGCGTCGCACCACCGGGTCCACCGCGGCGAAGGGCTCGTCCATAATGAGCACGTCCGGGCGGGAGACCATCCCGCGTGCCACGCCGACACGCTGGGCCTGCCCGCCCGAAAGCTCCGCGGGGTAGCGCCCGAACAAGGCCGGGTCCAAGTTGACCAACTCGAGCATCTCTTCGGCGCGGGCTTTCGCCTCGCTTTTCGACGCCCCGCCCAGCGCCGCAACATCCGCGACGTTGTCGACGGCGGTGCGGTGGGGCATGAGCCCGGAGTGCTGCATGACGTAACCGATGCTGCGCCGCAGCGCGACCGGATCCGCTCCGGAGACGTCGTGGCCACGGACGAAAACGCTGCCCGAGTCGGGCTGGACCATGCGGTTGACCATGCGCAGCAGAGTAGTTTTGCCGCACCCAGACGGGCCTACGAATACGGTCGTCGAACCCTTCTCCACGGTGAGGCTGAATGCGTCGACGGCAGGCGAGTCCATGCCAGGGTAGGTCAGGCTGACGCCGCGGAACTCAATCATGTGGAACCAACGTAGTCGATCACTCAGCCGGAAGCGCGCGGTTATCTGTCGGGGTCACCTACCTGAATGGCCAACGGCGCGCTGCGCATTGATACGTCGCTTGCCCGGCACGAATCCAGGGAAAACACGCCTTATGTGTGGACTCGGGAACTAAACGGATGTCCATAACGTTGGGTATAGCGTTGGCCCATGTGAACCACGTGAACCTATGACGAAAGGAAAAGGGCATAGTGAAAACCAATAACCCCGTGTTGAACTCGCTGCCGGGGGCGCACGACCAGGGCGGGTACGGCTACCAGCCCTCGCAGCCGGCCCAGCTCGACAACGAGCGCCCCATGACCATCGACGATGTCGTGACCAAGGCCGGCATCACCCTCGGCGTGATCGTGCTGTTCGCCGTCATTAACTTCGGTATCGCTCTCAGCGGCAACCCGAACCTCGCCATGGGGCTGACCTTCGTCGGTGCGATCGGCGGCTTCATCACGGTCCTGGTGCACGCCTTTGGCCGCAAGTTCGGCAGCAAGGCCGTCACGCTGGTCTACGCGGCCTTCGAGGGGCTGTTCGTCGGCGGGTTCTCGCTGGTGCTCAGCGGCTTTTTGGTGGGCAACGCTAACGCCGGTGCGCTGATCTTCCAGGCGATCATCGGCACGCTCGGCGTCTTCTTCGGCATGCTCTTCGTCTACAAGACGGGCGCGATCCGCGTCACCCCCCGCTTCAACCGCATCCTTACCGGCGCGATCTTTGGCGTGGCGATCATGGTCCTGGGCAACCTTCTGCTGGCCATCTTCACGCAGGCAAACCCGCTTCGCGACGGCGGAATGCTCTCCATCATCTTCGGCCTCGTGTGCATCGGCCTCGCAGCGTTCAGCTTCCTGCAGGACTTCGATATGGCTGACCGCCTGGTGCGCACCGGAGCGCCGGCGAACATGGCCTGGGGAGTGGCCCTCGGTCTCGCGGTCACCGTCGTCTGGCTCTACACGGAGATCCTGCGCCTGCTGGCGTACTTCGTGGATAACAGGAACTAGCGCCCCTGCGCTGGCTACAAAAACAGGCCCTTCCCCGCAACGCGCGGGGAAGGGCCTGCCTTTTCGGGCGGAACTAGTTGTACTGGCTCTCCGGGTTGATGGATATGCCGTCGACGGTGACGGTGGTGAACTGCAGCTCGCCGTCAATCAGCTCCGGGTTGCCGAGAACGATCTCGATGTCTTCGACACGGCGGTCCGGCTCGCGCGTCACGCGCGTGCCCACGCCCGTGGCGAGGTCCGCGCTCCACTCGTTCCACTCGATGTCCTCGATGAAGTCGTTCTGTTCCGCGCACGCGAGGTCGACCTGGTTGGGCTCGATCTCCCCGGCTTCGCCGCAGTTGCGCAGTACGGGCAGCGAGTCGGCGGCGGGCGCCGTGCTGGTGGCCACCTCGGCGACGTTGGTGGGGCTCGCGTCGTGGCTCTGGGCCGTGCCGCCGCTTAAGGAGTTGGGGTCCTGGTCTGTCGCGGTGTCCACTTTCTGCTCGGAGTCGACCTCACCAGGAGGCGAGCAGGCGGCCAAACCGAGGGCCGCGACGGCGGCGAAACCGGCGGCTACTGCTGTGCGGGAGGAAGAGAGGTTCACGGATCAATCCTTATTTTCGTGCTGCGAAGTTTCGAATATCACATGACAGAGCGCGTCTTTAGGGCTGCGCGCGGGGCGTGGAAGCCTTAACCGAATCATACGGCGCGGCGTCCACGATCGTTACCGAAATCTCCCGCCCGTTCGGCGCGGTGTAGGTGCGGGTTTCGCCCTCGGAGGCGCCGAGCACCGCCGCGCCGAGCGGAGAGTTCTCCGAGTAGGTCTCCAGGTCCTTGTTGCCCGTCGAGGCGGCGCGGGTGCCGATGAGGAAGGTCTCCTTATCGTTCTCGTCGCCGTTGTAGTAGACGTGGACGACCGAGCCGACGTGGGCGACGCCCTCGATGACTCCCGCGCGCTCAGTGGTGGAGTTTGCGAGGATCTCCGAGATCTGCTTGATCCGGGCCTCTTCCTGGTCCTGCTGCTCGCGGGCGGCGTCGTAGCCCGCGTTCTCCTTCAGGTCGCCCTCTTCGCGGCGTTCGTTGATCTCCGCCGCGATCTTCGGGCGGTTGTCGATGAGAGCCTGCAGCTCGCTTTCGAGCTTGGCCTTCATCTCCGGGGTGATGTACTGCTGCTGCGTTTCAGCCATGAGGTGTGGACCTCCCCTTTGGATTACGTCAGGCGAGCGGCCGCTGCGCAGGGTAGCGCTCGGCTCGGCTCGCCGGTGGAACATGCAAATATACAGGCGAATCCTACCACGCGGGCGCCCGTGACAATCGCGCTAGCGCGCCTCGGTGTGCGTGGCGCTGGTGTCCAGGTAGAACGGGATGTCCTCCGAGCAGCCGTAGATCCTCCCCGAGACGCCCGGCTCCCGGACGGGAAGGTCCACGCCAATGCGGGTGAGGGGCTCGCCGCCGGCGGGCACGACCACTTCGCGTCGCCCCACCTCGGCGAAGCTGTAGTCCACCGCTGTGACGATGCAGTAGGAAGGCACCTCGGTGTTTTGCCGGGTTACGTCGATCCACAGGCGGGTGGTGGAGTCGTCGACAGCCTCCTGCGTGATGAAGTCGGCCGTGACGGGAACCGAACTTCTCTCCACGAGGGTGCGGGCAAATGCGACGGCGATGAGGACAACGACCACGACGAGGGCGACCACGAGGACCTTGCCGCCGATCCCGCGCGGCGTTGCAGCCTTTCCGGCCCGGCCGTAGCGGGCAAAGGGGCGGCGGTCGGCGGGCTGATCCGTGCGGGGCCGAGACGAGGACACGAGCGATGATTCCTTGATGGTAGAGGGGGCTAGACGAGTGCTGGAAGCGGAAAATGACTTCATCGCAGATGGTACTAAGATGAGTTGGGTTGAAGGAAAGCCCCTACGCAACCGGGAGGACACAGTGAGCGGCAGGCGCCTTTTGGCAATTCACGCCCACCCTGACGACGAGTCGTCCAAGGGCGCGGCCACAATGGCGAAGTACGCAGCAGAAGGCGACAGGGTCAAGGTGCTGACCTGCACCGACGGCCAGCGCGGCGACATTCTCAATCCGGCGATGGATAGGCCGGGTGTGCTGGAGAACATCAGAAACGTGCGCGAGGAGGAGATGGCGCAGGCCGCCGCCGCCCTCGGTGTCGAGCACGAGTGGCTGGGCTTCGAGGATTCGGGCCTGCCCCAGGGGGACCCTGTGCCGCCCTTGCCGGCGGGCTGTTTCGCGTTGGAGGATGATGATACGGTCTGCCGCGAGGTTGTTCGTGTGATCCGCGAGTTCCGTCCGCACGTCGTCATCACCTACGACGAAAACGGCGGCTACCCGCACCCGGACCACATCAAGGTCCACGTCGTCTCCATGCTCGCGTGGGACAGGGCCGGAGACGCCGACTATGCGCCGGAGCTCGGCGAGCCCTGGGCCCCGCAGAAGATCTACTATTCCCACGGATTCATCCTGCAGCGCATGGAACGCCTCCACGAGATGCTTCTCGAGCGTGGCGAGCGCAGCCCGTACGGCGTCATGATCAAGCGATGGCAAAGCAACGAGGCCGACATCATGAGCCGCGTGACCACGCAGATCGAGTGCAGCGACTACTTCGACCGCCGGGCCGCGGCGCTGACCGCCCACGCCACGCAGATCGACCCCGCCGGCGCCTTTTTGGCCAGCCCGGTGGAAGACCAGCAGAAGGCGTGGCCCACCGAGGAGTTCGAGCTGGCCCACAGCCGCGTTGCCACCACGCTGCCCGAAGACGACTTGTTCGCCGGCGTCGACGCCGGCGCTTCCAGGGAGAACTAGATGCCTATCGACGCCCTCACGAACGCCTCCGGGTGGATCATCGCCCAGGCACCACCGCAGACCCCCGTCGGCCCGGAGTTCGGTAAGGCTTCGCCGATTGGCCTGCTCCTTATCGTCAGCCTTCTGGTGGTCGTTTTGTTCATCGGTTTTTCTTTCCATCGCCGCTATTCGCGCTTCCACCGGCGCCGCCTGTTCGCGGAGGCCCGCGGCATTGATCCCTTCGACGAAGAGGCCGTGGACCGGGCGATGGCGGAGGCTGGGGTGCTCGATCAACGCCGCAAGTCTCGGTTCTAATCCCGTGTATTCGGGCCACCTGGCGGCAGGATAGGGTAGTAGGCGTGACAGCGCTGGCGAAGATTCTCTACCCTCTTTACGAGGCGCGGCTCAAACGCGAACTGCGCGGCAAGCCGCGCCCCAAACACATCGCCGTCATGGCCGACGGCAACCGGCGCTGGGCCCGCGAGTCGGGCTACACTGATATCTCCCACGGCCACCGGGCCGGTGCCGCCAAGATCGGCGAGCTTGTCCGCTGGTCGGCGGAGCAGGATGTCGACGTAGTCACCATCTACCTGCTGTCCACGGAGAACCTGCAGCGCACCACGGAGGAGGTCGAGCTCCTCTTCGACATCATCTCCGGCGTCGTCGACGACCTAGCCACTGAAAACTACACGTGCCGGATCAAGTTGGTCGGCCACCTCGACCTGCTGCCGGCCGAGGTCGCCGACAGGATGCGCAAATCCGCGGCTACGACGACGGAAAAGCCCGGCCTGAGCGTCAACATCGCCGTGGGTTACGGCGGGCGCCAGGAAATCGTCGACGCCGTCCGCTCGCTTATCGACGCCTCCGTCGCCGCCGGTGTTCCCCCCAGCGACCTGTCCAAGTCCGTCACCATCGAATCGGTCTCGCGCCACCTGTACACCTCGGGGCAACCGGACCCTGACCTAGTCATCCGCACCTCGGGGGAGCAGCGCCTGAGCGGGTTTCTCTTGTGGCAGGCCGCCTACTCGGAGATTTGGTTTACGGACACGTACTGGCCGGCGTTTCGTAAGATCGATTTCCTGCGCGCGCTGCGGGACTATTCGCAACGATCGCGACGCTTCGGCAAGTAGGAGCAGCCCCGACAGCCCCGCGCCGCGGAAGGAGCGGCGGTGAGCGCAGCGAGAAGCGGGCTGAGGTACACCGTGGCATACCGTAAGGGGGAGACGTGGGGGGAATAGAACGAGGCCAGGCGGGCGTCGTTAAAGCTTGCGCATGCGCACGTGCTCGACGGAGTGGTCGGGGCCCTTGCGCAGGACGAGTGAGGCGCGCACCCGCGTGGGGAGAATGTTTTCCACAAGGTTCGGCAGGTTGATGGACTGCCAGATCTCGCGCGCCTCTTTGGTCGCTTGCTCGTCGTCGAGGTCGGCGAAGCGGGCGAAGTGTGCGCCGGGTTGGCGGAAGGCGGTGGTGCGTAGTTTAAGGAAGCGGTCGATGTACCACTGCTCGATGTGAGAGGTCGCGGCGTCGACGTAAAGGGAGAAGTCGAAGAGGTCCGAGACCATGAGCGTCGGCCCCGTCTGTAGCACGTTGAGGCCCTCGAGAATGAGGATGTCAGGCTGGCGCACGACCTGGTATTCGCCCGGGATGATGTCGTAGGCATTATGGGAATAAACGGGCGCGAGCACCTCGTGGTTTCCGGACTTGACCTCGGTGACAAAGCGCATGAGCTGGCGCCTGTCGTAGGACTCCGGGAAGCCCTTGCGCCCCATCAGTTTGCGCTCGCTCAACACGGCGCTGGGGTAGAGGAAGCCGTCGGTGGTGACCAAGTCCACCCGCGGGTGGGATTCCCAGCGCTGCAGGAGCACTTGGAGCACGCGTGCGGTGGTGGACTTACCCACAGCCACAGAGCCTGCCAGCCCGATGACGTAGGGCACGTGGATGGGAGCCCCCACGAAGGTCTCCGTCGCCGCGGTGAGTTTCTGGCGGGCTAGGACCTGCAGGTGGATGAGGCGGGAGATCGGCAGATAGATCTCGGCCACCTCGTTGAGGTCGAGGTTTTCCCCGATGCCGCTGAGCTGGGCAACTTCGGCCTCGGTGAGGACCTGGGGCCAGGCGGCGCGCCGTTTGCGCCACGCTTCGCGCGGGAAATCGACGTACGGGCTGGATTCGGCAGCGCGGGACATGCACTCCATTGTGTCACCTCTAAGGATTTGCACGAAAAAGCGGGTGCCCGACCCGCAGGCGGTGAATATACTGCTTGGTACGCCCTTTTTAGGGCAGCCCCCTATTGAAGAATCCACCGAAAGGACCCGAGCACGTGTCTGACGACCTTCGCTATCAAGATCTGGCCTCATTCGACCCCGAAGTCTACGAGGCCATCCGCAACGAGCTGGGCCACCAGCGCGAGACGCTGGAGATGATCGCCTCCGAGAACTTCGTACCCCGTTCCGTGCTGCAGGCACAGGGCTCGGTGTTCACCAACAAGTACGCTGAGGGCTACCCGGGCCGCCGGTACTACGGCGGCTGCGAGTATGCAGACGTCGTCGAGGACCTGGCTCGCGACCGCGCCAAGGAGGTCTTCGGCGCGCAGTACGCCAACGTCCAGCCGCACTCGGGAGCTCAGGCAAACGCCGCCGTGCTCATGGCGCTGGCGGAGCCGGGCGATACCATCCTCGGCCTCGACCTGGCCCACGGCGGTCACCTGACCCACGGCATGAAGATCAACTTCTCCGGCAAGCTCTACAAAGTCGCCGCCTACCAGGTGGAAAAGGACACCCACACCATCGACATGGCGAAGCTGCGCGAGCAGGCCCGCGAGGTCAAGCCGAAGGTGATCATCGCCGGGTGGTCGGCCTACCCGCGCCAGCAGGACTTCGCAGAGTTCCGCTCCATCGCGGACGAGGTCGGCGCCTACCTGTGGGTCGACATGGCGCACTTCGCCGGCCTCGTGGCCGCGGGCCTGCACCCCTCCCCGGTGCCTCACGCGCACGTTGTCTCCTCCACCGTTCACAAGACCATCGGCGGACCGCGCTCCGGCTTCATCCTCACCAACGACCTCGAACTGCACAAGAAGCTCAACTCGACGGTGTTCCCGGGCCAGCAGGGCGGGCCGCTCATGCACGTCATCGCCGCGAAGGCCACCGCCTTCAAGATCGCCGGCACCCCGGAGTTCAAGGACCGCCAGCAGCGCACGCTCGACGGCGCGACCATCCTCGCCGAGCGCCTGACGCAGGAGGACGCCAAGGCGGCTGGCATCGACGTCGTCTCCGGCGGCACGGACGTCCACCTCGTTTTGGTGGACCTGCGCAACTCCGACATGGACGGCCAGCAGGCGGAGGACCTGCTCCACCGCGCGGGCATCACCGTCAACCGCAATGCGGTGCCCTTCGACCCGCGCCCGCCGAAGGTCACCTCCGGACTGCGCATCGGCACCTCGGCGCTGGCCACGCGAGGCTTTGAGGCGGAGGACTTCCGCGAGGTCTCCGAGATCATCGCGGAGGTGCTCATCAAGGGCGACGGCGCTGATGTCGAGGCGCTGCACGCGCGCGTCGACAAGCTCGCGGAGAAGTACCCCCTCTACCCGGACCTCGAGGACTGGAAGCTGCTCTAACCCTCTTCCTGGCCCTCATTAAGGCCCTCATCAAGCCCGCGCTCCTCGGCCAAGGTAGTGCGGGCTTTTCGCAGCCATGCGGGCTGATCCGCCAGAAGCGCCTTGATGTCCTCGGTAGTCAAGGGCTTGTCCATTCCGTTGGCCTTCAAGGCGGTGATGCTGATGCCAAGCTTGCGCGCCACCTCCGGCCGCGGGTGAGGCCCGTTCAGTCGCAGTTGCTTCAGCCACTCGGGAGGGTTGTTCTGCAGAGCGCGTAGCTCGGCGTGCGTTACGGCACCCTCCTGGAAGGTCTGCGGGGTGGCGGGGAGGTAGATTCCGAGCTTCTTCGCCGCGGTGGCGGGCTTCATTGCGGTGCCCGAAGGCTGGTTCTGCGTCATGGCCTTGACGGTAGCATTGACCCATGCTCAGGCTTTCCTTCGTCACAGGAACCGAACCCGGCAAATGGCTGCGCCGCTACGAGGCGTTCAGGCGCGAGGCGATCGAGGCGGCCGGGCGCGACGACCCGCTCGCGGAACTCGGGGAAGGCCGCTGCGACCTCGCGCTGGTCCGACTGCCAGACGAGCGCGTGAGCGAGCGGCACCACGTGGTCAAGCTGTACGAGGAGGCGCCGGGTGTTGCCGTGCCGAAGGAATCCGTCTACGCCGAGGTGGGGGGCGCCGTGCGTCGCGCGGACCTCGAGGGTGAGATCGTGACGTTTGAGTTCGCCGCCGGCGCGGAAATCGGCGAGCTTCGCGACGCCCTCCAGGTCGTCGCGGCGAACGTCGGCGTCGCCTTCGCGCCGCGTCCGCTGCTGAAGATTCTGGCGAAAAAACAGGTGGCCGCGCTCGAACTAATCGACGAAGCCGCGCCCGTCACGACTATCGCACTGGTGTGGCAAAAAGTAGCCGATTCCGACGCGATCCAGGACTTTGTCGGCGTGGCAAAGGGCCGAACCGTAAATTCTTCCCGCGGATCGAAAAACCAGGTTAAGGGCTATTCTGAACGCCGTTCGAGGGGGTCGCGGAGGGGGCGGCGATGACACGTCTGGAGATTTTTCCGTACAGTGGTTGGTACAGGTGATACCTACAACGAAAGGAACAGCTTTAAGATGATTGTTCGCAAGAAGATCGCTGCAAGCGTTGCCGCGCTCGCACTCGTGACGGGCCTTACCGCATGCGCGGACGAAGAGGAGCAGCCCGCCGAGGAGACCACGGCCCAGGAGACCACCGAGGAGGAGAACGCCGAGGAGGTCACCCCGGAGCCCGAGGAGCAGCAGGAGCAGGCTAACGAGAGCGGTGACACCGCCGAGGGCGTCACCGTCGAGGTGACCACCGCGGACGGCGCGACGGTACTGGTGCCGCAGGGCCTTGCGGACGCCATGGGCCAGTACGCGGAGCCGGACTGGGGCGAGCCGGTCGAGGTTGAGGAGACCGAGAACGGCTGGATCGTCTCCTATGACGAGGAGCGTTACGTCGCTTGGAACGAGAACACCGGTGGCGCTCCGACGTGGGGTGAGATTGCCAACAACTGGCTGACCAATGTCCGCGCGGACTCCTCCCTGGGCTTCCCGGTTGCGCCTGAGGAGGTTCACCCGGACCAGGAAGGCTGGGTCCAGGAGTTTGAGAACGGCCGCATCGAGTGGGTCCGTGGCGCTGACGGTGTCTTCACCGCCAACGTTATCGAGGAGTAAATAGCACTCGCACAAGCCCTGTTCTAGCCCCACGCACGGGGCCGGAGCAGGGCTTTACGCGTCTTCGTTGCGCTGCGGGATGGAAAAGTGAAAGATTGTCGACATGTCTCAGAACGGTTTTACGATCCGTCCCATCCGGCGCGATGATTATTCGCAGGTACGCGCCATCTACGAGATGGGCCTCAGCTCCGGCCATGCCACCTATGAAACGGAGGGGCCGACATGGGAGGAGTTCACGGCGAAGAAGATCATGGAGGCGGTGTTCGTCGCGGTTGACGACGACAACCCCGACAAGATCCTCGGCTGGGTCTCAGCCGCGCCGGCGTCGTCGCGCTCCGTCTTCCACGGCGTGGTGGAGGACTCGATCTATTCCCACCCGGACGCGCGGGGCCGCGGGGTGTCGGGAGCGCTGCTCGACCGGCTCATCGAAGCCTGCATCGACCTCGATAAGTGGTCCATCCACTCGTGGATTTTCCCCGAAAACGAAGGCTCCGCCGGCCTGCACACCTCCCGGGGGTTCGCGAAGGTGGGCACCTTCCACCACATGGCCAAGATGACCTACGGCGATATGGAAGGAGAGTGGCGCGACACCGACATCTATGAGCTGCTGCTGCCGAAGCCGGGGGAGAAGCGGCGCTAGCTGATGGTCTCCTTCAGCGGGTCCTCCTGCACTGGGATGAGGAGGACCAGAGCGAGAAGGGCAAGGGGCACGAGCATCAAAAAGATTGGCGTCAACCCGTCGTTATAGCTCGTGAGGACGGCGGTGCGGAGGGCGTCGGGAAGCATGCCCACGGCCTCTGGGGTCAGCGATTGTCGCGCCGACCCGGAGGTGAATGCCTCTGCGTAAGGTTCTGCCTCCGGCCCCATCGAAGTGAGGGCGTCGGGAACGCGCTCGCGCAGGTTCTCGGTCATGTTGTGCACGAACAGAGAGCCGATGAGGGAGGCGCCGAGTGCGCCGCCGATCTGGCGGAAGAAGTTGTTCGCGGCAGTGGCGGTACCCACCATCGACAGGGCGAAGGAGTTCTGCACGATGAGCACCAGCACCTGCATGACCAGCCCGAGGCCGAAGCCGAAGATGAACATATAGAGCCCGAGAATCGGCAGGGACGTGCTCACCTCGAGAGTGGACAGCAGCCATAGACCGAGCGCGACAAAGCCCATGCCGAGCAGCGGGAAGATCTTGTAGCGACCGCTGTGCGAGATGAGGAACCCCACGCCGATTCCGGTACCCAGCATGCCCAGGACCATCGGCAGCATCATCAGGCCGGCGTCGGTCGGCGTGAGCTCGTGGACCATCTGGAGGTAGGTGGGCAAATACCCCAGCGAGCCCATCATCGCGATTCCGAGGACGAGCCCCGCCACGGTGGTCAGCACCATGTTGCGGTTGCGGAACAGGTACATGGGGATAAGCGGGTTCGCGGCGTGAACCTCGACGAGGACAAACAGCACGGAGGAGACGATGGTCGCGGCGATCAGCCCGAGGATGATCGGCGAGCCCCATTCGTACTGGGTGCCGCCCCACGTTGTGGTGAGGATCAGCGAGGTAGTGGCCACCACCATGAACAGGGTGCCGAGCCAGTCGAAGTTGAGACCCCGCACGGAGCCGGTGCGCAGCTTGAGCACCGCGGCGGACAGAGCCATCGCCACCAGCCCGAGAGGAATGTTCATCCACAGCCCCCAGCGCCAGCCCGGGCCGTCGGTGAACCAGCCACCGAGGACGGGGCCGAGGACAGAGGCGACGCCGAAGACCGCGCCGATCGCCCCCATGTACTTGCCGCGTTCCCGGGCGGGGACGACCTCGGCGATGATGGCCTGGGCGCAGACCATCATGCCGCCGGCGCCGAAGCCCTGGATCGCGCGCCCTGCGATGAGCATGCCCATCGAGGAGGCGAAGCCGCCGAGCGTGGAGCCGACCAGAAAGAAGGCGATGCCGACGATATAGAGCCACTTGCGCCCGACGCCGTCGCCAAGCTTGCCGAAGACGGGCAGGGCTATCGTCATGGTGACCAGGAAGGCGGAAATAACCCAGCTCATGTGATCCACCCCGCCGAGCTCGCCGACGATCGTGGGCAGCGCGGTAGCGAAGATCATCTGCCCCAGCGAGCTCATGAGCATGGTGGTCAGCAGGGCAGTGAAGATGAGGCCGACGCGGGGGCGTTCCTCGGCTGTATCTACCACGAGAGCTCCTTTGCTAGATCGATGTGGAAACGGGCTGCCGCGCGCAGTGAATCCACCCCGAGGGGGTCCGTCGCGGGGAAATCCGGATTGCTGAGGTAGGTGGAGACGGAGACGTAGAAGAGGTTGACGATCGCGTTGGCCTCGATCTGCGTCGGCGCTTCGGGCAGCTTGCGGTCTTCCGGAAAATTCCCAAGATGCTTGTCGACGGCCCGCCCGAGCCGCATCAGGGTTTCCCCACCGCGCTCGAAAGCGGCGCCCGCCAGGGCCGGATTTCGCTTCAAGATAGCCCTGCGGCGCAAGAGGTGATCGCGCCCCAGGGCATCTGGGCGCACCGTGAGCTGGCTGAATATCAGCTCGAGAACGTTGCCGGACGGTGTCGTCGCGATGGCCTCGAAGGCCTCGTCAGGAAGGGCGAAGGGGAATGACCCCAGCACGGCCTCGTCCTTCGAGTCCATGTAGTTGAAGAAGGTGCGCCGCGAGATGTCGGCGGCCCGGCAGATGTCCTCGATGGTGACGGCGTCGAAGCCCCGGCTCTCCACGAGGCTCATGGCCTCCTCGATGATGCGCCGACGTGTCTCGCGCCGCTTGCGCTCCCGGAGCCCGTCATTATTTTCATGCACAGAGTGTGAGATTACACCCGGTGCACAATTTCGCAACTGTATGCGTTATCCGGCGGTTTCGGGGGGCTCCCACGACACCGCCCCGTGGACGGATTCGCCGCCTGCGCCGTCGAGCGCAATCTCGATCACGCCCGGCTCGACCTCGTGCAACTCCCACGTTCCATCGTGAGCAGGGCAGCGCCTGGTGAGTGCGCGCGCAGCCCACGCGTCCTCGCCGCTTCGCGTCAGCAGCAGCGTGCAGTTCCTGGCGGGATACGACAGCATGGCGCTGTCCCCGCCGAAGGTGAGCACCCCGTTCCAGCCGGATTCCCCCCGCGGCGAGGAGGAGGTCAGCCAGCCGGAATACGTGCCAGGGGCGGGGGAGTCGGCGCGCGGGGCGTCGTCAAGCGGGGTGGGCTGCGCGGTGACAGTGACAACCTGGGGCAGCGGGCTGCGCTCGGCGGCGGGGCGCGACAGCGCGTACGTCGCTGCGGCCACGGCGGCGAGCACCGCGACGGCAAGGACGGCGATGCCGCCGATCACCCACGCCCTACTGGATCCCCCGGCGCCGCGGAGCTCGCTGAAGGAATCGGGCATGGCAAACCCCCAATCGGTGGGCGAACGGTGCCCGGTTTCGGCCTAGTTCCTGTCGGTGTTGGCCATGCTCAACACGTCGAGGCGCTTGTCCAGCTCTTCCTCGGTGAGCTTCTCGCCGTCGACGTAACCGAGGTCGATGACGGCCTGCCGGATGGTCTTTCCCTCGGCGAGGGCCGTCTTGGCCACCTTCGCTGCGGCCTCGTAGCCGATGGCGCTGTTCAGCGGCGTGACAATCGAGGGGGAGGACTCGGCCAGTTCCTTCATGCGCTCGACGTTCGGCTCGATGCCGTCGACGAGCTTGGTGGCGAACTGGCGGGCCGTGTTAGCCAGCAGGCGGGAGGACTCGAGCACGTTTCGGGCCATCACGGGGATGAAGACGTTGAGCTCAAACTGGCCCTGCGTGCCGGCGAAAGCGACGGCCGCGTCGTTGCCGATAACCTGCGCGGAGACCTGGGTGGCCGTCTCGCACAGGACGGGGTTGACCTTGCCCGGCATGATGGAGGAGCCGGGCTGCAGGTCCGGCAGGTGGATCTCGCCGAAGCCGGCCAGCGGGCCAGAGCCCATGAGGCGGATGTCGTTGGCGATCTTGTACAGGGAGACCGCCACCGAGCGCATTGCGCCGGAGAACTCGACAAGCCCGTCGCGGTTGGCCTGCGCCTCGAAGTGGTTTTCTGCCTCGGAGAGCTGCTCGACACCAGAAAGCTTAATCAGCTCCTCGGTCACCTTGCCGCCGAACTCGGCGGGGGTGTTGATGCCCGTGCCCACGGCGGTGCCGCCGATCGGCAGCTCGCCGAGGCGCGGCAGGACAGCTTCCACGCGCTGGATGCCGAGTTCGATCTGGCGGGCGTAGCCGGAGAACTCCTGGCCGAGGGTGACAGGGGTGGCATCCATGAGGTGGGTGCGGCCGGACTTGACCACCTCGTGCCACTCGGCGGCCTTCTTGGCGAGGGATTCGTGCAGGACCTTCAGTCCGGGGATGAGGTCGGCGACAGCGGCCTCCGTGGCGGCGACGTGGGTGGCCGTCGGGAAGGTGTCGTTCGAGGACTGGCCCATGTTGACGTCGTCGTTCGGGTGGACCTCGACGCCGTTGGACTTGGCAATTGAGGCAATGACCTCGTTGGTGTTCATGTTCGAGGAGGTTCCGGAGCCGGTCTGGAACACGTCGATCGGGAACTGGTCATCGTGCTTGCCGTCTGCGATTTCCTTGGCGGCGGCGATGATCGCGTCAGCCTTGGCGGCGTCGAGGTTGCCCAGGTCCTTGTTCACCTGCGCGCAGGCGGCCTTGAGCAGCCCGAGCGCGCGGATCTGCTGGGACTCCAGCGGGCGGAAAGAGATGGGGAAGTTCTCCACGGCGCGCTGGGTCTGCGCGCGCCACAGTGCGTCGACAGGCACCTTGACCTCGCCCATCGTGTCGTGCTCGATGCGGTATTCCTGATCAGCCATGAAACTCAATCTTTCTGTTCGGGGAATGTTCAACTAGAGATTATGCCCGCTCGCGCCGGTGCGGGCGCGGCGCTGGTCGGTTAATCGGTGGGGCCGGAGTAATCGACGACGGAGTAGGACTGCAGCTTGGATAGCTGGTGGATCGACTCGATGTAGCGCACCGTGCCGGAGCGCGCGCGCATGACCAGGGAGCGGGTCGTGGCCCCGTTCTTGCGGTACGACACCCCGCGCAGCATGTCGCCGTTGGTCACACCGGTGGCGGCGAAGTAGCAGTTGTCCGTGGCAATGAGATCGTCAAGTCCGAGGATGCGGTCGAGGTCGTGGCCCGCGGCCAGCACGGCGGTGCGCTCCGCCTCCGACTGCGGCGCGAGCTGACCCTGGATCTCGCCGCCGAGGCACTTCATGGCGCAGGCTGTGATCACGCCCTCGGGGGTGCCGCCGATGCCCATCGCGATGTCGATGGAGTTGGTGTCCTGGGCCGCCGCGATCGCGCCCGCGACGTCGCCGTCGGCGATAAAGCGCACCTTCGCGCCGGCCTCGCGGATCTCGCGCACCAGCTGCTCGTGGCGGGTGCGGTCGAGCACGACCACGGTGACGTCGGCGGGAGCCACGCCCTTCGCCTTCGCGACGGCCTTAATGTTGTGCTCCACAGGCGCGGTGATGTCCACGGTGCCCTTCGCTTCCGGCCCGACGGCGAGCTTGTTCATGTAGAACGCATCCTTCGGGTTGTACATCGTGCCCCGGTCCGCAGCCGCGATGACCGAGATGGCGTTCGGGCGCCCCTCCGCCATGAGCGTTGTCCCGTCGACCGGGTCCACGGCGATATCGACCTGGGCGCCGGTGCCGTTGCCCACTAGTTCGCCGTTGAACAGCATCGGGGCCTCGTCCTTCTCACCCTCGCCGATGACGATGACGCCGTCCATGCTGACCGAGTTGATCATCTTGCGCATCGCGTCGACGGCCGCGCCGTCCCCCGACTCCTTCATTCCCCGCCCGACCCAGCGGCCCGAGGCCAGCGCGGCGGCTTCCGTGACGCGCACCAGTTCCAGGGCGAGGTTACGGTCCGGGTGCTCCGTGGACCCGTGCGTCGGCGAAGTGTGCGTCATCGAAGGAAGCCTCCTGAGCTGTAGAAGATTCGTTGCGCGCCGCTGGGAACGGCGCGGGGGTATGCGCGGGCATTCCGCCCGCCCTATTGTTCCACTTTCGGCTCCCGTTATTCGTTCCTCCCACCTTCTAACGGGGGTGGCCGGGGGCTCGTGTCATACTAGGGCGCGTGGCATCCGACGATAAACCCCGCATTTTCCAGGACGGCCGGGACATGGCGATCAACATGGCGATCATCGTCGTCGCCATGCTCCTGGTCGTCGGGTTCACCGGCTTGTGTTCCTTTAACCCGGGTGAGCCCGAGGGTGGGCCGGTCCAGGAGGTCGACGCGGAGACCTTCCTCGGCCTAGAGGCCCGTGCCGTCGATTTTCCCGTGCGCCACCCGCAGTTGCCTGAGGAATGGACGACGAACTCCGCCCGCCGCTCGGTGATTGACGGCGCCCCCGCGCCGGTCGTCGGCTGGGTCACTCCGGACCAGGGATATATCCAGCTCACGCAAACCGGGGCGAGCGTAGAAGACGCCGTCCGCGGGCTCGACGCGCACCCACGAGAGTACGAGCGCTCCGAGACCATCGACGGCGTTGAGGCGCAGGTGTTCACCTCTGAAGCCGAAGACGTGCGCGACGTGTGGGCGGTGGACGCCGGCGACGTACGACTCGTGGTCACCGGCGCCGGGACGGACGAGGAGCGCCGCGAGGTAATCGCAACCACTCTGAGCAGCGAGCCTCTTCCGGCCGGTTAGCCCCTTACTGCTGGGAGTTCTGGTGCGCGTCTGCCGCCTCTGGCTTGTCTTGCCCGTCCGGGCCCTCGGCGGAGCGCGTATCGATGGCGGCTTCCACGCGTTGGGCGGCGCCGTCGAGGAGGACCTCGCAGCGCTTGGCCAGCGCTTCGCCGCGCTCCCAGTAGGCGAGGGATTCGTCTAGGCTCATCTGGCCAAGCTCGAGGATCTTCACCGTTTCGATAAGTTCGTCGCGGGCCTGCTCGTAGGTGAGGTTCTCCGGGTCCGGCAGCGCAGCTTGTCCGCCCTGACCGGCGCCGAAAGTGTTTTGCGTGGGTTCGCTCATGAGTCCTTGCTCCTTGTGTTTTCGGTGGTGTGAGGCTAGTCGGCTGGGGTGGTGCCCATCCCGGCGGCGGTGATCGAGCCGTCCCCGACGCGGATCCGCAGCTGCGAACCTGGCGGGGCCTGCGCGATGCTGGTGACGACTTCCGGTTCGCTGTGGTCGCGCGGAATCACCTGCACCACGGCGTAACCGCGGGCCAGGGTCGCCGCCGGGCCGAGGGCCGAGACCTGCGCGCGTAGCGCGCGGACCGCCGCCTTTTCTTTGTCCAGCAGGTAACTGACGTCGCGCCGGATGAGGGAACGCGATCGGTCGACCTCCTCGCGGCGTTGCTGAATCGGCGTGAGGGGGTTAGCCAGCACTGGGCGCGATCGCAGGGCTTGGAGGGTAGAGCGCTCGCGCTGGACCCAGCCGCGCAGGGCCGCGTTCATCCGGGAGCGGGCCTCGTCGAGCAGCGCGTGCTCCTGTGCGACGTCGGGGACGACGCGCTTGGCGGCGTCCGTCGGTGTGGCGGCTCGCAGGTCGGCGACGTTGTCCAGCACCGGGTTGTCGGGCTCGTGGCCGATTGCCGAGACGACTGGCGTGGTGGCGGAGGCGACGGCGCGTTGGAGTGCCTCCTCCGAGAACGGGAGGAGGTCTTCGACGGATCCTCCGCCCCGGGCGATAATGATGACGTCGACAAGCGGGTCGGCGTCGAGCTCGCGGAGGGCGGCGATGACCTCGGGTACGGCGTTGGCGCCCTGGACCGCGGTGTTGCGCACGGCGAAGCTCACAGCGGGCCAACGCTGTTGGGCTACGGAGAGCACGTCGCGCTCGGCGGCGGATCCTTTACCCGTGATCAGGCCGATGGTGCGCGGAAGGTAGGGCAGGGGTTTTTTGCGGGAGGGGCTGAACAGGCCCTCGCTGGCGAGCTGAGCGCGCAGGCGCTCGATGCGGGCGAGAAGCTCGCCTTCGCCGACGTGGCGGATCTCTGTGACCCACATGGAAAAGGAGCCGCGCCCCGCGTAGAACGCGGGCTTGCCGTAGATGACCACCCGGTCGCCGTCTTTGAGGGGGGTGGGCAGAGAACGCAAAAGGGACGTGCTCGCCGTGAGCTGGACGCTGACCTGCTCCTGCGTGTCGCGCAGGGTGAGGTAGGACAGCTTCCAGGTCGGTTTCATGTTGACCTGCGTGAGCTGACCCTCGACCCAGAGCCAGCCGAGCTTTTCCACCCAGCTTTTGACCGACTGGTTGAGCTTGGATACGGCCCACGGTGACTCGGGGGTGCTCGCCGCAGAGTTGTGGGAAGTCTGTGTCACGGAAACGATGCCCGCCCCTTTCTTGAATACCTCGGTCAGCGCGGGGGAGTGCCGCGCGCACGCGCGCCCCCAGCAAACATCACCAGCATAGTGGTGCCTGTCCTTTTAGACGGTGATTCGATACCCTAGGTTCCATGACTGATCAGGGTAAGAAGGTTCTTCTCGCCGCCCCCCGCGGGTACTGCGCAGGCGTCGACCGGGCGGTCGAGACCGTGGAGAAAGCGCTGGAGAAGTACGGGGCACCCGTTTACGTGCGCAAGGAAATCGTGCACAACAAGTACGTTGTGGAAACGCTCCGGGAGCGGGGCGTGATTTTCGTCGAGGAGACCGACGAGGTGCCGGAGGGGGCGCACCTTGTTTTCTCCGCTCACGGGATCTCCCCGGCGGTGCGCAACTCGGCCGCCGAGCGGAACCTGCTTACCCTCGACGCGACCTGCCCGCTGGTGACGAAGGTGCACAACGAGGCAAAGCGTTTCGCCCGCAACGGCTACCACATCTTGCTGGTGGGCCACGAAGGCCACGAGGAGGTCGAGGGAACGGCAGGGGAGGCCCCGGAGGTCACGCACCTTGTCGACGGTGTCGAGGGGGTCGAGGCCCTGCCGGACTTTCCGGAGGAGCAGAAGCTCGTCTGGCTGTCCCAGACGACGTTGTCGGTCGACGAGACGATGGTGATCGTCAATAAGCTCCATGAGCGCTACCCGAACCTGGAGAATCCGCCGAGCGACGACATCTGTTACGCCACCCAGAACCGTCAGGTGGCGGTGAAGGCGATTGCCCCGCGCGCCGACCTGATGATCGTGGTCGGCTCGCAGAACTCTTCGAACTCGAAGCGCCTCGTCGAGGTGGCCCTCGAAGCCGGGGCGAAGGACGCCCACTTGGTGGACTACGCGCACCAGATCGAAAATGCGTGGCTGGACGGGGTGGACACCGTGGGGATCACTTCCGGTGCCTCCGTTCCGGAGATCCTCGTGCGCGATGTGGTCGATTCACTGGCGCAGCGCGGCTTTACGGACGTTGAGGAGGTCACCACCACGACGGAAACCATCACGTTTTCGCTGCCGCGCGACCTGCGCGCGGCACGGGTGTAAGAAGCGCGGGCCCTAATCGCGGTAAAGATCCTCGCCGAGGCGGCGCCTCGGCGAGCGCTCGGCGTCTGTCGGGGCCGTGCGGCGCCGCATCAGCTCCTCGACGGTGACAGAGTTAGCTCGGGCGCGCGCTCGCCGACTCTGGTTGGTCGTGCGCCGGTTGCTTGCCGCCGCCTGGCTCCGGTCCCGGATCTCGCGCTTTTCCACGCGGTCATTGTGCCGCTTGATCAGCGCAACGCGGAGGAAGGCGATCACCGCGCAGCCGACTGTGACCGCGGCGAGGACGGGGAAGAACTCGGCGAGCGGATATGCCATGGCAAGAAGTGAGGTCCGCGAGATGCCTGCGCCCTCGGTGGTCGTGTTCGCCCGCGCGATGACGTACCCTGCGCCGACGATGCCCGCGGCGTAGAAGACCGGGGCGCACAGGACGGTAAGCGCCAGCCCCTTGACGTTGACTAACGTCGCCACCAGCACCGATCCCGCAGCAAAGAGCACGAGGAACGGCCAGCCGATCTGCTCTGCGTAGATAGAGATGAGGGCGCCGGTGAATACCGCGGCGAAGATGATGGCGATGCCAGAGCCGGTCGGCAGCCCGACGAAGGTCGCTCGTTGAGCGTGGGAGGTGCGGGACGACGGGTGTGACACGTCGGGTCATTCTACCTACCCCCGGGCCGCGGATGGACTCAGTCTCCGCTTTCTTCGGCCGCGTGTCGGGGCGAGGCGGAGACGCGGTGCAGCTCGGGTAAGCGGCCGCGGGTGGTTCGGGCAGGCACCCCCAGCTCGTCGAGCTTGCGGGCAGTGACCATGACGCGGGAGTCGATGGAGGCGGCGGTGGCGTTGAAGGCCTCCACGGCCTTTTCGAGGGCGTGGCCGACGCGGTTGTAGTGCTCGCCCATAGTGGCGAGGCGTTGGTAGAGCTCGGCGCCTAGGCGTTGGACCTGCTTGGCTTTGTCGTTCATCGCCTCGTGGCGCCAGCCGAGCGCCACCGTGCGCAGCAGGGCGAACAGCGTCGTGGGCGTGGCGATGACGACGTCGCGGGAAAAGGCGTAATCGAGCAGCTCAGGATCGGTAGCCAAGCCAGAGTCGAGGAAGGGGTCCGCGGGCACGAACATGACCACGAACTCGGGCGTGGGCTGGAAGGCCTCGATGTAGGCCTTGGACGACAGGGTGTCCACGTGCTGGCGGAGTAGGTGGGCGTGGCGGCGAAGGTACGCCTGCTTTTCTTCTGGGTCCTCCGTGTTGAGCGCGTCGAGGTAGGAAGAGAAGGGGACTTTGGCGTCGACGATGATTGAACGGCCGTGAGAGAGACGGATGAGCATGTCTGGGCGCACGCGGGTGCCGTCGATAAGCGCGCTGTGCTGGACGTCGAAGTCGCAGTGCTCGAGCATGCCGCCGAGCTCGACGACACGCCGCAGCTGCATTTCCCCCCATCGGCCCCGGGTCTGCGGGGAGCGCAGGGCCGAGATGAGCTGATCTGTGCGGTCGGACAGCCGCGCCGAGGTCCGCGTGATCGCCTGAACCTGGCTGGCTAGGGCGGAGTAGGCGACGGCCCGGTCCTCGTCCATGTCGTCGAGGTGGCCCGCGAGGCGCTCCAGGGCTCGCGTGACCGGCGCCATGTCGGTCGGGCTGGCTGGCGGGGGCGGGGCAGTGCGGCCGCGTACGGCGGCGTAGCAGGCGAGGGCGCCGAGGACGAGGCCGGCTGAGAAGACGACAAGCGCGGAAGCAATGGACATCGCGGACATGGGCAGCAGTGTGCCATACGTCCCGGACGCTAATCCTCGGAGCGGCCCTTCCGTTCGAACAACTTTGCGAAAGCGTCGGTTTGTGTGAGGCGGCGCAGACGTTCGCTGTCGCGCAGCTTGTGCCAGCCGGGTTTCGCCTTCGTCGACGAGGACTCGGGGGCAAAGTCGCTGGTGACCGCGGCGGGGGCCCAGTCGCGGTCACCGCGCCACTCCTTACGCTCGTAGACGGACTCGCGCTCTTCGAGTTCGGCGATCGCGCGGCCTTCCTCGGTGGCGAAGTCGAGCTGGGCGGCGGTCCTCTCGCCGGCGTGGATCTTCAGCATGTCCAGGACGTAGCGGTAGCACACGGCGATCATGGCGGCGGCGGGGACCGCGAGGAAGGCGCCGATGAGGCCGAAGAGACCGCCGCCGACAGTGACGGAGACGAGGACGATCACCGGGTGCAGGTTCATGGCGCGGGACTGCAGCACGGGCTGCAAAACGTTGCCCTCGAGCTGCTGCACGGCGATGACGATCACGAGCACGATCAGGGCCTCGGTAAAGCCCAGCGAGACCAGTGCGACCAGGACAGCGAGGGCGCCGGCGACGACGGCGCCGACAATCGGAATGAAGCCGGCGAAGAAGGTGATCACCGCGAGGGTGAACGCCATGGGCACCCCGACGATGGCGATGCCCACACCGATGAAGAAGGCGTCGACAAGCGAAACTGCTGCTTGTGCGCGGATGAAGCCTGAGAGCGTCTTCCACGCGCGGGTGAGCAGCTCCGTGGCGTGCAGGCCGGTGCGGCCGCCCGTGGCGGAACGCAGCCAGGGCAGGAAGCGGTGGCCGTCTTTGAGGAAGAAGAAGGTAAGCACGAGCACGACGGTGAGGGTGACCGCGACTCCGGCCGCGGTGCCAATCCCGGCGAAGACCCCGCCGGCGATGGCCCCGGCCTGGTTCTGCAGCCAGTTCGCAATCTCGTTGATCGCGTTGTTCAGCTCCTCCGGGTCGATGTTCAGCGGCGGGCCCTGCAGCCACAGCTGCAGCCTCTGAATGCCCTCAAGGGCCTGGAGGTAGAGGATCTGCGAGTGGGCCACGATGTCGGGTGCGATGAGCGAGCCGATGAAACCGGCGGCCCCGAAAAACGCGAGGATGGAGAGGATCGAGGCCAGGGCGGCGGGAACGCGCCTGCGGCGCATGAACGTCGACAGCGGCGCGAGCACCGTGCACACGATGAGCGCGAGCACCACCGGAAGAATGCCCGCCCAGAAGGTTCCGATGAGCTGGCTCGCCGCGAAAAGAAACAGCGCGAGGATGAGCACGCGCAGGGTGAACATCGCGGCTGATTTCAGCCACTCGTTGATAACTACCCCGCGGTCGATCTGGTCGTCGGGGGTGCGATCCTCGTCGTCGGTACTCACCCGCACTATCATGCCCCATCGGCCCTCGCTTTGCGACGTCCCCGGCGGCGCCTCGCACGCTCCCCGCGAGGGCCGTCACCGGGCCGTGGGATAGGATGAGCGGCTGTGAGCCTTACTCTTGGAATTGTCGGTCTGCCCAACGTGGGTAAATCCACGCTCTTCAACGCCCTGACGCGTAACGACGTGTTGGCGGCGAACTACCCTTTTGCCACCATCGAGCCCAACGTGGGCGTGGTGGAGCTGCCCGATCCGCGACTGGCCAGGCTCGCGGAGATCTTTGGCTCCGAACGGATCTTGCCCGCCACCGTGTCGTTCGTCGACATCGCCGGCATCGTCAAGGGCGCGTCCGAGGGCGAGGGCATGGGCAACGCCTTTTTGGCCAACATTCGCGAGGCCGACGCCATCTGCCAGGTGGTGCGCGCCTTTTCGGACGACAACGTCATCCACGTCGACGGGCAGGTCGACCCGGCCAGCGATATCGCCGTGATCAACACCGAGCTGATCCTCGCAGACCTGCAGACGATTGAAAAGGCCCTGCCGCGCCTGGAAAAGGAGGCGCGCAAGGACAAGGAGGTCGCCGCCACCGTCGCGGAGGTGACAAAGGCGCAGGAAGTGCTCGAGAGGGACCGCACCCTGTTCGCCGCGGGCAAGGCGGGCGAGCTTGACCTGGCGCTTCTGCGCGATCTGCACCTCATGACGGCTAAACCCTTCCTTTACGTGTTCAACTCCGATGAGGAGGTGCTCACCAACGACGCGACAAAGGACGAGCTTCGCGCTCTCGTCGCACCCGCAGAGGCCGTGTTCCTCGACGCCCAGAGCGAGACGGACCTGCTCGAGCTGGACGAGGAGGATGCCGCGGAGCTGCTCGCTGCCGTGGGGCAGGAGGAGCCGGGCCTGAACACCCTGGCCAAGGCTGGTTTCGCAACCCTCGGCCTGCAGACCTACCTCACCGCGGGGCCCAAGGAGGCGCGCGCGTGGACGATCCGCCAGGGCGACACCGCGCCGAAGGCCGCCGGGGTGATCCACTCCGACTTCGAGAAGGGCTTCATCAAGGCCGAGATTGTCAGCTTCGACGACCTCGATGAGCTGGGCTCGATGGCCGAGGCCCGCGCCCACGGCAAGGTGCGCCAGGAGGGCAAGGACTACGTCATGGCGGACGGCGACGTGGTGGAGTTTAAGTTCAACGTGTAACGCGAGGCGTTAATGGCGTTTCGCGTTATTGGGGGGTAGGTTGAAGAGCGCTGTCTCTAACTCCGGTTTTCGTTCGGCCTCGGTTCATTCCGCTACCTCGTGTGAAGAATCTGCAAGCGGTATCGGGCCGTTGAACTATTAGGTTCACCTACAGTTCCCGTGCCTGCACGCATCGAGAAGGACCAGGTGGTGAACTCGAATGACTCGCCTGGTCCAACGTGTGTGCGCGCTCGGCGCGTGGTTTAACCCTTATAAGACTTGCCAGTCACAGCCTCAGCGTTTCGCTCGTGCGGCCCGCAGGCCGTTCAAGATCACGATGACTTCGGCGACTTCGTGTACCAACACGACGGCGGCCAGTCCCAGCACACCGCTGATCGCCAGTGGCATCAACACGATGATGATGGCCAGGGACAGGACGATGTTCTGGTTGATGATCCTGCTGCCTCGGCGGGCGTGCTGCAGCGCCTGCGGGATCAGCCGGAGGTCGTGGCCAGTGAAGGCGACGTCAGCGGACTCGATCGCGGCGTCAGAGCCGGTTGCTCCCATCGCAATGCCCACCGTTGCGCCCGCCAGTGCCGGCGCGTCGTTGATGCCGTCGCCGATCATCGCCGTCGGCGTCTTGGAGGAGAGTTCGGCGACGATGCTTGCCTTGTCCTCCGGTCGCAGCTCGGCGCGCACGTCGTCGATCCCGGCGATTTCAGCAAGCGCCCGGGCGGTGCGAGTGTTGTCGCCGGTGAGCATGCTCACTTCCACGTCGTTGTCGTGCAGGGACTGCACGGCTTCGGGAACCTCGGGCCGCAGCTCGTCGCGCACCCCGATCGCCCCGGCGAGAGCGTCATCGACGGTGACCAGGACGCAGGTCTGGCCTTCGGGCTCCATGCGCTCAACGTCCGCCTTCAGTGGCCCGGCGTCGATCCATCGGGGGCTGCCCACCAGCACCCGTCGGCCTTCGACGGTGCCGCCGATGCCATGACCGGCTTCCTCGCTGATATCCAAGGCTGTGGGCGCTTCGGGCTCCGCTGCCACGATCGCCGCGGCGAGGGGGTGCGTCGATTGCTGCTCAACCGCCGCCGCGAAGGAAAGCACCTGCGCCCGATCGAATCCGTCTGCCGGGACCACTCCGGTAACCTCGGGCTGGTTGCGGGTAAGGGTTCCGGTCTTGTCCACCGCTAGGTGACGGATGCCGCCGAGTCGCTCGAACGCCGCGCCGGACTTGATGACTACTCCGAACTGGCTGGCCGCGCCGATCGCGGCCACGACCGTCAGCGGCACGGAGATTGCCAGCGCGCACGGCGACGCTGCGACTAGGACCACCAGCGCACGGGTGATCCACGTCTCGGGGTCGCCCAGCAGTGAGCCGATTACGCCGACCAGCACCGCCAGGATCATCACCCCGGGCACTAGGGGTTGGGCAATTCGGTCGGCGATCCGGGCGCGGTCACCCTTCTCCGCCTGCGCCTGTTCGACGAGGTCGACGAGTGTGGTCAGCGAGTTGTCCGTTCCAGCTGCGGTCGTCTCGACCGCCAGCACACCGACGGAGTTGATCGCTCCCGCGGGTACCTCGTCACCGGGCGCAACCTCCTCCGGAATGGATTCTCCGGTGATCGCTGAGGTGTCAAGGCTGGAGCGTCCGGATCGAATGATGCCGTCCGTGGCGATTCGCTCCCCGGGGCGTACGACCATTAGCTCGCCAACCTCAAGGTCCTTCGCAGCGACCTCGGCCGTCGTACCGTCGCGCAGCACGGTCGCGGTTTGCGGTACCAGCTTCAACAGTGCCCGCAGTCCGCCTTGGGCCCGGTCCATCGCCTTGTCTTCAAGCGCCTCGGCGATCGAGTACAGGAACGCCAGTGCTGCGGCCTCTCCGACGAAACCAAGGATCACCGCGCCGACCGCGCTGATCGTCATAAGCAAGCCAATGCCGAGCTTGCGCTTCGTGACAAGGTTCCGGATCGCTCCAGGTGCGAACGTGTAAGCGCCCAACAGCAGGCCAAGCCAATACAGTACCGTTGCGGGCGTCTCCAAGTCGGACCAGTCTAGCGCTAGTCCTGTAATGAGGGCTACGCCGGAGAAGATCGGTAGCAGTAGCTCGGGGTCCTTCCACCATGGCCGATCGAGCTCTTCGATCTCCGTGGCGGGTTCGTGTTCGCATCCACATGCTGAACTCATGCGTCCGTTCTTTTCTCGCCGCAGCCGGGCACCGAGCACTCAGTGTCGAGGCAGGGGGCATTCTCGTCGACGGCCAGCGTCGCGTTGACCAGCGCTTCGAGCGCCGCCGCGAGGTGCGGATCGGCAATTTCGTAGCGGGCCTTACGGCCCTCCGGCTCAGCGACGACGATGCCGCAATCGCGTAGGCAGGACAGGTGGTTCGAGACCTTAGAGCGGGTCAGATCCAAGCTTTGCGAAATCTCGGCCGGGTAGCCCGGACCGTCGAGTAGGGTCATCAGGATTCGGGAGCGTGTCGGATCAGCCATGGCCCGGCCGAGCCGGTTCATGACGTCGAGGCGCGAATCGATAGTCAGCATGTGCTGAATAATACAACGTGCGCTGAACTATTCAACATGCACTGAACTGACAGTTGCGCGAAGGTCCTGCGACCTGCAGGAATTAGTCGATGGGATAGCAGATGACTGATCCTTTGTGGTTCGGCTGCCACCCAGCGCGGGAGCGACGTGGGCGGTGAGGTTCTCCAGAATCTTCACGTTGACGTCCACGCCATCCCGCAAAACCTTTACGTGTTTCCATGCGCCCATATGTTCTCTGTGTACTGACGTAATTACTGTTTTCTGATTGTTGCAGGCTAACGAGAAAGTAACTTTGCAACTACATACCGTGGAGTTCAAGTTCAACGTCTAACGGGCGTCGAAGCGCCCCGCGCCGCGATTCAAGGCGCCACGGTTTCGGGTTGGCGTCGAAAAGCGTGCGAAGGCGAGAGCGAACGGGCGCGGCTTTTCCGTCCCTCCCTTTTCCAAGCCGGATGATGGATAAACCCTACGGGGGTAACGTAGAGGGTGTCCATTTTCAGACTAAGGAAGGAAAAGCGACATGAAAGCTGTTCGTCTCTACGGAGCCAAGGACCTGCGCGTCGATGAGGTCGAGGAGCCCGGCGCCCCTGAGAAGGGCTGGGTCACCCTCGACGTCGGCTGGGCCGGCATCTGCGGCAGCGACCTCCACCTTTACCAGGACGGCCCGTCCTACCCGGTCACCCCGGACGAGGACAAGCCGCAGCCTGTGACCGGGGCTTCGCTTCCCGTCACCCTGGGCCACGAGTTTTCCGGCACCGTCACCGCTGTCGGCGAGGGCGTCGAAGACCTCAAGGAGGGCGACCGTGTCGCGGTTATGGCCGGCGTGTGGTGCGGCGAGTGCGTCGCGTGCAAGGCGGGCAAGACCAACCTTTGCCAGAAGGTGTGGGGCCTGGGCCTGTCCGGCTGGGGCGGCGGCCTGAGCGCGGCCGTGAACGTGCCGGCCCAAGTGGCCGTGCCGGTCGGCGATATGGAGCTGGAGCACGCGGCGATGATCGAGCCGCTGGCCGTGTCCACGCACGCGGTGCGCCTGGCCGGTGTCGAGGAGGGCGACGTCGTCGTCGTTGGCGGTGCCGGGCCGATCGGCGTCTTCGTTGCGGCGGTGGCGACCGCCCGCGGCGCCCGCGTCATCATCTCCGAACCTAACTCCGCGCGCCGCGATCTCGCCCTGAAGACGGGGGTGGCCGAGGTTGGCGTCAACCCGATGGAGGAGGACCTGCTTGAGGTGGTCAAGGAGAACAGCGACGGGCTGCTTGCCGACGTCGCCTTCGACTGCGCCGGTGTTATCCCGGTGATCCACGAGCTGGCGGGCACCCTTCACCCGGGCGGCCACCTGCAGCTCGTCGCCATTCCCGGCAAGCCGCTGGAATTCGACGTGCTCAAGGGCCTGCACCGGACCGAGATCGTCGTCCAGGGTGCCTACGGTTACACCCGCAGGGACTACGACGAGGCGATCGACGCCGTCCACTCCGGGCGCATCGACCTGGATCCGTACATCTCCGCGAAGATCGCGCCCGACGACGTCGTGGAGAAGGGCTTTGCGGCGCTGTTGGACAAGGAAGGCACGTCCGTCAAGATCCTGGTCGCCCCGGAGCGCTAGGACTACCGTGGCCGCTTGGCGGTGACCCAGACGTCGATCTCTGCGGTCACCGGCTCAACGCCCGCGTCATCGACGATCTGGCAGGTGAGGGTGACCAGCTGGCCGCCGGTCTCGCGGGTGATCTCTGCGAAGTCAGGGAAGTCCGCGGTGGCGGTGATTGTCAGACCGCCCGTGGATTTCGCGGGGTAGTCCGCCCGCATGCCGCGGGGGATCCAGCGGTGGGTGGGGGGCACCGTCGTCTCGCAGAGCAGTCCCATGGCCGCCTCTGCGCCGTTGAGCGCGGCGATGACGTGGAACGTGCCGATGTGGTTTTTCACGCCCCACCACTTGCCTAGGCGGATGACTACGCGCTGCCCGGGCACGACCTCACGCACCCGCGGAAGTACGGTGCGGAAATAGGGGGCCTTGAGCGAGTAGATGGTGGAGAACACGCCGCGTTTGAGGGGGGAAGTGCTCAACCTGTCCCACAGTGCGGCGATGCGGTTGTCGGCCTCGGGGGCCGCGGGGCGTGACTGAGTAGCGTGGGTCATACCCGGAAATAATAGTGATGCACGACGCGCCGCGGGCCGGTTAAGCGTAATTGCCTATCGGTCTCGCGGCGCGCTCGCGCGTTGTCGACGCCTAGTTGTCGCCGCGCTGGCTTTCGTCGACGCTCTCGGGTGCCTCCTCGCCGTAGCCGAGGTGGGACCCGGTATCCTGCGCCAGCTGGTCATCGTCACGATCCACCGGCTTGTTGGTGCTGTCCTTGGAGGAGTAGCCGGGCTTGGCGGGGTCGTTGTGCATGGCGTTCCTTTCTCTCGCTTGACGGTGCAGTGAGGTGCCCATGCTACGCCAGGTAGCGAAAGCGCAACCTAGCGCTCATACCGAATTCAACCGCCAGACACAAAGATGTGCTCTTATATACAGGTATTCTTTCGACTATCTGAAGGTTGCGTCATGCCACATCCCCGCGTTGCACGAACCGCCCTGGTTACCTCCGCAGCGATCGTTTTCTCCTGCACCCCCGCCGTTCACGCCGTGCCCGCGGATGCGTCAGCAGGCGGTCCCATCTACCGCGTGGCAACGGGGGTGGGGGCGGACGCAAGGAGCGTGAACTTCTCCTGGCGCTCGGACCATGCGGGCCCCGAGGTCGTGCGCGTCGCCCCGGTGAACGACCCCGCAGCGGTGCGCGAGGTCACGGCCCGCGAGGCAGACTTCGGCGCCATTGCGTACCGCTCGAGACATGCCGAGCTCGCGGGCCTCGACCCCGGGGTGACCTACAGCTACCAAATCGGCTCGGATGCGGGCGGGTGGAGCACGCCGGAATCCTTCACTATCGACGACGGCGATGGCAACTGGACGTTCCTCGCAGTGGCCGACGCGCAGATCGGCGTGGATGTCAAAATATCCGAACAGGCCGCCACGTGGCGCGAGACGCTGGACAGCGCCACCGCGGCCCACCCCGACTCTTCCCTCATCCTCAGCCTGGGGGACCAGGTGGAGGGCTGGGGCGATCTGATTGGCCCGCTCGGCCAGTACAACGCGTTCTTCTCGGCGCCTCAGTTGCGCCAATTCCGCACCGCAGCGCTCGAGGGCAACCACGAGGTGTTGCCCTTGCCCGTGGCGCGGCGGCACTTCAAGGAGCACTGGAACCTGCCCAACGAGCTGGACGATACCTCGCACTACTTCTTCGAACAGAACAACGCCCTGTTCATCGCTCTGAACTCCAACCGAAAGGACGACGCGGGCCTACACGAGCAAGCAGCCTTCGTGCGCGATACCGTGGCCGCTCACGGCGAGGGCAAGGACTGGATCATCGTGGCGAACCACTTCGCCTTCCACTCCCAGGGTGGGCGCTACACCTCCGACGACATCGTGCGGATGCGCGAGGTGCTCGGCCCGGTCTTCTCCGAGGTCGGGGTGGATGTGGTGCTGAACGGGCACGACCACATGCACAACCGCTCGCACCTCATCAACGGCGCGCAACCCAAGGTGCCGGAGCACTACGCCGCACCCGGGGACGTGCTGCACCCGGAGGAAGGTGACGTCCTCTACCTCACGCTGAACACCGCGGTTGGCGGGAAGTACTACGACTACCAGGGCAATGACGGCAAGACGTACCCGGACATGACGTTGGAGCAGTCGCGCGCACGCGGCCTGAACCACCCGACGATCGCGCTGTGGAACCAGGACCGCACGCCGGACTACTCCGTCGTCAACATCACGCCGACCACGCTGCAGGTCCGCAGCCTCAACGCGGCGGACGGCACGCTTGTCGACGACGTCACCCTGCTCCGGCAGGACACCCCGGCGCCCTCCGGGTCCGGCTCTGCCGGTTCTTCCAGCTCGACTGGCTCTTCGGTCGGAGCGATCGCCGGTATCGCCGTGGCCGTCGCGGCCCTGGGTGCCTTGGCCGGCCTCGCTCTCAACCTGCTGCGCTTCTAGGCGTCACAGCTCGCGCAGGTAGATATACATCTCGGAGCCCGAATCCGGGTCGCGGTTGGAGTACCCGTGGCGCTCGTAGAAGCGCCTGGCCCCGGAGTCTGCCGCGTCGACGTTGATGTGCAGCTCCAGGCAGCCGCGCCGGGCGAGCTCGGACTCGACGCGCTCGAGCAGGCGCGAGCCGATGCCGCGAGAGCGCAGCGCGGGGCGCACGTAGAGCTCGTCGAGGACAGCGACCGGCCCGTCCCAGTAGGGGGTGGGGCGTAGCGTGACGAGGGCGAAGCCCTCGTCCGGCGCGGCGAGCGCCGCAAAGGCGGCGTCGGAGGCGAGCAGGGCGGCGAAACGCCGCGAGAGAACCTCGTGGGCGGGGGTTGGGGTCCCGAATTCGGTGTTGAAATCGCGCAGGAGCGTGGCCAGCAGGGGGGGGCGTCGTGAAGCTGAGCGAGCCGGATCACGTGGGGTCCTTCCTGTCGTGGCGTGGCGTGCCGCCAAGCTGCGTGGCCCATTCGGCGCCTCGGAAAAGGGCGGGGCCTGCGTAGGTGAGCGGGCGGTCGGAGGCGGCGAGCACGATGTTGCCATAGGCGCGGCCGTCGAGCATGTCGGCGGTGCTGATCGCCCCCACGTGGGCGAAGACCTCGCGAAGCCCCGCCAGTTCCGCGCGCGTTTCGGGAAGCCCCGCCCGGTCCCCAACGTTCGCCGCGTACACGCCGCCCGGCGCGAGGGCGCGGTGAGCGGCGCGGTAAAACTCCACGGTGGTCAGGTGCCGGGGGGTGGCGGGACCCGAGAAGACGTCGCGCACGAGGACGTCGACGGAGCCAGGCGCAAGCGCGTGGGTGAAGGCGCGTGCCTCGGCGACGACGATCTCCACGTCCGGTTCGAAGGCCCAGCGCACGAGGCGGGCCAGCTCCGCGTCGATCTCCACCGCAACCGTGCGCGCGCCCCAGCGCTGGTGAACGTAGGAGGGCAGGCAGCAGGCGGCGGCGCCGAGGTGAACGGTGGTTGGGGGAGCGTCGATGAGCCCCGCGATCCACTGCATGTAGTCGAAGGTGAGGACCTCGGGAGCGCCGAGGACGACGTGGGAGCCGGGCACGTCGTTGACCTCGAGGGTGTAGGCGCCGTCGCGCGCCGGGTCGGCCACGATGCGCGCGGTGCCCGTCGAGGTGGGGTAGGTGCCCTCGATCCGCTTCCGCGGGTGACGCGGCTTGCGCTGCTGCATAAAAGACTATTGTTGTCTGACATGCCGACAGTGCGCCACGCTACCCCCGCAGACAAGCAGGCCGTCCTCGAGGTGTGGGACACCTCCGGGATCACCCAGCCCTGGAACGACCCGCCGCGCGACTTCGACCGCGCGCTCGCGAACGCGAGCAGCGCGGTCATCGTCGTCGAGGATGACAACGCCGAGGGTGCCATCCACGCAGCGAGCATTGCGGGGTACGACGGCCACCTGGGCTGGATCCACATGACCGGCGTGCGCCCCGGTGTGCAGGGCCGCGGAATCGGCCGCCTGCTTGCACAGGGGGCGAGGGAGTTTCTGCGGGAGCAGGGGGCGAGCAGCGCCTGCCTGATGATCGCCCCGGGCAACGACGCCGGTGTGGCGTTTTGGGAGCGCGTCGGCTTCCGCCGCCTCGACGCCCCGGTGTGGGGCACGTCGCTGGAGGCCTAGGAGCGCGTCAGTCCCCGTCGCCCCACGAGCGTGTCGGCGCGAAGAAGAGCGCCACGGCGGCGCCGGCGAGGATCACACCGGCCGGAACCCAGAGGGAGGCGGACATCGCTTGGGCGAAAGGCTCGTGCAGCGGCTCCGGGAGGGGGCCCGGCTGCGCCGGAGCGGCCGCCGCCCCCGGTCCCACGCGCGCGCCGAGCTGAGTGGACATGGCGGCGGCGATGGAGGCCGAGCCGACAACAGCCCCGACCTGGCGCACCGTGTTGTACACCGAGGATCCGGCCCCGGCCAGCCGCGGGTTGAGGTTGCGGGTGGCGATCATTGAAAGCGGCCCCCACATCATCGAATTGCCCAGGCCCGCCACGACGGAGACCGCGAGCATCCACACCGGGTTTATCTGCGGGTTAGCCAGAAGTGCCGTCAATGCCACCGACGTGCCGGTGAGCGCGAGCCCGGCCACAGCGAACGGCTTCGGCGGGTGGGTGTTGGTGAGCGAGCCGATCCACGGGGCCAAGAAACCGGAGACGATGCCGGAGGGCAGGATCAGCAGCGCGGCCTGGGTTGGTGACAGGCCCGGGACCGACTGGACGTAGATCATCCACGGGATCATCGCGGTTGACACGGTGAAACCGACGGTCGCGATCGTCACCGCGGCGAGCGAAAAGTTGCGGTCGGAGAAGAGCACGAGCGGCACGAGCGCGTCACGGCGGGTCCGCGCCTGCGTCCACAGGAACACGGCGACAAGCGCCAACCCGGCCCCGATGAGGCCGAACGCGCGCAGGTCCCAGTCGAGCCTCTCGCCCTCCTGGATGCCGAAGATGAGGCCGAACATGCCCACTGAGCTCAGGGCAACTCCCGGCCAATCGAAGTTGCGGGCGAAGCGCTCCAGGGCAGGCACGTGGATCCAGGCGAGGATAAGGCCCACGGCGCCGACGGGGACGTTGACAAAGAAGATCCACGGCCACCCGGCGGCGTCGACAAGCAGGCCCCCGAGGAGTGGGCCCGTGACGGTGGCCAGACCGGCGGTCGCGCCCCACACGCCCATCGCGCCGCCGCGCTCGTTCGGCGCGAAGGTGCGGATCATCACCGACATCGTCTGCGGCGTCACCATCGCCCCGCCCAAACCCTGGAAGGCGCGGGCAATAATGAGTGCCTCGACGGTCCCCGCCAGCCCGCAGGCCAGCGAGGACACGGTGAACACGGCGAGGCCCGCGAGGTAGAGCGAGCGCGGCCCGAAGCGGTCGCCGAGGCGCCCGGTGACCAAGAGCGGCACCGCGTAGGCCAGCAGGTAGGCGCTGTTGACCCAGATGACCTGGTTGTAGCCGGCGTCAAGGCCCGCCGTGATGGCGGGGATGGCCACGGAGACGATGGTGGAGTCCACCAGGATCATGAAGAACCCCGGCATCATGGACAGCAGGGCCGGCCACGGGGGAGTGCGCTGGGTGTCGGTCACCGACCGAACTTTACAGCGCGCCGGGTGGGGCGTCGATAAGCGTGCCCGGGGAGGCGGGCGCTTCGGTGACCTCGATGTCGCTCGCGTCCACTGTTGCCGGCCGCGCGAGGCCGAAGAAGGTGTCTAGGCCCGTGACGTTGAATTGCGTCGCGTTGTAGCGCGCGTTCGTGGCGGTGTTCCACTGCGAAACGACGATATCCATGTTGGCCAGGGTGGAGCCGGGCACGATGTAGCCGCCATAGGGCTGCGAGAAGTTCGCCGGGGTCTGCGGGTTGCGCCACGGGCCGTTTGTGGCCACGACGGCCACGGGGACGTCGTTCCAGTCGCGCGCGATTTCGGTGGAGGCGCGGACCTCTATCTGCAGCGTTTCCTCGTTGAACATCACCAGCACCCAGTAGCCGTCGATGTAACGCAGGTTCATCTCGCCGGCGCGCACGTTGTCAGACAGGATCGGGGTGGCCTGGGAGGACCACTGCCCGGTGGTGGGGTCGTAGAGCTGCCACGAGGTGCGGTCGCCGATCTGCTCAAGGCGAAAACGCGACAGATAAACGTCGTGCTTGCGCGTGAAGCTGGAAGAAACAACGTAGATGTAGCCGTCGCTGCCGCGCTCCCAGGAGATGAGGTTTCCCATCCCCTTCATATAGTCGGCGCTCGTGGTGCCCAGAGAGGACCACGTGGCCCCGTCGTCGATGGACTTCCAGATCTGGGTGTACAGGACGTTGCCGATCCCGCGGTTCCACATTCCCTGCAGGTAGAGGGTGCCGTCGATGTTGATCACATCGGAGGGGATCAACGTGAGGGTGTCGCCCTCTGAGCGGTCGTAGGGGATCAGCTGCTCCACGCGTCCCCCCGGGTTGAGCGGGCGCAGGATCTCGATGATGCCGTCGGCCAGCTGCGCGACGACGCCGACGGGGCTCAGCCACTCGCCGGCCCCCAGGGTCGCGCCGCGGAAGGAATCGCCGAAGATGAGGGCGAACTCGCCATTTTTGCGCAGCGGGGCCATGATGCCGAGGTCGCCGGAGCGAAAACCGACGTGGTCGGAGAAACCGCGCCCGAGCAGGTCCCCCATGATCCGAACGACAACACCGCCCGGCATCTCAACCGGCGTTCCGGGCTCTTTGGGCAGGGGGAAGGGGTCCGAGTTGTCCACCCGCCCGGAGCTGCCGAGCGTCGAGGACGACGCGGAGGACAGGGAGGACAGGGAGGACGCGGAGGACAGAGAGCTCTGGGCGCTGGCGAGCGGGGCGGTGACCAGGGTGAGCGCGGTGGCCCCGGCGGCGAGCACGGCAAGGGCGCGGGAGGGAAAATACATGGCAGCCTCGTGAATGTTAATTCGGGAAACACCGTGACTGTAGCACCCCAGAAGTGTTTGCGCTCCTAATCGACGAGCCGGTGGCGCCCCTCCACGACAGCACCCTCCGCCTGGCGCCGCAGCCGTACCTTCTCCACCTCGGTGAGGTAGTTGCCCGCCGATACGCTCCACGACCGCGTCGGGGTGAAATCGACGCTCGGCGCCGGGGGCGTGGATATGCGCCGGGCACCCTGGGCGTGAGAAACGTCGTCGGCGGCCTCCTCCCGCGCCACGGACACCGCCCACGTGCCGTCCGGAAACTCCGTCACCTCCGCGCCAGGGCGAGAGGCCCGGCGCGCGCCGAGGCCGGGTAAGGCTGCGGCCGCGGACGGGGAGGAAGCCCCTGTGTCAAGGTCGAGCCCGGCCATTCCCTCCAGGAAGTAGGCGCGGGCGGAAAAAGTGGCGCCGGAGCTGCTCTCAAGCGCCGGACCGATCACGCGGCTGTCTTCCTCCGGCACGTGGCCGAGGACGCGCGGGCCGAGGGTGGCCACGACCACCCCGTCAAGCACGCGCAGCCCGACGATCCACTGGCCCGGCGAGGCTTCGGCGATCTCCGCGGCTGAGTAGTCCCCTGAGGAGGCGTCCACAGGGACCATGTCGCCGGCGGGCAGCACCCGCGATCCTTGCGGGGCGTCGTTGCGCGGGACGGCCAGGGGGGCGGGTGGGAGGAACACGGTCGCCTCGAACAGCCCGGTGGTGCGGTCGAGGCGCACCCCGGCGAGCGTCTCGGGGAGAAGTCCTGCGGCGTGCACCGCCTGGACGTCCGGGAAGCGCCCCCGCTCGGCGGCCCCAACCTCGCCGAGTACGCCCCCGCGGTAGCGCACGCGCCACGCCCCGCTCAACGGGTCCGGCTGCAGGCTCACGGCGACGTAGCTCGTGCCGGTGACCGCGGCGAAATCCGAAAACAAAAATGCCTGGACGAGGTTATCCACCGGTAGTTCCTCGGCCGCGCCCCACGCGGACGGGGAGAGAACATAGTGCTGCGAGGTCATCGGTAGACTCCTTCGCTTGGGTGTTCTGGCGGGCGCGTACCCGAGTCATTGTAGGCAGAGCAGCGCAGGGCGCTGTCGGGCGGTATTGCAGGCGCCGAAAACCGAAAAACCCCGAGCCCTGTAGCTCGGGGTAGCCTCGCGGCAGCGAGCGCGATTAGACGCCGGAGGTTTCCTGCTCGTCGGCGTCGGCGTCCGCCTTCTGCTGGTGGAAGGTGCCCGGCTGGTGCTCCGGCGGGGCGTAGATGGAGTAGAGCTTGGCGGTCTCGTCGAACTCGTTGACGAAGTTGTGCCACTTGCCTGCCGGGACGAAGATCGCGTCGTCGTCCTCAACGACCTGGTCGACCTCGAGGTCGTTTTCGCTGCTGCCAATCTGGGCGCGCAGCTTGCCGGCCTCGAGGCGCAGGAACTGGTCGTGGCCGTCGTGGATCTCGGCGCCGATCTCGCCACCCGGCGGGATGGACATCACCGTGAGCTGGAGGTTCTTGCCGGTCCACAGGGTGTCGCGGAAGGCGTCGTTGTCGACGGTGGCCTTCTCCACGTCCATGACAAAGGGGCCGGGGCCGTGATCGGTGCGCAGTACGTCAGACATATCTGCTCCTTCTGTGGGGTTTTCGGGTGCACTTCCCACCATAGTGACTTTCGCCGCCACCGGCCGCGGCCCGAGCAGCGCCGTGCCCGGCAGCGAGGGCCTCAGCGGGCGGGGCTCAGCGGCGTCGCGCGGAGGCTACAAGCGAGACAATCCCGAAAACGACGAAGCCAACGATCAGGCCGGCCACGAGGGACACACCGGTGTCCACGAGCCAACCCGCAAAACCACCGCCGACGGCGCTGACACCGCGCTCGATGAGGTCGTGCGGCCAATGCCAGCCAAAGACCTCGTGGAACCCGCGGATGATGAGGTGCCCGCCGACCCACAACATGGCCACGGTGCCGACGACGCCGATCGCGGAGAGTACGTAGGGCATCCCCTTAACCAGGGCGCGGCCGAGCCCTGGGGCGCGCCCACGCCGGATCATGCCCTGGCCGATGTCGTCGATCTTGACAAGAAGCGCCACCGCGCCGTAGACGGCGACGGTAATGAGGATCGCCACGGCGATGAGGACCGCCGCCTCCATCGCCACGGGCTGGTCCTTGACCTCGTCGAGGGAGATGATCATGATCTCCGCGGAGAGAATGAGGTCGGTGGTGATGGCGCTTTTGACCAGCGCGTCCTCGTCCTCAGCCGTCTTGTTCACCGCGCGCCGCTCCTCCTCGTGCGCCGAAGAGGAGATCTTGTGGGCGATTTTTTCCGCGCCCTCGTAGCACAGGTACGCGCCGCCGAGCATGAGGAGTGGTACCAGCGCCCACGGCGCCACCGCGTTGAGCAGCAGCGCAAGTGGCAGGATGATGAGCAGCTTGTTGCGCAGCGAGCCCTTGGTGATGCGCCAAATCATCGGCAGCTCGCGGGCGGGGCTCACGCCGGCGACGTACTGGGGGGTGACGGCGGCGTCGTCAATGACCACGCCCGCCGCTTTCGTAGAGGTTTTCGCCGCCATTCCGGCGACGTCGTCGACAGAGGACGCTGCGCTGCGCGCGATAAGCGCGACGTCGTCAAGCAAGGCTAGGAGACCACCGGACATGGAGGCGCCTTTCGGTCGGGGGTGGGACACCCGGGAGGAATAGCGCCTAACTTTAGCGCGTCGCGAGCGAGATGCTTGTCGACGTCTTCTCCGGCGCGCCGGAACCGCTCCATGCCGCCTGACACGCGCACGCGGGGGTGGAGCTACCCCCGCCACGGCGCCCGTTTAGCCTGCACGAAAAGACTTTGTGGCCAGAAAGTTAACAAAAAATGTCCGGTTTGCTGAGTGTGTGTGGTGAAATGTGTGAAGCCTATTCTGTGTGGTCCGCCACACTGATGGTTGTTTCCCGACTAAACCACCGCGCTGTACCGCGCGAGAAGTAAAGGAGGAGCTGTGCGCTTTACCAAGGCAGCAGCAGTAATCGCGGCTAGCGGCCTGACACTCGGCCTTGCCGCCTGTGGCGATTCCGGTTCGGACGACGCGCAAGGAGGCGAGGGCAGCGAGGGCGGCGAAGGCGGCGGCACCAACTACGTCACGGCCTATGGCACCGAGCCGCAAAACCCCCTTGTCCCGGGCAATACCAACGAAAACGGCGGCGGGCGCATCGTCGACATGATCTACGCCGGGCTGAAGTACTACGACAGCGAGGGTGTGTCCCACAACGATCTCGCGGAGTCGATCGAGCTCGAGGGGGACAAGACCTACCGCGTCACCCTGCGCGAGGACGCGCGGTGGTCCGATGGCACCCAAGTCACGGCCGATCACTTCGTGGACGCGTGGAACTACACCATGAAGGAAGCCCTGCTGGCAGCGTCCTTCTACGCGCCGATTCTCGGCTTCGAAGAGGGTAAGGAAGCGATGGAGGGTCTGCAGGTTGTCGACGAGCGGACCTTCACCATTGAGCTCGAGCAGCCGGAGGCTGACTTCCCCGAGCAGCTCGGCTACTCCGCCTTCTTCCCGTTGCACCCCTCCGCCTACGATGACCTCGCCGCCTACGGCGAGAACCCGGTGAGCAACGGCCCCTACACGCTTGCCGAGTGGAACCACAACCAGGACGCCACCATCGTTCCCAACGAGGAATACAACGGCGACCGGCAGCCGCAGAACGACGGCATCACCTTCGTCTTCTACGCCCAGCAGGACGCCGCCTACGCAGACCTTTTGGCCGGAAACCTCGACGTGCTGGACGCCATCCCGGACTCCGCGTTTGCCACCTTCGAAGACGAGTTGGGAGAGCGTGCCGTCAACCAGCCGGCAGCGATCTTCCAGTCCTTCACCATCCCGGAAAACCTTGAGCACTTCTCTGGCGAAGAGGGGCAGCTGCGCCGGCAGGCGATCTCGCGCGCGATCGACCGCGAGCAGATCACCGAGACGATCTTCGAGGGCACCCGCACGCCCGCCACCGACTTCACCTCCCCGGTCATCCCGGGCCACTCGGACAGCCTGAACGGCGCCGAGGTGCTCGAGTATGACCCGGAGGAGGCGAAGCGCCTCTGGGAGGAGGCGGACGCGATCGCGCCGTTCACCGGCCAGTTCTCCATCTCCTACAACGCCGATGGCGGACACCAGGCGTGGGTGGACGCGGTGGCGAACTCGATCCGCAACACCCTCGAGATCGACGCTGTGGGCAACCCGTACCCGGACTTCAAGTCGCTGCGCGACGACGTGACCGGCCGCACCATCGAGGGCGCGTTCCGCACCGGCTGGCAGGCCGACTTCCCGCTGCTGGGTAACTTCCTCGCGCCGCTGTACGCCACCGGCGCTGGCTCCAACGACGGCGACTACTCCAACCCCGAGTTCGATGCTCTGCTGAATGAGGCCGCCGGCGCGGCCAGCGCGGAGGAGGCGAACCCGACGTACAACCAGGCGCAGGAGATCCTGCTCCAGGACCTGCCGGCCGTTCCGCTGTGGTACTCGAATGTCACCGGCGGTTACTCCGAGCTGGTGGATAACGTCACCTTTAGCTGGCAGTCCCTGCCGGTCTACTACGAGATCACGAAGAACTAGCTTCGTGGCCTGCTAGAGCCCGTTCACCCCTCCGGCCCGCCGGCGGGGTGTTTGGCGTTCACCCACTTTCACTCCCCTCACGCTCATTCAGGTATAAGGAGAGCCCGCAAACATGTTGCGTTATATCGGGCGACGGCTGCTCCAGATGATCCCGGTGTTCTTCGGTGCCACGCTGCTTCTGTACGCGCTGGTGTTCCTCATGCCGGGCGACCCCGTTGCCGCCCTCGGCGGCGACCGCGGTCTGTCGGACGCGGCGCGCGCACGCATCGAGGCCGAATACAACCTCGACAAGCCTTTCATTGTCCAGTACTTGCTCTATATCAAGGGCATCTTCACCGGCGATTTCGGAACGACCTTCTCCGGCCAGCCGGTCTCCTCCGTCATGGCGAACGCTTTCCCTGTGACGGTCAAACTCGCGGTCATGGCTCTCGCTTTCGAGGCTGTCTTCGGAATCATCTTCGGCGTCATCGCCGGTGTGCGCCGCGGCGGCATCTTCGACTCGACCATCCTGGTTGCCTCCCTCGTGGTCATCGCCGTTCCATCCTTCGTCATCGGCTTCGTGCTGCAGTACGTCGTGGGTGTGAAGTGGGGCCTTCTGCCGGTGACGGTGGGCCGCAACGAAACCTTCGAGGCTCTGCTCATGCCGGCTATCGTGCTCGGCGCGCTCTCGTGCGCCTACGTGGTCCGGCTGACCAGGCAGTCGGTGAGCGAGAACCTGCGCGCGGACTACGTGCGCACTGCCCGGGCGAAGGGCCTGGGCGGGGGCCAGGTGATGACGCGCCACGTGCTGCGCAACTCGCTTATCCCCGTGGTCACGTTCCTCGGTGCGGACCTCGGCGCCCTGATGGGCGGCGCGATTGTCACCGAAGGCATCTTCGGTATCAACGGCGTAGGCGGCACGATTTACCAGGCGATCATCAAGGGCGAGCCGGCGACCGTTGTGTCGTTTACCACCGTGCTCGTCATCGTCTATATCGTGGCCAACCTCATCGTCGACCTCCTCTACGCCGTTCTCGACCCAAGGATCCGCTATGTCTGACACCACTCCCGCATCGCTTCACGACGTCGACGCCCGCCGTGGCCAGCAGTACTTCATCGCGGACTCGGACGAGGTCGGCCTGGGCGCCGTCGACGCCGTCCCTGATTCGTCTGCTCCGCTGAGCCAGTGGGGCGAGGCGTGGCGCTACCTGCGCCGACGTCCCCTGTTTTGGGTTTCCGCCGTCCTCATCTTCTTCGCTCTAGCGCTCGCCATCGCGCCGGGTCTGTTTACCAGTGTGGACCCGCGAGCTTGCGACTTGTCCAACTCCCTCGACAGCCCGCGCAGCGGCCACCCCTTCGGCTTCGACCGGCAGGGCTGCGATATCTACTCGCGCACCGTGTACGGCGCGCGCGCCTCGGTGACGGTGGGCGTGCTCACGACGCTGCTGGTCACTCTCGTCGGCGGGCTCGTGGGGGCGATTGCCGGCTTCTACGGAGGCCTGTGGGATACGATTCTGTCGCGCTTGACCGACATTTTCTTCGCGGTGCCGCTGGTGCTCGCCGCGATTGTGGTGATGTCCGTCTTCCGGAATGACCGCTCGGTGTGGATGGTGGTGTTCGCCCTGTCCCTGTTCGGCTGGACCCAGATCGCTCGCATTACCCGCGGCGCCGTCCTCGCGGTGAAAAACGACGAGTTCGTCACCGCCGCGCGCGCACTCGGGGCCTCGGACGTGCGCATTATCGGCTCGCACATTATCCCGAACGCGGCGGCGCCGATCATCGTCTACGCCACCGTGGCGCTGGGAACGTTCATCGTCGCCGAGGCGACGCTGTCGTTTTTGGGCATCGGCCTGCCGTCCACCGTCGTGTCCTGGGGCGGCGACATTTCCGCCGCTCAGGCTTCGCTGCGCACCCAGCCGATGGTGCTGTTCTATCCAGCAATTGCTCTGGCCCTGACGGTGCTGAGCTTCATCATGATGGGCGACGCGGTGCGCGACGCCCTCGACCCGAAGGCACGGACGCGATGAGTGAGAAAGTGTTGAACGAAGAGCCCCTGCTCGAGATCGAGGACCTGAAGATCACCTTCGAGTCCACCACAGGAACCGTCGAGGCCGTGCGCGACTTCGACCTCACCGTTTACCCCGGCCAGTCCGTCGCCATCGTCGGCGAATCCGGCTCCGGCAAGTCGACGGCCGCGATGTCCATCCTCGGGCTTTTGCCCGGCACCGGGAAAGTCACCCACGGTTCGATCAAGCTCGAGGGCGAAGAACTTACGGCCCTGAGCGAGAAGGAGTGGCGTGATATTCGCGGCAGCAGGATCGGGCTGGTGCCGCAGGATCCGATGAGCAACCTGAACCCGGTGTGGCGCGTTGGCACGCAGGTGGAGGAGGCGCTGCGCGCGAATAACGTCGTGGAGGGCTCGCAGCGCCACGAGCGCGTGATGCAGGTGCTGGAGGAGGCGGGGCTGCCGGATGCGGAGCGCCGCGCGAAACAGTTCCCCCACGAGTTCTCCGGCGGTATGCGCCAGCGCGCGCTCATCGCCATCGGGTTGGCGGCGCGCCCGAAGCTGCTCATCGCCGACGAGCCGACGTCCGCGCTCGACGTGACGGTGCAGAAGAAGATCCTGGACCACCTCGACGGGCTCACCGAGGAACTGGGAACCGCACTGCTGTTCATCACCCACGACCTTGGGCTGGCAGCCGAGCGCGCTGATTTCCTCGTGGTCATGCACCGCGGGCGCATCGTGGAAAAGGGCCCGAGCCTGAAAATCCTGCGCCACCCGCGCCACCCGTACACCCAACGCCTCGTGAAGGCGGCGCCCTCGCTGGCCTCGGCGCGCATCCAGTCGGCGAAGGCGAAAGGGTTGCACACCTCCGAGGCTCTCGCCCACGAGGCCTCCGGCTCTGAGGTGGTCGTGGGTGTGAAGAACCTGGTCAAGGAGTTCGACGTGCGCGGCCAGCGCGGCGCCAAAAAGACCCTGCGCGCGGTTGATGACGTCACATTCGACCTGCGCCGCGGATCGACGCTGGCCCTCGTGGGGGAGTCCGGCTCGGGTAAATCCACGGTGGCGAACATGGTGCTCTCGCTGCTCGAGCCCACCAGCGGCCGTGTTGAGTTCGAGGGCCGCGACGTCTCCTCGCTGAAGGGCCGCGAGCTTTTTGACATGCGCCGCAAGATGCAGGTGGTGTTCCAGAACCCCTACGGCTCCCTCGACCCGATGTACTCCATTTACCGCTGCATCGAGGAGCCGCTGACTCTGCATAAGGTGGGCAACCGCAAGCAGCGCGAGGAGCGCGTCGCGGAGCTTTTGGACATGGTCCAGATGCCGCGCTCGGCCATGCGCCGCTACCCGAACGAGCTCTCCGGCGGGCAGCGCCAGCGCATCGCCATTGCCCGCGCGATGGCGCTGCGCCCGGAGGTCATCGTCCTCGACGAGGCTGTCTCGGCGCTCGACGTGCTGGTGCAGAACCAGATCCTCACCCTGCTGACCGGGCTGCAGGAGGAACTGAAGTTGTCCTACCTGTTCATCACCCACGACCTCGCCGTCGTGCGCCAGACCGCGGACGACATCGTGGTCATGCGCCAGGGCCAAGTCGTGGAGCAGGGCTCGGCCGATGCGGTCTTCGGCGCGCCCCAGCACGAGTACACGAAGAACCTGATCAACTCGGTGCCCGGTCTCAACATAGAGCTCGGCACGGGAGAGGAGCTGGGTATCGACTTGGGTTAGCGCCGCCCCGCCCAGGCCCCCGCGGCGCTAGCTTGCGGGGGCGAGCTCGACTCTGTCGGCCCAGGTGAGCTCGATGCCGAGGGCCCGCAGCCAGCGCATGGCGTCGTCGTCGTGACGCGTTATGCCCTCGACCGCGTTGAGGGTGACGTCCATGGCCTTTTCGGCTTCCTCCGCTGTGATGAGGCCCGCGGAGGTGGCGGCGGCGAGCTCGTCGATGTCGAGGACGTCGATCGGGTTGCCGGTTAAAGAGACGAGGTCGACGTACAGGTCGCGGGTGCGCCACACGCCGCCGTCGACGTCGATGTCGGCGACATCGAAGTAGAAGTCCTGCGCGGCTTGGACACCCTCGCGGAAGTGGAAGATGTTGGCGCGCAGGCCCAGTTCGGGTAAAAGCCAGCTTTCGAGGTAACCGAACTTGGGGTGGTTGGCCCCGCGCGCCATGTAGAGGCCGAAGTCGGTCACCCGGAAGGTGTCCACCTCCCGCAGGAAACCCTTTGGGTCTGTGTTGGTGTTCGACGTCGTGTCAAAAGTCTCCTGCTTCACGGGGTGAAGGTCAGCGCTCATGATTACCTCACGATGAAACTAGCGGCGGTCGGGGCGAAAAGGCAGGTATTGCCGGTCGTGCGGACTGCTCCCGCCACAGCGGCGAGAACGTGGCCTGGGCCCGTGTCCGCAGTCCCTGACAGGGTTGCCGGTCCTGCTGGGTTTATCCCGTTGTTACCTAGAGGCGTTACGCCGGTGCGCCCGGTGGAAACGTTCACCCAGTACACGTTCATTCCGTTCTGCTCCACGGAGGCGGGCGGGGTGCCCAGCGCCGTGAAGACGAAGGCGGCGTGGCCGGCCGGGGCGCCGGGGGCCGGGATCTCGGCGGGGCCGGGCACGGCGATGGCGGAGGCCGTGGAGTGCAAACCGGGTCCGATGCAGTTGAGCGAAACAGTGGGCCAGAAGAATTGGGCAAAGTGCGGCGCGTCTTCGGGCAGGTCAGGGCCTCCGATCTGGTCGCCACCGCCGTAGAAGTCCATTGCGGCGCGCAGTGCGTCCGCCACCGAGTCTGGGACGAAGGGCTGGTCGGCGAAGTGGTTGACTGCGTCGATCACCGGCTGGGTAGGGCGGCCGAGCTCGTCGAGGAGGGGAGTGCTGGAGTGGGCCGCCGCGCTCGGAGCGCCGGCCAGGGCGAGAGCGAGGGCGGTCGCTGCGGCGGCGAGGCGGGGCAGGCGGCGGGCGTGGCGGTGGGGCACGACAGTATCCTTTGCGGAAGAAAATAATAATCAGGTGTTGACTGGTGTAACTCCTGTCACGATAGTCGCTTTAAACGGGGCGTCAAGCGAGATCCGGCGGACGATGTGCGCGTGCGGCGGGCTGCGACAGTGCGATTCGGCTGCCTCGGGGGTAGGGTTTAAGCGTTCTTTACACCCCAACCTCCAAAGGAGCACGGAGTCAGTGTCGCACCCTGAATTTCGCAACGTCGCCATCGTGGCGCACGTCGACCACGGCAAGACCACCCTCGTCAACGCCATGCTAGAGCAGTCCGGCGTGTTTGGTGACCACGGCGAGCACGGCGATCGTGTCATGGACTCGGGCGAACTCGAATCCGAGCGCGGCATCACCATCCTGGCCAAGAACACGGCAATCCGCCGCGCCGGGAAGGGCAAGGACGGCCGGGACCTGGTCATCAACGTCATCGATACCCCGGGCCACGCCGATTTCGGCGGCGAGGTCGAGCGCGGCCTGTCCATGGTCGACGGGGTCGTTCTTCTCATTGACGCCTCGGAGGGCCCCCTCCCGCAGACCCGCTTCGTGCTGGGCAAGGCGCTGGAGGCGAAAAAGCCCGTCATCATCTGTGTGAACAAGACCGACCGCCCCGACGCGCGCATCGACGAGGTCGTCGAGGAAGCCCAGGACCTCCTCCTCGAGCTCGGTGCAGGCCTGGAGGACCCGGAGGCGGCCGAGGCCGCCGAGAACCTCCTCGAGCTGCCTGTCCTGTACACCTCCGGTCGCGCCGGCCGCGCCAGCCTGACCAACCCGGGCAACGGGCAGCTGCCCGACAACGACGACCTCCAGCCGCTTTTCGACGTCATCTACGATGTCCTTCCCGAGCCCTCCGCGGACTTGGACGCTCCCTTCCAGGCGCAGGTGACCAACCTCGACTCCTCCTCCTTCCTCGGACGCATTGCGCTCATCCGCGTGTACCGCGGTTCCGTGAAGAAGGGCGACACCGTGGCGTGGGTGCACTACGACGCGGACGGCGAGCAGCAGGTGAAAAACGTCAAGATTGCCGAACTGCTCGTCACCGAGGGCCTCGACCGCGTGCCCGCCACCGGCGAGGTCGTCGCCGGCGACATCGCCGCGGTCTCCGGCATCGGGGAGATCATGATCGGCGACACCCTCGCGGACGTCGACAACGTCGAGGCCCTGCCGCGCATCACGGTCGACGACCCGGCGATCTCGATGACCATCGGTGTCAACACCTCCCCGATGGCGGGGCGCAACGGTGGCGACAAGCTCACCGCCCGGTTGATCAAGGCCCGCCTGGAACAGGAGTTGATCGGTAACGTCTCCATCAAGGTCCTGCCGACGGATCGCCCCGACGCCTGGGAGGTCCAGGGCCGCGGCGAGATGGCACTGACGGTGCTCATCGAGACGATGCGCCGCGAGGGCTTCGAGCTCACCGTGGGCAAGCCGCAGGTGGTGACGAAGGAGGTAGATGGCAAGGTCTACGAGCCTTACGACCACATGATCATCGACGTGCCCGCGGAGCACCAGGGCGCGGTGACCCAGCTTTTGGCCACGCGCAAGGGCCAGATGACCGCGATGAGCAACGCGGGCTCCGGCGACTGGGTGCGCATGGAGTTCGACGTCCCCGCGCGCGGCCTGATCGGCTTCCGCACCACCTTCCTCACGGAAACCCGCGGCGCCGGCATCGCCAACTCCTACTCCATCGAGCACCGCCCGTGGGCGGGCGAGATTAAGGGCCGGCCGACCGGTTCGCTCGTTGCCGACCGTTCCGGCCAGGTCACCGCCTACGCGCTGCAGCAGCTCGCGGACCGCGGCGATTTCTTCGTCGAGCCGGGTGCGGAGACCTACGAGGGGATGGTAGTCGGCGCGAACACTCGCGACGAGGACATGGATATCAATATCACCAAGGAGAAGAAGCTCACCAACATGCGCTCGGCCACGGCCGACGCCACGGTGACGCTGGCCAAGGCCCGCACCCTCTCCCTCGACGAGGCGATCGAGTTCTGCGACGAGGACGAGTGCGTGGAGGTGGCGCCGGAGGCGATGCGCGTGCGCAAGATCATCCTCAACTCCACCGAGCGCGGCCGCGCCCGTTCCCGCGCGAAGCAGATGAACAAGTAAAATCCCGGGGGATGACACCCCTGCGCCCCGCCGCGGCGGTCCTTGCCGCGGCCCTCCTCACCGTCGGCGTCGCCGGCTGCGCGGCCTCGCCAGGCCCGCCGCCGCTGGTGGAGGAGACCGACACCGAAACGGAGACCCCCACCGGCACCGTGCGCACCCGCACTCAGGTGCAGGTGGGGGTTGACCCGCTGCGCAACGGCATGAACCCGCACCTCGTGGCGGACGAGTCGGAGGTGGTGCGCGACGTCGCAAAGCTCGTGCTGCCGAGCGCCTTCGTGGACGGGGTGCGAGACCCGGACGTGCTAGACGCGGCGACGGTTCTTGCCACGACGCCCGCGCCGGACATCGCGATGACGGTGCGCTACGTCATCGCCGAGGAAGCGCAGTGGTCCGACGGGACCCCCATCACCGGGAGTGACTTCGTGTACCTGTGGCGCGGGATGGCGTCGACCCCGGGGGTGGTGGACCCGGCGGGCTACAGGGCGATAGCGCAGGTGCGCGTCTCTGGGGACGCGGGCAAGACCGTCGACGTCGACTTCGCAGCCCCGGTGCGTGATTGGACCTCGCTGTTCGACTTTCTTTTGCCCTCCCACGTGCTCTCCGCGGACGCCTCCGATTTCGCCACCGCGCTGAGCGAAACGATCCCGGCTTCTGCGGGGCGCTTCGCCGTCTCCAACGTCGACCGCGGCCGCGGCACGCTGACACTGAACCGCAACGATCGCTTCTGGGGCACTTCTCCCGCGCACATCGACATCCTCACACTCGCCAGCGTGCGCGAAACGACCCAGCTCGCCGACCAGCTGCGCGTGGGGCAGCTGGCCTTCGTGGACAAGGTGCCCAAGGAAACCACGGGCACCGTGCTCTCCCTCGTTCCCGACGTGCAGACGCGCTTCGTCGACGGGCCGCGAACCCTCGGGGTGACGCTCTCGGTCTCCTCACCCTTACTTTCCACCCCCGAGGCGCGTGAGGAGCTTCGCTCGCTTATCGACGTCCCCCTCCTCGCCCGGGTCGCAGCTGGGCGCGCCTCGGACCTGCCCGTGGCCACGCACCGCCCCGTTTCCGAGGACGCCCCGGCGCTTTTGCCCGAGCTCGTGGGCAGGTACCACCCCGTGCGCGTCGGCGCCGACCCGGCCGACCTCGAGGCCGCGGCCGCCGCCCGCTCGCTCGTCGACGTGCTCGCCGCGCGCGGAGTGGCCGCGCAGGTCGTCTCCACCGACACGCAGAGCCTCGCGGGGGAGGCGCTTCCCGCTGGCGTCGTCGACGTCGTCGTGGGCTGGAGGACAGACACCGGCACCGCGCCCGAGCTAGCCGGGCGCCTGTACTGCCAGCCGGGGACGCACCGGGCGGGAAACCTCTCGGGGCTGTGCACACCGGAGACGGAGGCCCTGGCGGACGACATCCTCGCCGGCAGGCTCCGCGGCACGCTGGCAGAGACCGCCGTGGCGGAGGCGCTCGACGCCGCCGCGGTCTGGGTCCCGGTGCTCCACGAGCGGCGTATCCACGGACTGACGGACGGTATCGTAGGCCCGTCGCCTGACCTCGAGCAGTGGCCCGGGGGCCTGGACACGGCGGCGCAGTGGCGCCTCGGCCGCCCCAACCCGGACGAGGCGCCCACCTAGTGATGTAGTGATGAGTAAAGGAGTAGACCAGTGAGCGACATCCAGCGCGACCTCGAGGGCTACCGGGTGGTGGCGGTTCACGCCCACCCGGACGACGAGTCGATTTCGACCGGCGGCGCCCTCGCCGACCTGTCCCGGCGCGGCGCCGACGTGCTCGTGGTTACCTGCACGCTCGGCGAGGAGGGGGAGGTGATCGGCTCGACCTACGGCCAGCTCGTCGCCGACGCCGCCGACCAGCTCGGCGGCTTCCGCATCCACGAGCTGCACGCCGCGCTTGCGGCCCTCGGCGTGCGCGGCGTCTTCCTCGGCGGCGCCGGGCGCTTCCGCGATAGCGGGATGGCAGGCTCCGCGGCGAGCCGGAACCCGCGGGCCTTCGTCAACTCCGGCCAGGAGGCGGTGGAGGAGCTTGCGGAGATCTTCGCCGCCGAACGCCCGCACCTCGTGATCACCTACGACCCCCACGGCGGCTACGGCCACCCCGATCACATCCGCGCCCACGAGATTGCGCACGCCGCGGCCGAAAAAACCGGGGTTCCGCGGCTGGTGTGGGCCGCCCGTCTGCGCTCCGAGCTGGAGGGGGGGTTGCCGGCCGAGGCGCCGCGGGGCTGGCGCCTGCCGGAGCCGGGGGAGCTCGACGCGGTGGACGCCACGGATACCTGGGTGGAACTCGACGACGCCACCTACGGGGCGAAGGTTGCTGCGATGCGCGCTCACGCTACCCAGATCTGGATCGGCGACGGCTCCACCTCGGTCACAAACCCCGAGCCGGCCGTGGCGGGCGGCGCGCTCACCGCCTACGCGCTGTCGAACCTGATCACCCAGGTGATCACGCGCCGCGAGCACTACCGCACCGGGGCGGGCCTGCCCCTGGTGCCCGGAGGCGGACTGCTCGAGGGGGTGCGCAAGTGACCGGGTCGGTCGTGCGCGACGACTTCAGCCGGGGTGAGGCCGTCGGCGGCCTGGTCTGGCTCAGTGTGGGGGCGGCGTTGTCGGCGCTTCTGGAGGTCGTCTACCTGCAGGCGAGCATCGCCGGGATCCCCTTTCCCGTCTCCATCGTCATCGCGGCACTGTTCAACGCGGTGTTGACCCGGACGGCGCGGCTGTGGTCGCGAAGCGCTGGGGTGGCGCTCGTTCCCTACGCCGTGTGGCTGGGGAGCCTGATTCTGCTCATGCTCGTCGCGCCGGGTACGGGCATCAGCCTTGTCCCGCAGAGCGCTCTGACGGTGCTGCTTCTCCTCGCCGGAACCGCAGGAGCCGTTTGGCCTCTGGTCCGGGCCAAGTGACATAATGGCCCCATGACTTACGTGATTGCCCAGCCCTGTGTGGATGTTATGGACCGCGGCTGTGTAGAAGAGTGCCCCGTCGACTGCATCTACGAAGGCAAGCGCATGCTTTACATTCACCCGGATGAGTGCGTCGACTGCGGCGCCTGCGAGCCCGCCTGCCCCGTTGAAGCGATTTTCTACGAGGACGACACGCCGGACGAGTGGAGCGAGTACTACGACGCGAACGTCGGCTTCTTCGACGAGCTCGGTTCCCCGGGTGGCGCCGCCAAGACCGGCCCGCAGGACTTCGACCACCCCTTTGTCGCCGCGCTGCCGCCCCAGAACCAGGACTAGGCCGCGCCCGACGGGAGGAGCATTCCATTGACCGACCGCACACCGCTGGGCCGCAGCCTGCCGGACTTCCCCTGGGACACCATCGCCGACGTGAAGGAGAGGGCTGCACGGCACCCGGGCGGCCTGATCGACCTTTCCGTGGGCACCCCCGTCGACGCCGTCGACCCCGCCATCCAGCTCGCGCTCTCGGAGAACGCCGCCGCCCCGGGCTACCCGCAGACGGCGGGCACTCCCGAGTTGCGCGGCGCCATCGTCGAGGCCCTCGACCGCCGCTACAACGTTGTCGGCCTTTCGCCGGAGTCCGTCCTGCCAGTGGTGGGGACCAAGGAGGCCATCGCCTGGCTGCCGACGACCCTCGGCCTGCGCGGGGCGAGGGTGGTCATCCCGGAGGTCGCGTACCCCACCTACGAGGTCGGGGCACTCATCGCCGGTTGCGAGGTGGTGCGCTCGGACGAGCCCGTCGAGGGGGCCGCGCTGGTGTACGTCAACTCCCCGTCCAACCCGACGGGTCGCGTGCGCTCCGTGGGGGAGATGCGCCGCTGGGTCGAGTTCGCCCGCGAAACCGGCGCGATCATCGCTTCCGACGAGTGCTACATGGGCTTGCCGTGGTCCGCTGACCCCGTTTCCCTGCTCGACCCGCGGGTCAGTGGCGGAGATAACACGAACCTGCTGGCCATCCACTCTTTGTCCAAGACCTCGAACATGGCTTCGTACCGCGCGGGATTCATCGCGGGCGACGAGGCCCTCGTCCAGGAGCTGCTGCTCGTGCGTAAGCACGCCGGGCTCATCGTCCCCGGCCCCGTCCAGCACGCCATGGTCGCGGCCTTGTCCCAGGACACCCAGGAGCAGCTCCAGCGCCTCACCTACGCCAACCGGCGCGCCGTGCTGCTCAAGGCGCTTATCGACGCCGGATTCGCCGTCGACGACTCAGAAGCCGGGCTGTACCTGTGGGCCCGCCGGGAGGAAGCGGACGCCCGGGAGACGCTTTCCTGGCTCGCCGATCGCGGCATCCTCGCAGCTCCCGGAGATTTTTACGGCCCGGCGGGCGCGCGGCACGTGCGCATCGCGCTGACTGCCACGGACGCGAAAATTAAGGAAGCCGCCGACCGGCTTTTGGGGAATGGCGGGGGCGAGCGGCTAGGATAAGCGGGTTAACGCCCGATGAACAGCCAAGGGGAAGGATATTGATGACGCCGACCCGCACGACCGCCCCGCCCACCCGCGGCGGGAGCACTGCCTTGACGATGCGCCTGCGCGCCGGGTTCAAGGAGTTCGTCCGCTTCGGCATCGTTGGCGGCTCCGGGGTGGTGGTCAACCTCCTGATCTTCTACGTGACCAAGAAGCTGCTCGAAAACGGCTTTGCCACCCACGAGAGCGACGTGTTCTTTAACCTCTTTGGCACCCGCTGGAACGTGCGCTGGTACCACGTGCTGTCCACGATCGCTTTCGTCGTGGCAAACCTGTGGAACTACCAGCTCAACAGGTCGTGGACCTTCCGGGACGTGCCCAAGCGGTCCTGGTTGCAGGGCTTCTTTCCGTTCCTCGCAACGGGCCTCGGGGCCTTCTTGGTCTCCCTCGTCTTTCTCACCCTGTTTATGAACCCGACGTCGCCGATCGCGCTGCCGAGTGCAATTTTCGACGACTCCACCGGCCTTCGCACCAAGTCCTACTGGGCCCAAGCCCTCGCGACGCTGATCGCCATGCCGGCGAACTTCCTCATCAACAAGTTCTGGGTGTTCGGCAGGCCCAAGGTCGCGCCCCTCGAGCGGGTTATGTAGGGCGCGACGCACCCCCGGTGGCGGGCTAGTTCTTGTGCAGGTCCTCGTTGAGCTCGATGCCCTTGGCGGCGACTGCCTCGACGGCGCCAGTCAGGGAGTTGCGGCGGAACTGCAGGCCGCTGGCGCCGGAGAGCTCGAGGGCTTTGACGGTGGCGCCGGCGTCGTGGCCGAGGGCCTCCGCGACCTGGGCCGTGAGCGTGACCTTAGTGCCGGCGGTGACGTAGAGGCCGGCTTCGACAATGCAGTCGTCGCCAAGCGAAATGCCCACGCCCGCGTTGGCGCCGAGGAGGCAACGTTCGCCGAGGACAATGGTTTCCTTGCCGCCGCCGGAGAGGGTGCCCATGATGGAGGCGCCGCCGCCGATGTCGGTGCCGTCGCCCACGGTGACGCCGGCGGAGATGCGGCCCTCGACCATGGAGGCTCCGAGGGTGCCCGCGTTGAAGTTGACAAAACCCTCGTGCATAACGGTTGTGCCCTCGGCGAGGTGCGCGCCGAGGCGGACGCGGTCGGCGTCGCCGATGCGCACGCCGGAGGGCACCACGTAGTCGACCATGCGGGGGAACTTGTCCACGGAGAAGACCACGACCGGGCCGCGCGCGGCCAGGCGGGCGCGAGTCATCTGGAAGTCGGAGACGGCACACGGCCCGTAGTTGGTCCACACCACGTTGGCCAGAAGGCCGAAAACGCCGTCCATGTTCGCCCCGTGGGGGGCGACCAGGCGGTGGGAGAGCAGGTGGAGGCGCAGGTAGACGTCGTAGGTGTCGATCGCGGGCTCGTCAAGGTCCGCGATGGAGGTTTCCACTGCCACGCGGGCCACGCCGCGGTCCTCGTCGGGGCCGACGAGGTGGGCGAAGCGGGCGTCCGGCTCCTCCAGCCGTTCGGTGCCGTTGTGGGAGACAGGTTCGCCCAGCTTCGGGGCCGGGAACCAGACGTCGAGGACAGTACCGTCGTAAGTAACAGTGGCAATGCCACGAGCGATCGCTGAAGTCATGCCTCCCAGCTTAAAGCATCACCGTGAGGCGCTCTCTTTTGCTGTGGCGGACCTGCCGTGGCGCAGGAAGGAAGCAGCGATGATGACGGCGGAGACGATGATGACGGCGATGATCTGGGCGCGGGAGGAGTCGTCGGTAAGCATGAGCAGAGTCAGGCCGATGAGCGCGGCCAAGGTCACCCAGGGGACCCAGCTGGTGCCGCGGACCTTAAGTTCGGTGTTTTCGCCGCGGGCCTGGAGCACGGGGTGGAGCTTGATGTAGCTCAGGGTGATCATGATCCAGGTGACGATGAGGCACCCGCCCACGGCGTTCATGAGGAAGTCGAGGAGGCCCGGCGGATTCCACATCTGCAAACCGACGGCCGCGAAGGCGAAGACGACAGAGAGGATCACCGCGTTGGTGGGCACGGCGCTCGCGTTGGTGGAACGCAGCCACCGCGGCGCGTCCCCGTCCTTGGCCAGCTGGAACGCCATGCGCGAGGTGCCGTAAATCTGGGCGTTGAACGCCGAGAGCAGCGCGAGGACGATGACCGCCTCCATGAAGCCGACCACGCCCGGAATGTTCGCCATCTGGAGTACCTGCGTGAAGGGGGAGTCGGCCGCGGAATCCGCGTCGTCGATGGTGCTGTACGGCAGCAGCAGAATAATGATGATGACGGAGCCGATGTAGAAAATCGCGATGCGCCAGACGATGGAGTTCACCGCCCGCCTGACCGCGCTGGCGGGGTTGGAGGACTCGGCGGCCGCGATAGTGACCACCTCGATCCCGCCGAAGGCGAAGGCCACGGCGAGGAGGCCAGCGGCGATGCCGGTGATGCCGTTGGGGGCGAAGCCGGACTCGCGCACGTTGTCGAATCCGACGAAGTCGGTGCCCGGGAGCAGTCCCAAGAACAGCGCCGCGCCGATGATGAGGAAGCCGACGATGACGACGATCTTGATCATGGCGAACCAGTACTCGAACTCGCCGAAGCCTTTCACCTGCGCCAGGTTGATGGCCGCGAACACGGTGACCGCGACGAGCGCGGGTACCCATTGCGGCACCCCGAACCACCCCGCCATGATCGCCGAGGCGCCTGTGATCTCCGCGCCGCCGACCATGATGAGGAGGAACCAATACAGCCAGCCCAGCAAGAACCCGGCCCAGTTGCCGAAGGCTTGGCGCCCGTAGGTGGCAAAGGAGCCGGGGGAGGGGCGCGCGGCGGCCATCTCGCCGAGCATGCGCATAACCGCGATGACCACGAGACCGGCGATGACGTAGGCGAGGAGGATGGCGGGCCCGGCGGCGCGGATGCCCACGCCGACGCCAAGGAAGAGGCCGGCGCCGACGGCCATGCCGAGGCCCATGAGCGTCAGGTGGCGCGACTTCAGACCTGTTCCGAGGTCCCCGTTGGAGGGAGTGGCGGGTACGGATGTGCTCATCGAACATTCCTTTCAGCTGCCGCAGCGGCGTTGCGGCGGAAGGTGGAGGTGGAGGTGTATATGGCTCCCACGAGGGTGATCACGCCGACGACGACGGCGACGGCGAGGATCTGGAAGCGCCCGTCCGGGGTGGTGGCCATGAGCGCGACAATGGCGGCGGCCAGCACAACCGTCGCCCAGGGCAGCACGGACGGCGCCCACATGCGTACGTGGGTCAGCTCGCCGTTGTGCTTCAGCTGCGGGTGGAGGCGGATGAAGGAGAAGGCGATGACGAACCAGATGACCACGAGGCACCCGCCGACGGCGTTAAGGAGGAAGGGCAGCAGGCCAGGGGGGTTCCAGTACTGCAGGGCGACGGCGACGAAACCGAAGATCACGGAGACGACCACCCCGCGAAGCGGCACGCCGCGCGAGTCGGTGGCGCGGAAGAACGAAGGGGCGTCGCCGCGCTCAGCGAGGTTGTGCAGGAAACGCGAGGAACCGTAGATCTGCGTGTTGCAGGCGGACAGCAGCGCGACGACGATGACGGCCTCCATAATTCCCACGGCGCCCGGGATGTTGGCCAGGTGCAGCACGGCGGTGAAGGGGGATTCCGAGGCGTCTTCGGCGCCGTCGATCTGCTCGTAGGGCAACAGCAGCGCGATGAGGATGACGGAGCCGACGTAGAAGATGCTGATGCGCCAAATGATGGAGCGAATGGCCGAGTGTACCGCGGTCTCCGGCCGCTCGGATTCCGCCGCGGCGATGGTCACCATCTCGATCCCGCCGAAGGCGAAGGCGACGGCGAGCAGTGCGGTGGCGACGCCGCCCCAGCCGTTGGGCATGAAGCCGACCTCGGCGACGTTGGACAGACCGACGAAGTCGGTGCCGGGCAGAACTCCGAGCCACAGCAATGTCCCCAAAACGAGGAAGGCGACGATAACCGCGACCTTGATCAGGGCGAACCAGAATTCGAACTCCCCGTAGTTGCGTACGTCCGCGAAGTTTACCGCGGTAAAGAGCAGGATCGCCGCCAGCGCCGGAATCCACGGCGAGACTCCGAGCCAGTTCGCGATGATGGCGGAGGCGCCCGTGATCTCCACGGCCATGATCATGATCATCATGAACCAGTACAGCCAGCCGACGGCGAAGCCCGCCCACGGCCCGAAGGCCTGCTCCGCGTAGGTGGAAAACGTCCCCGAGGAGGGGCGCGCGGCGACCATCTCCGCGAGCATCTGCATGACGCAGACGGTGATGGCCCCCGCGACGAGGTAAGCGAGGATGACGGCAGGCCCGGCGGCTTGGATGCCGACGCCGGTGCCGAGGAAGAGCCCGGCGCCGATGGCGGAGCCGAGCCCCATCATCGTCAGGTGCCGGGTCTTCAGCTCGCGGCGCAGCCCGCCCGCCTGCGCCGGCGGTGAAACTGTGTGAGACATGGCTTTACTCTAAACATTGTCTCCACGCCGCATGACACTGGTCGTGTTTTCTCCCCGCCGCTCGCCCGCAGGTTCAGCGCGGGCGGACCACGGGGCAGGCCGAGTGGGGCTCGTAGGCGATGCTGATATCGCTGTGACCTGCAATCTCGCGGGCCGGGACGACCGTTCCGGATCGTGAGTCGGATACGGCGGTGTCGGGCTCGAGCATGACGTTGACGCCGATCTCGCAGCGCTCCCCGAGGGGCACACCGATAACCCCGGCCGAGGGGTGGAGGCGGCAGTTGCTGCCCACGCGCAGGGGCAGGCGGTTGCGGTCCTGGCCGGGGGCGGCGATCAGCGTCGAGGAGACGCCGAGCTCGGTGCCTTCGCCAATGGTGACGGCGGAGGAGAGGCGCCCTTCGATGCGCGCGGGGCCAAGCGCGCCCGCGTTCCAGGACACGTAACCCTCCCGCAAAACGGATGTCCCGGGGGCGAGGTAGGCGCCGAGGCGGACGCGGTCGGCCTCGGCGATGGAGACACCGGAGGGGACCGCGTAGTCCACCATGCGCGGCAGCCGCTCGATGCCGTAGACGTGGATCTGCCCCCGGGCGCGCAGGTTGACCCGGACAAACTCGAAGTTATCCGGCAGGCATGGGCCCTTGTTCGTCCACACCACCGGCACGAGGTGCGTCAGGCAGTCGGTGAGGTTGAGCTCTAGCGGCCGGATCAGCCGGTGGGAAAGAAGGTGCAGGCGCAGGTAGACGTCGTGCGCGTCGCGCGGGGGTTGTGAGAGATCTGAGATAGTGGTGCGCACAGGGACGAGCTCAACGAGGCGGTCCCGGTCCATGCCCACCAGGTTGAGAAACCGGTCGGACAGCTCGCGGGCGGAGACGCGCTGAGTGCCGTCGACAAGCGTGCTCGTCTCTTCCTCGCCCGTGATGAGGGTCGGGGCGGGATACCACGTGTCCAGCACCGTCCCGTCGGACGCGATGTTCGCGATGCCGGTCGCGCGTGCTCCTGCCGTGCTCATCCCCGCGCTCGTGCCCGCGCTTGTGCCCGCGCTTGTACCTAGGTCCAACCCCGCCATGCGGCTATCATAACCGGCCAGCATGGCGGCGCGACCCGGCGGATAGGATGGCCCCGTGGCTACCCTTGACCTGTTTGCTGACCCCGTTGACCTGACCGCGGCGCTGATCGACATCGAATCGCCCTCGCACCACGAGGAGGCGATCGCCGACGCGATCCACGAGGCGCTGAACCAGCTCGAGGGCATCGAGCTGATCCGCAACAACAACACCGTCGTTGCGCGGACCAACAACGCTAAGAACCAGCGCGTGGTGCTCGCGGGGCACGTTGACACGGTGCCGCTGGCGGGCAACACCCCGCACCGGATGAGCGAGGGGATCCTCCACGGCTGCGGGGCAGTGGACATGAAATCGGGCCTGGCCTGTTATTTGGGGGCATTCGCGCGCTTTGCGACGTCTGAAAGCTCGCCCTACGACCTGACGCTCATCGCTTACGAGGGAGAGGAGGTCGCCTCGGAGTACAACGGCCTCTACCACCTGGAGCGCGACCGCCCCGAGCTGCTCGCCGGCGATATCGCCCTGCTGGGCGAGCCCTCCGGCGCCATCATCGAGGCCGGCTGCCAGGGGTCGATCCGCGTGGCCGTCAACGCTCACGGCACCCGCGCCCACTCCGCGCGCAGCTGGCTGGGTGAGAACGCGGCGCACCGGCTCGCCGGGGTGCTCACCCGCATCGCGGACTACCGGCCGCGCAGCGTGACCATCGCCGGCTGCGAGTACCGTGAGGGCCTCAACGTGGTGGGGATGAGCGGCTTCGTGGCCACCAACACCATCCCCGACGAGGCCCAGCTTGTGGTCAACTTCCGTTACGCGCCGGACCGCAGCGTGGAGGAGGCGAAGGAGCACCTCGAGCACGTCCTCGCGCTGGAGGAGGGCCTCGAGCTCGTGTGGGACGACATTGCCCCGGCCGCCCTGCCGGGCCTCGACGACCCGGTCGCGGCGGGCCTGGTGGACGCGGTCGGGGGGACCTTTCGTGCCAAGTTCGGATGGACGGACGTGGCTCGCTTCTCTAACCTTGGCATTCCGGCCGTCAATTACGGTCCAGGCGACCCGGGTTTTGCCCACAAGAAGGACGAGCAGTGTCCGGTGGAGCAGATCCGCGCTGTGCGGCGCACCCTCGACGCCTACCTGGCGGCCGAAACGACCCCTGACAACCACTAGCGCACCAGCACTAGTCCGAGACACCGGAAGGGCTTAAACGTGGCGCCCCACAAAACCCCGAAACCCGACCGCGAGCGCAAGCTGCGCGGTCCCCTCATGCTGCGCAGCGAGGACAAGCAGGCGTCCACCTATGATCAGCGCCTGCTCGAGTCGCTGGGCAGCTCCGATCACGACTGGAAGCACGCCGACCCGTGGCGCGTGATGCGCATCCAGTCTGAGTTCGTCGCCGGCTTCGACGCCCTGTCGGACCTGCCGAAGGCCGTTACCGTCTTCGGCTCGGCCCGCCTCGGGGAGGGCACCCCGGAGTACGAGCAGGCCTGCGAGCTCGGCGCGGCGCTTGTTGAGGCCGGGTACGCCGTCATTACCGGCGGTGGCCCGGGGCTGATGGAGGGGCCGAACCGGGGCGCGCACAACGCCGGCGGCATGTCCGTGGGCCTCGGCATCGAGCTGCCCTTCGAGCAGGGCCTCAACGACTGGGTCGACCTTGGGCTGAACTTCCGCTACTTCTTCGCCCGCAAGACGATGTTCTTGAAGTACTCCCAGGCGTTTATCTCCCTGCCGGGAGGCTACGGCACCCTCGACGAGGTCTTCGAGATGCTCGTGATGGTGCAAACCGGCAAGGTGACCAACTTCCCGATGGTGCTCCTGGGCTGCGAGTTCTGGGGCGGATTGGTCGAATGGATCCGCAGCCAGCAGCTTGCCCGCGGCCTCATTTCCGCAGGCGACGACGAGCTCTTCCTGCTCACCGACTCGGTCGACGAGGCCGTCGCGCACATTGTGCGCGCGCACGAAGTGATGACGGACGAGCGCATCCGCGGCAGGAAGGACGAAGGGGGCGCCCGCTAGATGCCCGCCCAGGTCATGGCGATCGTGAACCGGACGCCTGACTCCTTCTACGACAAAGGCGCCACCTTCGGCCTCGACGCAGCTTGCGCCCGCGCCTCCGCGGCGGTGGCGGAGGGAGCCGCGATTATCGACGTCGGGGGCGTCAAGGCCGGCCCCGGCGAGGAGGTCACCGTCGCCGAGGAGAGCGACAGGGTCGTCCCGCTCATCCGCGCCGTGCGCGAGCGCCACCCGGACGTCTCAATTTCCGTGGACACGTGGCGCGCCGAGGTCGCGCAGCGGGCGATCGACGCCGGAGCCGACCTCATCAACGACACCTGGGCCGGCTACGACCCCGAGCTTGTCGCGGTTGCCGGCCACAACCGGGTCGGCTACGTCTGCTCCCACACCGGCGGTGCCACGCCGCGCACGCGGCCCTACCGGGTCCACTACGACGACGTCGTCGCGGACGTGATCCGGGAGACGACGCAGCTGGCGGAGCGCGCAGCCGCGTGCGGGGTGCCGGAGGAGCGCGTCTACATTGACCCGACCCACGACTTCGGCAAGAACACCTTCCACGGCCTCGAGCTGCTGCGCCACGTGGACCGGCTCGTGGACACGGGCTGGCCGGTGCTGATGGCCCTCAGTAACAAGGACTTCGTGGGGGAGAGCCTGGATCGGCCGGTCGGTGAACGGGTGGCGGGCACCCTCGCCGCAACCGCGTGGTGCGCGGCCCGGGGTGTGGCGGCCTTCCGCGTCCACGAGGTGCGCGACACCCTCGACGTCATCGCCATGACGGCCGCGATCACGGGCGAGGCGCCCCCGGCGAACACCGTGAGGGGGCTCGCGTGAAGGTCTCGGTGGTTATCCCAGCTCTCAACGAGGAAGAGACGGTGGCGGGGGTCGTTGAGGCCTGCCTGGCCTCGCGCGCGGAGGAGGTGCTCGTTATCGATTCCGACTCCACCGACGCCACCGCACAGGCCGCGCGCGAGGCGGGAGCCCGCGTTCTCAACTGGCGCAAAATCGCGCCAGACGTCGAAACGCGCCCCGGCAAGGGGGAGGCACTGTGGCGCGGGGTTTACGCGGCGAGCGGGGACGTCGTGGTGTTCGTTGACGCCGACGTGACCTCCCTGCGCGGCGAGTGGATCGACGCGCTCGCCGCGCCTGTTGCAGAGGGGGCGCACCTGGTCAAGGCCTCCTACTCGCGGGGCTTTAAGGGCCGTGCGACTGGCGGCGGGCGGGTCACCGAGCTCACCGCGAAGCCGCTAATCAGGCAGCTTTTTCCCGCGCTGGGGCACATCGACCAGCCGCTCGCCGGCGAGTACGCGATCCGCCGCGACACCGCCCTGAGGCTGCCCTTCGTCGCGGGCTACGGGGTGGAGGCGGGACTGCTTGTCGACGTCGCAGAGCGCTTCGGCCCGGGCGCCGTCGCCCAGGTGGAGCTGGGAGTGCGCGTGCACCGCAACCGCCCCCTCGATCAGCTCGCCCCCATGGCCGACGTTGTCGCCCACACGTTGCTCTCGCGCGCCGGGTACGCGCGCGCGGTTGAGCAACGGCCCGCGTGGCACCGCGATACTATTTAACCCATGCTCTCGTGGATCCTGCTCATCGTGGTCGTTGCGCTCGTCGCTACGCTCGGCTTTCTACTGTCGGCGCGAGTGTTCGGCCGCGGCGAGGCGCTGGAGCCGCTCCCGGCTCCGCCCGCGGTCATCGAGCACAACCGCCGCGTCCTGGAGGACGGGCGGGTTGGCGACGTCACCTTCGAGGTCGTCCACCGCGGCTACCAGATGGACCAGGTGGACGCCGTCATTGCGCAGCTCACCGGGCAGCCCTACGGGCGGGCCAATGTTGGACGAGCGCCCCAACCGGGCGTCCCCGCTCCGGGAAAGGGAGTAGAATATAACAGAAAAGAAACAGCACCCGCCGCAGGCGAACCCGCCCGCGCGCGGGGCGAAACGCAGGAGGGCCACTATGGCAGCGATGAAACCGAGGACCGGAAACGGACCGATGGAAGCGGTCGAGGAGAGTAGGAAGATCGTCATGCGGATCCCCTCTGACGGCGGCGGCCGCCTCGTGGTGGAGATGACGAAGGAGGAGGCCGCGGAGCTGGGGCAGCTGCTCACCGAGGCGGCGGGAGCGTAGGTCCCGCGTGGCGGCGGGGCACGCTAAAATCGATCCATGCTCAAAGACATCGTTGACGTCCTCGCCGACCCCGTCGACCTGTCCCCGCTCCGGGGGGCGGACGACTTTTCCCGCCTCGTCTCCGAAACGGGGCACTCCTACGACGTAGCGCGTCAGGGTTACGTCACGCTCGCTGGGGGTGGCGGGATCCATCACGAGGGTGACAGCGCGGACATGGTCACCTCCCGCGAGGTCTTCCTCTCGCGGGGCTACTTCGCCCCCTTCGTCGAGACGGTCACTGAGCGCGTCGCAGATGCCGTCGAAAAGTCCCACGCGGCCGAGCCCGTCATCCTCGAGGTGGGAGCGGGGACCGGCTACTACTTGTCTCACACCCTCGACAGCATCGAGGGATCGCGCGGAGTGGGCATCGACATCTCCACCCCGGCCGCGAAACACCTGGCTAAGGCGCACTCCCGGATCGGGGCGGTCGTCGCCGACGTGTGGGAGGGCCTGCCGCTTCGCGACGGCTCAGTGGACGCCCTCACCGTCATCTTCGCGCCCCGCAACCCGGCCGAGTTCGCGCGCGTGCTCACCGACGGCGGCGAGGCCGTCATCTTGGTGGCTGACGCCGGCCACCTCGACGAGCTGCGCGAGCCGCTGGGAATCCTCGGCGTGGAGAAGAACAAGGTGCAGCGGCTGCTGGAGCAGACGCAGGGCCATCTCGCGCAGGTGGGGGAAGCGGAGCTCGTGGAGTTCCCGATCCGCCTGGACCGCAGCTCCATCGCCGCTCAGGTGGGCATGAGCCCCTCGGCGCGCCACCTGGACCCGGAGGTCCTGGCGCAGCGCGTCGAGCAACTGCCCGACCACCTTGACGTGACGGCGCGGGCCAAGCTCCTGCGATTCCGCAAGGCCTGAAGCCCGGCGGCGTCTAGTCTCCGCGGCGCCACTCCCCGTGGATGAGGGCGTCGTCTGCGGAACGAACCCGGATGCCGGAGCAGCCCCCCTCCGGCCACACGCGCGAGGACATGGTGACGGCACCGCCGCCGGCGAAGACCTCGAGAGTCGAACCGTCAACGATAATCGTGATGGCGTCCTCGTCATCGTCGTGAAGGTCGGACACCGCTGGCGCGCCGTCGAGTCGGTCCACCTCAATCGTGTCGCCGCGGTGTGTAACTACGGCGGTGGGCTCGCCGCTCGCGTCTAGGATCTCCGCCGTAACGGAGGAGCCCACTGGGATCTCGCAGATCCCCGTCCATAGCTTCGCGCTGCGGGCCTCGGACACGGCGTCGGGCAACCCCGGCGCCGGGGTCTGGAAGAGCCTCCCGTCCTGCAGGGTCACGCGGCGCGGCAGGCTCAGCGCCCCGGCCCAGCCTTCGGCCTCCCAGTTGCGCTCCGTGGTCAGGTCGGCGCCGCGCCCGGAGCTGCGCATGGAGCCGAAGATGTAGGCGCGGTCGAAGCGGGTGGGGATCTCGCTCGACCCATTGGTGTAGTTCGTGGTGCGGGGGCGAGAAAAGTCGTGGCCCCGGTCGACGGGCTGCGCCGGGGTGCGCACCTCGAAGTGGGAGCCGCGCAGGGTGCCGGTGACGTAGACGGTCTCGTCGCGGCCGTTGCGTTCGAGGGTGATCAAAAGGACGTCGTAGATCTGCCCGTCCACCTCGTCGCGCAGGCGGAAGATGCGCGGGGCGACAATGCACTCCTCCGCCGGGGTGAAGCCGGGGTCGCCCTCGAAGCTCAGCGCGCCATGCGCCTTCCACGAGGTCCCGTCGCCTGAGCTGAGCACCACGATCTCGGGGCTGTCCGCGGGGCCGGTGACGGCGAGCATGAGCCAGCCCTCCTGGCCGCGGTCACGGTCGGAGTGATCGAGCCAGTCCGGCACGACGCAGGGGGAGCGGAAACGGGTGAAGCCGGCTCCCTGGGATACGACGTTGCCGCGCCGGCTGAAGGCCGCGCTCACGGAGTAGTCCTCGTTGACGTCGTCGCACAGCTCCTCGAGGTCGTCCGCGTGGGCGATCTGAACCGACGTGTCCGACTCGGTCACCGAGGTGAAGTACAGGTCTACCCCGCCGCGGGCGGCGACGACGGAGCCGGCGCGCACGCCGGTCTCCCCGGCCGCGGGCGCGACAGCGTCGTTGCACTCGACCCAGTCAAAGGGGTTGGACTCGGAGGCGGCATGCCCCCACCGGCTGGGCTCGTCGGGGGAGGGCTTGTACTGGTAAAAAACGTGCCACGTGTCGTCGTCGGCATCGGGCGAGGCGTGGCGCAGCACGCCTGCCGCGGCTTCGAGGATGCCGCTTTCTGCCGTGATGTGAAGTTCGGGACGGAAAACGCTCATTGTGTGTAGGTACCTCTAAATCAAGCTGGAATAAATATCGACGGTCTGTTGGGCGATCGTGGCCCAAGAAAACTCGCGGCGTGCCCGCTCGAGGCCAGCGCGGCCCAGGCGGGAGGAGCGCTCCGGGTCGGTCGCGATCGCGTTGACGGCCTCGGCGAGCCCGCGCTCGAAGCCCTCCGGGTCGTTCGGGTCGTAGTCGACCAGGGCACCGGTTTCGCCGTCGACGACGACCTCGGGGATACCCCCGACGCGGGAGGCGACGACCGCGGTCTCGCACGCCATGGCCTCGAGGTTAACGATGCCGAGAGGCTCATACACCGAGGGGCAGACGAAGACGTCGGCGGTGGCATACACCTCGCGTACCTTCTCCGCCGGTAGCATGTCCTGCACCCAGAACACGCCCTCGCGCTCCTCGCGCAGGGTGTCGACGAGCTGTTCGGTCTCGGCCGCGATCTCGGGTGTGTCGGGCGCGCCCGCGCAGAGGATGAGCTGGATGTCGGCGTCGAAAAGCCGCGCGGCCTTGAGCAGGTGCGGAACGCCCTTCTGGCGGGTGATCCGGCCGACGAAGGCGACCACGGGCCGGCTGGTGTCCACCCCGAGTTCCTCGGCGATGGTGGCCTCGCCCGGGTACCACGTCGCCGGGTCGATCCCGTTGAGGACAACGTGGACCTTGTCCTCGGCAATACGCGGGTAGGCGGCGAGGATCGATTCCTTCATGCCCGCGGAGACGGCGATGACGGCGTCGGCGTGCTCCATGGCGTTCTTCTCGGACCAGGAAGAGACATCGTAGCCCCCGCCAAGCTGCTCTCGCTTCCACGGGCGGTCCGGCTCGAGGGAGTGGGCGGTGACCACGTGGGGGATGTCGTGGAGCAGGCCCGCCAGGTGCCCGCCGAGGCCGGAATACCAGGTATGGGAGTGGACGATGTCAAGTTCGGCCGCCGCGTGCGCCATGCGCAGGCCCGTCGACAGGGTCTTCAGCGCCCCGTTCGCGTCCTCGAGCGCGGGGTCGACACCATGCACGAAGACGCCGGCCTCATCGCGCGGCTGCCCCATGCAGTGGACGTCCACGTCGACGATCTCGCGCATGAAGCGCGTCAGCTCGGTGACGTGGACGCCGGCTCCCCCGTAGACCTCCGGGGGATACTCTCTCGTCATCATTCCGACTCTCATACCCGCCGAGCCTAGTGAGGAATGCCGGGTGGTGCACTGACGCACAGTAAGGGGCGGAATAAACCCGTGCGCTGCGGGAAGAAACAGCCTAGGCTGGCGGAGTGTGAAGACCCAGCCGAGAGTTCTTGCCATCGTCCTCGCGGGCGGCGAGGGAAAGCGCCTGTTCCCTCTCACCGCTGACCGCGCCAAGCCCGCGGTGCCGTTCGGGGGCAACTACCGCCTGATTGACTTTGTGCTGTCCAACCTGGTTAACGCCGGCTACATGCGCATCGCAGTGCTGACCCAGTACAAGTCGCACTCCCTCGACCGGCACGTGGCCACCGCGTGGAATGTGTCGGGCCCGACGCCGCAGTACATCGCCTCCGTGCCCGCTCAGCAGCGCCGCGGAAAGCGCTGGTACAACGGCTCCGCGGACGCGATCGTACAGTCGCTCAACCTCATCTACGACGATATGCCGGATTACGTCCTCGTCTTCGGTGCCGACCACGTCTATCGCATGGACCCCTCGCAGATGGTCGAGGACCACATCCGCTCGGGCAAGGCGGCCACGGTCGCCGGGATCCGCGTGCCCCGCGCGGAGGCAAGCGCCTTCGGCTGCATCCAGGCCGACGACGACGGTACGGTTACCGAGTTCTTGGAAAAGCCTGCGGACCCGCCCGGCACCCCGGACGACCCGGAGGTCACCTACGCCTCCATGGGCAATTATGTCTTCTCCACCGAGGCGCTGATCAAGGCCCTGCTCGAGGACGAGCAGAACGAGGACTCGGACCACGACATGGGCGGCGACATCATCCCGTACTTTGTCAACCTCGGCGAGGCCCACGTCTACGACTTCTCCCAGAACTCCGTCCCGGGGGCCACCGAGCGCGACAAAGGCTACTGGCGGGACGTGGGCACGATCGACTCCTTTTACGAGGCCCACATGGACCTCATCTCGTCGCACCCGGTGTTCAACCTGTACAACAAGGCGTGGCCGATTCACTCCACCGAGGACAGCAACCTCCCGCCCGCCAAGTTCGTCATCGGGGGCATCGCGCAGGAGTCCATTGTCGCCTCCGGCTCCATCATCTCGGGGGCCACGGTGCGCAATTCGGTGCTGTCCACCGACGTGCGCGTCGCGGAGGGCGCCTCTGTCGAGGGCTCCGTTCTCATGCCGGGGGTGCGCGTGGGCAAGGGCGCGGTGGTGCGCCGCGCCATCTTGGACAAAAATGTCTACGTTTCCGACGGCGAGATCATCGGCGTCGACCTGGAGCGTGACCGGCAGCGCTACACCGTGTCCCCCCAGGGCATCGTGGTCGTGGGCAAGAACCAGGTGGTCTAGTCAGCGCCGCGTGATCAGGGTGATACCGCCGTCAAGCGGCAGGCGGGTAACCAGGGCTTCCTTGGATTCGCCCAGCTTATCGACGTCCTCCTCCGCCGCGCGGGCCGCCTCCGTGTCACGGTCACGGCGCGTGGGGTCGGCCACCGTGCCGTCGAGAAGCGAATCTGCGATGACAAGCGTCCCGCCCGGAGCGAGAAGCGGCCAGGCGGCCGCGACGAGCGGGCTCAACTCCACCGGCGCGACGTCGGCGTAAACGAGGTGGTAGGAGGCGGGGGCGAGCCTGCTCATCACGTCGAGCGGGTGCGCTGTGAGGAAGCGCGCGCGCGAACTGCTAAAGCCTGCCGCCCGGAAGGCCTCCCGCGCAGCCGCCTGGTGCTCGGCTTCCGGGTCGATGCACGTCAGCGGCGATTTCTCGGGGAGGCCGCGCAGGATATGCAGCCCCACCGCACCGGCGGCGGGGGTGACGGCGACGGCCCCGTAGTGGGCGGCTCCGGCGGCGGCGAGGCTGCCGAGGAGCGCGCCGAGGGGAGCGCCGGGGGTGGGCAGGAAATTTTCCTCCGCGTGGGTCAACGCCAGGGCGAGACCCTGCGCAATGTCGTCTCCCGCGGTGGCCTCCGCTCGCTGCGCGATGTAGTCGTTCATGGTGCGAAACGCAGAATCAGTCACGTCCACCATCATAGGCTCCCCTCCGGAGCACCCGGCGTACGATCGTTAGCGAAACTTTATGTATTGGCAGCATTTTGCCGGTTGGTTTTGTGGCGTTGCGATATGCGATTTGAAAGAATTGAGACCATGTCACGCGACCGAGCACACGCCGCCCGCCGCCCGTCCCCGCAGCCCGCTGAAGAGCCCGCCGCCCCGCTGCGCGGTACCGCCGCTTTCGACGCAGGCCAGGCGGACATGCCCTCGTGGGGCGAGCTGGTCGCTGAGCACGCCGACAGTGTCTACCGCCTCGCCTTCCGGCTATCGGGTAACCAGCACGACGCGGAGGACCTCACGCAGGAGACGTTCATGCGTGTTTTCCGCAACCTGAAGAACTACCAGCCGGGCACCTTCGAGGGGTGGCTGCACCGCATCACCACCAACCTCTTTCTGGACATGGTGCGCCACCGCGCGAAGATACGCATGGAGGCCCTGCCCGAGGACTACGAGCGCGTCCCCGGCACCGACATGACCCCCGAGCAGGCCTTTACAGCATCGAACCTCGACCCGGCCCTGCAGAAGGCCCTCGACGACCTGAGCCCCGATTTCCGTGTCGCGGTGGTGTTGTGTGACGTCGTGGGAATGAGCTACGAGGAAATCGCCGACACCCTCGGCGTGAAGATGGGAACGGTTCGCTCCCGGATCCACCGCGGACGCACCCAGCTGCGTGAGAACCTCGAGGCACAGGCCCGCGAAGACGACGGTGCCCACGATCTGATCCGCATACGCTGAGCGTGTGGCGCCGTACGAGCCACGCGCGGCGGAGTATAAAGGGAGGATAAGTAAGCCTCACGTAACCGTGGAGGCTGACCGTGGAAAGGAGGCGCCGTCATCGTGACCGAGCAGACGGGGACGTCAACCGGGGGTGCGAGCAGTCCGCGTTTCAGTTCCACCGAGCACCTCAGCACCGAGGCGATCGCCGCATTCGCGGACGGAGAACTCTCCGCCTCCGCTGAGCGGCGCGCGTGCGCGCACATCGCGGAGTGCGCGGAGTGTCGGCGCGACGTGTACATCCAGCGCTCCGCCGCCGCGCGCCTGCGCACTTGCCGCGGAGACGAGACGCTGCGCGCGCCGCAGACACTCGTGGACCGGTTGAGCCAGGTCGGTGACCTTGAGGGCGTTGAAGTGGGCGGCCAGCGGGAGTCGAGCCGCGGTGCCGAGATCATCAACGACGTGGTCGGCGCCGCCCTGCGCGCGCTTCGCCGCCACGGGTAAGGTGTGAGCCGTGTTTTCCAGTATTGGCTGGGGAGAGATCTTCTTCCTTCTCATCATCGGCCTCATCGTGATTGGCCCCGAGCGCCTTCCGGGGGTCGTCCAAGACGTCCGCGCTGCTATCTACGCTGCGCGCAAGGCCGTCAACAATGCCAAGAGGGAAATGGAGCTCAACGGGGCGTTCGAGGAGTTCGAGGAGTTCCGCAAGCCGCTTGGCACAGTCACCGAGTACGCGGCACTCGGCCCGCGCCGGGCGATCACGAAGGTATTGTTCGAGGACCCGGACGACGAACCTACGTCCGCGCCAACGCCGACTCCGGAAAGGCCCGCGGGGCCGCGCCCGGTGCCGAAGCCGCCGACTCAACAGGCCCGTGGCGACGGGGGAGAGGCCGCGGGCGGGGGGTTCTCCTGGGCGGACATTACCTAACGGTACACGCCCAGGTTGAGGCTCTTGCCCGCTAACGAGTCGCGGCGCACCTTGAGCTTCGCGGCGATCTCGTTGAGCACGGAGCCGGCGGGGGAATCCGGTTCGGACACAGCGACGGGGTTGCCCGTGTCGCCGTGCTCGCGCAGGGAGGGGTCCAGCGGTACGGAGCCGAGAAGGGGAACCGTGTCGTTGTCGGTGAGGGCAGTCAGCCGGTCCGCGACGTGCTGCCCGCCGCCTTCGCCGAAGACGTTCATGACGCTGCCGTCGGGCATGACCATTCCGGCCATGTTCTCCACGACGCCCGCAATGCGCTGGCCGGTCTGCTGGGCGATCGTGCCCGCGCGCTCGGCCACCTCGGCTGCCGCCGCCTGCGGCGTTGTGACGACGATGAGCTCGGCGTTGGGCACGAGCTGGGCCACCGTGATCGCGACGTCACCAGTGCCCGGGGGCAGATCCATGAACAGAACGTCGAGGTCGCCCCAGTAGACGTCGGAAAGGAACTGCTGGATCGCGCGCGTCAGCATCGGGCCGCGCCACACGATGGGGGCGTTGCCCTCCACGAACTGCCCCACCGAAATGTGGCGCACGCCGTGGGCAATCGGCGGCATGATCATATCGTCCACGACGGTCGGGGAGGCGTCGGCCGCGCCCATCAGGCCGGGAACGGAGTGGCCGTAGATGTCCGCGTCGAGGATGCCCACCGTCAGGCCCTGGTCTGCAAGCGCCGTGGCCAGGTTGACGGTGACGGAGGACTTGCCCACCCCGCCCTTGCCGGAAGCGACGGCGTAGACGCGGGTGCGTGTGTCCGGGTCGGCGAAGGGGATCTCGGGCGTCGTCTGCGCGCCGCGCAGCTTCATGGCCAGGGCGCGGCGCTGCTCATCACTCATCGTGTGCAGGGTGACCTCGACCTGCCCCACCCCGTCGAGCTCTTCGAGAACGGCGTAGGCGTTTGACTGGATGGTGTCGCGCATCGGGCAACCCGCGATGGTCAAATACACGCCCACAGAGATGTCGTTGCCGTCGATGGAGATGGATTCGACCATGTCGAGCTCGGTGATGGGTTTGCCGATCTCTGGGTCCTCCACGCGGCTGAGCGCCTCACGGACCTGATCTTCGGTGATTGCGGAAGTGGTTTCAGGGGTCGTAGACATTAACGCCAGTATAGGCCTGCCCGCCCCGTGAACCCTCACCGCCGCTTCCGTGAGTACCGTAGTAGGGGTGGGTGCCGAAATGCGGCGCCGAAGAAGATACGACAAAGGACGTGACACGACATGACTCAACCCGCAGGATCCGCACGCGGAAACGCCCCCCAGGTCTCGCCGGAACGCCCAACCGGGTGGCCCGTGGGCAGCTTCACCACCTACGCCGACGCGCAGCGCGCCGTCGATGGCCTCTCCGACCAGGAGTTCCCGGTGGAGGACCTCGCGATTGTGGGCGTGGACCTGATCCAGGTGGAAAGCGTGACCGGCCGGCTGACCTGGCCGCGAGTGCTGGGCGGTGGCGCCCTGGCGGGCGCGTGGCTGGGCCTTCTCATTGGCCTGATTTTCGCCATTTTCTCCATCCCCGGCACCGGCTGGGCCGTTTTGCTCTGGGCCGTGCTCATCGGCGCGATCTTCGGCCTGATTTTCGCGGCGATCAGCTACGGGCTGTCCTCCGGCAAGCGCGACTTCTCCTCGGCGACCACGATCGTGGCCGGGCGTTACGACGTCCTGTGCGAGCCCTCCACCGCGCCTCGCGCCCGCGACGCCATCGCCCAGATGGGCTTCGGTACCCCCGCCGCACCGCGCGACCCCGAGGCCTAGCCGCTCGGGCGACGAAAGAAAGGAATCGGCTCTAATGACCCAGCCCCGGTGGCTTCCCGCGGCGGGCGTGGCCGCTGCCTCGGTGGCCCTCGCCGTCGGTGTCGGCTTCGCCGCAGACGGCATCGCCTACGTCTCGGCGGCGGACGAGCGGCCGGCTGTGACGGTCGGGGTGGACTCGCGCTTCCCCGAGCAGCTCGTTCTGGGGGAGATCTACCACCAGATCCTGCTCTCCCAGGGGCGCCAGGCGGACCTTGTCACGCTGACGCCCGCGGACGAGCTCGGCTGGGGCGAGGTGAGCTTCGCTATCACCTGCACCGGCACGGCGCTGCGCCAGTTCGACCCTTCAGGAGCTGACGAGCTGAGCGCACTACTTGCCGGCGGCACATCCGCCGCAGCGGAATCGACCCCCTCGGAGGACACCTACGCGGCCGCGGTGGGGGTGCTGCCGGGCCACCTCATGACGGTCGACCCTTCGCCCGCTGAAGGCTGCGGCGGCCCGCGCGAGGACGCCCTGCCGGAAAACATCATCCCCGTTTTTCAGAAGATCCTGTTCACGCGCGGGGAGCGGCAGGGCATCAACTCGGCCACGCGCGCGCTGACCACCAACGATGTCGCCGAGATGTCGGAGGACATCGCCGGTGGCGCCGAGCCGCAAAGGGCCGTGGCGGACTGGCTGCAGGAGTACATGGGTATCCGCGTGTCCGACCGCCCGGCCGCGGTCACGCAGGACGAGGTGGATCAGCAGCTGCCGGTGTAGGTGTCGGTGGGGCGCCGCCTGGGTGGCGTCGTGAAGCACAAGCCGAAAAAGAGGGGGCCGGTCCCGGATGCGGGGCCGGCCCCCTTTTCGATGGGGGGTGGTGCTACTTGGCGAAGGCCTCGTCAAGCAGCTGCTTTTCCTCCATCTGGTGGACCTTGGCCACACCCGTCGCGGTGGTGGACTGCGAGCGGCGGGACACGCGGATCATCTCCGGCATGTCCTCGACGAAGTTGCGCAGGTGCTCGTTGTAGAACGGCCACGCGCCCTGGTTGGCCGGCTCGTCCTGAACCCAGCGGATCTGCTTCGCGTTCGGGTAGTTGGCAAACGCGTCGGAGAGTCGGTTGAAGGGGATCGGGTGGAGCATCTCCACGCGGATGATGGCGACATCGTCGCGCTCGTCCTTCTGGCGGCGCTTATCCAGCTCCCAGTAGATCTTGCCGGAGCACAGCAGAATCGTCTCCACCTTGGAGTGATCCGCGCCGGAGATCTTCTTGTTGCCGCGCTCGACGAAGTTCGGGTCGTCGATGACGGACTGGAAGCGGTTGACCTCGATGAAGTCCGCCGGCTGGGAGGTGGCCGCTTTGTTGCGCAGCATCGACTTCGGGGTGAAGACGATGAGCGGGCGCTTCATCTCGCCGAGAGCCTGGCGGCGCAGGAGGTGGAAGTGGTTGGCCGGGGTGGACGGCTGCGCGATGGTCATGGAACCTTCCGCGACGAGCTGCAGGAAGCGCTCGATGCGGGCGGAGGAGTGGTCCGGACCCTGGCCCTCGTAGCCGTGCGGCAGGAGGGCGATGAGGGAGGACAGCTCGCCCCACTTGGTCTCGCCGGAGGAGACGTACTCGTCGATGATCGTCTGGGCGCCGTTGGCGAAGTCGCCGAACTGGGCCTCCCAGGCGACGACGGCGTCGCGGTTGCCCACCGTGTAGCCGTACTCGAAGCCCATGCCGGCGAACTCGGTGAGGGCCGAGTTGTAGACGGCAAAGCGACCGGAGTTGCCCGCCTCGACCGCATTGGCGTCGAGCGGGTTGTAGGATTCGCCGGTCTCCGGGTCGTAGAGGACGGCGTGGCGCTGCGTGAACGTGCCGCGCTGGGAGTCCTCGCCGGCGAGGCGGACGAACTTGCCCTCCTCTGCCAGGGAGCCGAAGGCGAGCAGCTCGCCCCAGCCCCAGTCGATATCGCCGTCCTCGAAGGAGGAACCGCGCTTCTTCAGCACGGAGTTCAGTCGCTTGTTGGGGGTGAACTCCTCCGGCAGGTTGCGGTAGGCGTCGGCCAGGCGGCGGAAAGTCTCCTCCGTGATGTTGGTGTCCAGGCCGCGGGTGAGCTTCTGAGCCTCGGTGATGCCGGTCTGCTCGCTGGGCTTGCCCTCGTTCGCCTTGACGTCGGAGAAGACGGAGTCGAGCTGTTCGTGGAAGTCGCGCGCGGCGATCTCAGCCTCTTCCTTGGTCAGGTCGCCGCGGCCGATGAGGTCGTTGGTGTAGCGGGTGCGCACCGAGGGGTGGGATTGGATCTGCTCGTACATGCGCGGCTGGGTCACCGTCGGGTCATCGGCCTCGTTGTGGCCGCGCAGGCGGTAGCAAATGAGATCGATGAAAACGTCCTTGCCGAACTCGCGACGATACTCCGCGGCGAGCTGGGCGACCCAGGCCGCGGCCTCCGGGTCGTCGCCGTTGACGTGGAAGACGGGGCAGTCGAAGCCCTTGGCCAGGTCGGTGGCGTAGTAGGTGGAGCGGCCGGAGTCCGGGGTCGTGGTGAAGCCGATCTGGTTGTTCACCACGATGTGGACGGTGCCGCCGACGGAGTAGCCCTGCAGGTTGGAGATGTTGAGCGTCTCCTGGACGACGCCTAGGCCGGTGAAGGAGGCGTCGCCGTGGAGCATCAGCGGCATCACGGGGTGGTCGGTGCGGCCCTCGGTGTGCCTGAGGTGGTCATCCTTGGCGCGCGCAATGCCCACCAGCACCGGGTCGACGGCCTCGAGGTGCGAGGGGTTAGCGGCGAGGGAGACCTTGATCTCGCCGTCGCCGAACATCTGGATGTGCTCGCCCTGGAATCCGAGGTGGTACTTCACGTCCCCCGAGCCGCCCTGCTGGGCGGACTGCATGTTGCCCTCGAACTCGTTGAAGATGGTCGCAACCGGCTTGCCCACGATGTTGAACAGCACGTTGAGGCGGCCGCGGTGCGGCATGCCGATGACGACCTCGTCGAGGCCCTGGCCCGCGGCGGTGTCGATGACAGCGTCCATGAGCGGGATGAGGGTCTCGGCGCCCTCGAGGGAGAAGCGCTTCTGGCCGAGGTACTTCGTCTGCAGGAAGTTCTCGAAGGCCTCGGCGGCGTTGAGCTTCTGCAGGATGTACTTCTGCTCCGCGTTGGTCGGCTTGGGCATGCCGGCCTCCATGCGGTCGCGCAGCCATTCGCGCTCGTCGCGGTCGAGGATGTGCGTGTACTCGGCGCCGACGTGCAGGGTGTAGGCGGAGCGCAGGCGGGAGACAACCTCGCGCAGGGTCATGGTCTCCTTGCCGCCGAAGCCGCCGACGTGGAAGGTGCGGTCCAAGTCCCAGATGGTCAGGCCGTGGGTCTCCATGAGCAGGTCACGGGAGTCAGGCTTGGGCAGGCCGGGCTGCTGCCAGCGCAGCGGGTTGGTGTCGGCGACGAGGTGGCCGCGGGAGCGGTAGGCCTCGATGAGCTGCATGACGCGGGTGTCCTTGTTGATTCCCGTGTTGGGCAGATCCTGGGCCCAGCGCAGCGGGGAGAAGGGGATCTCCAGGGAGGCGAAGATTTCGTCCCAGAAGGTGTCGTCGATGAGCAGCTGCGAGATGTCGCGGAGGAACTCGCCGGACTCCGCGCCCTGAATAACGCGGTGGTCGTAGGTGGATGTCACGGTGACGAGCTTGCCCACGCCCAGCTCGGCCAGCCGGTCCTCGGAGGCTCCTGCGAACTCGGCGGGGTAATCCATCGCGCCGACGCCGACGATCGTGCCCTGCCCGGTGGTCAGGCGGGGGATGGAGTGCCGGGTGCCAATGCCACCGGGGTTGGTCAGCTGGATGGTCACCCCCTGGAAGTCTTCGATGGTGAGCTTGCCCACGCGGGCGCGGTTGACGATGTCCTCGTAGGCGTCGACGAACTCGTTGAAGGAGAGGGTCTCGCAGCCCTTGATCGCGGCGACGACAAGCGAGCGCGATCCGTCCTTCTGGGGCAGGTCGATGGCAAGCCCGAGGTTGACGTGCTCGGGCTGCACGGCGAAGGACTTCTTGCCCTCCTCCCGGTAGCTCTTGTTCATGTCCGGGTGCAGCTTCGTCGATTGGACGATGGCGTAGCCGAGGATATGGGTGAAGGAGATCTTGCCGCCGCGGGTGCGCTTGAGGTGGTCGTTGATGAGCGCCCTGTTTTCAAACATGAGCTTGACCGGCATCTCGCGCACCGTGGTAGCGGTGGGGATGCTCAGCGACTCGTTCATGTTCTTCGCGATCGCCCGCAGGGCGCCCTTGAGCTGGGTCTCGCCCGGCTCGACGGTGGCCGAGGCGGCCTTTTCCATGGGGGAGACCTTGGGCTTGGGCAGGGTGGGGGCACCATTCTTCTCCGCCTTCTTGGCGGCCTGGTCCACCTTGGTTTCGCGCCCGTCCTGGCTGGGGGCGGCGGTGGTGGAGGCGACGTGGGCGTCGGTCTTGGCCTTGGTGGCGGAGTCGGTGGACGTGCCGCGCTCGCCAGCGGGGGTGATCGTTGCGGTGCCCTTGGCGGAGGCGGGCGAGCCCTCCTTGTCGAAGAGGTCACGCCACTCCTTGTCCACGGAGCGGGGGTCCTCCTTGTACTGCTGGAACATCTCGTCTACCAGCCAGTCGTTCTGGCCGAAAGTGTTGTCGCTGCTCACGGCAGGTGCTCGCCTCTCTTCTCGGGTGGGGTAAAGCGGTAACTTAATTGACTCTAATTGTGGCCCGCGAACGAGCGCTAACTCGCTCCCGGTTTTCGTGCGGTGTGCGCAAGACCCACCCCCATTAGCGGTTGACGGACCACGCCCGGGCGTACGCGCCACCCCGCTCGAGGAGGGTCTCGTGGGAACCGTCCTCTATGATACGTCCTTCGGCAACCACGAGGATACGATCGGCCCGCGCGGCTGTCGCGAGGCGGTGCGCAACCACGACCGCGGTGCGCCCGGCCGTGGCGTGATCGGTGGCGTCGAGGACGGCTTTTTCCGTGGCCGGATCGAGGGTGGCGGTCGCCTCGTCGAGCAACATGAGATCGGGCTCGAGCATTTCCGCGCGGGCGAGCGCGATGATCTGCCTCTGCCCGGAGCTCAAACCCCGGCCCCTCTCCCCGACGGGGTGGTTGAACCCGCCGGGGATCCCAGCGATGGCGCCCAGCGCGCCGATGCGCCGCACAGCCGCCTCGACTTCTTCGTCCGTTGCGTCGTCGACGCCGTAGGCGATGTTATCCGCCACGGTGCCGGGGAAGAGGTAGGTCTCCTGGGGGACTTGGGCCACGGCGCGGCGCCATTCGCGGAGCGGGAAGTCGGAGATGTCGCGCCCGGCCGCGCGCACGGTGCCCGAGAGGGGGTCGTAAAAGCGGGCAAGAAGCTTGACGGCGGTCGACTTGCCCGCTCCGGTCGGACCAACGAGCGCCACCGTGTCGCCGGCGTGCAGGGTGAGGTCGACCGCGCTGAGCACGGGCTGGGCTGGGTCGTAGCCGAAGGTGACATCGTCGAGAGCGAGGTCCGCGGCCGCGGCGCGGTCGGCGCCGGGAAGCCTACCGCTATCCGGGACGGTCGTGCGGGTCTCGAGCAGCTCGGTGATGCGCCCGAAGGAGATCGTCGCCTGCTGCCACGAGTCGAAGATCTGGCCGAGCTGTTGAATGGGGCCGTAGAGCTGGCCCAGGTACATGGTGAAGGCGACGAGGACGCCGACGGACAGCTCGCCGCCGGCTACCCTGCCGCCGCCGACGGCGATGACTATCGCCGTCATGACCTGCGCGATGGCCTGCATGCCGGGGAAGTAGGTGGCCAAAAGAGCCGTCGAGCGCATGCGGTAGCGCCGGTAGGTGTCGGAGGCGGTGTCGAAACCGGCCTGGGCGGCGTCCTCCCCGAGGTGCATCTGGGTGGGGCGAATCCCGCCAATCAGCTCCGCGAACTGCCCGTTGACGGCGGAGATCTGGGCACGCGAGGCGGCGTACCAGCGCTTCGACAGAATGCGGAAGACGACGGTCGCGGCGACGATGACGGGGACCGCGGCGAGGGCCACGAGCGTCAGCTCCGGGTCGGTGGCGACGAGCATGAGGCACACGCCGACGAGAGTGGCTACCGAGACTATGGCCTGCGCCAGTCCCGTCTGTAAAAAGCTGGACAGGGTATCGATGTCCGTGGTCATCCGGGTCATGATCCGCCCCGACAGGTGGCGCTCGAAGTAGGACAAAGCAAGCCTCTGCAGGTGCGCATAGCTGCGCAGACGCAGCCCGTAGAGCAAGCGCTCGCCCGAGCGTGCGCTCAGGACGGTCATGACGGCCTCGCTCGCCCACGCGGCAGCCACGACTGCCAGCGCGAGCGCGCCCACGCGCCACAGGACAGCCGGCTCACCCTGCTCGATGCCGAGGTCGATGCTGGCGCGCACGAGGGTGGGAAAGGCGAGGTCCGCCAGCACTCCGACGATGAGTAGGGCGGCCGTCGCGGTGATTAGCCATTTCACGTCCCCGAAGAGTTCGGAGATCCGGAAGGGGCGCTGCGCGGCGGTGAGGCGGGCGGCGTCGACGCGCGGCTCTTCCGTTGCGGCGGGGAGTCTTTCTACCCGCTGGCGCAGCTGCGGGGTGGCGGTGATGGCGCCGCCGCGGCCCGTCCCGGGGCCGGAGACGAGCACGTGCTCGCCACTCGGGGCCTCCACGGGCGGCCAGAGCTCGTCGTGCGACGGCTCGGCGGCGGGTGCGGGGTGCCCCGCCGGGTCCATGAGCGCGCGGTATTCGGCGCTGGCTGTGGCTTCGTCGCGGGGCGCATCGAGGATGACGCGGCCGGCTTCGGCAACAACGACGCGGTCGGCGTGGTCGACGGTGGACTGCCGGTGCGCCACCGCGAGCACGGCGACGCCGCCGAGGCTCTCGCGCAGGTTCGCTAGGATCGTGGCCTCGTTCTCGGCGTCGATGGCGCTGGTTGCGTCGTCGAGCACGAGCACGCTCGGCCGCGACAGCAGCGCGCGGGCGAGCGCGACGCGCTGGCGCTGCCCGCCCGACAGCGTCATGCCCCGCTCGCCGACGACGGTGTCGTAGCCGTCGGGGAGGCGTTCGATGAACTCGTCAGCGCGGGCCAGGCGGGCCGCCTCGTGCACCTGCGCGTCGGTGGCGGCGCCGTCGGGCGCGCCCAGTGCGATGTTGTCGCGCACCGAGGAGGAAAACAGGAAGGCCTCGTCGAAGACGCAGGTGACCTTCCCGCGGATGTCTCTTGTCGGCAGGGCGGAGTAATCGGTGGGGTTGGCGTGGGCGTCGAGAAGCGAGATGCTGCCCCCGTCGGGCTCGTAGAAGCCTCCGGCGAGCTGCACCGCCATGGATTTCCCGGCACCCGCCGGGCCGACGAGGGCGACGAACTCGCCCGGGTGGACCTCAAGAGAGAAGCCGTCGAGCACGCGGTGGCCGCCAGTGTCGAAGGTGACGGCGTCGAAGCGGAGCCCAACCTCGCCGTGTGGGGCGGGCGCGGGGGAGAGAGGCTCGGCGCGACCGGGGCGCAGGGCGAGCACCTCGCCGAGGCGGTCGACGGAGCTCAGTCCCATCTGGAGGCGCACGTACTGGTTCGTGAGCATGCTCATCAGCCCCGTCATGGAGACGAGGTAGGTGGTGAACGCGACGAACCCGCCGAGGGAGATCGCCCCGGACATCGCGGTCAGCCCGCCGGCGACGATGGTGATGACCAGCGCGATTTTCGGCAGCTGGGTCAGTACCGGCTGGAAGCGCGCCGTGAGCTTCGCCGTGCGCATCTTCGTGGCGTAGAGATGCCGGCTGAGCCGATCGAGCTCGTCGATGGCGCGTTCCTCGCGGCCGAACGCCTTGACCACGCGCACCCCCGAGACGGTGTGCTCGACGTGCTCGGCGAGATCCGCCGCAGACTGCTGGTTGACCCAGGTCGCGGCGTAGAGTGCCGTGCGCGAGCGGTTCGCCTCCCAGAGAATCAGCGGCAGCAGGGCAAGCGCGAGCAGGCTCAAGCCCGCGTCCATCGCGAACATCACGGCGAGGGTGAAGCCAAGCTGGGCTGCGCGGGTGACAAAAAGGGGCAGAGTGGCCAGCACCATATGGAACTGGTTGAGGTCCGTAATCGAGCGAGACACGACCTGACCCGTGACGATGTCGTCCTGGCCCGGGCCGTCGAGCCGCTGCAGCGTGCGCAGGATGCCGACGCGGACGCGGTGCTGGCTGCGGGTGGCCAAAAGCCCCGCCGAGTAGCGCCGCAACCAGTTCAGGGCGTAAGTGGCTACAGCGATACCCACCATGGCCCACGCGATTTCAGAGACGGAGCCGGGGGCATTGCCGGCGGCAACGTCGACCGCGCGCCCGGTCAGCGATGGCAGCGCGACCTGGGCCACGGCTGCGATCACGGCCGTGAAGAATGCGAGCGCGGCGGGGGTGCGGTTGGCGCCGAACGCCTCAGCAAGCAGCGCACGCCGGGGGCTGGGTTTAGCGTCGACGGCGCATCAGTCCTTTGCGGGGGGCGGCATCGCCCTGGTCGGCGGCCATGCGGCCAGCGGCTGTGTGCCCCGTCGCGGTGCGCACGAAGCGGAGGAACCTGCGCGGACCCTCATCCTCCCCGTCCGCGGGCTGCTCGCCCTCGGCCGGGGCGGTGGGCAGGGCAGCGAGGAATCGTTCGGGCAGCGGGCCCAGGCTGGAGAAGACCGTGCCGATGATCCGCGCCGCCAGTTTTCGGTTCGCGGCAACACCGACGACGGCGCCGATGCCCAACGGGAGGATCTTGCCCAGCCAGGCCCGGCTGACCCTCTTCTGGAGCGACTTCAACGCAACGCGGGTGAGAATGCTGTTCATTTCCGCCAGCCGCGGGACCGAAAAGCGCGACAAGGCGGCCGCCGGGGTGGAGCGCGCGTCCTCGCCGAGCAGGGCGTCAACGACGGCAAGGCCCTTTGCGCCGGTCAGCGCCACGAGGACAATTGCCCGCCGGCGCTGCGGGTCGGAGATATCCACGCCGCGCAGGTGGGCGCTTGCGACCGTGTAGAACACGGCGATGTCGAGGAAGAGGACGGATTCGCCGGCCACTGTCACGCCCCCGACGATGAACCCGATGCCCGGCACGGCCGCGGCGGCCCCGACTCCGGCTCCCGTGCCAGTTACGGCATTGCGGAAGTGCTTGTCCAGGATCTCCTGCACCTTGGCGGGCGTTGCCTCGGGGTGACGCCGGCGCACCCATTCCACGTACGCCCGGATGGGCCCGGACTGCAGGTGCGCCGCCTTATCGACGGCGGAAATGAGCGTTTCCCCCAGCGCCCCAGCCTCGTCCTCGAGCGCGGCGGGATCCGAGTTGAGGGCGTCGGTGATGACGTGCTGCATCTGCGGATCCTTCGCCGTGTCTGCGCGTCGGTCGGTGCCTCGCTTGAAAGCCATGCTGTTCTCCTTGTCTTCGGCGCCTGCGGACGGTCCTGGTGGCAGAGCCCGGCCGGGAGGACGCGTGCCTGAAGTGTGTAGCGCGCGCCGCATGGGTTTGATTCCCGCCGAGACCATATCGTAGCGGCTCGCTAATGTGGGTGGCATGGACTCAGCCTCACGCCCGGTCGCCCGCACGGCGGCAGGGGAGGTCCGCGGAATCATCGACCCGAACACAGGTGTGCGCACCTGGCGCGGGATCCCCTACGGCGCCGACACTGCGGGGGAACACCGCTTTCGTGCGCCGCGCCCGCCAGAGCCATGGGACGGAGTGCGCGAGGCAAGCGAGTACGCGGAGCCGGCTCTGCAGGGCGCTTTTAGCTGGAAAGACCCGGTGATCGGGACCGAGGATTGCCTCACCCTTGATATTGTGCGCCCCGACACTGACGACGTGCTTCCGGTTGTCGTTTTCTTCCACGGCGGTACCTTCGTCACCGGCGCGAGCCACGAGCGGGTACTGCAGGGCCACAACCTGGCGGTGTCCACGGATATTGTCTACGTGTCGGTGAACTTCCGGCTCGGAGTGCTCGGCTACCTGGATTTTCATTCGCTCGGCGGCGACTGCGTGGCCAACCCTGGGATGCTTGACCAGATCTTGTCGCTGCGGTGGGTGAAGGACAACATAGCCTCCTTCGGAGGGGATCCCGGCAGCGTGACCATCATGGGGGAGTCCGCGGGCGGCGCCGCGGTCGTGCACCTGATGGCCGCCCCGTCCGCACGGGGCCTGTTTCACCGCTGCATCGCTCAGTCGGCGCCGTGCGCCAGCGTCCACACACGCCTTCAGGCAGCGATGTGGGTGCGCACGCTTCTCGATGACATGGATATGCCCCGCACCACCACCTTGGCCGACCTCAGACGCGAGGACGCCCGAGACCTCGTGCGGGTGGGGCAGTCGATGCTCTTCAACAGCCGCGAGGTCTCGCAGTTCAACACCTCTTTCATGCCCACGGTGGACGGCACGACCCTGCCGACCCACCCGCTCGACGCCTTCGAGGAGGGTGAGCAGGCGCCGGTGCCCTTCATCATCGGCACGAATGCCGACGAGGCGAGCTTCGCCAAAGCCCTCTACCAGACCACGAAGTCCCGCACGCGCGCCGCGCGGCGGGCGCTGGAGGTGTTTGACAAGGACAACGCGGACGTGGTGCTCAGCGCTTACGGCCACGCGGAGGAGCGTTCGGACTTCGCTGAGCTCATCGCGGACGCGGTGTTCTGGGCGCCCTCGGTGACCCTGGCCACGGCACACCGGCGCGCCGCCCCGACGTGGATGTACCGTTTCGACTACGCCTCGGCAACCAAGCGGCGGCTGGGACTGGGGGCGATGCATACCTCGGACCTTGAGGCGGTGTTTGGGGCCCCGCTGACTACGCGTGCTTCCCAGATCGATCGATTTAGTTCGCAGGAAGGCCTCGGCGAGATCAGCCGCGTCATGCAGCACCACTGGGGATCTTTCTTCCACGGCGGAGCGCCGGGCGAGGAGTGGCCAGTCTACGGCTTCCGCAGTGACGATAAACCAGGCCGGGCAACCGCGGTGTTTCGCGAAAAGTTCTGGGTGGAATTCGACCCGAAAGCGGCCAAACGTCGGGCCTGGGAGCAGTTCAACATGCGCGAGTGGGGCAACAACCGCCAGGACCTCGTGGAGTCCCTGGCCACCTTCGCCGACGAGGAAAGCTCCGGGGAGCAGTAGAGCCGGCGGGCAAAGCAGCTGCTTCGTGGCTAGGCTGGTGCGGGTCGAACTTCGACGGTTGGCCTGCCCCCGCAGCGGGGTGGACTTGCCCACCACCATTTGGAAGGACTTTGGTGCGCCATGAGCTTTTTCGAGGACATCGCCGCCGCCCTTGACCGCGAGGGCATCGAATCGCGAGTGCACGACGAGACCATGTTCGTCCCGATCACGGCGGACGTGGAGATCCAGTTTGTCGAGATCGACCCGCACCTGCCGGCCGCGAACGTGTACATCGCGGCGGCGGACGTGGACGAGGACGACGAGGAGTTCGAAGCGGTCCTCGTCGCGGTGGTGTTCTCGACGGAAGCCGCCGTTGCCACCGTTGCCGAGCACGTTGCCACAGACGAGGTGGTCACGGTCCTGCGAGACCTGCTCGAAGGAACCGATGAAAGGATCGCGGACCTCGAGTTCTTCCAAGACGGCGTCAACAGCCAGCTCGTCCGCGCGGAGGTGGGAGAAAACGCTGAGCTGCAGGTTTTGGTGGAGGTCGTCGACGGTGAGCCGTGCGCCGCAGTGTCGTTTGTGGCACTGTCGGACAACTATGACGAGCTCATGGACGACGCCATCGGCGAGCTCTGGGAATCCGACGGCGAGGCAGAGCTCACGGACGAGGATCGTGCCCGCCTTTTTGAGACGATCCACGACGAGGCCATTTCCGAGGCGGAGGTGCTGAACCTGGGCACGTTCGCGGATTTTGACAGGCTTTTCGACGTCCTCTCGCTCGCCGCGGACCAGGCGGAGGACTGGGAGTCGCAGCTGCTGCCCGTGGAGGACGACTTCGACGAGCCGGACGTGTACGACATCTTCGGCGAAGACGACGGCCCGGGCCTGGAAGAAGACCTTCCCGAGGAAGTTGACGAAGAAGACGGCGAGGACGGGGAAGACGGGGAGGACGGGGAAGACGGGGAGGAAGATGCCGCCTCGGCGAGCCGTGACACGGAGACCGAGATCGACCCGGCGCGCGAACCCTCCGATATCGACGAGGTGTAGGTGCATCTCAGGCCGCCTGCAGGCCCTCGAACATGGAGGCGGGGGAGCGCACGGGGGTGTAGGCGGCGTCTGTGAGCCAGACGTAGCTCGTGGCGCGGGGCCCTGGTATTTCGTGCACGGCCCCGATGTGCTCGGCGGGGATGAGCGCGCGAACCCAGGCTTCCGTGGTGCGTGGTTCGGCGCGTAGCCCGGAGCTGTCCGTCAGGCGCAGCTCGATGATGTAGGCGGGCGTGTGGGTTTCGCCGTAGCCCCGAACGCGGGCCCGGGCGCGGGGGCCGACTCGGCGGCGGGTGACGGCGACGGTGAGCTCCGCGCCGTCGACCCGGGGAAGCGTCTTGAGGGGAGGGCGCCACGAGGCACCCGGGCGCGCGAGCGAGCGCGGGTGCCGGATGATGCTGCGCAGGGCGCTGAGGATCTCCGGGTGGCGGATGGTAATGGTGCGGGCAAGGTTGTGTGTCATGCGTGTGACACTAGGGCGTGTGTTCGACACACCGTTCGAACGCGTCGAACACATGTTCCAATAGGGCCGCCGGAGTACCTTCGCTGGCCCGAGGGATAGGGTGGAAGCGTCATGGGCACTGAGCATTCTTCGGCCGCCACGCGGCCCCGCATTCCCACTGCGATTCATGTACTGGCGGCTGCGGCATTCGTCATCGCGCTCGGCTACGGTTTCATCGCCCCGATCCTCCCGCAGTTCAGCCAGAGCTTCGGGGTATCGATGGCGGCCGCAGGGGCCGTGGTCTCGGTTTTTGCCGCCGCGCGCGTGATCGGAGCGCCCGGCGCCGGACTGCTGGTGGACAGGTTCGGTTCGCGTCCCGTCTATCTGACCGGGTTGCTCATCGTCGCTGTGTCGACCTTCATGGTCGCCTTCGCCCAGGCGTATTGGCACATCTTCGCGCTGCGCTTCATCGCGGGGTTCGGCTCGACTATGTTCACGTTGTCCGCCCAGGCACTCATCGTGCGCGTGACGCACCCGAGCATCCGGGGACGCGCCAACGCGCTGTATGCCTCGGCCTTCCTGCTGGGAAGCATCTTTGGCCCGGTCATCGGCGCCGCGCTGTCCTTTTTGGGGTTCCGGCCGCCCTTCGCCATTTACGGTGTCCTCATCGCGCTGGCCGTCGTGGTCGTCTGGGCAGGCACGGCGCGCTCGAGCCGGAGGGCGGTCCTGCCGCCGAAGCTGCCGGCGATGCCACTGCGGGAGGCGCTGGCCTCACCGACGTACCAGAGCGCACTGACGTCGGGCTTTACCAACGGGTGGGCGAACATGGGGGTCAGGGTCGCGGTTCTGCCGCTGTTCGCCGCCAGCGTGTTTGCCCACGGCGAGGCCGCGGCGGGCCTGGCTCTCACAGCGTTCGCCGTGGGAACGGCCGTCACACTGCAGTTTTCCGGCGCCCTGGCGGACGCAGTCGGGCGCAAGCCGCTGATCCTCGCGGGCCTGGCGGCCATCGCGGTGTTCACCGGGCTGATGGGCTTTGCTACGACGTTTTGGTCCCTCATTATCGTCTCCGTGCTCGCCGGCATCGGCGGCGGGCTGATGAACCCGGCGCAGCAGGCAACTTTGGCGGACATCATCGGCAACGACCGCTCAGCGGGCAAGGTGTTGTCCACGTTCCAGATGACGCAGGATGCGGGCGCGATCGTCGCCCCAATCGCGGCCGGTATGCTCGCGGAAAAGTTCGGTTTCGCTGCAGCGTTCGCCTCCTGCGGCGTGATCGCTCTCGTGTCGCTGCTCACGTGGGCTGTGCACGGAAAAGAGACAGGCACACGCCACGATTAACGCATGAAGGAGTAAGAATGCGCGTCCTCTTCGACTGCGACCCGGGCATCGACGACACCCTGGCGCTGATCTATCTCACCGCGGCCCACCACGAGGGCCGGATCGAGCTGGAGGCGGTGACCACCACCTCCGGCAACGTCGAGGCCACGCAGTGTGCGGTCAACGCAGCCTGGGTTCTCGGCCTGTGCGGCTTGCGCACCATCCCCGTCGCCGCCGGGGAACCGCAGCCTATCGCCTGCGAGCTGACCACCACCCCGGAGACGCACGGGGAGACGGGTCTGGGATACGCCCGCGCCCCCGAGCGCTACGTGGAGAGCGATTGGGATGCCCTCTGGGTCGACGCGATCGAGCGGGGGACGGACGACCTGCACCTCATCGTCACCGGTCCGCTGACGAACCTCGCCGCGTTTCGACGCCTTCACCCGCGGCATTTTTCGGAGCTCACCCACATCACCGTCATGGGTGGGGCGTTCAACTACCCGGGCAACACCACCCCGACGGCGGAGTGGAACATCTGGGTCGACCCGCACGCCGCCAAGGAGGTATTCGCGTCCGCCGCGCTGCCGACCACGGTGTGTTCGCTGGGAGTGACGGAGAAGATGCTGCTGGAACCCGGAGCGCTTGAGGAGGTCGTCGAGAAGCTTGGCCCTGCCCCCATCGCTGCGCAGCTGCCGGACATCGTGCGCTTCTACTTCGAGTTCCACGAGGAGGTCGGCGAGGGCTACCGCGCGCAGATCCACGACCTGCTCGCCTGCGAGGTCGCCCTTGGCACGGTGCCTTACGACGCCACCCTGACCGCCATCGACGTTGAAGCTGATTCCGAACTCATGCGTGGAACCACGGTTGCCGACCTGCGCGACGTCTGGGAGCGCGAGCCGAATGCCGAGGTAGTGACGCGTGTCGACGTCGACAAGGCCTGGGCCGAGTTCGATCGGGCGTGCGGGGTACACGCGCGCTTTTTCGGGGGCGGCCTCGACAGCGTCCGCCACGCGCGTGCCGAGGACTAGCCCCCGCCTGCTAGGCTGTCTGGCGTTCCTGCCCGCCGAGGTGACATAGGTGGGCCCTCGTCGACCTGCCCGCAGGAGTTTTTCATGTCGCATGTCACCCACGCCGGGGACCGGTGGACGCCCGCCCGCAAAGCCCTCGTTGGCGTCGGCGCCGCGATTATTTTCGCAACCTGGCTCTACATCGTCCTGGTCCGCCCGACCGACTGGGAGAGCGTGACCTCCTCCCGCGAAGGCCTGATCACCCTGGCGGGTTACGGGGTCGGCACCGTTCTGCTGCTCGCCGCGACGCTGCCGATCCTACCGGCGCGCACGATCGGGCTGATCCCGATCGCGATGATCATTAACTCCGTCATCGGCCAGATCGTCGGTTCGATCGGTGTGCCCCTTTACCTCGACACCATCGGCACCGTGCTCGTCGCTGCGCTGGCCGGGCCGGTCGCCGGGATGGCCACCGGCGCGCTCAACAACGTGGTGTGGGGCCTGCTCACGCCCGCCGCGCTGCCGTTCGCCGCCGGCGCCGCCCTGGTGGGCTTCCTCGCCGGCGTGTTCATCCACGCGCTGCGCGCCTTCCGCAACGTCGGCTTCGTCGTGCTCTACGGCGCGCTCCTCGGCCTCATAGGCGGTGTTGTCGCCGCCCCCGTCGCCGCCTTTGTCTACGGCGGAACCGCGGGCCTGGGCACCGGAGCCGTGGTGACGCTCTTCCGCGAGATGGGGGCGTCCCTTCTGGAATCCGTGACGTTCCAGTCCTTCATCTCCGACCCGCTGGACAAGATCCTGGTCATGCTCATCGTCTTCGGAGCGATGAAGGCGATGCCGAAGCGGATGGTGCGCTCCTTCGCCCCGTTGGAGGAAAGCGCCACGCCGTGAACCCGCTGACGGCTCTGTCGCTGGCGGCCTCGGGCTGGATCCTGGTGCTGGGGGTCAATCTCCCCGCGTTTTCCGCCGCAGTGGTCGCGGTGGCGCTCGTGGCGGGCACGATCCGGGCCAGGGGCCTCTCCGTTGTGGCCGCCGTGGCGGCCCTGAGCCTGCCCGCGGCGGCGTCGATGGCCCTCATCCACGCCCCCTTCGGCGCCGAGCCCATCGCCCCGCTCATCACCGCCGACGGTCTCGCCGTGGCGGGGAGTCTGAGCCTCCGCTTCGCCGCGCTGATGTCGTGTTTCATCGGCGCGATGACGTTCGTGAGCATCCCCGACCTGGTCAAGGCGCTACAGGTCGCGCCCGGCGGGAACCGTTTGGCCTACATCGCGGGCTCGGCATTGCAGCTCCTGCCGCAGGGGGCGCGCACGGCGGGGGTTGTGCGCGAGGCAAATAGGTTGCGCGGCAGGCGCATCGGTGTGCGCACGGTTGTGCCGCACATGGTTCTCCCCGTGCTCGCCGAGCTGCTGACCGGGGGAGCGAACCGGGGGTTCGCGCTGGAAACCGCCGGGTACGACCTGCCCGGCGCGCGCACGGTGCTGCGCCCGGCCCCCGACTCAATGCTTCAACGGGTCGTGCGCTGGCTCGCACCCCTCGGCGCGGTGGCGGTGGTCGTGTGGATGTAAGCCTGATTGAGGGGGCGGGCCGCGTGGTTCAGGTTGTCGGGGAGTCCGGCGCGGGCCTGAGCCTTTGTGCTCGCACCCTCCATGAGCGCCTGCCGGGCGTTGCGGTCATGCGCCAGGACGCGGTGGCGCACGTCAGTTTCTTGCGGGAGACGGTGATCGAGGAAGTCTGCATCGGCCTCGAGCAGCGGGGAGTAGCGCCCGCCGAGATGCAGCGCCGGGCCGAGCGCATGCTCGCCGTTTCCGACCTGGCCGAGCTCGCGGAGCGCAACCCCGCGACGTTATCCGGCGGGCAGACCCGCAGGCTCGCCTTCGCGTGCGTCGCGGTCCTTGAGCCCGAGACCCTCGTCCTCGACGAGCCTTTCGCAGGCCTCGACGCGGACTCCACCTCCCGCCTCGCCGCCCACCTGCGCTCTACGCAATCGCGGGTGGTTCTTCTCGGCCACGAGTTCGTCGAGGAGGTCGGGGGCACGCGCCTTTCGCTTCTCGACGCCACCCTCACCGCCACCACACCCCCTCTCGCGCCCCTTCAGCTGCCGCAGCCGGTGCACGCCGCGGGCGCCCCGCTTGACCTCGGCGAGGTCGGCGCGCGCCGCGGCGGGGGGAAAAGGCGCTGGTTCAAGCCCCGCCCGCAGCCGGAGTTCGTCCTCGACCCCGTCCGCGTTCCCGCGCGCCCCGGGGCGGTGGTGTGGCTTCAGGGCGGCAACGGCTCCGGCAAGACTTCGCTTCTGCGCGCGCTCGCCGGCCTCGACGGCGCGCCCGCCCCCCGCGTGCCCGCCTCGTTGGCGCTGCAGCGCGCCGCGGACCAGGTTGCCGAGGCAACGGTCGGGCAGTTCGTGGGTTCGGAGCAGCTGGCGCGCGAGAGGGGGTTCGACCCGGGGGAGCACCCGCTCGACCTGTCGGCGCGCAACTTGAGGCTGGCTCAGTTGGCCCAGGTCTTCGCCCAGCACCGCCCGCTCGTGCTCCTCGACGAGCCCGACGTCGGCCTCGACGCCTCCGGCCGTGCCGCCGCCCACGCGGAGATCGCCGCCGGTCTGCGCCGCGGGGCGGCTGTGGTGCTGACGTGTCACGACGAGAGCTTCGTCGGGGAAGTGGGGCGCTACGCGGGCGTCGAAAAGCTTGCGCTTTAGCGTCTTACAGCGGGAAGCCGGGGACGTTGTTGCGCAGCAGGTCGAGCAGCTGCGGCTGGATCGTCAGCAAACCACCGATCGCAGCGAAAAGGGCCCCGACGATGGCCGCCACGGTGGCAAAGCTCCCGACGGCGGAACCCGCGGCAAATGCGGACGAGCCGACCTGTGACGATCCGTGTTCAGCGGACCCGTTCGAAGAAGATTCGGAAGCACCGGGCGCGTGAACGGTCACCGGAACGGAGATGTCGGTGCCGGCGTCCGTCGTGATGCGCAGGTTCTGGTTGCCCACGGCTTCGGCGGGCAGGGCGAGGGCGACGGTGGCCTTACCCGCTTCGTTGTACCCGTCGGGTCCGAAATCGGGGTCAATGTCCACGGTCTTTTTTGCTCCGCCGAGCTCGATTGTGACGGTGGTGGCGGTTTCGCCCATTGTGTAAATCAGCGACGTGAGGTGGATCGTCGCCTCGCGTCCGGCTACGAGCGGCTGCTCGTAGCTCACGCCGACGTTGGATTGCCCACTCCGTGGACCCGGCGCGTCACCCTCACCGAGGAAAGACTCAAGGTAGTCGACGAAAATTTCTAGGTCCTTCACTCCTAGTGCTGCGAGAGGGGTGCCCTTGGTAAAGGCTGTGAATTTGTCGCCGCCTCCAAGGATGTATGAAGGGCCGGCGACGATGTAGTCCGCGTTCGGGTCGAGCGGCGTGCCGTCTACGAGCACCTGGGTGATGCGTTCACCGCGGTTCTTGTTCGGGTCGTATGTGTACGCAACGTTGTCGGAGACACCGAGGGCGAGGAAAGGCCGCGCTCCTTCTTCTGTTTGCCACTGCTGCTCGAGCGCCTCGATGAAGTCCGCACCCTTCAGGGTGGTATAAGTGATGTCGCCGTCGAACGGCTGCACTTCCTGCGCGTTCCTGAGCGTGACGTCACCGGCGAGGAGGTCAGCCCGGACGCCGCCGGAGTTCATAATTCCGATGTCCGGCGTGATATCGGTGCGTTGTGCCACCCCCCATCTGTAGGAGTTCGCGATGAGGTTGTTCAGCTGCGATTCCACGCCGCGGTTGGAGCCCGGTTCTTTGCCCTCGTTGGCACCTCGGTAGATCGGCTCGTCGAGGACGCCGATGACGCGCTGTCCTGCAGCACCTGCCGTCTTCATGGCGTCGTTGATAATCTTCTGGATTTCCGGGTAAGGCGTGTCGCATTGGGAGATCTGCTCGGCGCGGAGCAGCTCCGCCTTCTGCACTGTCAGCGCGTCGGTTTCCTTGTCGTAGGAAAAATCGATATTGGCCAGGCCTTTGGAGTACTCGCCCGCCTGGAAGATGATCGGGGTCGAGTTGAACTGCTCGACGTACTCGTGCGTGTGGCCCATGAACACGGCGTCAACGTTCTCAGACCAGGCGGTGGCGGGGATATTTCCTTCGTGGGGGAGAGCAATGACGACGTCAGCTTTCCCGTCCTCGGTGAGTTCGTTCGCGATCTTGTTAATGCTTGCGACAGGGTCGTGCCAGGTGATCCCTGCGATACCAGCGGGGGACACAAGTCCGGGCATATCGTCGGTGACCGCGCCAATGAAGGCTACCTTGACTCCGCCGAGGTCCATGATGTGGTAGTCCTTGAGCTTCTCGCCGTCCTTCTTGAGCCCCTCCGCGTTAGCCGCCAGGTGCGGGAAATCCGAGTCCGGAACGACGCGATCGGTCAGGTCAGCGGCTCCCTTGTCAAACTCGTGGTTGCCGACGGCGGTGACGTCCAGGCCCATTGCGTTCAGGACGCCGATGGTGGGTGCATCGTTCAGCAACATGGACTCGAAGGGCGAGGCCCCAATGTTGTCGCCCGACGAGGTAATAGCCTGTGGCTTTCCTTCGCCGGCCTTGTCGATAGCGCACTTCAGCGCGACTGCACCGGGAACATTATTACTTTCATTCTTCGCCCAGCGGCCGTGAAAGTCCGTGAAGTTTGAAATGGTGAACTCGACGCCCGTTTGGGCGTGGGCAATAGGGAGGCCAGAGAGAGCTAGGGCGCTTACCGACGTCACAGCGACGGCGGTCAGGTGAGAGCGGAATCGCACGGGAGGTCCTTTCGGGGCGTACAGGAAAATGTGCGATTGTGACCATATTGGGGCAAGGTTGCGCACAGGGGCGTGACGGTTGAACGCTCAATGAAGAAAAGAAAAAGCGTTTTGCTCGTGCAGTCGGGGCGCGGTTTCTAGCGAGGCGCGATAGGGGCGGGCTCGATGGGATCCTCGGGTTTCGCGATACGCCAGAATGTTCCGTTAATTTCCGTCTTGGGCCCCGCGTAGTCGTGCTCAGCCCGGACTACGCGAACTGCGAGGCTGTCGCCTTTGGTGCATACGGGTAGGCCCAGGTCTCGCGCAATTCGTTGGTGTCCTTTGTAATCCCCCAGGATAAGGATGCCCATGGGAGCGAGGTGGGACCGCGACCCGCCGTTGGCGCGTAGTCGCTTCATGGAGTCTTTCTGCTGGGCGACGGTGTAGACGACGCCCCGGGGGATGAGCTCTTGTTGCACATGCAAAAAGAGGTTATTAAGGCGCTGTTGCCCAGAGGTGGGCGACATGATGGTGTCGACGATTTCGGGATCTAGCTGTAGGAGGATGTTCTTCGGATAGTTCTGGTCGAGCCACGCCCAGGCGATGGAAGATCTGCCTAGAGCGTTGAGTGTCCGTTTCTGGTCGCGGTTTGCGCCGCGGTTGAGAAGTTCCGGCGTGATCTTGAGAAAACCGACTCTGAAGGTGGATAACTCCTCGTTCGCGTGGCACAGCATGACGTAGTGGCCGAGAGCTTCGTTAGGGATCATCCAGCCGAAGGGGAGCTTCGAGTATTTGCAGTCAACGTCCGCCCCAAGGATCTTGAAATCCATTGAGTCCCCGTCTGAGATGAGGTCGCTGAAAGTGCGCCGAATGTTGATTTCGAGTAGAGACCCGATGTGGGCTAGTTCCGTTTTGCTCAAATCGGAGGGCCGAAACCTACCTGTGTTCTGACCATCGTAGGCCTGGTCAAAGGTCTCGCGGAATACCCGCCCCATGGCCTCGCCTTCCGGAATGCAGGAGCGGAAATGTTCCGCGAGGGCATAGGGCATCGGATCGTCTGGCTGCACCCCGCCATTATAGGCGGGGCTGAGTGTTTAGGCGCTGATTCGGGAGGACCCGGAACCGTTTTCGGGCCGCGCCAGAACCTGCTTGATCGACCTCCCAATAGCTTCTGCCACCGGAGGGGGAAATGCGTTTCCTACCTGCCTCCACTGCGCGGTCTTGCCCCCGGCCCATTTCCAGTCGTCGGGAAAGCCCTGGATTACCCCGCCCATCCGAACGGTAAGGCGCGGAAGGTTTTCCGGATCGGCAATCGGGAAGTCGGGCCCGGGGGATTCTTCGGCGATCGACGTCCCCTTTACGCCGAGCTTCCGCCAGGCTTCTTTCGCGCGCGTGGGGCCGACGTCGGCCCCACCGTGCTTTTTGGAACCCCCCACCAGCGTGGGGGCCACGGACGAGGCGGAAAGCGCCCAGCCTTCTGCCCCGGGCCAGCCCCGTTCAGCCATGAGCGGGTGCAGGGCCTCACCAACGGTGACCTTGTGTCCCTGGGGCCGCGGCCATTCAAATTCCGTTGCGATCTCCTTTTTGAGCGCTACCAGGATAAACCGGGGCCGCAACTGGGGGACGCCGAAATCGGCAGCCTGGAACAGGTCCCAAAAAGCCGTGTATCCCATCTCGTCGAGTGACTCCAGGATTTGCGCCCTGTAGGCGTCGAAACGCTTTTGCGCGAGCCCCTTGACGTTCTCAAGCATGACAGCGCGCGGATCAATCTCTTTGATCAACCGCAGTGCCTGCGGGAAGAGGTCCCTTTCGTCGTCCGAACCGAGCTGCTTTCCTGCGATGGAAAACGGCGGGCAGGGGACGCCCCCCGCGAAAAGGTCGATCTCACCCTGCCAGGGGGAGCCGTCTAAATCGTGGACATCCATTTCGAGCACATTCCACGGGTGTAGGGAGGACGGCCCTCGGTTTTGCCGCAACGTTTCGGCAGCCCAGGGATCGATCTCGACAACTGCTGCGTGCCTAAAGCCGGCCCTTTCAAGGCCGAGAGCTTGCCCGCCCGCGCCTGCACAGATTTCAAGTGAGGTGAGGGGAGTGGAGCCGGAAGACGAAAAGCTGGAGCGCACGTGAAACCCTTTGCTTGCTGACGTGAGTGTTAGTGAGAATACTATCCCGCCGTCAGACGCCGGACGTTAGCGCTATAGAACATTTGTTCCCTCGTATAGCCCGTGAGGGATGGTGGAGCCTGAGCAGCGCCGAATAGTCTTACAGCCCCCGGTGGCGTAGTGTTGGGGCACAATGAGCACTTCCGAAAACGCCACCGGCGGCGAGTTTGAGCCGGATACGAATTTGTCGGAAACTCAGGATCACCCGCAGGCTGCCGCGGCAGATACGGCCGCCGATAAAGGCACCAGGGATGCGGGCACTTCTGAGGGCACCGGCGCCTCGACGGACGCCGCAGCAGAGGCTGCGGCCGATACCGAGGCCACTGACACCCCCCATTCCGCTGACGCCTCGGCACAGTCGGCGAACGGCTTCGAAAAGCTGACGCTGCCCGAGCGCGTCGTCGAGGCCGTGAAGAAGGTCGGCTTCGAGCAGCCGTCGCCGATCCAGGCGGAGACGATCCCGCTTCTCATGCAGGGCCGCGACGTCGTCGGCCTCGCGCAGACGGGTACCGGCAAGACGGCGGCGTTCGCGCTGCCGATTCTTTCCCAGGTTGACCCGGAGGACCGCTACCCGCAGGCCCTCGTACTCGCACCCACGCGCGAGCTGGCGCTTCAGGTCTCGGATTCGTTCCAGTCCTTCGTGGACCACCTCGGCGGCATCTCCGTGCTACCGATCTACGGCGGCCAGGCCTACGGCATTCAGCTGTCCGGCCTGCGCCGCGGCGCCCAAGTCATCGTCGGCACCCCGGGCCGCGTCATCGACCACCTGGAAAAGGGCTCGCTGGATATCTCCAACCTGCGCTTCCTCGTACTCGACGAGGCCGACGAGATGCTCAACATGGGCTTCCAGGAAGACGTCGAGCGCATCCTCGAGGACACCCCGGAGGATAAGCAGGTCGCGCTGTTTTCGGCGACGATGCCGAACGGCATCCGGCGCATCTCGAAGCAGTACCTGAACGATCCGGCTGAGGTTACCGTCAAGTCGGAAACGCGCACCAACACCAACATCACGCAGCGCTACCTGTTCACGGCGCACCGTAACAAGCTCGACGCCATGACGCGCATCCTCGAAGTCACCGATTTCGAGGCGATGATCGTCTTCGTGCGCACCAAGCAGGAGACCGAGGAGATCGCCGAGAAGCTGCGTGACCGCGGCTTTTCCGCCGCCGCCATCAACGGCGACATCGCGCAGCAGCAGCGAGAGAGGACGGTCGATCAGCTTCGCGATGGCCGACTCGACATCCTGGTGGCCACCGACGTGGCCGCGCGTGGTCTCGACGTCGAGCGCATTAGCTACGTGCTCAACTTCGATATCCCGAACGACACGGAAAGCTACGTCCACCGCATTGGACGCACCGGTCGGGCGGGCCGCTCCGGCGAGGCCATCCTGTTTGTCACCCCGCGCGAGCGCCGCATGCTGCGCTCCATCGAGCGGGTGACCAACGCGACGATCGACGAGATGGACCTGCCCACTGTCGACGAGGTCAACGAGGCCCGGAAGAAGCGGTTCATGGAGTCCATCACCGCCTCGCTCGAAGCCTCTGAGCTGCAGGTGTTTAAGGCGATGGTGCGCGAGTACTCCGCCGAGAACAACGTGCCCATGGACGATATCGCCGCAGCGCTGGCCACCCAGGCGCAGGCGGGCGACGAGTTTTTGATGAAGGAGCCGCCGAGGGACAAGCGCGACCGCCGCGACCGGGAGCGCTTCGACCGCGACGACCGGGGCGGGCGCTTCGGGCGCGATCGCCGCGAACGCGGCGACCGCGGGGGTCGGCGCCGCTTCGATCACGACAGTGAAAACTTCGATACGTACCGTCTTGACGTCGGTAAGCGGCAGCACGTGCGCCCCGGCGCTATTGTCGGTGCCCTGGCCAACGAGGGCGGGCTGAACTCACGCGACTTCGGCCGCATCACCATCGGGGGCGACTTCACCCTCGTGGAGCTGCCGAAAAACCTGGACCGCAGCGTCCTCGACCGGCTTTCGGACACCCGCATTTCCGGCCAGCTGATCAACATCCAGCGCGACAAGGGCGCCCCGCGTGGCCGCGGCGGTTACGGTCACCGCGGCGACCGCTCCGAGCGGGGCGGACGGGGCGGACGTGGACGCCGCGACTGGCGCGACTAATATCAGCGGGGATTTCCCCGCCACCGCTTTACCGTGAATGTAAGGATCGAGATGACAGCCCTTCGCACCATTGCCGCCGTGAGCGCGGCCCTGACGATCACGCTGGGGACGGTGGGCGCGCCGTCCGCCAACGCCCAGAACCTCAACCGCATCGACCAGGGTGGCGCCGTCTACGTCGAAGGCACCGGCTACTGCACCGTCGGCTACAACGACCCAGCGAAGCGGCGCAGCTTCATCGCGGCACACTGCGGTCATGAGGGGGCGAGGGTGCGCATCGTGGATCGGGCGACCGACACCGGCTCCGGGCTGGTGGGCACGTTCTACCGCTCGAAGGCGTACGACAACCGCCTGGGCAACGACTGGGCGGCCATCCAGTGGGATAGCGGCGTCACTATCGGCCCGAACAGCATCACGGGCGATCCCTGGGTGCGCCCGCAGCAGGTCTCGCCTGGTGAGCCGGTGTGCTACTTCGGCCAAACCACCAACCGCACGCGCGCAAATGTCACGTGCGGCACGTACGGCGGCAACGTGGGCAACACCTTCTTCGTCGACGCCCCGCTGACCAGGCCGGGCGATTCCGGCGGGCCGATGTGGGTGCCGGGCCGCGGCTTCATCGGCATCATCTCCAGCATGTGGGCCACGAGCCCAACCCCTCTGCCCGGCCCAGACAACTTCGTCGTGGGTGTGCTGCCGGAGGACGGCCCCGCGGTATCCGAGGTGGAGCTGCTTGGCCTGTACATGCAGAATGCGCTTCTGCCAGTCGGCGGTTCGGCGAAGGGGCCGGTGGGTGACTTCCTGCGCTCCGCGTTCTCGCAGTTCTTCAGCTTCGTGGCCACTCTGCCGATCGCGATCCCCGGGATCATCTCCTACAACTAAGCCGGGTTAGGGGCGCCGATCGCCCCCCATGTGAGCAACGCAAAAAAGCCTGGGCCGCACCACGGATAGCGGGTGTGACCCAGGCTTTATGCGTAGTGGCGGCTACATGGAGTCGGGGTGGGGCAGGAACATGAGGATCAGGACGACGAACCAGAGCAGGTTGAACAGCCCGGCGCCCGCGGCGGCCTTGGCTTTGGCGCCCTCGAAGTCGGAGGTGGTGTCCTGCGCGTCGCCCTCGGCCGGGTCGAGCACCCCGAGGTTCCCCATGATCTTGCGCTGCTGCGGAATAACCATGAAGAACAGAATGGCCCACGCGATGACGGAGATAATGATCGCGGTGTGCAGCCAGTAGTTCGTGCTGTAGGCGTCCCAGTTGGCGGCCATGACGACTACGCCGAGCAGCGGGACAAGGAGGGACAAAAGCCCGTAGCGGTTGGTGATCTTGTGCAGGATGGATGCGCGCCCCTTCTCCTCCGGCCCGCCGGCACGGGCGGCGGACGCCTGCCCCGGGAACATCGAGGTGGACACCATGACGGGGCCGAGCAGCAGCACCGCGGCGGCGACGTGGATGAAAATAAGCAGTGTGGTCATGACCCACACCTTACGGCACGGCCTCCGCAGTTAAGGTACGGCGCGAGGCGAGCCCGGCTACTCCGGAGCAGGCACGGCGGCTGGCGCGCAGGTCCGGCTGCGGCACGGCGAGGTTGTATGCGCGGGCGACGGCCACCAGGCGCCGCGCGTAGGCGCAGCGCGCCCGCCAGTCGGGTGGCAGCCACTCGCTGGGCAGCTTGTCCGATTTCTCCTGGTTGGCGGCAGCTGAGGTGACAACGAGGTTACGTGGGTCGTTGGCGAAGGCCACGCGTTGGTGCTCCGTCCATGCGTAGGCGCCGAGGTCCCACGCCGCGGACAGGGGCAAAAGATGGTCGAGCTCGACGTCGCCGGGGGTGATGTCGTGGCCGGTGTAAGGGTCAACGATGGCGGCTACCTCCCACTCGCGCGGGGGCGTGGCGCAGGTGGAAGCGTCGAAAGCCTTGGCGAGGGCGGCAGTGCGCGTGGTGCATCCGCCGGGCTGAGGCGCCCAGCCGGGGCCGAACTGTTCGCGGCTGTAGCCGAGCACCGTCGTGCGCGGCGGGGCGGCAGGTGCTTCGATGCGCGAGGCCGCGGTGGGAAACGGCACCACGAGGAGCGTCAGCAGGCACAGGGCGACAAGATAGAGGGTGAACGGGTGAAGTCGCATACCCCCTTAGACGGTGTCGGCGACCGGGCGGTTCCCCCGCACCTGCTCGAGTGCCTCGTCGAAGCTGGCCTCGGGGTTGTCGGTGGCGTGCCCGGTGACGGCGATGGCGGTGTCGAACTCCTCCTCCACGCCCGTGGCCGGTCGGGTGAGCAGGGAGACCGCGACCATGATCAGGCTGGCGATGAGGACGCCGGGCACGATCTCGTAGATGATGTCGGAGAGGAAGGCCGAAGAACCCCAGATGAAGACGGTGGCCGCGCCGGCGATCATCCCGGCGAGAGCGCCCGGGGCGGTGAGGCGGCGCCAGTAGAGGGAGGCGACGACGACGGGGCCGAAAGCGGCGCCGAAGCCGGCCCAGGCGAAGCCGACGAGGCCGAGGATGGTGTCGGAGGGGTTGACGGCGAGCCCCATCGCGACGGCGGCGACGGCCACGACCATGACGCGGGACAGGACAAGAAGCGTCGTGGGGGAGGGGGCAGTTCGCGCGGCGACGCGGTAGAGGTCCTCAATCAGCGCCGAAGAGGCGATGAGCAGCTGGGAGGACATCGTGGACATGATGGCGGCGAGCACGGCGGTGAGGATGATGCCGGCGACGAAGGGGTGGAAGAGGATCCGGGCGAGGTCGAGGAAGATCGTCTCAAAGCCGGACTGGTCGGTGACGCTGTGCGCGGTCTGGGCGAAGAAGACGGTGGAGACAAGCGCGGTGAATACGGCCCCGATGTAGCAGATGAGCACCCAGAACGTGCCGGTGCGCCGCGCGGAGGCGGCCTCGGCGGGAGAGCGCAGCGCCATGAAGCGGGTGACGATGTGCGGCTGCCCGACGTAGCCGAGGCCCCACGCGAGGTTGCCGATGATGGTGGCGGCGGAGACGCCGGCGATCATGGTGAAGTAGGTGGGGTTGCCCTCCTCCCAGGGCCCGTAGGGGTTGTCGGCGGCGAAGGAGAAGATCTGGGAGGGCTCGTCGAGCGCGAACAGCGCCATGACGGGAACGACGGCCAAAGCCAAAAACATCAGCCCGCCCTGGACCACGTCGGTGTAGGAGACGGCGAGGAAACCGCCGATGAAGGTGTAGAGCACGGTGATGGAGCCGACGATGAGCATGCCGGTCATGTAGTCGCCCTGGAAGGTGGACTCGAAGTAACGCCCGCCGGCGACCATGCCGGAGGAGACGTAGAAGGTGAAGAAGAAGATGATGATCACCGCGGCGGCCACCCGCAGAATGCGGGAGTTATCGCGCGTGCGGTTTTCAAAAAAGGACGGCAGGGTGATCGAGTTGTTGGCTACCTCGGTGTAGGAACGCAGCCGCGGCGCGATCCACTTCCAGTTGGCCCACGTGCCCAGGAAGAGGCCGATGACGATCCACAGCTCGCTCATCCCCGAGACAAACAGAGCGCCGGGCAGTCCCATGAGCAGCCAGCCTGACATGTCGGAGGCGCCGGCGGACAGCCCGGCGACGAACGGGCTTAGGCCGCGGTCTGCCAGGACGTAGTCGTCGTATTTTTTCGTGCGCAGCCACGAGTAGATGCCGATGGCCACCATCAGGCCGAAATACAAAACAATGGCCAGAACAAGCCAGAAACTGTCGGTCATGGATCCTCCGGGGGCGGGAAACTAATGTACTGAGAGTAGTTCAGCGAGTTCGTGCGCACGCACAAAACCTGCGATTTCGCGTCGTCGTGGTATAAGGAAAGTTATGCCTAAATTCCTCCTGCATGGTCTCTGGCTGGCCGAGTCCGGCCTGAACCTGTGGGTTGAGCAGGTCGAAGGCCACCGGATCGTCCTCCCCTCGCAGGTCCCGCGGGGCACGTTCCCGCCCGCGGTCGAGGCATTGCTTGACGACGCCACATTTCACCACCGCGCCCGCGTCCGCCTGCAAACCCCGCGCGGGCGCCATGTCGAGCTGAAGGTGCCCACCGCCGCCTACGCGCCGGAGGAGGCCGTGTCCCTTCTGGCCGCCCTGTCGTTTTTGGACGCGCGCAGCCCCGCCGCCTCCGCGGCCCAGCGTGAGGCGATCGCCCCGGACGTCTACTGGCTCGTGCGCGCCTTCACCGGCGTCAGCCAGTTCGTGCGCGCGGGCCGGGTGAGCATCCACGTTCCCTACCGCGACGGGCTGTGGTACGCGGAGTGGCAGCTCGGCACGGGAGTGGAGGAGCGTGGTTGGCTGGCCGAGATGATCGCCGCGGCCCCCGGGGTGCTCACCGTGAACAACCCCAACCTAGGGGAGAACATCGCGCAGACGCTCGTGCACTGGGTGGCCACCGCCCACCTGCGGGAGGTGCAGGAGGAGCCGCGGCCCTACCCGTGGCACGACTTTGTACACTCCCTGCTCACGGCCGAGCCGCTGCGCCGCGGCGGGGGGCAGCTATCGCTGAAGGTCAGCGAGTGGAACGGCTCGATCACCGCGGTCAATCTGCAGCTGGTGTTCATCGTGGAGCAACCGGACGACGGCGTCGAGGGGCCCGCGCAGTGGCCGGTGCGCGTGCAGGTGCGCGCCGGGTCGGACGCGCCGCGCCCGATCAGGTTGGCGGACTACGACGCGCAGACCGCGCAGACCTTGCGCCGCGACTTCCAGCGCGCCGCCGAGGCGGTCGAGCTGCTGGACCCGGCCGGCCACCCGCGCCAGCCGTGGACGCCGCTGAGCGACCACGAGGGGGAGTGGGACATCTTCCTGAACAACGAGGAGATCGTTCGCTTCGTCACCGTGGATTCCGTGTTGCTGCGCGCCCGCAACTTCGCCGTCATGCTGCCGCGGGCGTGGTCGGAGGCCGAAACGACGGCGAAGCTCCATGTCAGCCGCGAGGACAACATCCACGATTCGTCGACGACGACGGCCTTCGGCTTCGACACCTTGGTCAACTACGACTGGCGGCTCTCGGTCGGAGGCGTTGACCTCACTGACGAGGAGATGCGCAGCCTCATCAGCTCGAAGTCGGGGCTGGTGAAGCTGCGGGGCGAATGGGTCTTGGCCGACCGCGCAACCCTGGCGAAGACGAAGCGCTACATGTCCGCGCTCTCCGGCAACAACGACAACGACGGGGACGAGGGCGCCACCTCCGGTACGGCCACGGCGGCCGAGCTGCGCGAGCTGGCGCTGGAGACGTTGGACGAGGCCCCAGTGGAGTTCACGGGCTCGCCGTGGTTTACCTCGCTCGTCGGCGGGACGGACCGCCCGGCCCCGGAGCGCGTGGACATCCCGGACACCGTCCGGGCGCAGCTGCGCGAGTACCAGCGCCGCGGCGTGGACTGGCTGTATTTCATGTCGCGCAACAACCTCGGGGCCGTGCTCGCCGACGACATGGGCCTCGGCAAAACCCTCCAGCTGCTGTCGCTTCTCGCCGTCGAGCACGCCGAGGGGCGCGCGCAGGGCCCGACGCTGGTGGTCGCGCCGACCTCGGTGGTGGGCAACTGGGCGCGCGAGGCGCAGCGCTTCGTCCCGGGCCTGCGCGTGGCCGTCCACCACGGCAGCAACAGGCTCAAAGGCGAGCAGCTGAAGGAGAAGATCGCCGCCACGGATGTGTTCATCACCTCCTACGGTGTCGCCTCACGCGACGTGGAGGAGCTCTCGGAGACGACGTGGGACCACGTGGTTCTCGACGAAGCGCAGGCGATTAAGAACGCGGGCACTCGGGCGTCGAAAAGCGTGCGAGCCCTGCCCGCGCGGCACCGTATCGCGCTGACGGGCACGCCGATCGAGAACAAGCTGAGCGAGCTGCGCAACATCCTCGACTTTGTCAACCCCGGGATGCTGGGCTCCCAGCAGTTTTTCCGCAACCACTTCGCGCGCGTGATTGAAACTCGCCGGGACGAGGCCCTCGCCGACGACATGAGCGAGCGACTGCGCAGGCTTACCTCACCGTTCATCCTCAGGCGGCTGAAAACGGACCCGGCGATCATCGACGACCTGCCGGACAAGCAGGAAACCGTGCTCACGGTGGACATGACGGCCGAGCAGGCCGCGCTATACACGGCGCTTGTCGACGACATGAAGGCCGAACTGGAAAAGCGCGAGGGCATGGCCCGCAAGGGGCTCGTGCTGGCCTCGATCACGCGCATCAAGCAGATCTGCAACCACCCTGCCCACTACCTGGGCGACGGCTCCGCTGTGACGGCGAAGGGCCGCCACCGCTCGGGCAAGGTCGAGGCGCTGATGCAGCTGCTCGGTGAGGCCGTCGAGTCCGACCAGCGGGTGCTCATCTTTACCCAGTACAAGGCCTTCGGCGACATCCTGCAGCCGTACGTGTCGGCGCGTCTCGGCGAGATCGTGCCCTTCTTGCACGGCGGGGTGGGCAAGACCGCGCGCGATACGATGGTCGAGCGCTTCCAGGCGCCGGACGGGCCGCGCGCGATGATCCTGTCGCTCAAGGCGGGCGGGACCGGCTTGAACCTCACGGCCGCCTCGGTGGTCATCCACATGGACCGCTGGTGGAACCCGGCCGTGGAGAACCAGGCCACCGACCGCGCCTTTCGGATCGGCCAGCAAAAGAACGTTTCGGTGTACAAGATGATTACCAAGGGAACGCTCGAGGAGTCCATCCAAGACGTCCTCGACGGAAAGATGCACCTGGCCGGCGCCGTCGTCGGCGAGGGCGAAGGCTGGATCACGGAGCTGGACACGGAGGATCTGACCAGGCTGATGAGTTATAGGGGGCAGGGCTGATGGCAAGGCGGCCGAGCGAGGACAACGTCATCTACGCCAACTTCGGCGCGCGCCGGCGCGTGTCGGGGCCGGAGGAGACGGCGAACCGGCACGAGGCGGCGGAGGAGGAGGCGTTTTCCCCGGCTGCCGCGCGTGTGTACAACGCGGCGTTAAACGGTGCCGACCCCGGCCGGGTCTCGCGCGGGAAAAAGTACGCCGAGCAGGGCCGGGTCATCGACATCACCGCCCGGTCCGGCGGCTTCGACGGGGTGGTGGCCGGGAGCCAAAACGACCCCTTCACGGTTGCCGTGCAGCTGCCGCGTCGCGGGCGCGAGGATTTTCAGCGCGCGGTGGAGATCGTCAGCGGGCAGCCCGGGGCGGTGGAGCGGGCGCGCCGCGGTGTTGTCGACGAGGAGGTGCTGGAGCTTCTGCTCGCCGCGGACGACGGGGAGATCCGCTTCTACTGCACCTGCCCGGATTCCGCAATGGTGTGCAAGCACGCGGTCGCCGTCGCGCAAAAGGCGGCGGAGCTCATGGACGCCGACGCTTCCGTCCTGTTCTCGCTGCGGGGCCTGAGCCTGCCCATGATTGAGCAGACGGCGCGCAACGAGGCGGCGGCGGTGGCGCGGGAGAACTCCACCGAGGGCTCGGAGTACTTCTGGGCGGGGCGCCGCCTGCCGGACCCGCCCAACCCCAAGGTCGCGCCCATGGTGGACGATTTGGACATCGACCTGTTGCACCAGGCGATGCAGACGGTCTCTTTCACTAACATCGACCAGATGCGGGCGGTGGCGGACATCGAGGACCTGTACGACGAACTCACGCGCTCCTGACCTGCATATATTCTTCCGCGTTTCTTCCGCCGGGAGCGTGTCCGGAGGGCGTGCTAATGATTGATCCATGACCTCGGTGACCTTCATCCACACCTCAGACCTGCAGCTGGGCATGACCCGCGCGTTCCTTCCCCCAGAGGCGCAGTCGCGTTTCGACGACGCCCGGCTCGCCGCCGTCACCCGCCTCGGCGAGATTGCCGCCGAGCGTGGTGCCGAGTTCATCGTCGTGGCCGGTGATGTCTTCGAGCACAACGCGCTGGAAAAACAGACGCGCGGGCGTGCCTTCGAAGCACTGAAGGCCCTGCCCGTGCCCGTCTACCTGCTTCCCGGCAATCACGACCCGCTGGTGGCGGACTCGATGTTCACCCGGACGCGCGCGCTCGACAACGTCAGGGTGCTCGACTCCTTCGAACCGGTTGAGGTGCGCGAGAGCGTCGAAATCGTCGCCGCGCCCCTGATGGCCAAGCACGCCTCGGAGGACCTGGTGGCCAGGGCGCTGCGCCCGCTGGGGCCGACTGACGCGGTGCGCATCGCGGTGGGGCACGGCCAGGTGGAGGCGCGCACCGCCGAGGCCGGTGCGGACCAAATTGACCTGGCGAACGTGGAAGCCAAGCTGGCGGACGGCACCATCGACTACCTGGCGCTGGGGGATACGCACTCGACACGCTCGCTGGGCACGAGCGGCCGGGTGTGGTTTTCGGGCGCGCCGGAGACCACCGACTTCCACGACCACGCCCCCGGGGTGACCGGCAACGAGACGGACTCGGGCAACGCTCTCGTTGTCACCGTGACCAAGGGCAACGCGGCGGTAGAGAAGGTGCGCACCGGGGCGTGGACCTTCGATGCTTTGCACTGGGAGGTCTCCGACGAACGCGACGTCGAGGCCGCGCTGGATGAGCTCGCCGCCTACCCGGACAAGCCTCGCACCGTGGTCAAGTACTCGCTCGAGGGCACCCTCGGGCTGGAGGCCACGCGCCGGCTGGAACAGGGCATCGACGAGCTCGAGCCGGTCTTCGCCGCGCTCTACGAGCGCACACGCCTGATGGACCTGCACCTCGAACCCGCGGCGGAGGAACTGGCCAACCTGCCCCTTGAGGGCTTCGCCAACTCCGCGATGGAGGAGCTCATCGAACTGTCCGCCCGCGACGCCGCCGCGCGCGACGCCGTCAACCTGCTGTTTCGCCTGTCCAAGGGGGCCTAGCGCATGCGTATCCACGACCTGATCATCGCCAACGTCCGCGCTATCGAGCACCTTGAGCTGCGCGACCTTCCCGCGACAGGGGTGATCCTCATCGAAGGGGAGAACGAGGCCGGTAAGTCCACCCTCCTCGACGCCCTCGACGCCGTGCTCAACCGCCGCCACACCTCGAAAAAGAAAAACACCAAGGAGCTCGAGCCCGTCGGGCGCGACGTCGGACCGGAGATCACCCTCACCGCAACCGTTGGCCCCTACACCTTCACCGCCCACAAGCGGTTTCTCAAGCGCGCATTCTCCGAGCTGCGCATCACGGCGCCGCGCAGCGAGCAGTACACCGGGCGCGAGGCCGACGACAAACTCGAGGCGATACTGTCCGAGCACTTGGACCGCGACCTCGCTACCACCCTCTTTTTGCGCCAGGGAGCGCTCGACCCGGGCATCGCTGCCGCCGGCATTCCGTCGGTGACGCGGGCGCTCGACGCCGGAAGTGATAGCGCCGCCGCCGGCACCGAGGACACCGTGCTCATGGGCCGCATTGCGGAGGAGTACGAGCGCTACTACACCCAGCAGGGAAAAAAGAAGGCCTCCTACAAGGATCTGGAAACCGCGGTGGAGACGGCGAGGGCTGACCTGGAGGCCAAGCGCGCGGCGGTTGCCCAGCTTGCAGGCGCCGTCGACGAGGTGGAAAGACTCACAGCGGATATCGGGGAGATCGATACGGAACTGCCCGAGGCGCTCGGAGAGCGCGCGCAGCGCGAAGAGGAAGAGGCGGCCGCCAAACAGGTCGCAGCGAAGGCGGACGAGGCACGCGAGAAAAGGCAGCGCGCCGAGGTCGACCTGGAGCGCGCCGCCGCCGACCTCCAGGCGCGCCGGGACGCAGCGCAACGCCTGGACACCGAGCGCGAGGAAGCCGCGAAGCTGGGCGAGCAGCTCGGCCCCGCCGCCGCGAAGGCGGAGGAGGAAGAAAGCACCATCGCGCGCCTGACCGAAGACCGCGACGCCGCCCGCGCCCGGCTCGCCGAGGCGCGCGAACACGCGAAGAAGGCCAGGCGCATAAGTGAGCTCGCCCGCCAGCGCCGCCGCCTCACGGAGCTGGAGGACCTAGAGGAAAAGCTCGACGCCGTCGACCAGGAGCTTGCCCGGCTGCTGCAGACTACCCCGGAGCGCCCCGTCAGTGACGAGGACGTGCGGGGCATTGAGAAGGCCGCCAGCGAGGTCGCGCTTCAACGCAGGCTTGTCGACGCCACCTCCGCCAAACTCGACATCGCCGTGCGCGCCGGGACCTCCCTGCGCGTCGACGGCCGCGACATCTCTCTGGAGGCCGGAGCGACCGAGGAGATCCGCCTTGCCGAGGGTACGACCGTCGAAGTCGGAGACGTCACCGCCGTCTACCGAGCCGGGGCTGGCGCCGGCGGTTCAACCGCCGCGCTGGAGGAGGCCGAGCGCGCTCTTGCTGAGGCGCTCGCTGAGATCGGATGCGCCGACGTGGATGAGGCGCGCCTGGCCCGCGACGAGCACGCCCGGCTCGCGGCGGCGGTGGGTGCGGCCCGGGACAGGCGCACGCAGCTCACGCAGGGCCGCGACGGCGAGGAGCTGCGTGCCGAGCTGGCACGGTTGCGCGAGGCGCTCGGTGAGGCCGCAGGGGAGGAGGGTAGCGTAGACCCGGCCAGTGAGGCAGACGCGGAGGAGGCCGCACGTAGGGCCGAGGAAGCGGCGGATGCTGCCGCCGAACAAGCAGACCGCACCGCGGCGGCGCTGACGCCCTGGGAGGGGAGAAAGGCCGGCGGCGAGGCTACCGTGTTGCGGACGAAGAAAGAGCTGAAGGAGGCGGAGATAACCCGCCTTACGGCCGAGCTTGACGCCGCGGAGGACAAAACGCCGCTGCGCGCGCTGGAAAAGGCCCACCAGGAGGCCACGGAGCGCGTTGCAGCCCTTGTGGCGGAGGAAGAGGAGCTGGTCCGCGAGGTCGCTAATGTTAACCCGGAGCTAGCCGCAGAGTTGCATTCCGGGGCACAGGCGCGGGTGGATAACCTGAAGCAGCGCCGCGCTGCGGCGCAGCAGCGAGTGGCCGAGCTGAGCAGCCACATCGACGTTGCCACGGGCGCCGCTGAGCAGGCCGACCGCGCCCGAGCAACCCTCGAGGCAGCCGAGCAGACCCTGGAGCGCACCAGGCGCCGGGCCGATGCCGTGAAGCTTTTGTGGGAGACGATGCGTGCCCACCGCGATGCAGCCCGGGCCCGCTACGCGCAGCCTTTCGCGCAGGCCCTCAACCGCTACGCCTCCGTGGTTTTCGGCCCCGGTGTCGAGTTCACCCTCGGCGAAGATCTGGGCATTGAAGCCCGGACGGTCGGCGATACCACCATCCCCCTCGACCAGCTTTCGGGCGGGGCGAAGGAACAGGTGGCGCTGATGACGCGCTTCGCGGTCGCCGACCTGGCCGGGCAAAGCGACAGCGGATCGGTCCCGGTGCCCGTGGTTGTTGACGACGCCCTCGGCGCCACTGATCCGCGGCGGCTCAAATTGATGAACACGCTTTTTGGCATGGTGGCCAACGACGCCCAAGTTTTTGTACTCACGTGCTTCCCCGGGCGCTTCGACAGGGTGGTGCCCGCCCGGCGGGCGTCGATGAGCGAGCTCAAGCAGCCGCGCTGAAGGAGCGTGGGCGCCGCGGAGGTAGTCCGGGGGTAACTAAGAATAATTCAACAGTTGCCGCGCGCCGTAGTATGGTGCGAGACATGACGGCAACATCGCGTTGGCTTACGGACGAGGAAAGGGCCCTGTGGAGGTCCCTGCTCGTCGCGCAAAGGAAGGTCACCCGAGTTATCGACGACACCTTGCAGCGGGTGGCGGACCTTTCGGTTCCCGAGCTGGCAGTCCTCGTCGCCCTGAGCGAAGCGGATGGCAACCGGTTGCGGCTGCGCGACCTGTGCGTGGCCTTGGGCTGGGACCGTTCGCGCACATCGCACCAGGTCACCCGCATGCAACGCCGCGGCCTGGTGGCCAAAGGAAAGTGCCCCAACGACGCCCGCGGTGTCTTTGTCATCCTCACCGACGAGGGTAGGTCTCGTTGCACCCTGGCCGGCCCGGACTACGCCGAGACGGTCCGCCGCCTCGTTTTCGACCACCTCGACCCGGCCGACATCCCGGCGCTGCGGCGCTTTTTCGACGGCATCGCCGACGTCACCAACGTCCCCGATTAGTCCGGGACGGGCTTGGTAAACCCTGAGCATATAAATCAGGGTGGATCTCAGGGTAATCCCCCTTGGCGGCGGCGCGGCCGGTGAATTTAATGGGTCATGGAAGACAGCCGCATTCGAAAGAGAAAGGCAGAGAAACCATGTCCCAGTTTTCGCAGTACCCCCCGAACCCCAGCCAGCCGAAGCGCTTGACGCGCTCGATGAGTGAGCGCTGGATCGCAGGCGTGTGCGGTGGCATCGCGCAGCGCTTCAACCTCGACCCGACGATTGTGCGCCTCGCCTTCGTAGCCCTGGCGCTTTTCGGCGTGTTGCCGGGAGTCCTCGCGTACGTCGCCGCGTGGATCATCATGCCGGAGGAGTTCTAGCCGGCCGACACGCCCCGCCTCGGTCACGGCCCTGTTGCGGTCAGCGTCCGGCGCGCGTGACGTTGAGGCCGATGACGTTGGGCAGCGTTGGCGGGGTGGCACCGAGGAGGGCGCGGAGGTTTCCTTCGCGCTCGACGGCGCTTGTGACGGCGGTGACGCGGGTGTTGGCCTTGCCTCGCTGTGCGCGGGTTCCTGGTGCCGGGGCGGAGGGCGCGACCGCGTAGTTGCGGGAGGCTGAGTTGGCCGAGGCCGTGTTGCCGGTTGCGGGCGTTACTGCCGTAGCCGGCGGGGTGCCTGGTGCGGCGTTAAGTGTGCCGCCCGGTGTGGTAGAGGGGAGGCCGCCACCGTTCACCCCGCTAAAGCGCGGCGCGGTCGGCGAGGCGGCCGTGGCGTGCGGCGCTAAGCCCTTTGCCCCGAGAGCCCGCGATGCACCGGCGGGGCCGCGGCCGTGAGCCCCCGGGGGGATGGCGCCGGCTTGGGTGGGGGAGCTGTTGAATCCAGCGGGCGGGGTTGCCAGGGGCAGCGCCGGGGCGGTCGCGTGCGGGGTAGAGCCAGCGCTGGCGCCGGTGGCGAGGGGCGTCGTGGTGGTGGGTGCGTGCGGCGTGAGCGTCGGCGGCATTGACGGGGTGTTGAGCGCTGCCGCTTGGGTGGGGGTTGCCCCCTCTGCGAGAGCGTGGAGGGTGTCGGGGGTGGGGTTGGGCAGGTGGGCGAGCGTTTCGTGCGGGGTGCTGGCGCGGGCGAGGTCGCCGTAGCCGTGCTGCGCGAACGCGCTGGCAATCCGGGTGGGCAGTGGCGCGGGCGTGAAGGCTGGGGTGTGGGGGAGGGTCGGTGCGGGGGCGCCGTGAAGCGCGCCGGGCATGTCGGACAGCGGGGGCAGGAGTTGGTTGAACGTGGGGTTGGTGGGCACGAGGCCGGTGGTGAGGGCGCCGGCGAAGGGGGCGAGATAGCTTTGCTCGAAAAGCAGCTTGGCCTCGGGATCGGGGATGGACATCCAGATGCCGTGGGCGACGGCCGTGTTGATCTGTTGAGCCTGGGCGAGGGCGGCCAGGTTGCCGGTGTGCGTAGCAAGCGCCGCGGCGTGAGCGGAGTACGTGGCACCGGCCCACTGGATGCGGTTGACGCGGTCGATTGCCGCGGTAACCCAGCTCGTGGGGGCGGAGGCGGCGAGGTTCGCTTTGGCGTGCTCTAAGGCGGCAACGGCGCTGGTCAGCGTGGAGGCGGTGGTGGTCCATTGGGCTGCGGCGGCCGTGGCGTGTGCAGGCGAGGTGGCCGTGAGCATGTGGTGGAGCGCGGCGAGGGAGAACTGCGGCCCGGCGATGGGGGCAGCGTTGGCGAAGCGGCCCGTGGTGGCGTTGGCGAGCGCTGGGGCCGCGGTGGGTGCGCTGAGCGCTGTCGCCGCGCTGCGGACAGGAAGGGAGTCAAAGGCGGCGAGCTGGCTGAAGAGGGAGGATAGATCGAGGTCCGCGCGCACCGTGTTGGCGAGGTTGGATTCCAAAAGCGCGGCTGCGTCGAGGATGTGCGAGGCGAGGGCCTTGGTGGAAAGCGGCTGGTAGTGGCCGGAGATCGTGCCGTGGGTGCGGCCGGCCATGTCGAGGCCCGACACGGGGGAGAAGGCGGAGAGGTTGGTGGTGTCTGTCATGGCACCCGGGATCTTTAGCGATGCTGCGGACTCCCGAAGCCCCTGGATAGCCCGTTCCACCTGCGGCACGAGGACTCGGATAGCAGAGTTCATTTTTCCCCCTTAGATGATGTCTGGTGTCAGAGAGTAGGTGCCCGGAGGAGCCGGTGCGCGGCAAACGCGCGCACTATGGTGTGCCCCCGCCGTGGAACCGGCCTAGCGGTAGAAGGCCTCGAGGATGCGACGAGCTTCGATGCAGTTGGCTTCCTGCGGGCTGCTGTCCGTAAGATCACCCGCGTATGCCGCGAAGGTACCGCGTGTGGTTTCCACGACAAAGAAGCATGTCGAGGCACCGCTGTTCGACCCCACTGCGACAGCACCGGGGATGATGGAGGATTCTATGCCGGCGATCCGCGGGGTCTTTCGCTCGATGAGGTAAAGGTTCGCCGCATTGGCCATGAGCCCGATGCCGACGTAGGGGTCTTCCGTGAGGATGCCGCATCCGGTAAGACCGGCATCGAACCATGCGGCCTGGCCGTTCGGATCCTTCGTAAACCCTGCCGCCGCGAATTCGGCGTCGCTGATTTCGGCACACGGGTCGAAGAGGTTGTCGCCAATGGTGTAGGGATCGAACTCCCCGAGAGGCAGGTCGCCGCTGTCGAAGTGAAATGCGGCTGGCGCGGGCGCCGGTTCGGCGACGGGTGAGATCGGCTCGTTGGGAGCCGGGGCTGAGCAGCCCGCCAGTCCTGTGGCGAGCGCGACAGCGTAGGTGCACATGCGTAGCGTTTTCATTATTTCCCCCGAGTGCTGCGCGTTAGTTTTTCACGATTGTTGCGGCGTTGCGGCCGCTGCGCAACTGGACGCGATGTTTTCCTCGTCTGTTCGCCCCCTCTGGCGGCACCGATTGTGGGTAAATTCCATGGTTTTTGCACCCGCGTGTTGGATCCCCCGTCCGGTTAATCCAGTCAGTCAATCTCTGCTAGACACTCGCTCTTCCTGGGCTATTAGGACCGAGACCTACGCAGGTGTCACTCGATTCGATCGTCCTCTTCCTTGCGGACAGATCTCACAAGTTTGCCCAAAAATTGCATGATTGGAGGCGTCAAGAAGGCGCCAGCCAGCCACTCAGAACCTCCGCCGAAGTAAACGGATAGTGCGGCTACGATAGAGGCGATGAACATTCCGAAACTCAGGTATTGGCCGCGTTTCAGAGCATCCACGTCGCCTCTTGCAAGCCATTCCTTTTCGTGGTTTGACGCCGCTACGCTCTGCTCCGCCATTCGCATAGCCCGGTCAGCGAAGGATCGGTCGACCCGCTTGTAGTCCTCTAACGTCTCCGGTGACGGAGCAGGGGCGCTCCACACGTATGAACCGACTCGACGAGTGATTTCGTCGACAAGTTCGGCATCGATTACTTCATCGTGAGCGCTTTCTGCATGCTTTGGTCTATCGCGTTGAAGGTCTTTTCCCAGCCGCGGTAGATAGTCACCCGCGGGTCGTTCTTTGCCATGCGGGCCTTCGTCCTGAGGCGGCGTGGGTTGGTCTCCATCAAGTCCACTCCACGGCGGCGTGCTCGAACGGCTGCGTTCCTCGTGGTGAGAGTCATGGTCCATGCACCTTCTTCCTTCCGGTAGTGAGACCGAATGACTAGTTCACTTTGTCATTCAACCACAATCGAATCGCCCTTAGGGCACCGTCACTGGAGTCGCTTCAGCTTGTCAAGAATCACGACATAATTGACGCTGAACTGCTGGTGTGGGCTGAGGATTAGGACCGTGTGGCTACACCGCGATCAGGCAGATATTCAAACCCGACAGCACCGGCTGGGTGAGCGCCTTTTGCCCAATGCCGGTCTCTCGGTCCCACAACAACTGCTCAGGTACGACCTGAAACGATGTCGACAACAATGCCCACATCCCTGCAACAAGATCTGCGGTCGTGCGTGTCGGCAGCACACGCGCGGCCATGAACCTCGAATACGACGCCACCATCACCAGCACCGGAAACGCCACTTTCTGCCCGGTCCCGTCGGGAATCCCGCCAGCGGGGTGGAGTGGGCGGGGTTTTTAGGACCGGGTGATTTGAGTGTCTGCCTGATCGATCCAAACGGATCAGGAAGAATTGGTGGGCGATGAAGAAGTTCACGAAGCACACCGGTGAGCAGATCGTTGTTCGTTGTGAGAAGGCTGATCGGCTCACAAAGCAGGGCAAGACTAACGCTGAGATCTGCCGTGAGATTGGCGTATCTGAGGCGACGTTGTCTCGTTGGCGCCGCGACTACGGTGCCATGACCCGCAGCGAAGCACGGGAGCTTAAGCGTCTGCGCGAAGAAAACAGCAAGCTCACAACCCTTCTCGGCCAGTCCGAGTTGGAAAAGGCTGCTCTCAAGGAGCTGGCCGAGGGAAAATTCTAAGCCCGAAGCGACGCCACGACGCGGTGGATTACCTCATCGGCAAGGGGTATTCACAGCGTCTTTCATGCGCCGTAGTCGGGCTGTCACGCTCGTCCTATTGCCGGATGCGCGCCCAACGCGAAGCGGCAATGCTTGATCCCTCGGTTGTTAAACACGACGACCTCCGTCGGTGGGTTAATGACTTCGCCGATTCCCATCGCAGGTGGGGCTACAGGCGTGCCTATGTCGCGGCTCTCGACGCCGGCTACGACATCGGCCGGGATGCGTTTCGCCGCCTATGGAGAAAAGAACAACTGTTGGTGACTCCACGCACATTACGTAAACGGGTCTGTGCCACAACGCCGATTGCGCGTGTGAGCCCAGCCGACCACCCGGGGCATGTGTGGGCGTTGGACTTCCAATTCGACTCTGACTACCAGGGGCGGCGCTTTAAGATCTGCAATGTCATCGACGAGTTCACACGCCAGCATGTGACTTTCAAAGTGGACAGGTCCATTGATGCGGCATCCGTGGTGGAGCTATTGGATCTTGCCGTGCTTGACCGCGGGGCGCCGAAAGTGCTCAGGATGGATAATGGTCCTGAATTTATTGCTGCTAAACTGCAGGATTGGGCCGAAGAGCACAAGTGTGTGCAGGCATTCATTCCTCCTGGGCAGCCGTGGCATAACGGGTTTGTGGAATCGTTTCACAACCGGATGCGCGACGAGGTCTTGGAAGACAATCTGTTCGATGACGTCGAGCAGGCCCGGCAGATCATCGGGTTCTGGTCGAAGCGGTATAATGACACCCATCCTCATTCATCGCTGGGCTACATGAGCCCGAATCGATTCGCGGTGCAATGGAGGAAAGAAAACACAACCGCAGCCACTTAAGCCACACGGTCCTAATCCTCAGCCCACACCAGTCATTTGATGGTAGATTTAAAGTGTCGTTCAAATACTTGATTGACAGCTGTTCGAATGGCCTACTAGACCTTGCCCCCAGTCTCACTCAAATACAAGGAGACTCGCATGAAACGCACACTCAAGGGAGCACTTGCATCCATCGTGATTGCTGGACTAGTCCTTGCAACTCCCCAAGCTATTGCCCAAGAAAATCAGTCCGAACCATCCATCCCTTATAGTTTCGAACGAATTCTAACATGGGATGAAGAGGGGAACCCCACTTCGGGGGTTGTCACTTTTGATGTGGACACCACAATCGTGAAACCTCGGGCCACGGAGAATGTCGGCGGTGGCACCTGGACCTATGGGAGCAGTTACACATCTGACGGTTCCAAGGTTTGCACGTCTAAATACATGCACAAGACAAAGAGCCACACCGCCACGGCCACTATGGGTACCAAAACTAGCACCGGGTCTGCTAGGCCCGGGAGCTGGGCTTCCGCTAGTGTGACAGGCGGGATCTCTGCGGGTGTCTGCAACGCCTACTGGTCCACCCAATAGGTTCTTTCGTTAGGCCCCATGAACAAATTCATTCTTCCAACAGCCTGCCTAGCCATCGCCGTGGGTTATGCATTTTCCCATGCAGCATCAACAGCTATGCTCGAAGGGCAGGCGAACGGGCTACTTTTCTCACGCAATCTAGTGGGGCAAATCATGGGATCGGCGTCTTTATGGATAAGCTGCGCATTTCTGGCGGGAAAATCCAGATCGGGCAGAACACTACTCTCATCGTTCGTCGGAGTATTTACAATCGTTTTTATGTTGGCAGTCCACTATGCGACGGGCGCGTTTCTCGGATTTTTTTCATCTAGTATTTTTTCTGATAACCAGATTTGGTTCCTCGCTTCATTGCCTGCAGGTATGATATTTGGCTTATTGGGCTCTTTATCGAACAGAATCCCTTTGCTTAGCTTAAGTCTTGCATTGTGTTTCTTAGCTGAACCTTTCGTAGTTGGATATATACCTGGGTTGAAATCTCTTCCCTGGACAACTGTTCTTGCCGGCCAGATTGCCGGAACTCTCTTGATATGTGTAGGCATTCTTATTGTTTATATAGCCTGCAAGAAAGCCGTAAAGGTTGGTAGAAATGGGTAACATACTTATATACGGGGTTAGTTCCGAGCAATCTTGGGACGTAGCGGAACAACTGGCTGCAACCTTTTCTGTAATAGTTACAGATGATGAAATTCAGTACGATTTCCCAAGGGATATTACAGTCGTGCAAGAGGATGAAGATTTACCTGAATTATCCCCCCTAAGAGGGTTTATCGTGTTTTTCGACGTCAGCGATGAACCAGGCTCGGTAGCGCGAAAAATTTATATCGATGAATACTTTGAAAAACTTCAGCATCTGACTAATCAGGCACTCTCTGCTGTACCTTCCGGTGGGGCCATTGTTTTTGCAGCTCTCAATTCCTATGGACCACCAAATACTAAGGCAGCGGAAAGGTTTTTCGGGGTTCTTAAGAACCTTGACAAATCGGATGTGAGCAAGCACTTTTTGGGAACACATAAGGCGATGCAGGCGCCTGGAATTGAGATCTGCTCCCCTGAGGAACTTAGTGGTTCTGTTCGGGCTCGCGTGGCATTTTCCTGAGTGAATGTCATTCGACACACTTTAAGACAGGCAGCGGGATCGCTTCAGTAGCGGAGGGCGCTGCCGTGAAGGGTGGAGTACTACGTCACGACAGTCACCGTAAATAAGCCCCGAGATTGGAGTGGGCGGGGTTTTTAGGACCGGGTGATTTGAGTGTCTGCCTGATCGATCCAAACGGATCAGGAAGAATTGGTGGGCGATGAAGAAGTTCACGAAGCACACCCCTGAGCAGATCGTTGTTCGTTGTGAGAAGGCTGATCGGCTCACAAAGCAGGGCAAGACTACCTCCGAGATCTGCCGTGAGATTGGCGTATCTGAGGCGACGTTGTCTCGTTGGCGCCGCGACTACGGTGCCATGACCCGCAGCGAAGCACGGGAGCTTAAGCGTCTGCGCGAAGAAAACAGCAAGCTCAAAACCCTTCTCGGCCAGTCCGAGTTGGAAAAGGCTGCTCTCAAGGAGCTGGCCGAGGGAAAATTCTAAGCCCGAAGCGACGCCACGACGCGGTGGATTACCTCATCGGCAAGGGGTATTCACAGCGTCTTTCTGTCAAGCCCCGAGTTTTGTAGAGGGTCCTATTGTTGTCGATTAGGCCGCTTGGGTGTTCGCGGCGGTGTATTCTGTTGCGCGGTCGTATCTAGTAACACCGTGGTGAGTATCGAGTAACGCATTGGTGAGTATCCAGTAACAGTTCGGGGGAGGATTCTGGTGACCGCGTGACTTCAGGGCACGCGGCGTTACCAGAGGAGTCTGATTGTGACTGACTACCGGGCGGTAATGGATCAAGTGTTGAAAGGCTGGTCTGTCCGCCAAATCTGTTCGAGTTCGCGGTGCTCGCACACCACCGTGCAAAAGGCTCGCGATTCGCTGGTGGAACACAACATCACAACCCGTGAGCAACTTCGTGGGGTTGCGGATCATGAGCTGGCGGACTGGTTCGTCGACGGGCGCAGCCATGCTCAGGGGGATTTCGTCCCGATCGATTTCGACGCTGTCGCCAAAGCGCGCACCGGGCGCAACAAGGTGACCCTGCAGGTGCTGTGGGGCCGCTACACCGCACAGCCTGGGGGCACAGGCCAGCGGTACTACAGCTACGAGCGGTTTCGTCAACTTGTTGCGACCGGCTATTTGGTAGCAGCGTCGTGACTTTCCGGTAGCGCTTCAGTGAGTATCCGGTAGCAGCTCACAGCGCTCAAGGTGATACTTCCAGTACGAGCCGCACCACTCGGGTGCGGCTCGTACTGGAAGGAGTCCGCTTATGACGGATTACCGTGCGGTGATGACGCTGCTGATTCGGCAGCGTTCTTACCGCCAGATTGAACACCAGCTCGGATGCTCGCACCGCGCGGTTTCACGAGCGAACCAAATCCTCAGTTGGTAAAACCTACCTCGCCCAAGCGCTCATCACCGCAGCATGCCGCAACGACTACTCCGCACGGTTCTACCGCACCGACATGCTCGCCGCCGAACTGGCAGTCCTCCGCCCCGATAACCCCACACGGCTGAAGTTCATCCAGCAACTCCACGACGTCGATGTCCTAGTCCTGGATGACTTTCTCACCGCACCTGTTGATGCCGCGACCGCGCACCAGCTACTCAATATCCTCGCCGGGCGGGAACGCAAAGTCTCAACCGTTGTGACCTCACAGTTCACCCCACACGAGTGGTACAAGTCCATCCCCGACGCCGTGATCTCCGAGTCAATCCTCAACCGACTCGTCTCCGGCGCCGAAATCATCACACTCGAAGGACCAAACATGCGCCTGACCACCAACGCATAACAACCGGCAACGCCTGAGTGAGATACCGCTACCGGGTACTCACTCAGGCGCTACCAGATGCTCACCACACCGCTACCATTTCGGTCTTCTGAACAGTCAACTTGTGGCTCAACACGTTGATGCAGCCGGGCTGAGCGCCAGGATCACCCATGCCCCGGGCCATACGATGCAGGTGGACTGGGCAGGCACGAAGATGCGGTTGTTTGACCCCACCGGCGGACAAGGCTCGAAGGTCAGCATCTTTGTCGCCTCGCTGCCGTATTCGGGCATGGTGTTCGCCTGCGCGTGCGCGGATGAGCGCCAGGACGCGTGGCTTGCAGCCCATATCCGCGCGTTCGAGTACTTCGGCGGGGTTGCCGAGGTCATCGTGCCGGATAATGCCTCGACGGCTTCGAATGCGATTAGTGTCGCGGACAGGAATCGCCGGGTCAACTCCACCTACGAGGAGTTTTTGGAGCACTACAACACCGCCGCGTTGCCGGCTCGGGCGAAACGTCCCAAGGATAAGGCCAGCGTTGAAGCTGCAGTCAAGATTGTCACCCAGAACGTTATCCACGCACTTGATGGTCATCAGTGCGCCGGAATAGACGAGCTCAACGCCAAAATTATCGTCCTGGTCGATGGGATCAACGCTGCCGAACCGTTTCGCGGCAATGCGACGAGCAGGCGCGCATTGTTTGATCAGTTCGAATGCGACGTGCTCACCGCGCTGCCTGAAACACCGTGGCAGCGTACCGAATGGAAACGCGCCAAAGTCGCGCCCAATTTCCACATCAGAGTGCACAACGTGCATTACTCGGTGCCGCACCAGCTGGTGGGCCGCACCGTGGATGTGCGTATCACCGGTGACAGTCTCGCCGTCTTCGACGCCGGGCAGCGTGTGGCCACCCACCAACTCGCACGTGCCCGCGGGGTGTATGTCACCGACACCGACCACATCCCGGCGAACATGGGTGAGACCCGTGGGTTGTGGACAAGCGAGTACTTCCTGCGCGAAGCCGCCAAAATCGGGCCGGCCACCCGCCAGGTGATTGCCGAGCTCATCGAAGCCAAAGCGATCCCTGCCCAGGCGTACCAAGCGTGCCGCAACGTGCTCAACATGGGCAAACACACCAACAAACCAATCCTCGAAGAAGCCTGCAGGCGGTTGGTGTCCACCGACGGCGCCAGGCGTGCTGTGTCGTATACCGCGGTGAAAAACATGATGGCCGCCGTGCGCAAAGACACCTCCACACGGCCTACAGGCACTGACCTTTCAACCGATCTGCCAACAAGCAGACCCACCCAAGACGTACCTGCGCCGACAGCGCGTGACACACGCGGCGCCTACCTCGGTGGTGCTGCCCAGTTCAGCCTCGACAACCTCACCAAGAAGGGATCTGCATAACCCATGCCCCACCCACAACCAGCATCAGCATCTGCCCGCTTCCTCGACGAATCAGTCCTGCCGGTCTTTACCGACCTGCGCATGACCGCCTTCGGACAAAGCGTCATCGACATCGCCGCCGATCCCGCATTCGACGACTGGAGCTTCTCCGACAAAGTGCTCTACGCACTCGACAAAGAGGTAGCGGCCAAGCGTGAGAGGCGAGTCAACAAACTGCTCAAAGCATCCCGATCGCCAAATCCCGATGCTTGTATCGAAGACATCACCTACACGCCCGGCCGCACCATCAACAAAGAGCAAATCACCCGACTCGCTCACTGCCGATGGTGCCAAAGCGCACAAAACATTGTCATCCTGGGCAAATCCTCCGTCGGCAAGACCTACCTCGCCCAAGCACTGCTCACCGCGGCGTGCCGAAACGACTACTCCGCACGCTTCTTCCGCACCGACACACTCTCCAACCACCTCGCCGTGCTCAAACACGACGACCCAGCCCGCATCACATTCCTCGAAGACCTCCACCACACAGACATGTTAGTCCTCGACGACTTCCTGACCACCCCAATCGATGCCGCTACCGCACACCAACTGCTCAACATCCTCGCAGAGCGCGAACCCCGCGGATCCACCATCGTGACATCCCAGTTCACACCCGACGAGTGGTACAAATCCATCCCGGATGCCGTCATCGCCGAATCCATCCTCAACCGACTCGTCGCCGGCGCCGAAATCATCACACTCGAAGGTACCAACATGCGACTGGCCTAATAACCCCACCAAAACCCCAAAACGCCCGGGTGTTACTCGATACTCACCCGGGCGTTACTCAATACTCACCACACCGTTACTAAACACGTGGTCCTAACAGTATTCCTGATGGACCTGGCTCGGTGGGCGGTACCCCAGCGCCGAGTGCAAGCGGCGGTTGTTGTACCAGCCGACCAATGTCGACGTCGCGACGAGAACATCTCGCAGCCCCGGCCAGGTCCTACGGTCGATGAGTTCAGCTTTGAACACTGAGTTCAGCGCTTCTGCCATCGCGTTGTCTCAGGAGTCTCCCCGCGAGCCAACCGAAGCGATAACCTGCGACTGGGCCAAGGTCTCTCCGTAGACGACCGACCTGTACTGCACGCCCCTATCTAAAGTGATGGATCAGCCCGGAGACATCTTCACCGGCGCGCAGGCGCGCTGACAAGGCCATGTCAAGTGCGTCTTTAGCCAGTGACGTGCGCATGTGGTTGGTGATCTGCCAGCCAACAATCTCCCGGGTATACGCGTCGAGGACGAACGAGGCGTACACCCACCCGACACGCGTGGGGATGTATGTGATATCCGCGACCCACAGCCGGTTCGGCGCATCGACACAAAAGTCGCGCTCGACCAAGTCGACTGGGCAGTTATCGGGGGCAGCGCTGCGGGTGGAAGGCTTTTTCTTCCTGCGCCGGATACCACGGATGCCTTCGAGTGCCATGAGGCGCTCGACGGTGCACCGGGCGACGTGACCGAAGTCGCCTCGGCGATTGACCTCGGCCCATAGTTTGCGCGCTCCATAGCAGGAGTAGTTGTCGTCATAGATGGCACGCAAAGTGTTGCGTAGTTGTCGGTCGCGGATAGATCGAGATGATTCAGGCCGGGATTTGTAGGCGTAGTAGGTGCTCAGGGCGATTTTCGCGTCGGTTGCTGAAAGGGCGCGAATAATCGGCTCGACCCCGAATTCCTCCCGGTTGTCATCGATGAACCGGACGATTACGTGTGTGGGCGGTCGAGCTCCGCCGCGAAAAAAGCCGACGCTCTTTTCACAATCTCGTTAGCGCGCTTCGCTTCAATCAGTTCAGCTCGCAGTCTGCGGTTTTCTGCTGCAAGATCCATAGATTCAGCCGGGGTTGCCGCGCCGGATTGTTTATGAGCGCGGACCCAGCCGCGCAGAGTTTCCTTGCTCATTCCGAGCTCGACAGCGATGCGGGATATCGCACCACGAGACGTGTCAGGGTCAGCTTGCGCGTGCAGCACCAGTTCGATGGCACGCTGCCTCAACTCAGGCGTGTACTTCGAGGGCATGTGTAGGGCTCCTTTTCCAAATTCCTACCCTCTATTAAACCCGGGGCGAACCATTCATGCGCCGTAGTCGGGCTGTCACGCTCGTCCTATTGCCGGATGCGCGCCCAACGCGAAGCGGCAATGCTTGATCCCTCGGTTGTTAAACACGACGACCTCCGTCGGTGGGTTAATGACTTCGCCGATTCCCATCGCAGGTGGGGCTACAGGCGTGCCTATGTCGCGGCTCTCGACGCCGGCTACGACATCGGCCGGGATGCGTTTCGCCGCCTATGGAGAAAAGAACAACTGTTGGTGACTCCACGCACATTACGTAAACGGGTCTGTGCCACAACGCCGATTGCGCGTGTGAGCCCAGCCGACCACCCGGGGCATGTGTGGGCGTTGGACTTCCAATTCGACTCTGACTACCAGGGGCGGCGCTTTAAGATCTGCAATGTCATCGACGAGTTCACACGCCAGCATGTGACTTTCAAAGTGGACAGGTCCATTGATGCGGCATCCGTGGTGGAGCTATTGGATCTTGCCGTGCTTGACCGCGGGGCGCCGAAAGTGCTCAGGATGGATAATGGTCCTGAATTTATTGCTGCTAAACTGCAGGATTGGGCCGAAGAGCACAAGTGTGTGCAGGCATTCATTCCTCCTGGGCAGCCGTGGCATAACGGGTTTGTGGAATCGTTTCACAACCGGATGCGCGACGAGGTCTTGGAAGACAATCTGTTCGATGACGTCGAGCAGGCCCGGCAGATCATCGGGTTCTGGTCGAAGCGGTATAATGACACCCATCCTCATTCATCGCTGGGCTACATGAGCCCGAATCGATTCGCGGTGCAATGGAGGAAAGAAAACACAACCGCAGCCACTCAAGCCACACGGTCCTAATCCTCAGCCCACACCAGGGGAAAGTCAGATCACACTGGATTTGCTCACCAGGGCGGTGAATCAGCGTGTCCACCGGGTCCGCCTGCTGGTAGTCGGGGCGGATGCGGCGCACATTATCGCGAAACCATGTGATCGACCCACACCACCCCACACGCTGCGCGATCACAGTGGCAGGCAACGGCGGGGTCTGCACCAGCAGGGCACGCACCCGCGATTCAAACGGGGTGAAGCTGTTTTCGGTGCTTGCACGCTTCTTGTACACAGGCGGCGCATCTGAGGCCAACGCCCTTTCCACCGTCTTTTTCGAGCAGCCAACTTCGGCCGCGATTTTCCTGATCGACAGGCCCTGTCGACGCAGATTCCTGATCTTGGCCCAATCTTCCACGGAAATCACCCATCCAATCTTGTCGGTGGGCTACTTTTCGACCGTCGCAAGTGGGCTACTTTTCAAGCGTCGCTAACACTCTGCGATCTCTGCTACTTCCACTGTCTCTTGAGCAGCACATACCAGCTGCACCGCTACCCGGAACTTGTCTAGTTCAGTGCTCGCTGTATAGTTCAGTGCATGCTGACCATTGCTTCGCGCCTCGACGTGATGAACCGCCTGGGTCGTGCACTGGCCGACCCCACTCGATCCCGCATCATCTTGACCCTGCTCGACCATCCCGCTTACCCGGCGGAACTGTCCCGAGATCTGGACCTGACACGCCCGAACGTGTCCAACCACCTGGCATGCTTGCGCGATTGTGGGATCGTCGTCTCCGAGCCCGAGGGGCGTCGGACGCGATACGAGATCGCCGATCCGCACCTGGCGCAGGCGCTGACTACATTGATCGATGCCACCTTGGCAGTAGACGAAGACGCCCCGTGCATCGATCCCGCCTGCTCGCTTCCCGGGTGCTACGCAGCTGGGGAGGACGCATGATTCTCACCTCGGTCTTGCAGGCGATAGGCCTGTTCGCAGCTACCAACATCGACGACATCATCGTGCTCTCCCTCTTCTTCGCGCGAGGGGCAGGCCAGCGCGGCACTACCGCCCGCATTCTGGCCGGCCAGTACCTCGGATTCGCGGGCATCCTCGGTGCCGCGGTTCTGGTGACCATCGGCGCCGGAGCATTCCTGCCCTCGACAGCCATCCCGTACTTCGGTCTCATCCCTCTGGGCCTCGGCCTCTGGGCCGCATGGCAGGCCTGGCGCGGAGACGATGACGACGATGACGACGAGGCCAAGGTTGCCGACAAGAAGGTCGGCGTGGGGACAGTCGCAGGCGTCACCTTTGCCAACGGTGGCGACAACATCGGCGTCTACACCCCTGTATTCCTCAGCGTGGAACCTCTCGCAGTAGTCGCCTACTGCGTTATCTTCCTCGCGCTCGTTGCGGTCCTGGTGGCCCTGGCAAAGTTCGTCGCCACCCGCCCCCCGATCGCGGAAATGTTCGAACGCTGGGAGCACATCCTCTTTCCCATCGTTCTCATCGGCCTCGGCATCGTGATCCTCGTCAGCGGCGGAGCCTTCGGGCTCTGACGTAGCAGCAGCGTTCCAAACGGCCCCGGCCGGGCGCACCCCTCTCGGTTCGGTTGTGTCCGTTAGCGTGGTGTATCTGTGACTGTCGGTGAGGGGCCTCATGAATGTGTGAGGCGGCCACCGCAGTACCTTTCGAATCAGTTCTTACCTCTCCTCGAAAGGAACCACCGTGAGTGGCCGCTGGACCCAATCATATCGACCCGACCGCCTACCTTGATGAGCTGCTCGCCCAAGCCTCTCCGGATCTGATGCGTCAGATGCTGCAGGATGTCATCAACCAGATCCTTGTCCATCCAGGCAGACAGCGTCTGCGGGGCTGACTACGCCACCGTCAGCGACACCCGCACCAACCACCGAAACGGCTACCGCCACCGCGACCTGGACACACGCGTGGGCACCATCGACGTGAGAATTCCGAAACTTCGCCGCGGATCATTCTTCCCCGACTGGTTGCCCCCGCGCCGCTCACGAGCAGAACGCGCCCTGGCCACCGTCGTAGCCACCTGCTACCTCAAGGGGGTCTCCACCCACCAAATGAACGACCTGGTCGCCACGCTCGGGATCACCAACCTGTCGAAGTCACAGGTGTCTACCATGGCCAAAGAACTCGACGTGATGGTCGACAACTTCCGCACCCGCCCGTTGGACACCGGCCCCTACCTCTATGTTTCCTGCGACGCGCTGACCATGAAGGTGCGTGAAGGCGGGCGCGTCGTGAAAACCAGCGTGCTGCTGGCCACCGGGGTTAACGCCGACGGGTACCGGGAGTTGTGTGGTATGCAGGTCGCCACCGCCGAATCGGCCGCGTCGTGGACCGGGTTCTTCCGCGACCTGAAAGCCCCGCCCACTCCAGCCTGGATCAGGTGTACCTGGTCACCAGTGACGCCCACCTGGGCATCCAAGCCGCTGTGGGTGATTGCCTGCCCAACGCGTCCTGGCAGCGGTGCCGCACCCATTTCGCGAAGAACCTCATCATCGATGGTGCCGAAAACTTAAGTGGCCCACCCTGTCGGCGATGTTTCACACGATCTTCCAACAACCCGACGCCCAGGCTGTGTGGGACCAGGCCCGAGACGTTGTCGAGTTTTGCCAGCAGACATTCCCCCATGTGGCGCATTCACCTGGAGGAATCCTTAGACGACCTGCTGGCGTTTACGAATGCCCCGAAAGCGGTGTGGACGAAGGTGTGGTCAAACAACCCCACCGAAAGGCTCAACCGGGAGATCAGACGCCGCACCGACGTCGTGGGGATTGTCCCCAACCGCGACGCCGTCGTGCGTCTGGTCGGGGCGGTACTCGCCGAGCAACACGAGTGAGAAGGATCCAAACAGAAACGCTACATGTCGCTAACCAGCCTGGAACAGACCACAACGATGATGAGAGCCACCGTCATTGATGCCGGCGAATCCACTCAGGAGGTTGCATGAGCCCACGCCAGCACCGAGCTCGTGACGGCCCCTGACACCGTCACCCTGCTTGTTCTTATCGAAAGGCAGATACACCACCACCGTGGACTTGACCCAACTGGGATGCCGGTCCGTCCAGCAAGTCGCGATTCATGCGTCAAGCATGACGAGACTCATGACACCCGTGTCCCCGACAGGATTCGAACCTGCGACCTTCGGTACCGGAAACCGATGCTCTAATCCACTGAGCTACGAAGACATCCGCTGCCGCCGGTGAGGGCGGGCAACGGGTTACAACCCTAGCACCCCGCGTGGGCGGGGTGAAAACGGGTTGTTCTTACTGGGCGAGCGCCTCGAAGTAGCCGGGGGCGTCGGTGGTGTGGACCTCGCCGGAGCGCAGGTAGTCCACGACGATGCGGTCCACGGCGGCGTTGCCCAGGCCCACGTGGCCGTGGCCGGGGCCGTGGACGGTGACCAGGTGGGAGCCCATGGCGTTGGCGATGGTGCCGCGGCCGGCGTAGACCGTCTGGGGGTCGTTGAGCGCGTTGATCTGCAGGGGGCGCACTTTGAGCCCGGCGCCGCTGAGGGGGATTGTGCCGGTCACGGGCTGGGCGCCGGAGCAGTAGGCGCCAGAGCCGATGAGGGCGTTGGGGGCGGTGAAAATGTCGCCGGAGATAAAGTTGCTCCACACGGCGGCGGGGATGAGGGAGTAGTCGGGCGGGGTGACGTTTTCGTTGCACATCTGCACGGATTGGAGGCGCACCAGCGCCAAGGCGGAGGCTGCGAGCTCCTCGATCATTGCCTGCGAAGGCTCGGGCAGCTGGGGCGCTTCGAAGGTGCCGTTGGTCATGCGGGCGAGGGTGTCCCAGCTGCGCGCCTGAGGCAGGAAGATGCGTGTGTTGTTCAGCAGCGGCGACGCGGCCTGGTTGGCGCCGGGGTTGAGCAGGCGGGAGACGATTCCCTCGGCCTCCACGCGGGGTTTGCCGGTGGCGGTCATGACGTCCGCGCCCAGCTGGCCGGTGAACTCGAGCCCGGGCGGGAGGTCGCCGACGCGGGCGGGCGGCGGGGTGACGGTGGGGTTGGTGCCGGTCTCGGCGACGACGCGGCGGGACCAGTACTGGTACGCCTTGAGCGGGGTGTCGCCCATGCCGTAGGTGGCGTTGTTGGCTGCCACCCACGCGAAGTACTCGTTGAGCACGGCCTCGTAGCCGGCCTGCTGGTCGCGCATGAGCTGCTGCCACTGGGCGTTGGGGTCCATGGCGGAGTCAAGCACCACGCGGTCGGTGGTGGCAGGGAAGAGGGTGGCGTAGGCGGAGCCGAGGTAGGTGCCGTAGGACAGGCCCAGGATGGAAATGGTGTCGTAGCCCAGCGCGCGGCGGGCCGCGTCCCAGTCGCGGGCGTTGTTTTCCGTGGTGATCGTCGCGGCGTAGCCGGGGTGCGGGCCGTCGCAGGCCGCGCGGCTCTGGGCACCGGAGCTCAGCAGGCCTTCGGCCTGGACGCGTGCCAGTGAGGAAAGGCCAGAGACCTCCGGCAGGGTGCACTCGAGGGGTGTGGAGTGGAGCAGCCCGCGCGGTTGGACGATGACGCGGTCCCACTCGTCGACGATCTCCTGCGGCCATTCGAACCCGGCTTCGGGGGAGCCGAAGTAGGTGTAGCCGTCGCCGCCCGGGCCGCCGGGGTTGCCGAAGAGAACGCCGCGCTTGGCGGCCTGGTTGGCGGCCGGGATCTTCATCACGCCGATGGAGATGGTGGGGCTTGCGGGGTCGTCGTAACGCATTGGCGTGTCAAAGCTGCCGCATTGGGCGCTGGGGAGCGTGACCGAGGCGGGGCACTCCTCCCACCGAATCTGCGGTGCGGGATCGGCCGAGGCGGCGGGGGCGAAAACGCTGCTGGCGATGGCGGCGGCAGCGAGGAGTGATGCCGAGGTTTTTGCTGGGTGTTTCGCTGTCAATGTGTCGAGCCTTTCCAGGTTCATGACATGGATTTTTATGAACTGTGCCTCATACTAGCTATGCGCGCGATGGAAAGCGTGGCACGGGAAACAATGACAGCAAAGCGGCCGGTCGCCCTCTCGAGGGAGACCGGCCACTTTGTGCGTTAAGGCGCCACCACCAGCACGATCAGGTCGCGCGGGCCGTGCACGCCCTCGACGCGGACGAGCTCGATGTCGGAGGTGGCGGACGGCCCGGAGATCATCGTGGCGGGCTTTTCCGGGTCGATGCGCTCAATCATCTCCGGCACGCCGTAGACGACGGTGTCGGCGCGCACGATCACGACGTGGCGGTCCGGCACGAGGCTCAGCGCCCGGCGCCCGCAGACATCGTCGGCCTGCAGGGCGATGGTACCGGTCTGGGCGCAGGTGACGTGCGAGTCGGTGACCACGGCGTCGACCGAGCCGAGATCGCGCGGGTCCGAGGCGGGGTCGTCGGGGCGGGCGGTGCCCTCGAAGCGCGAGAAAAGGGAGGCGTCGAGGCCCGGGGCGTGGACGACCTCAGAGCAGTCGCGCTCGCGCAGCACCGAGGCGAGGGTGGCGGGCAGGTCGCCTGCCGTGGTGTCCACTACGTCCGCTTTGTAGTCCACGAGCCGGTCGACGAGGAGCTCGCGCAGCTCCGCGGCGCTGTGCGAGGACTCGGTGCGGTACTCGCGGGCGGGGGTGACGTGGGAGGGGGCGTCGGAAAGCGCGAGCGCGTCGCGGATGCGGGCCAGGATCTCCTGTTTTGCGGTGCGGGCCATGCTAGTTCTCCTCGTCCTGGTCGCTGGGGCGGGCGTCGGAAAGCAGCGTGCGGGCCTCCTCGGTGTCCCACCAGGAGCGGAAGGACTTCTTCGGGGGCACGGCGACGTCGCGGTAGTTGGTCCAGGCGGACAAGGGGGCGGGCAGGGTGGAGATCTGCCGGTTGAAGCCGCCGAGGACGCGGCCGAGCGCGACCATGCGCACGGCCTTGTCCCACAGCCCGGGTGTGCTCCAGAGCAGCCCCAGCGCGGCGAAGGCCTTCGACTCGGCGACGGGGGTGTGGTCCTCGACCTTGCGGTGGCGCAGCTCGAGGAGGATGTCGGTGATGGGGATTTTCACGGGGCAGACCTCGTCGCAGCGCCCGCATAGTGAGGAGGCGTAGGGCAGGGTGGCGTTCGGGTCGCTCGCCGAGTCCATGCCGGTCAGCTGCGGGGTAAGGATCGCCCCGATCGGGCCGGGGTAGGTCGAGCCGTAGGAGTGGCCGCCTGCGCGCTCGTAGACGGGGCAGACGTTGAGGCACGCGGAGCAGCGGATGCACTTCAGGGCTTCGCGCCCGATGTCGTCGGCGAGCGCGGCGGTGCGGCCGTTGTCAAGCAGCACGATGTGGAAGTTGCGCGGGCCGTCGCCCTCGGTCACGCCCGTCCACAGGGAGGTGTAGGGGTTCATCCGCTCGCCGGTGGAGGAACGGGGCAGAAGCTGCAGGAAGACCCCGAGATCGGCGAAGGTGGGCACGAGCTTTTCGACGCCCATCACGCTGATCAGGGTCTCGGGAAGCGTCAGGCACATCCGGCCGTTGCCCTCGGATTCCACGATGGAGATGGTGCCCGTCTCCGCGATGCCGAAGTTGGCGCCGGAGATGGCCACCTTTGCCTTCATGAACTGCTCGCGCAGAAACTTCCGCGCCGCCTCCGCCAACTCCTTCGGCTCGCTGGTCAGCGACTCGTCGGCGGTGGGCATGTGCGCGACGAAGGTGTCGCGGATCTCGGCGCGGTTGCGGTGAATGGCGGGCACGACGATGTGGGAGGGGAAGTCCTCGCCCAGCTGCACGATGAGCTCCGCCAGGTCGGTCTCCTGCGCGTGGATCCCGGCCTTGTCCAGCTCCTCGTTGAGCGCGATCTCCTGGGTGGCCATCGACTTGATCTTGACCACCTCCGTCTCTCCGGTTTCCTCGATGAGGCGGCGGATGATGTCGTTGGCCTCGCGCGAATCGCGCGCCCAGTGCACGTGGCCGCCGCGCTTGGTCACCTCCGCCTCGAACTGCTCCAGCAGCTCCGGCAACCGCGCCAGCACGTCGCGCTTGATGGTGGAGCCGGCCTCGCGCAGCGCTTCCCAGTCGTCAAGCTCGTCGACCACTCCCTGGCGCTTGGCCCGGATGGAGGTGGTGGCGTAGGTGAGGTTGCGCCTCTTTGTGACGTCGTCAAGCTCGCTGTGTGCCCTTTTTTGGAACTTTGTGGCCCCGCGCAGGTTGCTCGGGCCTTTCGCGCGCGGCGGCATGGCGGGCCTGCCCAGCATGACTTTCACAGCATGGCCTCCCTCGAGTAGGCGGCTGAGGTCGGCGTCCACGGGTGCTCCCTCGTCGAGGCGAGGATCTCCGCGATGTGCACCGCGCGCACGCCGAGGTGCTGGCGGCTCAGCGCCCCGGCGATGTTCATTAGGCAGGAGGAATCGCCCGCCGTGACGTACTCGGCCTCGGTCTCCTTGATGTGGCGGGCCTTGTCGGCGACCATCGCGGCGGAGACCTCGGCCATCTTCACCGCGAAGGTGCCGCCGAAACCGCAGCACTCCTCCTTGAGCGGCAAGTCCACAAGCTCCAGGCCCGCGACGTTTTGCAGCAGCTGGTAGGGGCGCTCGCCCACGCCGAGGATGCGTTTCGAGTGGCAGGACTCGTGGTAGGTCACCCGGTGGGGGAAGAAGGCGCCGAGCTCGGTGGTCCCGGCGACGTCGACGATAAACTCGGTGAGCTCGTAGGTCTTCGTCGCGGTGGCGGCGGCGGCCTCGGCGAGCCCGGGGGAACCATAGCGCGAAGCGAGGCGTTCGTGCTGGTGGCGCACGGCGCCAGCGCACGAGCCGGAGGGCGCGACGACGTAGTCGATGGAGGGGTCGGAAAATGCCTCGACGTAGGTCTCGACGATCGGCGCCGCCTGGCGCTGGTACCCGGTGTTGATGTGCATCTGCCCGCAGCAGGTCTGCCCTTCGGGCACGACGACCTCGTAGCCGAGGCGGGCCAGCACGAGCGCGGAGGCTTTGTGCGCGTCCGGGAACAGGGCGTCACCGATGCAGGTCGGAAACAGCGCTACACGCATGTGTGGCTCCATTCTTTCCAGAATCTATCCAGCGAATATGAGGTTAACGCGATACTACGCCTGGCCGCAGGCCCATGTGCCGCCTCATGGGTCCCGCCGAGGCTGAGGGGGAGGATGTCCGCGGCCTCAATTACACTGTTGGCCCATGACGCCAGCAGACCTCGCCGCCACGATCAAGAGGGCCACCACCGACGTTCTCACGGCCCACGAGCTCGACGCCACCGTCGTTCCGGAGACGGTCACGGTGGAGCGCCCCCGCAACCCGGAGCACGGCGACTACGCAACCAACATCGCCCTCCAAGTGGCCAAGAAGGCTGGCACCAACCCGCGCGAGCTCGCCGCATGGCTTGTCGACGCCCTCTCGGCCGACCCCGACATCGCCACCGCCGAGGCCGCCGGCCCCGGCTTTATCAACCTGCGCCTGGCCACGGGCGCCCAGGGCAAGATCGTCACCGACATCCTCGCCGCGGGCACCGAATACGGCCGCTCCGACGCCTACGCCGGGCAGAAGATCAACCTCGAGTTCGTCTCGGCCAACCCCACCGGCCCGATCCACCTGGGTGGCACCCGCTGGGCCGCGGTCGGCGACTCCCTCGGCCGCGTTCTCGAGGCCTCCGGCGCCGCGGTGACCCGCGAGTACTACTTCAACGACCACGGCGGGCAGATCGACCGCTTCGCCCGCTCGCTGGTGGCGGCGGCGAAGGGCGAGCCAACCCCGGACGACGGCTACGGCGGTGACTACATTGCGGAGATCGCCGGGCGGGTCGTCGACAAGCGCCCAGCTGTGCTCGAGGGGGAGCCCGCCGCGGTGCAGGAGACCTTCCGCGCGGAGGGCGTGGAGATGATGTTCGCCCACATCAAGCAGTCCCTCCACGACTTCGGCGTCGACTTCGACGTCTACTTCCACGAGAACTCCCTGTTCGAGTCCGGGGCGGTGGACCGCGCGATCCAGACGCTCAAGGACAACGGCAACCTGTACGAATCCGAGGGCGCGTGGTGGCTGCGCTCCACCGACTTCGGCGACGACAAAGACCGGGTGGTGCTCAAGTCCGACGGCGACGCGGCCTATATCGCCGGCGACATCGCCTACGTGGCCGACAAGTTCGAGCGCGGCCACACGCTGGCCATTTACATGCTCGGCGCTGACCACCACGGCTACATCGCGCGCCTGCGCGCGGCGGCGCAGGCGCTCGGCTACGACCCGGAGGCCGTCGAGGTGCTCATCGGGCAGATGGTCAACCTCGTGCGCGACGGCAAACCGGTGAAGATGTCGAAGCGCGCCGGGACGATCATCACCCTCGACGACCTGGTCGACGCGATCGGGGTCGACGGCGCCCGCTACGCCCTCGTGCGCTCCTCCGTCGACCAGACCCTGGACATCGACCTGGACCTGTGGACAAAGCAGTCCTCGGACAACCCCGTTTATTACGTGCAGTACGGGCACGCGCGCCTGTGCTCTCTCCAGCGCAAAGCGGCCGAGGCGGGGGTTGACCACGCCGGGGCCGACGTCGCGCTGCTGTCGCACGAGAAGGAGGGCGACCTCATCCGCACGCTCGGCGAGTTCCCGGCGGTTGTCCGAGCCGCCGCCGACCTGCGCGAGCCGCACCGCATCGCCCGCTACGCCGAGGAGCTCGCCAGCGCCTTCCACAAGTTCTACGACTCCTGCCAGATCCTGCCCAAGGCGGGCGAGGATCCGGAGCCGATCCACGCCGCGCGCCTCGCTCTGGCTGCGGCGACCCGCCACGTTTTGGCCAACGCCCTGCGCCTTGTCGGCGTCACGGCCCCGGAGAGGATGTAGCGAATGCTCGATCCCGTCCTGAACACGGCGAACCTCTCCCGCGACGATTTGCTGCGGATGCGGCACAACGAGGCCGGCTGCTTTAATGACCTGCCCGCCCACGTGTGGCCCCGCAACGCCGCCCGCCACGAGGACGGCTCTGTCTCCATCGCCGGCGTGCCGCTGACGGAGATCGCCGCCGAATACGGTACTCCGGTCATGGTCGTCGACGAGGACGACTTCCGGTCCCGCTGCCGCGACATGGCCCGCGCGTACGGTAACCCGGCGCACGTGCACTACGCGGCGAAGGCGTTTTTGACCACGCGCATTGCCAGGTGGGTGGCGGAAGAAGGCCTCGCCCTCGACGTAGCCAGCGAGAACGAGCTGCTCATCGCTTTGGCCGCAGATTTCCCGGCGCAGCGGATCACCGCCCACGGCAACAGCAAGAGCGATTCATTTCTGCGCCGCTGCGTGACCAGCGGCGTCGGCCACGTGGTCATCGACTCCCACCAGGAGCTCGACACGCTAAACCGCATCGCCGGGGAAGAGGGCGCGGTGCAGGACGTGTTTATCCGCGTCAAGCCCGGTGTGGAGGCGCACACCCACGAGTTCATCGCCACCAGCCACGAGGACCAGAAGTTCGGCCTGTCCCTGGCCTCCGGCTCCGCGTTCCGCGCGGCACAGTCGGCGCACGACGCACCGAATCTCCGCCTGACCGGCCTGCACTGCCACGTCGGCTCCCAGGTCTTCGACGCCGAGGGCTTCAAACTCGCCGCTTCCCGCGTGCTGGGCCTGTACGCCACGATCTACAAGGAGCTCGGCCTCCACTTGGACTTCCTGGACCTCGGCGGCGGCTACGGCATCGCGTACACGGTGGAGGAAGAGCCGCTTGATGTCGACGCCGTCGCCCGCGACCTGCTCCGCGCCGTCAGGGACGCGGCCGGGGACCTGGGCATTGCCCCGCCCACGGTGATCGTGGAGCCGGGCCGCGCGATCGCCGGCCCCGCGGCCGTGACCGTCTACTCTGTGGGCACCGTCAAGGACGTCCGCGTGACCGACGAGGCCACCCGCCGTTACATCGCCGTCGATGGGGGGATGAGCGATAATATTCGCACCGCGCTCTACGGCGCCGAGTACGACGCGCGCATTGTCAACCGCAACACCGAAGGCGACCCGCACGCGACGCGTCTGGTCGGATCCCACTGCGAATCCGGCGACATCCTCATCAATAATGCCCTCTGGCCTGACGATATCGCCCCCGGCGACCTCATCGCCCTCGCCGCCACCGGAGCATACTGCTTTTCCATGGCGTCCAACTACAACTGCTTCGGCCGGCCCGCGGTGGTCAGCGTGCGCGAGGGGAAGATCACCCCGATGGTCCGCCGCGAGACCATTGATGACTTACTCGCCCGAGAGGTTTTTGTAGACTCGTAGGGCATTACGTCCGCAACGGCCGCTTCGCCCCGCCACCTCGGCGAAAGCGGCCGGTAACTATGACACAGGAGTACCATGACCGCGCTGAGTTCCGAAGGCAGGAACGGAAACTACCCCGGTAAGGGTATCGGGCAACCCGTGGGGGTCGCCTTGCTGGGTATGGGAACCGTCGGCACTGAGGTACTGCGCCTGATCAACGAGTTCTCCAGCAACCTCGAACACCGCATCGGTGGCCCGATCGACGTCCGCGGCGTGGCCGTGTCCGACCTGAGCAAGAAGCGCGAGGTGCTCGACCACTTCCCAGACATCACTCTTACGGATAACGCCCGTGAGTTGATCGACCGGGATGACGTCGACATCGTGGTCGAGGTCATCGGCGGCATTGACTACCCGCGCGAGCTGGTCCTCGCCGCGCTCAACGCCGGCAAATCCGTGGTTACCGCGAACAAGGCCCTCATCGCCGCCCACGCCGACGAGCTTTCCGATGCCGCCAACGCCGCCGGCGTCGACCTTTACTACGAGGCAGCCGTGGCCGCCGCGATCCCGGTGGTGGGCATGCTGCGCCGCTCCCTGGCGGGCGACCAGGTCCAGCGCATCTCCGGCATTGTCAACGGCACGACTAACTACGTGCTGGACGCGATGGCGTCCACCGGCATGACCTACGACGAGGCTCTCGCCGAGGCCACCCGCTTGGGCTATGCGGAAGCTGACCCGACCGCAGATGTCGAGGGCCATGACGCCGCTTCCAAGGCCGCGATCATGGCGTCGATGGGCTTCCACTCCCGCGTGACCTACGATGACGTCCACGCAGAAGGCATCACCAACATCACCGCCGCGGACATCGAGGCTGCGCGCGAAGCCGGTTTCACCATCAAGCTGCTCGCCATTTGCGAAAGGCTTATCGACGACGCCGGTCAGACCTCCGTCTCCGCCCGCGTTCACCCGACGCTCGTGCCGAACGACCACCCGCTGGCCACCGTCGATAAGTCCTACAACGCCGTGTTCGTCGAGGCTGAGGCCGCTGGCCGCCTGATGTTCTACGGCAACGGCGCCGGCGGTGCGCCCACCGCCTCCGCCGTCCTCGGCGACCTGGTCGGCGCAGCCCGCAACAAGATCCACGGCGGCCGCGCCCCGGCCGAGAACCCGTACGCGCACTACCCGGTCGCGGACTTCGGCGACGTGCCCACGCGCTACCACATCGATATGTCGGTGGCTGACCGCGCCGGTGTCCTGGCCGAGATCTCCCGCCGCTTCGCCGCGCAGAACATCTCCATCTCCGCGGTCCGCCAGGAGGAATCGGGCGAGCACTCCCGCCTGATCGTGGTCACCCACAAATCCCTCGAGAGCAAGCTGGCCGCGATCGTCGACGAACTCCGTGAGATCGACGAGGTCAAGGCCATCAACTCCGTCATCCGTCTCGGGGCTTAGCCATGAGCATTGATCTTGAGGTAGGTTTGCGCGCCCGCGTGACGGTTCCCGGCAGTTCCGCGAACCTGGGCCCTGGTTTTGACACCCTCGGTGTGGCGGTGGGAATCTACGACACCGTCGAGGTGGAAGTTACGGGCTCCGGCCTAGAGGTGGAGATCTTCGGCGAGGGCGCCGGTGACCTGCCCCGCGATAGCTCTCACCTCGTGGTCAAGGCGATCAACTCGGGCCTCCATGCCGCCGACGTCCACGCTCCGGGGCTGAAGGTGACCTGCCACAACAGCATCCCGCAGTCCCGCGGACTGGGATCGTCCGCCTCCGCTGCCGTCGCCGGCGTTGTCGCCGCGAATACGCTTGCCGGCGGGCCGCTGAGCACCGACGAGATCATCCAGCTCAGCTCCGCGTTCGAGGGCCACCCCGACAACGCCGCCGCCAGCGTCGTGGGCGGAGCGGTGGTGTCGTGGACGAACATTCCCGTCGACGGCGTGTCCCAACCGGAGTACCGCGCGGTCTCGGTCACAGTGCACAAGGACATCATGGCCACGGCGCTCGTCCCAGACTTTTACGCGTCCACGCACGCTGTGCGAAAGGTGCTGCCTTCGCACGTCACGCATACCGACGCCCGCTTCAACGTCTCCCGCACAGCGGTGATGACGGTGGCGATCCAGACTCACCCCGAATTCCTCTGGGAGGGTACCCGCGACCGCCTGCACCAGCCCTACCGCTCCGACGTCCTGCCGGTTACGGCCGAGTGGGTCAACCGGCTGCGCAACCGCGGCTACGCCGCCTACCTGTCCGGTGCCGGCCCGACCGCCATGGTGTTGTCCACGGAGCCGGTCGACCCGAAGATCCTCGAGTCCGCGCGTGAGGCCGGCCTCCGCGTCCTCGAGCTCGACATCGCCGGGCCTGTGACTGCGGAACTGCTCCGCGCGTAGACGCGTCGAAGGGCCGCTCCCAGACCTACGATGGCGCCTCTCCGTGACGACATGGGGGCGCCTGGAGAACGCTATCCCTCGGCCGCCTCGACCTGCTCGGACGTCGGGTTGCCGTGGGAGCGATTGCCCGGCCCGGGCAGGGTGATGATGTCGTACTTGTCGTTGGCCAGGTGCTTGCGCAGGTCCTTCTTGTCGAACTTGCCCACCGAGGTCTTGTCAATGGACTCGACGAAGGCCCAGTACTCGGGCGCCATCCACGTCGGCAGGGTGCCCTGCAGGGAGTCGCGCAGCTCTTCGGCGGTTTCGCGGGTTGGGTCGATGCCCTCGTAGAGGACGGTGATCGCCAGCGGCCGCTCGCCCCACTTGCGGTCGGGGTAGCCGATGACGGCGCATTCGACGACTACGGGCGATTCCATGATCAGGTTCTCCACCTGCGCGGAATAGATCCACTCGCCGCCGGAGCGGATGACGTCGCGGGCGCGGTCGTAGAGCGTCATAAAGCCGTCGTTGGTCACTGTGCCCACGTCGCCCGTGCGCAGCCAGCCGTCGGCGGTAAAGAAATCGCGCGCGTCAGAGACGTCCTCGCCGCGGAACGTGCTGGCTGCTTCGCCGGGCTCCTGCGTCGGCGAGTGGTAGTAGGAGGCGGCGACCATGTTCCCGCGCACCTGGATCTCGCCCTGGGAACGGTCGGTTGCGGCCATCACCTCGCCGTCGTTGACCACGCGGTACTCGAGCCACGGCGCGAAACGCCCCTGGGAAACGCGGTACGCCCAGCGCGCCTCGCCGGACACGCCCGAGGGCGGGCGGGCGATCGTGCCCACGGTCGAGGTCTCCGTCATGCCCCAGACGTGGACGACGTCGACGCCGTAGCGCTCCTCCCACACCTTGATTAGCGCCGGCGGGGCGGGGGAGCCGCCGACGTAGATCTCGGTCAGGCTCATCCGCTCCGGCGGGTTGTGGACGTAGTGGACCATGAGCTGGATCCACAGCGTGGGCACCCCGTGCGCGACACGCGGGTGGGTGCTGGCGATGAGCTTGGCCAGCGTCGGGGCGGAGACATCGGAATCCGGCAGCACCAGGGGGGCCCCCACGAGGAAGGCCGCGAAGGGCACGCCCCAGCTGAGCACGTGGTAGACGGGGATGCAGCAGAGGAAGGACTCGCCGTGGCTGACCGCGAGCGAGTCGGTGGCGCGCAGGCTCATCGCCTCGAGCCAGATGGAGCGGTGGGAGTAGGCCACTCCCTTCGGCGCGCCGGTCGTCGCGGTGGAGTAGACGAGGGCAGCGGCGGTGTTTTCCGAAAGCTGGGGCCATTCGTAGATCGTCGGGCGGCCGTCGAGAAGCGATTCGTAGCTGTAGACCTCGACGCGTTCCGGCATCTCGCGGGCGGGGCCGTCGAGGGGCTCGACGCCGGTGAACACCGCGGCGCGCACCGTCGGGCAGCTGTCTAGGATGCGGCCGAGCTTGGGCGCCAGGCGCGGGTCGGCGACAACCACCTCCGCCTCGGAGTGGTTGACCACGTAGGCGATCTGATCCTCCATGAGCTGCACGTTCAGGGGCGTAAACACGGCACCTTTCGCCGCGACGCCGAACATCACCTCGAGGTGTTCGGCGCAGTTGTACATGAGGGTGGCCACTCGCTGGTCGTCGTCAATGCCGAGGTCGTCGTGGAGCGCGTGCGCGAACGCGGCAGCGCGTGCGCCGACCAGCGCGAAACTCGACTCTTCGGCCTGGCCGGCGCGCCACGTGGTGACCTTCGTCGTCCCGTGGACCGTCTCGCCGTACTCGAGGATCCGCCCGACGGAAAACGGCACTTCCTGCATGGTGGAGAGCATGGCCTCTACTCTAGCTTTGCTTTTCGACGCCCCGTTTATGCGTTCCGGCCGCCTTATGCGTTAGAATGACCACCGGACCGCCAGTGAATCTTCCGCTAGTGGATCTTCCTGGGAACCTTCATGAGCGATCCCCGCGCACCTGCGCCGAGTGTCAGGGCGTGGGCTGCGGTTCCACCCCTTGTTTTCAAGCTCCGCGCCGGACCTTGTTTGGCCGCACCCGGCTGGGCGGTCCGGACGCCGCGCGAGCGCGGGGGAGCGGGCGGGCGAAATGCGCCCCGGCCCATCCGCGCGAGCACCACAAGACGAAATTGCACACGAAAGCTTCCCGGCACCACAGCGCAGAACGACCGCGAAGAGCACAACCTGGCCGGGCGAGCGACGAAAGGACATCCGTGACCGAATCGGGCACCACCGCAGCAGGGCAGAACCTGGCTGCGCTCAAGATCCCAGAACTGCGCAAGATCGCCGCCGAGCAGGGCCTGAAGGGGCTCTCCGGCCTCCGCAAAGGGGAGCTGATCCAGGCGATCAACACCGGTGTCGTCCCCCGCAAGGCCGCCGAGAAGGCGGAGGGGACGGACGAGGCCCCGCGCCGCCGCGCCACCCGCAAGGCCGCCGCCCCCGCCGAGGGGGAGGACGCCGCGCTGAAGACGGAGAAGGCGGAAAAGACGGAGCAGACGGGGGAGTCTGGGAAGACCGAGAAGCCCGAGAAGCCCGAGGAGGGGGGCGAGGACCAGCGCTACGAGTCGCGTTCCGCCGCCCGCCGCGCCCGCCGCAACCGCGCCCGCCAGAACCACGACAACGCGCACGACAACTCCCACGACAACTCCAAGGACGGCGGCTCGGGGGAGCAGCAGGACAACGACAACTCCGGTGGCCGCGGCAACAACAGGGACAACAACCGGGATAACAACAGGGACAACAACGAGGGGGGCAACCGGCGCGGGCGCCGGGGCCGTCGCAACCGCAATCGCGGCCGGGGCGACGGGAACAACAACGGCCACAACAACGGCCACAACAACGAGGGCAACCACAACTCGAACCAGCAGGACTTCGACCCGTCCGAGCTGCAGGAGGTCGCCGGGATTGTCGACGTGGTGGACAACAACTCCGCCTTCATCCGCACCACCGGCTACCGCCAGAACTCCGCGGACGTCTTTGTCAACAACAAGCTGGTGCGCTCCAACGGCCTTCGTTCGGGCGACGCCGTGATCGGACAGGTGCGCGCGAACGGGCAGGGCCACTCCCACGGCTCCGGGCGCAACCGCCAGCGCTACAACCAGCTGGTTCGGGTTGATTCCGTCAACGGCATGAGCCCGGAGGAGTCGCGCCAGCGCAAGGAGTTCCACAAGCTCACGCCGCTGTACCCGAACCGGCGTCTGCGCCTGGAGACGGAGCCGAACATCCTCACCACGCGCGTGATTGACCTGGTCATGCCCATCGGCAAGGGCCAGCGCGCGCTGATCGTCTCCCCGCCCAAGGCGGGCAAGACGACCATCTTGCAGAACATCGCGAACGCGATCGCGACAAACAACCCGGAGTGCTACCTCATGGTCGTCCTCGTCGACGAGCGCCCCGAGGAAGTTACCGACATGCAGCGCAGCGTCAAGGGCGAGGTCATCGCCTCCACCTTTGACCGCCCGCCGAGCGAGCACACCGCCGTGGCGGAGCTCGCGATCGAGCGAGCGAAGCGCCTGGTGGAGATGGGCCAGGACGTGGTGGTCCTGCTCGACTCGATCACGCGCCTCGGCCGCGCCTACAACAACTCCTCGCCGGCCTCCGGGCGCATCCTTTCCGGCGGCGTGGACTCGAACGCGCTCTACCCGCCGAAGCGCTTCTTGGGCGCCGCCCGCAACATTGAGGAGGGCGGCTCGCTGACCATCATTGCCACGGCGATGGTGGAGACGGGCTCCGCCGGCGACACCGTCATCTTCGAGGAGTTCAAGGGCACCGGCAACGCCGAGCTGAAGCTGGACCGCAAGATCGCGGAACGCCGCGTCTTCCCGGCCGTGGACGTCAACCCCTCGGGCACCCGCAAGGACGAGCTGCTCATGAGCCCGGAGGAGGCGCGCGTCATGCACAAACTACGCCGCGTGCTATCCGCCCTGGACCCGCAGCAGTCGATCGACATGTTGATCAAGCAGCTGAAGAAGACGAAGTCCAACGGCGAGTTCCTCATGGGCGTCGCGCAGTCCGCGCCGATGGCGGCGGCCCAGTCGGAGGAGGAGTACATCTAATGGCCAAGGGCACGAGCGAAGGCGCTTCGCACGTCTCGCTAGTCGACGACTACGTCTCCGAGTACCAGGGCATCCAGGCCCAGATGGGCGACCCGGACATCGCGGGGGACCAAGAGCGCTTCCGCAAGCTCTCGAAGCGCTACGCCGAGCTACAGCCGATCATCAAGGTCAACGACGAGTTGGTGCAGGCCCGCGAGGACCGCGAGGCCGCCGCCGAGATGGCCGCGGAGGACAAGGAGTTCGCCGAGGAGGCTTCCCGCCTCGAGGGCGAGATTGTCCGCCTGGAGGAGGAGCTGGCCGACCTGCTCGCCCCGCGCGACGAGCACGACGGGGACGACATCATCATGGAGATCAAGGCCGGCGCGGGCGGCGAGGAGGCGGCCCTGTTCGCCGGCGACCTCGCCCGCATGTACCAGAAGTACTGCGAAAAGAACGGCCTGACCTGGGACGTCCTCGATCTTGCCGAGTCCGACCTGGGCGGGGCGAAGGACATGACGGTGGCCATTAAGTCCAAGAACCCCTCGCGCGACGGGGCGTGGAGCAAGCTGAAGTTCGAAGGCGGCGTGCACCGCGTCCAGCGCATCCCGGTGACTGAGTCTCAGGGGCGCATCCAGACCTCAGCGGCCGGCGTGCTCGTCTACCCGGAGCCGGAGGAGGTCGGCTCCGTGGAGATCGACGAGAAGGACCTGCGCATCGACGTCTACCGCTCCTCTGGCAAGGGCGGCCAGGGCGTGAACACGACCGACTCGGCCGTGCGCATCACCCACCTGCCCACGAACATCGTGGTGACCTGCCAAAACGAGCGCTCCCAGATCCAGAACCGGGCGCGTGCGATGCAGGTGCTGCAGGCCCGCCTCGACCAGATCGAGCGAGAGAAGGCGGAGGAGGAGGCCGCGCAGGGTCGCGCCTCCCAGGTGCGCACGATGGACCGCTCCGAGCGCATCCGCACCTACAACTGGCCGGAAAACCGTATCTCGGACCACCGCATCAACTACAAGGCCAACAACCTCGACTCCGTGCTCGACGGGAACATGGACGAGCTCATCACAGCCCTCCAGAATCACGAGCGCCAGGAGCGCCTTGAAGCCGAGTAGCCTGCGCGACGTGATCGCCCGCGCCTCCCGCACCCTGGGGGACGCGGGCGTGCCCACGCCCGAGGTCGACGCGCGCCTTATCGCCGCGTCGCTTCTCGACGTCCCGCCCCTGCACCTCTCCTTCACCGACGCGCCGGCAGGGTTTGCCCGCGATTACGCGGACGCGATTGCCCGCCGTGCGGCGCGGGAGCCGCTGCAACACATCACAGGCAGCGCGCAGTTCGGCCCGCTGGAGCTCGCGGTTGGCCCGGGGGTGTTCATCCCGCGCCCGGAAACGGAGGTGCTGGCGCAGTGGGCAGTGGACGCGTTGGCCGATACCGCGGACCCGCTGGTGGTGGACCTGGGCACGGGTTCGGGCGCGCTGGCGATCTTTATGGCGCGCGCCCGCCCGGACGCCCGTGTCATCGCGGTGGAGCGCTCCGCGACGGCCCGCGGCTACGCACGGGAGAACGCGGCGGCGAATGGGGCGTCGATAAGCGTGCTGGCGGGGGACATGACGGACCCGGAGCTGCTTGAGGATCTCGCGGGCCGCATCGACCTCGTTGTGGCGAACCCGCCGTATGTGCCCGAGGACCCCGACCTTGCCCCGGAGGTGTACTTCGACCCCGCTGAGGCGGTCTTTTCCGGCGCCGAGGGGATGGACGCGATCCGCGGGCTCGTGCCCGTCGCCGCCCGTCTCCTTTCCCCCGGCGGGAGCGTGGGGATAGAGCACGACGACACCACCTCGCGCGCGGTGTGTGAGGCCGTGCGAGCGGCGGGCCGCTTCGCAGAGCCAGCCGTACTGCACGACCTGACGGGTCGGGCCCGCTTTGTCACGGCGAGTAAGCTAAACGGCTGACACGAGCCGAGGAGAAGACGAGGGAGAGCTATGCCGAGCACGATCCACAACTGCCTGGACCCTGAGGGGCGGGAAAAGGGCCTCAAGGCCGCGGTGGAGGCCCTGCGGGCCGGGCAGTGCGTGGTCCTGCCCACGGACACGGTCTACGGCATCGGCGCCGACGCCTTCAACAACGACGCCGTAGCCAGGCTGCTGGCCACCAAGCGCCGTGGCCCAGACATGCCCGTGCCCGTCCTCGTCGGCTCCTGGATGACCATCCAGGGGCTCGTGCGGGAGTTTTCCGAGACGGCGAAAACCCTCGTCGAGGCTTTCTGGCCCGGCGGGCTGTCGATCGTGGTGCCCGAGGCGCCCAGCCTGCCGTGGAACCTCGGGGATACGCGCGGCACCGTCCTCGTCCGCATGCCCAACCAGCCGCTCGCCATCGAGCTGCTGCGGGAGGTCGGGCCGATGGCGGTATCTAGCGCCAACATCTCGGGAAGCCCCGCGCCCGTCACAGCGGCCGGGGCGAAGCAGCAATTCGGCGACGCGGTCTCCGTCTACCTCGACGGCGGCGAGTCAGAGGTGGGGCAGGCGTCCACCATCATCGACATCTCGGGGCCGCAGCCCGTCATTCTGCGCGAGGGGGCCATTCCCGCCGAGCGCATCGGCGAGGTCCTCGGCCTGGACGCGGAGCAACTGCGGAGGAAGTAGATGAGCGGAGCGGGAGTGCCGCTGCGCGAGCTCGCCCTCGTGCTGCTCGTCGCGGCCGCCATTACGTACCTGGCAACCGGGCCGCTTCGCTCGCTCCTCGTGCGCACGGGGCGCGTCGCCGAGATCCGGCAGCGCGACGTGCACACGCAGCCGACGCCCTCCGTCGGCGGTCTGGCCATGTTCGCCGGGTTCGTCGCCGCGGTCTTCCTCGCCCAGCAGCTACCAGCGCTGACCCGCGGCTTCGCGCCCGTCACGCCTGAGATGACGGCGGTGCTCGCGGGTGCGGGGGCAATTGTCATCGTCGGCATCGTCGACGACCTGTACGAGCTCGGGGCGTTGACCAAACTCATCGGCCAGTTCTTCGCCGCCGTGCTCATGAGCTTGCTCGGCCTCGTCTTCACCGTTTTCTACCTGCCGGTCGGGGGAGGGACCACTCTCATCTTCGACCAGGTGCAGGGCGTGACGGTGAGCGCGATCTTCACCGTTGTGCTCATCAACGCGGTGAACTTCGTCGACGGTATTGACGGCCTAGCCGCAGGGCTGGGAATGATCGCGGGTGGGGCCATCCTCGTCTTTTCCCTGACGGTGCTCCACGACCAAGGCGGCGCCGTTTCCGCCTACCCGCCAGCGATCATCTGCGCGGCGCTCGTGGGCATCTGCGCCGGGTTTTTGCCCCACAACTTCGAGCCGGCGCGGATCTTCATGGGGGACTCTGGCGCGATGCTCATCGGCCTTCTGCTCGCCGCCGCCTCGATCTCGGCCTCTGGAAAAATCAACATGTCCCTCTACGGCGCGGCCGACTTCGTCGCGCTCATCAGCCCCATCGTGGTCGTGCTCGCCGCCGTCGCGCTACCCGTGCTCGACCTCGTCTGGGCGGTGATCCGGCGTACCGCCCGCGGCCAGAGCCCGTTTGCCGCCGATGCCGGGCACATCCACCACCGTCTCCTGCGGCTCGGCCACACCCACCGCCGCACGGTGCTCGTGCTCTACCTGTGGGTCTCGGCCGTCGCTTTCGGAGCGGTGAGCTATTCCATCGTCCCGGTCACCTGGGCCACCGGCTTTACCGTCGCCGCGCTCCTCGCGGCGGCGGCGCTAACGGCCGTGCCGCTCATGCGGGGCAAGATCGGGCCGGTACGCACGGACCCGACTGCTGGGCCCGGCTAGTTGCCCAGAACGTCCTCGATGCGGGTTTCGCCGTCGTTGAACTCGATGACGCGGTTCAGCGTGGCGTCGCCTGCCGGGCCGTTGTCCACAGCGGCGGCAACGACGTGGGCCACGTTGGCACGGCTGGTCTCGGTGGGCTCGTCGGCGGAGGCGTCGATCCGGCCCGTGCCCTCCTCCAGGGTGAGCATGCTCGGGCGCACCAGGGTGAAGTTGAGGCCGGAGCGCTCCAGGTGTTCGTCCGCCTCGCCCTTCGCCTGCGCGTAGGGGTAGAAGTCGTTGTCCTTGTCCACTCCGTGGTCGAGGCCGGCACCGAAGTACGAGACCATGATGAAGTGGCCAACGCCCGCCGCTACCGCGGCGTCGATCGCGCGCTTGGCAGCGTCGCGGTCGACGGCGTAGGTCCGCTCCGGGTTACCGCCGCCGGCGCCCGCAGACCAGACGACAGTGTCGATCTCGCGCTCGCGCAAAAGCTTTTCGATCGCGGCGGTGTCGTTGTCCTGGATGTCGAAGACGACCGGCGTCGCGCCGTCCGCCTCGACGTCCGAGACCTGCTCCTGCTTGCGGATCAGCCCGACGACGGTGTGTCCCTGTTCGCGAAGGCGCGGCACCGCCAGACGAGCGACCTTGCCGTGTGCGCCGATGATTGCAACGTTGTGAGCCATGATTCCTCCTCGTGTGGTTCCATAAGAAATCGCGTACACCTCCCCACCGTAGACACTTTTGCGCCGCGGGTAGGATGCGAAGCTGTGACTACACATGAAAACGGGCAGGGAAACGGTGCCGGCGACGCCCATGGGGCGTCGGCAAGCGAAGGCGACCTCGCGGTAAACGACGCCGATTTCGACGACCCCCGCGCCCCTCTCGTGCGGGCGCTTCGGCTCGGCGGGTGGGTTCTCCTCGCGCTGACGATCGTCTCTCTCATGGCGTGGGGCGCGGCCAGGGGGCTGCCGGGGCTGTGGGCGGTGCTCATGGGCGCGGCGATCGGCGGCGGTTTCGTCATGCTGACGGCACTGTCCGTCCTTGTCTCCTCGAACACCTCGCCCTCGGCGACGATGGCGATTGTCCTCGGCGGCTGGTTAGTCAAGATGGTGGTCTTGATTATCATCTTGGCTCTCATCCGCGACCTGCAGTTTTACGATCACATCGCGTTCGGGGTGACCACGATTCTCGCGCTCGTGGTGGTGCTCGCGGTGGAGGCGTGGGGGGTCATCACCACCCGCGTCGTGTACGTCGATCGGTGACGAATCCCCGGCAGCGCCGCGCGGGGGTGGAAACTCGGCCCCCTGAGGCGACCAATTGGCGCGGAACCTGTTAGGCTTGCCGCTGGGTTTGCTTGAGGTGGCCATGGGCCCACTTGCGAGTTGCCGTGATACCGCCTGAAGAAATACCCCCTGCACCGCGGTTGCTGATGTGCGACGGAGTCCGCCGCGGATGCAGACCACATGAAGACGTCCATCGCACCGCACCCGAGCCTGGGTGCGGCCCGAGAACGGGAGAGAACGCTGAGCGTTACAACTTTGGCCGAGGGCATGAAGGGTACCTTCCACGCGCCCGCACTTGGTCCAGAATTTTTCCCGGGGCATACGTACGGCCACATCATTGGTGAAGACTTCGCCAATGGTTGGTTCGCGCTGGATCGCATCATGATCGTTCGCCTCTTTGTGGCGGCAATCTTGGTGCTCCTCTTTGTTATTGCTTTTAGGAAGCCGAAGCTGGTTCCTAAAGGGCTGCAGAATGTCGCGGAGCTGGGCGTGGACTTTGTCCGCGTCAACATCGCGGAAGACACGCTGGGGAAGAAGGACGGTAAGCGGTTCCTGCCGGTTATCGCCACCATCTTCTTCACGATCCTGTTCATGAATGCAGCGACCATCGTGCCGGGCCTCAACATTTCCCCGAACGCGCGCATCGGCATGCCGATCGTGCTGGCGGCTGTGGCCTACATCGCGATGATCTACGCCGGGGTGAAGCGCCACGGCGTGGTGTACTTCAAGCACTCGGTCGTGATCCCCGGTTTGCCGCCGGCGCTCCACATCCTCGTGGTGCCCATCGAGATCTTCTCGACCTTCATTCTGCGCCCAGTCACGCTGGCTCTTCGTCTCATGGCGAACTTCCTGGCGGGCCACATCATTCTCGTCCTGCTGTACTCCGCCACGAACTTCTTCTTCTGGCAGCTCAACGCATGGACGGCCCTGAGTGGCCTGACGCTGATCGCGGCGATCCTGTTCACCCTGTACGAGCTGATCATCATCTTCCTGCAGGCGTACATCTTCGCCCTCCTGACGGCTGTGTACATTGAGCTGTCGCTTCACGCGGATTCGCACTAACAACGGCGCGAAACACACAGGCCAAACTGAATAACCCCACACACCTCAACACTCGCCCGCCGCACTAGACCAGCGGGCGGGAACCAAGAAAGGGAACGACTTTCACATGAACGACATCATCCTCGCTCAGGCAGAAGAGACCGTCACCGCTTTCGATGGCCTGCAGTCCATCGGCTACGGCATCGCCACCATCGGCCCGGGCATCGGTATCGGCATGCTCGTGGGCAAGACCGTCGAGGGTATGGCTCGCCAGCCCGAGATGGCCGGCCAGCTGCGCACCACGATGTTCCTGGGTATCGCCTTCGTTGAGGCGCTCGCCCTGATCGGCCTCGTCGCCGGCTTCCTGTTCTAAGAAGAACGAGCGAGACCCCGTACACCTTTTTAGAGCAGGAGCAACCTATGACAAACGTCACCGAATTTATCGTGGCGGCAGAAGGAGCGGAGCTCCCCTTGGAGGGCGAGCCCTCCATCCTTCTGCCTCCCATGTACGACGTGGTGTGGTCTCTGGTCGTCTTCGTCGTCGTCTTCATCCTCTTCTGGAAGTACGTGCTTCCGAAGTTCCAGGAAGTCCTCGCCGAGCGCGAAGACCGCATCAAGGGTGGCATTGAGCGTGCTCAGGTCGCCCAGGCGGAGGCCAAGGCTGCCCTGGAGAAGAACAACGCCGAGCTGGCCGAGGCACGCGCCGAGGCCGCCGAGATCCGCGAGGCCGCGCGTGCGCGCGGCAAAGAGATCGAGGCGGAGGCCCGTGCCAACGCTGAGGCGGAGTCCCGCCGCATCGTCGAAGCGGGCGAGAAGCAGCTGCTGGCCTCCCGCGAGCAGGTTGTCTCCGAGCTGCGCACCGAGATGGGCCAGAACTCGATCTCCCTCGCTGAGCGTCTGCTCGGCACGGAGCTGTCGGACTCTACCCGCCGCTCCAACACGATCGACGACTTCCTGGCCGAGCTCGACAGCGTAACGACGAGGAAGTAGGCGAGATGAAGGCAGCTAGTCGCGAAGCACAGAACAACGTTGCGGAAAAGCTCGACGAGCTGATCCGCACCTCCGGCGACAAAGTCGCCGTAGCAGCGCAGGTTGGCACCGAGCTCTTCCTCGTCGTAGACCAGCTGGACCTCGACCGCTCCCTGCGCGTCGCGGTGGCCAATAACGCACTTGACGCCGAGCAGAGGGAGGGCATCCTCCTCGCCGTTTTCGGTGACAAGGTGGCCGAGCCCACGGGCAAGGTCTTGCGTGCCGTCGCACAGCAGGCGTGGTCCTCCACTCGCGACCTCCGCGCCGGCCTTGTCGGGCTCGGACGCCGGGCGCTGCTGCTGGGCGCCGAGGAGCAGGGCCAGCTCGAGCAGGTGGAAGGCGAACTCTTCCAGCTGTCGGTGCTGCTGGAAAACGAGAAGGAGCTCTCCCAGCTTCTTTCCGACCGCACTGCTGGTGCACAACAGAAGCGCGGCCTGCTGGCCAACGTGATCTACGGCAAGGTGACGATGTTCACCGAGGCCCTCGCACTCCAGGTGATCGGGCGCCCCGAGCGCAACCCGATCGACGACCTCGCCGCTGTGGCGGCGCAGGTTGCGGACATGCGCGGCAAGGCCGTTGCTCGCGTCACCTCCGCCGAGGCTCTCGACGCCTCTCAGCGCGAGGCGCTCGCCGGCAAGCTGAAAGACCTTTACGGCCAGGAGATGGCCATCCACTCCGAGGTAGACCCCAGCCTCCTCGGCGGGATGATCATCCGCGTCGGCGACGAGGAAATCGACGGGTCGACGCGGGGTAAGCTCACGCGTCTGCGCGCCGACCTCGCGGCACAGATGGCCTACTAGACAATAAAATGCTGGAACAAACTACCGAGAGCAGGAAGAACATGGCGGAGCTGACGATCTCCTCCGATGAGATCCGTAGCGCGATAGCGAACTACACCTCGAGCTACTCTGCGGAGGCCTCCCGTGAGGAGGTCGGCGTGGTGACTTCGGCTGCAGACGGCATTGCCCAGGTATCCGGGCTGCCGAGCTGCATGACGAACGAGCTGCTCGAGTTCCCCAACGGTGTCATCGGCGTTGCACAGAACCTTGACACCGACACCATCGGTGTCGTTGTCCTGGGTAACTTCGAGACCATTACCGAAGGCGACAAAGTCAAGAGGACCGGTGAGGTCCTGTCCATCCCGGTCGGGGAGAACTTCCTCGGCCGCGTTATTAACCCCCTGGGTCAGCCGATCGATGGCCTCGGAGCTATCGAGTCCAGCGAAGAGCGCGCGCTCGAGCTGCAGGCGGCCGGCGTGCTTGACCGCCAGCCGGTCGAAGAGCCGCTGGCGACGGGCATGAAGGCGATCGACGCGATGACTCCGATCGGCCGCGGCCAGCGCCAGCTGATCATCGGCGACCGCAAGACCGGCAAGACCGCGGTGTGCATCGACACCATTCTGAACCAGAAGTCGTACTGGGAGACCGGCGACCCCTCGAAGCAGGTGCGCTGCATCTACGTGGCTGTCGGCCAGAAGGGCTCGACCATTGCCGGCGTGCGCGCGACCCTCGAGGAGCACGGAGCCTTGGAGTACACCACGATCGTGGCTGCCCCGGCATCCGATTCCGCCGGCTTCAAGTGGCTCGCTCCGTTCTCCGGCGCGGCCCTGGGCCAGCACTGGATGTACCAGGGCAAGCACGTTCTGGTCATCTACGACGACCTGACCAAGCAGGCCGAGGCCTACCGCGCCATTTCGCTCCTGCTGCGCCGCCCGCCGGGCCGCGAGGCTTACCCGGGTGACGTTTTCTACCTGCACTCTCGTCTGCTCGAGCGCGCAGCGAAGCTGAACGACGACCTCGGCGGGGGCTCTCTGACTGCGCTGCCGATCATCGAGACGAAGGCGAACGACGTGGGCGCCTTCATTCCGACGAACGTCATCTCGATTACCGACGGCCAGGTCTTCCTTCAGTCCGACCTGTTCAACCAGGGCGTCCGCCCGGCTATCGACGTCGGTATCTCCGTGTCCCGCGTCGGTGGCGCAGCGCAGACGAAGGGCATGAAGAAGGTTGCCGGTAACCTGCGTCTCGACCTTGCCGCGTACCGCGACCTCGAGGCCTTTGCCGCATTCGCGTCGGATCTCGACTCCGCCTCGAAGCGCCAGCTGGAGCGCGGCCAGCGCCTCGTCGAGCTGCTCAAGCAGCCCGAGAACTCCCCGCAGGCGGTGGAGTTCCAGATCATCTCCATCTGGCTCGCCAACGAGGGCGCCTTCGACGTCGTTCCCGTCGCAGACGTCCGCCGCTACGAGTTCGAGCTGCATGACCACATCCGCTCCCACGCGCCGGAGGTCTACGAGCAGATCGCCGGCGGCGCCGCACTCGACGACCAGTCCAAGGAGACGCTGACGCGCGTCAACGCGGACTTCGCTCGCACCTTCCAGACCAGCGAGGGCAAGCGCATCGTCCGCGAGGAGGAGGCCGAGGCCCTCGACTCCGGCGAGGTGTCCAAGAACCAGCTCAACGTTAACCGCTCGAAGTCCAAGTAGCCGCTGCTTGGACACACCACTACTCAAGGAAAGGAGGGAAGTAAACCATGGCAACTCTTCGCGAACTGCGTGACCGCATCCGGTCCGTCAACTCCACGAAGAAGATCACCAAGGCCCAGGAACTGATCGCCACCTCGCAGATCACCAAGGCCCAGCAGCGCGTAGCGGCGGCAAAGCCCTACGCCGACGAGATGGTAAACGTCATGGAGCGTCTCGCCGCTGCGAGCTCCCTCGACCACCCCATGCTCCGCGAGCGTGAGAATGGCCGAGTTGCAGCGATTCTCGTGGTCACCTCCGACCGCGGTATGGCTGGCGGTTACAACCACAATGTGCTGAAAAAGGCGGCCGGGCTGGAACGCATGCTCAAGGAGGCTGGCTACGAGGTAGTCCGCTACGTCACGGGCGGCAAGGGCGTCACCCACTACAGCTTCCGGGACATGGATATCGCGGGCGCCTGGACTGGGTGGTCGCAGAAGCCGTCGTGGGAAGAAACCCACGACGTGCGCCGCCACCTCATCGATGGGTTCCTCGCAGGCTCCGAGGGTGAGGTTGAGTGGCGCGAGGGGCTGACCGCGCCCGAGGGCGAGTCCGTCCGCGGCTTCGACCAGGTCCACGTGGTTTACACCGAGTTTGTCTCGATGCTTGCCCAAGAGGCCAGGGTTCACCAGCTGCTCCCGATTGAGGCCGTGCTCGACGGCAACGAGGAGGAGCAGGAGAACTCGGCGTCGGACAGCGGCGAGATCCAGCCGGACATGGCGTACGAGCCGGACCCCGACGCGCTGATGGAGAAGCTGCTTCCGGCGTACGTGTCCAGGAGCCTGTACTCGATCTTTTTGGAGTCCTCGGCGTCCGAGTCCGCCTCGCGCCGTACCGCCATGAAGAACGCCACGGACAACGCGACGGAATTGGCCAACGACCTGTCGCGTGAGGCCAACCAAGCCCGCCAGGCAAAAATTACCCAGGAAATCACCGAAATCATCGGCGGCGCTGGCGCGCTGTCGGGTAGCGGAGAAAGCGACTAAAACATGACTACTGCTCACTCGATTGAGGAGCGCACCGACGAGCCGTCGGGCGGGGCTGAGTCCCAGTCCGGCAACGGCCGCGTCGTGCGCGTCATCGGTGCAGTCGTCGACGTGGAGTTCCCGCGCGGCGAACTGCCCGAGCTCTACAACGCTCTGCAGGTCGACATCGACCTCGACCAGATGTCCAGGACCATCACCCTCGAGGTGGCGCAGTTCCTGGGCGACAACCTCGTCCGCACCATCTCCATGGCTCCGACCGACGGCCTCGTCCGCGGCGCTGCGGTGCGCGACTCCGGCAACCCCATCAGCGTCCCCGTCGGCGACCAGGTCAAGGGCCACGTGTTCAACGCGCTTGGCGAGTGCCTCGACGACCCGTCCGTCGGTGAAGAAGGGGAGCGCTGGGGCATTCACCGCGATCCCCCGGCCTTCAAGGACCTGGAGGGTAAGACCGAGATCCTCGAGACCGGTATCAAGGTCATCGACCTGCTCACCCCGTACGTCAAGGGCGGCAAGATCGGCCTCTTCGGCGGTGCCGGCGTGGGCAAGACGGTCCTCATCCAGGAGATGATTACCCGTATTGCCCGCGAGTTCTCCGGTACCTCCGTCTTCGCCGGCGTCGGCGAGCGCACCCGCGAGGGCACCGACCTGTTCCTCGAGATGGAGGACATGGGCGTGCTCCAGGACACCGCCCTCGTCTTCGGCCAGATGGACGAGCCGCCCGGGGTCCGTATGCGCGTGGCCCTGTCCGGCCTGACCATGGCGGAGTACTTCCGTGACGAGCAGAACCAGGACGTGCTGCTCTTCATCGACAACATCTTCCGCTTCACCCAGGCCGGCTCCGAGGTCTCCACGCTGCTGGGCCGCATGCCCTCGGCGGTGGGTTACCAGCCCACGCTTGCCGACGAAATGGGCGTGCTGCAGGAGCGCATTACCTCGACTAAGGGCCGCTCGATCACCTCGCTGCAGGCCGTCTACGTGCCTGCCGACGACTACACCGACCCTGCCCCGGCGACGACCTTCGCCCACCTCGACGCCACCACGGAGCTGTCCCGCTCCATCGCGTCGAAGGGTATTTACCCCGCCGTGGACCCGCTGACCTCGACGTCCCGCATCCTGGAGCCGGGCATCGTCGGCGAGCGCCACTACTCGGTGGCCCAGAAGGTCATCGGTATCCTGCAGAAGAACAAGGAGCTGCAGGACATCATCGCCATCCTCGGCATGGACGAGCTGTCCGAAGAGGACAAGGTCACCGTCATGCGCGCCCGTAAGATCCAGCGCTTCCTTGGCCAGAACTTCTTCGTTGCAAAGAAGTTCACCGGCGACGAGGGCTCTTACGTGCCGCTCGAGGAGACCATCGAGGCCTTTGACAAGCTCTGCGAGGGTGAGTTTGACGCCTACCCGGAGCAGGCCTTCTCCAACCTCGGCGGTCTGGACGACGTCGAGGCCCAGTACAAGAAGCTGCAGGAGAAGTAGGAGGGCCGACATGGCTGACATCACCGTGCAACTGGTCTCCGTTGACCGCATGCTCTGGTCGGGCGAGGCCAGCATCCTCACGGCCCAGACCACCGAGGGTGAGATCGGCATTCTGCCCGGCCACGAGCCGTTCCTCGGCCAGCTCAAAGAGAACGGTGTGGTGACGATTCGCCCCGTCGAGGGAGAGCGCATCGTCGCCGCCGTCCAGGGCGGGTTCCTGTCCGTGCAGGCGAACAAGGTGACGGTCCTCGCGGACTATGCCATCTTCGCCGACGAGGTCGACTCGGCCTCCGCAAAGAGCGAACTCGACGCTGACGATGAGCAGGCCAAGGCCCGCGCCGAGGCCGAGCTCGCGGCAGTTCGCCGCAACTCCGGCAGCTAGGCAGTCCGGCAGCTCTCGCGCTCAACTCCTCCGCCACCGGCGGGGGAGTTTTCTTTGCTTGTGAGGTCCGGCGCGGCGATTGATCTACGACTTTCGTCGGTTTGATTCTGCGTGGAAGAAAGTTAGTATTTCCGGAAATACGTCCATGCCGGAACGCCACGGCTTCTAGGCGAGCTAGGAGCGGAAGTAGGGTCGAGGCCTACCGCTGAGGAGGAAGGGGGCTGCACATGAAGTTTGTGCTTATCGCGGGCGCGCTTGCTGTGGCCGTCGCGGCGGCAGCAGCTCTGTGGCGTTTTACCAACTTCCGCAACTCGGGGGCGCAGGGGCTATTTCGGAAGCTGCCGGCGAACGGCCTGCACGGCTGGCGCCACGGTGTGTTGCGGTACTCGGGGGAGGAGCTGGAGTTTTTCAAACTTCGCTCCTTGGCGTTCACCAGGGACCTCGCCCTGGACAGGCGGGGAATCACCATTACGGGATTTCGGGAGCTTTCGGAGCAGGAGCAGGACTTCATGCCCGGCATCTCGGTGATACTGGAGTTGGAGAGCGCGGCGGGAAAATTCGAGTTTGCTAGTGAGCGCCACGCCCAGATGGCGCTTGTGTCCTGGGTTGAGTCCGCGCCGGACCGCCGCCAGGAGCAGCGCGGGCGCGCCTACCGCGCGTACGTGGCGCAGCGGGGCAGGGGCAAGGCGTAGGTGCCGCCGGCGGGCGGTACGCTTGGTGCATGCGTTTGCTCATAGCCCGGTGCTCGGTTGACTACGTGGGGCGCCTCGACGCTCACCTGCCCTCAGCGAAGAGGCTCATCATGGTGAAGGCAGACGGCTCGGTCTCCATCCATGCCGACGACCGTGCGTACAAGCCGCTGAACTGGATGACCTCTCCCTGCACGCTGAGGGAGGAGACGGTCGTCGACGTGGACGGGGCGCAGACGGGGGACATGATGTGGATCGTGGAGAACTCCGCCGGTGAGCAGCTGCGGATCACGCTGGAGGAAGTCCTCCACGACACCACGGTCGAGCTGGGAGTGGATCCGGGGTTAGTGAAGGACGGCGTAGAGGCGCATTTGCAGGAACTGCTCGCCGAGCACATCACGACCTTGGGGGAGGGATACTCCCTGGTCAGGAGGGAATACCCGACGGCGATCGGGCCCGTCGACCTTGTGGCGCGCGATGCCTCGGGCCGTACCGTGGCGGTGGAGGTCAAGCGCCGCGGCGGCATCGACGGCGTGGAGCAGCTGACACGCTACGTCGAATTGCTGAACCGGGACGACCTGCTGGCGCCGGTGAAAGGGGTGTTCGCCGCGCAGGAGATCAAGCCCCAAGCGCGGACCCTGGCGGAGGACAGAGGCTTTCGCTGTCTCGTCCTGGACTACGACGAGCTGCGTGGCATCGAGTCCAACGAGCTGAGGTTGTTCTAGACCATGCCCCGGCACAACAGGCGAGCCCGCATCACCCCCGCGTACGTCCTCCCCCGTGACGGCTCGACGTTCGTGGGTACGCAGGAGGTGGACGGCCCTTCGTGGACGAAAGGGGAGCCCTACCTCGTGCGGGTGATCGGAGCGGGCGCGGCGCGGAAATTTTACGTGTGCCCCGGGTGCAACCAGAACATCCCGCCCGGGGTGGCCCACGTGGTGGCCTGGCCGAAGGAGACCGGGCGCGGGGCAGAGGACCGGCGGCACTGGCATAGAGGCTGCTGGGCACGCCGCTAAGCTGGGGGGCATGATTGCTGCATTTTCGGTTGCCCCGACCGTCACAGACAACGCGCAGGCCGAGATGTCCGCCGCCGTCGCCCGGGCCGTGCGGGTTGTCCGCGAGTCCGGCTTACCGCACGAGACCACCGCGATGTTTACCACGGTGGAGGGCGAATGGGACGAGGTGATGGACGTGATCAAACGCGCCACCCAGGCGGTCGTGGAGGTTTCTCCGCGGGTTTCGCTCGTGGTCAAGGCCGATATTCGGCCGGGTTATACGGACATGCTGCACCAAAAGGTGCAGTCGTTGAACAAGCACTTTGAAAGCGAGGAGTAAGGACATGGCGCAGTTCGGTTCGGGAGCGGTGGACCTGTCGGGGCTGGCGGGGGACGAGGCCGGCTTCGAGGCGTTCATTGAGGCAACCCAGGACAACCTCGAGAAGGAGGTGATCGCGCGCTCGGCGCAGGTTCCCGTCATTGTCGCGGTGGGCTCGGTGCGGTCGCCACAGTCGGAGGAACTCACCTCCGCGCTCAAGGAGCTCGCTCAGGGGCAGCGCGCGTTCCGCGTGGCTCGCGTCGACGCGGACGCGCACCCGATGCTCGCCCAGATGCTCGGGGTGCGTGCCGTGCCCACGACGATTGCGCTCGCGGCGGGACGCCCCGTAACGAGTTTCGAGGGCGGCCAGCCGCGCGAGCAGTTGGAGCAGTGGGTCGCCGCGCTCGTCTCCCAGATCGGCCCCCAGCTCGAGGGGCTCGGGGAGGAGTCCGCGCACGCGGAGCAGCCGACCGAGGACCCTCGCCTGAACGAGGCGACCGAGGCGCTCAACCGGGGGGATTTCGACGCGGCTCTCGCTGTCTACGACTCGGTGCTCACCGAGGAGCCGAATAACGCGGAGGTCAAGCAGGCCAAGGCGACTGTCGGGGTGCTCAAGCGCCTCGACCCCGCCAACCGCGAGAGCGACCCGATCGCGGAGGCCGAGGCGGCGCCGGGGGACGTCGATAAGCAGCTTGCGGCTGCCGACGCCGAGGTCGTGGCGGGTGCCCCGGACAAGGCCTTCGCGCGCCTGATCGCGCTGGTCAAGGACGAACCGCGCGCGAAGGAGAGGCTGCTCGAGCTTTTCACGCTGTTCGACGCCGCAGATCCCCGCGTCATCACCGCACGCACGAACCTCGCCTCGGCGCTATTCTAGGCCGGCCCTAACGGGCTAGGCGGTAGTACTGCACGCTCAGGGCGGGCAGGTGGAGGGCGACAGACTGCTCGAAGTTGTCCCAGGGCGTCGCCTCGGTGTACACGGAGGGGGGAAGATCGGCGCCGGCGCCTCCGTAGACCGCGTCGTCGGTGTTGATCACGAGCTCCCAGTTGCCCGCCTCCGGCAGGCCGAGGCGGTAGTTCGCGTGGGAGGTGCCCGCGAGGTTGACCACGGCGAGGAGGGGGACCGCGTCGACGCCCCAGCGGATGTAGGCCAAGACGTTGTGGTTCGCGTCGTCGCCCTTGACCCACTGGAAGCCCATCGGGGTGTTGTCCTGGGAGAACAGGGCGGGGGTGTCGCGGTAGACCACGTTGAGGTCGCGCACCAGGCGCTGGATGCCGCGGTGGTACTCGTGGCCCCAGCCGTCGCTCACGTTGTCCCAGTTGATGGAGTGCGCCTCGTCCCATTCGGTGGTTTGGCCCCACTCGCACCCCATGAACATCAGCTGCTTGCCGGGATGGGAGAACATGTAGCCGAAGAGCGCGCGCAGCCCGGCGGCCTTGTTCCAGTCGTCGCCCGGCATGCGCCCCCACAAGGAGCCTTTGCCGTGGACGACCTCGTCGTGGGAAAACGGCAGGACATAGCGCTCGGAAAACGCGTAAACCAGCGAGAACGTGATCTCGTTGTGGTGGTGGGAGCGGTGCACCGGGTCGAGGGAGAAGTACTCGAGGGTGTCGTTCATCCAGCCCATGTTCCACTTCAGGCTGAAGCCGAGGCCATCGGCGCTGGTTTGGGCGGTGACCCCGGGCCAGGCGGTGGACTCCTCGGCGATGGTGAGCACGCCCGGGTGGGTGCGGTGGACTGTGGCGTTCATCTCCTGAAGGAACTGCACCGCGTCCCAGTGCTCGCGCCCGCCGTGCTGGTTCGGCAGCCACTCGCCGGGTTGGCGGGAGTAGTCGAGGTAGAGCATGGAGGCGACGGCGTCGACGCGCAGGCCGTCGAGGTGGAACTCCTCGCACCAGTACAGGGCGTTGGCGACGAGGAAGTTGCGGACCTCGTTGCGGCCAAAGTCGAAGACGTAGGTGCCCCACTCCTTTTGTTCGCCCCGGCGCCAGTCGGGGTGCTCGTAGAGCGCGGTGCCGTCGAAACGCCCGAGCGCCCAGGCGTCTTTGGGGAAGTGCGCGGGGACCCAGTCGACGATGACGCCGATGCCGTTGGCGTGCAGCGCGTCTACCAGCGCGCGGAACTCGTCGGGGGTGCCCCACCGGGCGGTTGGGGCGTAGTAGCCGGAGACCTGGTAGCCCCAGGAGCCGCCGAAGGGGTGCTCGGCGACAGGGAGGAACTCCACGTGCGTGAAGCCGTTGTCCACGAGGTAGGGCACGAGCTCCTCGGTGAGCGTGCGGTAGGACGAGCCCTGCTTCCAGGAGCCGATATGGCACTCGTAGACGCTCATCGGGGCGTTGGTCGGGTCGATCCCGGGCCGGGCGTTCATCCATTCCGCGTCGCCCCACTCGTAGTCGGAGGCGGCGGCGACGACCGAGACGGTCTCGGGCGGGGCGAGCGTCTGCTTCGCCAGCGGGTCGGCTTTGTCCACGCGCTCGCCGCCCGCGGTGTGGACGGCGAATTTGTAGGTGGTGCCGGGGCCGATGCCGGGGATGAAGATCTCCCAGACGCCGGTGGAGCCGAGCGTGCGCATGGGGTACTGGCTGGGGTTCCAGTTGCAGAACTCGCCGACGACGGCCACACCGCGGGCGTTGGGCGCCCAGACGGCGAAGGAGGTGCCGGTGACCTCGCCGAGAGTTGTGGTGTAGCTGCGCACGTTGGCGCCCAGGACCTCCCAGAGGCGCTCGTGGCGGCCCTCGCCGATGAGGTGGAGGTCGAACTGGCCGAGCGTAGGCAGGAAGTGGTAAGGGTCCGCCACGATGACGGGTTCACCCTCCGGGTAGGTCACGCGCAGCCGGTAATCGGGGGCGTGCTCGTCGTCGAGGGCGGCGACCCAGATGTCGTCCCCGGTGTCGACCATGTCCACGTGGGTGTTGTGGATGAGCAGCTCGACGCGACGCGCCCCGAGCATGCGGGTGCGGATGAGCGACCCTTCGGCTGCGGGGTGCCAGCCGTAGAAATCGTGCGGAGCGTGGTGCGTGCACGCGAGGAGCCGCTGTTTATCGTGCTCGGGAATAAGAAGCGAGGGGTCGATGCCCGTCATGGCGTTCCTTCGAGGTGTCGGGGAAATCGTTGCTTCGACGCTACCGCAAAGCGGCGCGCCTACGGCCTGTAGTCGTGATCGGAGATGCGGCGGAAGGCCAGCGCCGCGCGGCGCTCGGCCGCCACGTCTGGGAGCTGGAAGATGTGGGCGACGTTGCCTTCCGGGGCGAGGCGGACAAAGTTGTCGCCCTCGGCGCTCCACGTGTAGGTCGCGCCCGAGACCAGGTCGTGGACATCGAAATCCGAGCCGGGGTTGAGGCCCACGGCATCGGCGTCGACGTGCACTGTTGCCTCCTGGGTGGCGTGGGGGTCGAGGTTGACCACGACGAGGACGGCGTTGCCGGTTACGGCATCCACCTTGGAGTAAGCGAGGATGTGCTCGTTGGCCGCGTCGTGGAAGCGGATCTGGCGCAGCTGCTGCAGGGCCGGGTTGTCACGGCGAATGCGGTTAAGCAGCGTCAGGTAGGGCTCGAGCGAGTCGCCGCGCTCGGCGGCTGCTGCGAAGTCGCGCGGGCGCAGTTCGTATTTCTCGGAATCCAGGTATTCCTCGCTGCCTTCGTGGACGGGTTCGTCCTCGTAGAGCTCGAAGCCGGAGTAAACGCCCCACAGCGGGCTTAACGTAGCCGCGAGCGTCGCCCGGATGGCGAAGGCGGCGCGACCGCCGGTTTGCAGCGAGGCGTGGAGGATATCGGGGGTGTTGACGAAGAGGTTGGGCCGGGACACATCGGAGACGTCGACAAGCAACCCTGCGAAGTCGGTGAGCTCGGCCTTGGTCGTTTTCCACGTGAAGTGGGTGTACGACTGCGAAAAGCCGGCCTTGGACAGCCCGTACATGCGCGGCGGGCGGGTGAAGGCCTCGGCGAGGAAGATGACCTCCGGGTGCGTTTCGTGGACCTTGGTAATCAGCCAGTGCCAGAAATTGACCGGCTTCGTGTGCGGGTTGTCCACGCGGAAGGTGGTGATGCCCAGGTCCACCCAGTACATGAGCACGCGGTAGATCTCCGCGTACAGGGTTTCGGGTGCGTTGTCGAAGTTGATGGGGTAAATGTCCTGGTACTTCTTCGGCGGGTTTTCCGCGTAGGCGATGGTGCCGTCCGCCAGGACTGTAAAAAACTCGGGGTGCTCGGCTGCCCACGGGTGGTCCGGCGCGGCTTGCAGCGCGAAGTCAAGGGCGATCTCGAGCCCCAGCTCGTCGGCGTGGGCCTTCATGGCAAGGAACTCGGCCTCGCCGCCGAGGTCGGGGTGGAACGCGTCGTGGCCGCCGGCGGCGGAGCCCACGGCCCACGGGGAACCGACGTCGCCCTCCTGAGCCTCCAGGGTGTTGTTGCGCCCCTTCCGGTTGACCTGGCCAATCGGGTGGATCGGAGGAAAGTAGACGGTGTCAAAGCCCATCGCGGCGACGCGGTCCAGCGCGGCGGCGGTGGTCTCCCACGTGCCATGCACGGGCTTGCCCTCCGCGTCGACCCCGCCGGTGGACCGGGGGAAGAGCTCGTACCAGGAGTTAACCAGGGCAGCGCGGCGCTCCACCAGGACATCGCACACCGGCCCGCGGGTCAGCATCTCTCGCAGAGGGTGGGCGGAGAGGGCCTCGCGGACCTTGTTACCCAGGCCGGGGGCAAGGCGCTGCGCGAGGGGGAGGGAGGTATCTCCGAGCGCGCGGGCCGCGTCCTCGAGCACCTCGCGGGTAGGAGCGGGGGCCTGCGCCGCGGCGGCGGCGAACAGCTCAGCCCCGTGGGCGATGTCGTTGGCCAGCTCGTCCGCGCCCTGGCCGGCGTTGAACTTTTTCGTCACGGCGTTGCGCCACGTCGCCATGGCGTCGCCCCACGCGTCCACGCGGAAGCGCCACGTGCCCTCCACGTCGGGAACGAACACGGCGTGGGCGTAGTCGGGGCGGTACACCTCCGGCTGCATAGGCACGTGGTACTGCTCGCCGTCGGGCCGGGTGACCACGAGCGTGGCGGCCACGGCGTCGTGGCCCTCGCGCCACACGAGAGCGGACACCGGGACAACCTCGCCCACGACTGCCTTCGCGGGAAGGGTGCGCCCGGAGACCTGGGGGCGTACGTCGTCGATACCAAAGCGTCCAATCATGGGTGCCGTCCTTAGGGAAAAGCTGCTGAGCGGGGTCTCGCGCGGTGGCGCGCGCTACACCCGACCACCCTAGCCACTCGCCCGGCGGCGCGCCGGGTCCACCGCCGGCGGGGAATTTAAGCCAAAATGGAGGGCGTGACTGACACGACCCGAAACCGAGAGACTGAGTTAGACACCGGGTTAGAGAGCGATCCGGACCTGATGATCGACTTCCGCGGAGTGGAGTTCGTCCGCGACGGCGCGAGGTTGGTCGGCCCGGTCGACTGGCAGGTCGAGCTCGACGAGCGCTGGGTCATTGTCGGGCCCAATGGGGCCGGCAAGACCACGCTGATCCGCGTCGCCTCAGCGCAGGAATTCCCTTCCTCCGGGGTGGCCTTCGTTCTTGGGGAGCGCCTCGGCCGCACGGACATGCGCGACCTGAGGGCGTCGATAGGCCTGACGTCGTCCGCCATCGCCCACCGGGTGCCAGCCCAGGAGACGGTGAAGGACCTGGTGGTCTCGGCGGGCTACGCCATCCTCGGCCGATGGCGCGAGGACTACGACGAGATGGACTACGTGCAGGCGCTTGAGGTCCTCGAGCAGGTCGGCGCGATGCACCTGATCGACAGGACGTGGGGCACGCTTTCCGACGGCGAGAAAAAGCGCGTCCTCATCGCCCGCGCGATCATGACGAACCCGGAGCTGCTCATCATGGACGAGCCAGCCGCAGGGATGGACCTCGGCGGCCGCGAGGACCTGGTGGGCTACCTCGGGGATCTCGCACTCGACCCGGACGCCCCGGCGATTGTCATGATTACTCACCACCTCGAGGAAATCCCCTACGGCTTCACCCACGCGATGCTCCTCGACGAAGGAGAGGTCGTCGCCCAGGGCCTCATCGAGGACGTCATCACCTCGGAAAACGTCTCGCGCGCCTACCGCCAGCCGATCGAGGTGACCTACAGCGACGGCCGCTTCGCCGCGCGCCGGGCGCGCCGCGGCGGAGCGCACCGCGCCCCCACGCGCGGGCACTGACGCGGCAAGAACGGGCACAATTGGCGGAGTAGGCAAGTAAGGAGGTGAGCGGCCCGTGGCCCTGGAGCGCGAGCACAACGCGGTGCGCGGGATCAACGGCGCCCGCCTGGCCAGTACCGTCATCCTTACCCGCGACGGCTCTGAGGGGCTGGAGGTGTGGGTCTTCGAGCGCGTGCTGACCCTGCCAAATTACCCGGGGATGACGGTCTTTCCCGGCGGCGGCGTAGATAGCCGCGACTTCCCGGCCCGCGGCCGCACCGGCGAGCTATGGCACGGCCAACCCGCGGCCGATCTCGGGCGGCGCCTCGGCGTGGAAGCGGAAACGGCCAACGCGCTCTTGTTCGCCGCGGTCCGTGAGCTGTTTGAAGAGACAGGCACCCTGCTTGCCGTGGACGAAAAAGGCGAGCTCCCCGCTGATGCACGCCCTTTCCACGGACAGCGCCTGGCGCTGGAAACGCACGCGCTGTCGCTGACCGACTTTTTGCGTGATAACGACCTCAGCGTGTCCGCCGATATGCTGGCGCCCTTCGCCCGCTGGGTCGGCCGCTCGGGCCGCGGCACCCTCTACGACACCTTCACCTGGCTCGCCCGCCTGCCGGCGGGGCAGGAGCCTGACGGCGCGACGGGCGAGGCCGACGACGCCAACTGGTTCACACCGGAGCTCCTCCTCGACGGCTGGCGCGCCGGGCTGGTCCGCTTCGCCCACTCGACCTGGGCACAGCTTGTCGACGTCTCGCGCTACGATTCCACCGAGTCGCTGTGGCGCGCGGCCAGCGGGGCCAGCATGACCACGAACATGGCCGAGGTAGACGATAATCCCCGATACGCGGAGTTTTTCACCCTCCGCCCCGAAGACAGGATTGGACGCCCTTTTGAGCTTTAGCCCGGACGAGGTTCGCTTCCTCGCTGCCCACACCGCCGAGATCGACGAGGTTGCCCCGCAGGTGGCGCTCACCGCAGCCACCGTGTTCGCGGACAGGAAACTATTGGACGCACACTTCGGCGGCTATGCCCGAGCCGCGATGGAGGCGATCTACGCCCGACGCCTGAGCGAAGGAAAGCTGCCACCCGGCTGGCTGGCGGATATCGACGCCGCCCAGCAGGCCACCCCGGCGCTGGTCGCGAGAGTGAGGGCGCGGAGGGTGCAGGCGGCCTCCCCGCGCTTGGTATGCGACGTTACCTGTTCCGTCGGCACCGAGGCCCAAGCTTATGACCAGGTGCACTGGCTGGGCTCGGATCTGGACCACGCGCGGCTGCTCATGGCGCGCCACAACTTGGGGGATCGGGCCTGGCTGGCGCGAGCGGATGCGCTGGAGCCGGTGGTTCGCGCCCCAGGGACCGTCATCGTGGCCGACCCGGCTCGGCGTGTCGACGGGCGCCGGATCACCGATCCCGCTAAGCTCCGCCCGCCGCTTCCGCGTCTTTTGTACGCCCACCGGGGGGAACGGATGGCGGTGAAATGCGCGCCCGGCATCGACTACTCCGAATGGGACGGCCTAGTCAGCGTGGTCTCGGTCGACGGCGGGGTCAAGGAGGCGTGCTTGTACACAGCCGATCTGTCCGGGGGCCTCAGCCGAGAGGCCGTCGTCGCGCGTAGCGACGGGTTTATGGAGACGGTGACCTCCGCCGATCCGGACGAAGTTTCCCTCGGCCGCCCCGGGGCGTACATCGTGGAACCCGACGGCGCGGTCGTGCGGGCCGGGTTGGTCCGCGCCTGGGCCGCGCGGCACGGGCTGTGGATGCTCGACCCCCACATTGCCTTCCTCACTGGAGACAGCATTCCGGCCGGTTACAGCGGGTTTGCCTTCCTCGAGGACGTGCCGCTGCGCAAACTCAAAGCTGCACTGCAGGCGCACGAAGCTGGATCCGTAGAGATCCTAGTGCGCGGTGTCGATGTGGATCCGGACCGGTTGAGGGGCAAGCTCAAGTTGAAGGGATCGCGGCAGATGGGGGTTGTCATTGCCCGACTTGGGGATACAGCTGTTGCCCATATCTGTGGGCCGCGAGAGCGTCCCGGCTCCTGAGCGCTAGCGGGGCGCGTGACGGTGTTACGAATACGTTGGTGCGAAAATCGTATTTTTTCGCTACGGCGTGTGGGGCATGTAGCGCTCTCCGCAGTCAATTCGGGGTGTTTAGATAGCTTTTGTGAGGCTAACAGCTGGTCTGGTAAAGGTCACTCTACGGCACGAATCTTATATCAGAAGGAAGAAGCTTAGCTTGCGTATTAATCACAGTTTGTGTGATTGCAGCGGTGCTTATTTCCTTGGTCATGGGTTTTTCCGGTCGCCGCCCTCCTCGAACTTCGGTGAACCTCACAGATTTATAGCCTTCCTCACCTTCTTCATCGTCGGTGCCATCGGGGTTTTCTGTTCTTCAGTTTCCTGTGAGGCCCGTACATCGGCCCGTGGTTAAAGAAGAAAGCCAGGGATAAGTCCCCCAAATGGGTCGGAAGTTACCGAAGATCAAAACGACTGACTGATTCCGCGAAATAAGGTCTAATAAGGCGGAGCAAGGGCCTGTTCCAGGCGTTGCCGGGGTCGCCTCGTGTGGGGGGCGGACAGCACGAGGGCAGGAACGGACACTGGCGAGCGTTGCGGCTGGCCGGTGCCCGAAACCGTTTTTCGGTTTTCGCGCGGTGGAAGAAGTTCTCTGGCCCTGTCGTATTCGACGTGAATAAATCCTGAATAGTATTCTCGGCGCGCGTGACAGCTGTGCGTACGGTTACGTGAAAGCCGTACACGCTTGTCATCGATGTTGTGAAAGAAGGAACGTGCTGTGCAGGAAAGGATTGTCTGTACGTGGGCCACGCCCATCAACCGGGAGTGCACGGGGGGTGCGGAATGAGGGCAGAAGTGACTGCTCGCGGTGTCGCCGAGAGAGGTTCAGCTGCCGTGGCGGCGTACTTCGACCACGCCGCCACGACGCCCATACGCCAGAGCGCGGTAGAGGCGTGGGTGCGGCATGCGGCCCTGCTCAACCCGGGCGGGCAGTACAGGTCGGGGCGTCAGGCGGCGGCCGTGCTTGCCGACGCCCGAGAAGAGATCGCCGAGCTCCTCGGGGCGGATCCGGCTGAGGTGATCTTCACCGGATCCGGCACGGAGGCCGACAATATCGCCGTCCGCGGCCTCTACCGCGCCTCGCAGAGCAACCGCATTGTGGCGAGCCCGATCGAGCACTCGGCCGTGCTGGAGACGGTAAAAGCGCTTGCGGCTCACGAGGGCGCCGAGGTGGAATGGCTGCCCGTCGGCCGCGCCGGCGCGGTTGATGACCTCGCTGCGCTTGCCGCCCCGGCGGCGCTAGCGACCGTGATGTGGGTAAACAACGAGACCGGCGTGATTCAGCCGGTAGAGCAGGTGGCCCGCGCGGCCGCGGAGGCGGGCGTGCCGCTGCACGTGGACGCGGTGCAGGCGGTGGGCAAGCTACCCGTCGATTTTCACGCGCTCGGAGCGACGACGCTGGCGGCCAGCGCACACAAGTTCGGCGGGCCGCGCGGGACGGGCATCCTCCTGGCGCAGCGCTCCCCGGCGCCGCTTCCCGTGATCACGGGCGGGGGGCAGGAGCGCGGGCTGCGTTCGGGGACGGTGGACGTCGCCTCGGCCGCGGCTACGGCCGCGGCGTTGCGGGAGGCAGTCGCGGAGATGGAGAGCGAGCACGACAGGCTCGTCGCCCTCGGTGACAGGCTTGCTACCGGGATTCTCCGAGAGGTGCCCGACGCGCAGCTCACCACTACCGCGCCCACACTGCCCGGCCACGTGCACGTGCTCTTTTCCGGGGCGAACGGGGACTCGCTGCTCATGCTTCTCGACGCCCACGGGGTGGAAGCCTCCCTCGGCTCCGCCTGCGCCGCCGGGGTCAACAGATCCAGCCATGTCCTCGAAGCTATGGGGGTCGCCCCGCGCGACGCCGCGGGGGCACTGCGTTTGACGCTGGGGCGCACGACCACGGAGGAGGACGTTGACGTGGTCGTGGGGGTGATTGCGGACGTCGTGAAGCGGGCTCGGGCCGCGGGGGCACTGTTGTGGTCCTAAGTAGCCTATGGTGTGCGTGTGTCGCGTGTGAAAAATGTGGCGAATGTGCAGTAGTGTGCTGAGCATGCACGTGTCTCGCATCCTTCGTCCCCTCATCGCCTGCCTGGTCGCCGCCGCCACCGCGCTCGGCCTCGCCGCCGCCCCCGCCCGCGCGCTCGATATTCCCGGCCTTGTCCAGGGAGTCGACGTTGCCGGCCATCAGCGCCCCGGCGGACACCCGATCGAATGGAAAACGGTCGCCGGGCCCGGGGGCCAGAGCTTCGCCTTCATCAAGGCCTCCGAGGGCGAGGGATGGAAGAACGTCTACTACGACGAGGACGCCGCCGCGGCCAAGGACGCGGGCCTTGCCATCGGCGCCTACCACTACGCCCGCCCCGCCGGCGACCCGAAGGCGCAGGCGGAGTACTTCGCCAGCGTGATTAACGCGGGCCCGCAGCTCGACCTGCCGCCCGTGCTTGACCTCGAGGTGGACGAGGGCCGCAACCCCGCCGCGCTTGCGGTGTGGACCCAGACCTTCCTCAACGAGGTCGAGCGCGCCACCGGCGCGAGGCCGATGATCTACACTTACCGCTACTTCTGGTACGAGCGCATGGACAACACCAACGCGTTCACGGATTACCCGCTGTGGCTGGCCGCCTACCAAAACCAGCCGCCGCGCCCGGTCGGCGGGTGGGACAAGGTCTCCATCTGGCAGCGCGCGAGCGACGGGCGCGTTGCGGGAGTGTCCACACCCGTGGACCAAAACGTCTTCAACGGGGACCCCGGTGCTTTCAACCGCTTCGTCGACGGTGACCTCAAAGCCGGCGGCGGCCTCCTCGAGGCCTTCCAGGCCCCGGAGCAGGGCGAGCTTGCCGTCCTGGAGCAGAACTCCACGGCGCTGGTGGTGGCCATCCTCGGCCTGGCCACGGGAATTCTCGCCGCCCCCCAGATTGCAGACGCGGCCCGAGCTTTCGGCTTTGACAACTTCGACGCCGACAACATCGCGGGCGCGGTGCGGGACCTGGTAACCAGCGGCCAGCTACCGGTCGATGACCTGCGCACCATGATGATCGGGGACTACTCGGTGGGAGACCTGCTCATCCTGCTGGACAACGCCTTTAAGTAACGCGCATCAGGACGAGCTAGGAGCCGGAGCTAGGAGCCGGATCGTGCCGCGGCTTCGACACCTGGCGCCGCGCCCACTCCTCGCCCGTGAACTGCGCCGGGACAGCGCCGGAGAGCAAGCGGCGGGTCAGCCCGGGGCTGGGTTTCAGGGGTGCGTTCGCGCCGATGAGCACGATGTTTCCGTAGCGGCGCCCTTTCAGCATCGGCGGGTCGGCGATCGCGGCGACATGCGGCCACACCTCGGCCATGCCGGCCAGTTCCTCGCGGGCCTCGCGCAGATCCGAGCGGGCTCCGCAGTTGGCCACGTAGAGACCGCGCTCGCTCAGCGAGGCCCGCGCCGCAGCGTAGAACTCCACGGTGGTCAGCTCCCGTGGCGTGGTGGAGCCGGAGAAGACGTCGCGGATGATGACGTCGCGGGTGGCCGGTTTGAATCGCTCGGTCTCGGCGCGGGCGTCGCCGACGCGGATTTTGACGGTGGGCGCCCGGGGGACGTCGAAAAGCGAGCGAACCAGGCGGGCGAGCTCGGCGTCGATCTCGACGACCGTATTGCGGCTGCCCGGCCACGCGGCGGCGAAGTAGCGGGCAAGTGAGCAGGCCCCGCCGCCGAGGTGCGTCAGGCGCGGGGCGTCCCAGCACCGGGCGCTGTCGAGGAAATCGGCGATCCAGCGCATGTACTCGAAGTCGAGGCGCAGCGGCTCACCGGGCACGACGTGGGAGCTGGGCACGCCGTTGACCAGCAGGGTCAGCGAACCGTCGTGCTCGTGGACGACCTCGGCCTCGCCGCTGTCGATCTGGTAGCGCTCGCTTTTTGGGGCCATGCCCAGCGAGGGTACACTGCGGCCCATGCGAGTTTTGGCGGCGATGAGCGGGGGAGTGGACAGCTCCGTGGCGGCGGCGCGCCTCGTCGAGGCGGGCCACGACGTGGTCGGCGTGCACCTGGCGCTGTCGCGCGATCCGCAGGCCACGCGCGAGTCGGCGCGCGGCTGCTGTTCGCTGGAGGACTCCGCTGACGCCCGCCGCGTGTGCGACAAGCTGGGCATCCCCTTCTACGTCTGGGACTTTTCGGAGCGCTTTAAGGAAGACGTCATTGACAACTTCGTCTGGTCCTACGAACACGGCGAGACCCCGAACCCCTGCCTGCGCTGCAACGAGAAGATCAAGTTCGCGGCGCTGCTCGACCGCGCCCTGACCCTCGGCTTCGACGCCGTGGCCACTGGCCACTACGCCGTCCTCGACGCCGGGGGCAACCTGCGCCGCAGCGCCGACCCGCGCAAGGATCAGTCCTACGTGCTCGGCGTGCTCACCCGCGAGGAGCTCGACCACTGCATGTTCCCGGTCGGCGACACCGAAAAGCCGCAGATCCGCGAGGAGGCGGCGCGCCACGGCTTTTCGACGGCCACAAAGCCGGACTCCTACGACATCTGCTTCATCCCCGATGGCAACACCCAGGCGTTCCTGGGCGCCTCGATCGGCATGCGCCCCGGCATGATCCGCGACCAAGACGGCACGGTGCTGAAGGAGCACGACGGGGCGTTCCAGTACACCATCGGCCAGCGCCGCGGGCTGAACCTGCGCGTTCCCGCCGCCGACGGCCAGCCGCGCTACGTCACCGACATCGACGCGGCCACCGGAGCCGTCACCGTTGGGCCGCGCTCGGCGCTTCAGGTGCGCGAGATCCGCGCGGACCGGCTCAAGGTGCTGCACCCGGCCATGGCCGGGGCCTTCGAGGCGAACGTGCAGATCCGCGCCCACGGGGGCGTGGTGCCGTGCCGCGCGGTGATCGATGGGGAGGAGATGGTGCTCGAGCTGCACGAACCCCTGGAGGGAGTGGCGCGCGGCCAGGCCGCCGTGCTCTACCTGCCGGATCCGGACGGTCTCGGCGACGTCGTCGTCGGCTCCGGCACGATCTGCGCCACGGCGTGACGGGCCGGATAGTCTCGCAGTATGACTGTGTCTGAGCCGCGCCCGAAAACCGCGTTCGGCCTCGGCGAGTTGCCGGGCATGGACCTGGTGAAAGCCGCCGACGTCGTGAGAGGCGAAAGCCCCACCCCGCACATCCCGCAGCTGCCGGCCCGCGGCCCCGGTTCGGACGCGGTCGGGCGCACCGCTGCGCTGCTCGACATCCCCATCGACCGCGGCCCGCGCGGGTGGCGTGTGGCAACGCAGCACCGCGGCGCGCGCGACCAAATGCCGCGCGATTTGGACGTGCTCGAGGAGTGCTGGGGTAGCGTCGAGGAGCTGAAAGTGCAGCTCGTCGGCCCGTGGACTCTGGCGGCGGAGGTCGAGATGTCCAACGGCCACCGCATGATCACGGACCCCGGCGCCCTGCGCGATGTCACCGAGGCGCTGCTCGAGGCGGTGCGCGCGCACCTTTCGGACGTTGCTCGGCGCTTCGGTGCCCGCCCCATCCTGCAACTCGACGAGCCGCGGCTTGACGACGTCATCCGCGGGCGCCTCGAAGGCCCCACCCGCTTCCACGACATTCCCGCAGTCCCGGAGCCGCTGGAGCGCCTCGAACCCTTCGGAGAGTTCCTGCTCCACACCGACGCGCTGGTGGAGGCCTCGTGGCTCACCGTCGACCTGGACGCGTTGACGACGCCCGCACAGAAGGATCGGCTGGCGCGCCTGATCGAGGCGGGCGCACGCCTCGCCGTGGCGCCGGTGGAGCCGGCGACGCTGTGGCGGTTGTTCGACGAGCTGCAGATCGACCCGGCGGGCGTGCAGCTGGACGTGTGGGCGCGCCCTGCGCGCACGCTGAAGCAGGCGGCGCGCAACTACCGCGCGGCCAGGATGATGTGTGAGGGACTGGATTAACGTGCCGGCTAGCCGGCCATCGGCCAGCCGAGAGTCACGCGCGAGGAATCGCGGCCGCGGGAGTCGAAGTAGGTCTTCAGCTCGCTTTGCATCTTGTAGTACTCCACCGCCTGGTATTCCATGAGCTCGCCGACCTCCATTCGGGCAATCTCGGGCCACATGCGCACCTGTTTCCAGGCGATGCGCGCCGCGGCCATGGCGTCGGAGGTGGCCTCGTGGGCGTTGTCGAGCCGAACTCCGTAGAACTCGCACAACGCGCCGAGGTTGCGCTTGCCCTTGCGGTAGCGGTCCTTGACCCTGTCAATGACGTACGGGTCAAAGACAGGGCCGGTGACGGTGAAGTCGCCCGTCAGGGCGCGCAGCACCGACAGGTCGTAGGGCGCGTTGAACACGATGAGGGTCAGGCCCTCGTCCCATCCCGCTTTGATCTTCTGTACCGTCTCACGCAGCACCTCCTCGTGCGGGCGGCCCTCGGCGCGGGCCCTTTCCGTGGAGATGCCGTGGACGGCGGCTGCTTCCTCTGGAATGTCCACGCCGGGGTCGGCGAGTTCTTCGGTGGCGGCGACCTCACGGCCGTCGATACGCACGAGCGCGGAGGTCACGATTCGTGCCTCGGCAGGGTCCGGGGAGGTGGTCTCCAGGTCGAAGGAGAGCATGCGGGAGGCGTCGAAAGTGGCCATGGGCCTTACTCTAGCGGGCGGTCCGGACATGTCGGGGCCGGTGGCTAAGCTTGGGTGCGTGACTGATATTTCCCCCGATGTGCGCCGTACGTGGGACGAGCTCGCCGAGCAGGTGCGCCACCACCGCGACCTGTACTACAACGGCCAGCCCGTGATCTCCGACAGTGAGTTCGACACGCTGTTTCGCGAGCTCGAGCAGCTCGAGCGCGAGCACCCCGAGCTGGCGGTGCCGGACTCGCCGACGAAGCAGGTGGGAGCGCCGACCTCCAGCGCGTTTGCGGACGTGACGCACCTCGAGCGGATGATGAGCCTCGACAACGTGTTCTCTGCCGCGGAGCTCGCGGACTGGCTGGCCAAGACGCCGGGGCCCTACCTGACCGAGCTGAAGATCGACGGGCTGAGTATCGACCTCGTGTACGAAGACGGCGAGCTCACCCGGGCCGCCACGCGCGGCGACGGCCGAGTGGGCGAGGACATCACCGCCAACGCGCGCGTCATCGAGGACATCCCGCGCTCCCTGAAAGGGGATTTCCCGCCGCTGCTCGAGGTGCGCGGCGAGGTGTTCATCCGGCCCGAGGACTTCCCCGAGCTCAACGAGCAGCGCATCAAGGAGGGAGGAAAACCCTTCGCCAACCCGCGCAACACCGCGGCGGGCGGGCTGCGGCAGAAGAACCCGGAGGACGTGAAGAAGCGCAGGCTCCGGATGATCTGCCACGGTATCGGCGCCCGCGAGGGGTTTCGCCCCGACACGCAGCACGAGGCCTACCAGAAGATGGCCGAGTGGGGCCTGCCCGTCTCCGAGTACACGCGCCGCGCGGAGACGGCCGCCGAGGTCCACAAGGCCGTGGACTACTGGGCCGAGCACCGCCACGACGCGATCCACGAGATGGACGGGCTGGTGGTCAAGGTCGACAGCGTGGCCGCCCAGCGCGCGCTGGGCATGACCTCGCGCGCGCCGCGCTGGGCCATTGCCTACAAGTACCCGCCGGAGGAAGTGACCACGAAGCTGCTGGACATCCAGGTTTCGGTGGGGCGCACCGGGCGCGCGACCCCCTTCGCCGTGATGGAGCCCGTCCTCGTCTCCGGCTCCACGGTGTCCATGGCCACCCTGCACAACCAGGAGGAGGTCAAGCGCAAGGGAGTCCTCATCGGGGATACGGTGGTGATCCGCAAGGCCGGGGAGATCATCCCCGAGGTCCTCGGCCCCGTCGCTGACCTGCGTGACGGCACCGAGCGCGAGTTCGTCTACCCGGAAAACTGCCCGAGCTGCGGCACGAAACTCGCCCCCGCGAGGGAGGGCGACGCCGACTGGCGCTGCCCCAACACGCGCTCGTGCCCGGCGCAGCTGGCCCAGCGCCTGGAGTACCTCGCCGGGCGCGGGGCCTTCGACATCGAGGCGCTCGGGGAGAAGGGCGCGATCGACCTGACCTCGCGCGGCATTCTCACGGACGAGGGCGACCTGTTCTCCCTCACCGAGGAAGACCTGGAGCGCTCGGAGGCGTACACGACGAAGAAGGGCGCGGTGAGCGCGAACGGGCGCAAGCTGTTAGCAAACCTCGACACGGCGCGCGAGACCGAGCTGTGGCGCGTCCTCGTCGCGCTGTCCATCCGCCACGTCGGCCCCACCGCGGCCCGCGCGCTCGCCGCACGGTACAGGAGCATGGACGCGCTTATCGACGCCCCAGTGGACGACCTGGCCGAAACCGACGGCGTGGGGGCGATTATCGCCGAGTCCTTCAAGGACTGGTTCGAGGTGGACTGGCACCGCGACATCGTGCGCAAGTGGCGCGACGCCGGGGTGACCATGGAGGATTCCGCCGCCGAGGCGCTCCCCCAGACCCTCGCGGGGCTGACGGTGGTGGCCACGGGGAGCCTTGAGAACTTCACCCGCGATGAGGCCAAGGAGGCGATCCTCTCGCGCGGTGGCAAGGCCTCCGGTTCGGTGTCGAAGAAGACGGACTACGTGGTGGTGGGAGAAAACGCCGGCTCCAAGGCCGCGAAGGCGGAGGAGCTCGGCGTGCGCACCCTCAGCGAGGAGGAGTTCATGCGGCTTCTCGAGTCTGGGCAGGTGTAGCGGCCGCGCGCGCCGCCTTCACCCCGACCGCCACCGCGCCGGCCGCCGCGAGCACCGGCCAGACCCAGTAGGGGATTGTGCCGGTCCAGTCCATCCCGCGGGCGGGCAGGAGTGCCGCGGCCACGCAGACGACCACGAGGACGGTGCCGGCTACCGGTTTCCCCGCGCCGCGGAAGGCGTCGTTGAGCGCCGAGGCGATGAGCACAACGATAACGATGAGCATTGCGATGGTCATGAGTCCGTCTCCTTGGTCGCGTTGAGCAGGGCCGCGCCGAGCGCTTCGGTTCCTGTCGGGCTCGAGTTGTTCACGAAGGCGGCGCGGTGTTCGTCTGCGGGATCCCACACGAGCATGGTGCGGTAGCCGCCGGTCCCGCCGTTGTGGAAGGGGTAGGCGGTGCCCTCGTGCTCCCATTCGCTCCAGGCGTAATCGGGGCGGCCGTGGTCGGCGACCCACCTCACGTAAGCGGCCATATCTGTGGCGGTGGAGCGGATGGCGCCGGCGGGCGCCCAGCCGTCCATCTCCCACGGCTCGGCGTCCCGCCCACTCGACCCGACCCCGCGCGGGCCGTCCCCGACGGTGCCGGGGGTGGCCAGGTAGGTTGCCGTCATCCCGGCCGGCTCGAAAATGCGGGTGCGCAGGAGCTCCCCGTAGGTGGTGCCGGCGCTGGCGGCCAGGAGCTGGCCGAGAAGGGCGTGGCCGTAGTTAGAGTAAGAAACCTCGCCGCGCCCTTCGACGGAGGCTTCTGTGGTGATGTCGAGGATGTCCTGCGGGGTGTGGTCGGCGTAGGGGTTGCCGCCCTCGCGCAGGTTGGCCAGCATGAGCTCGCCGAAGCCCAGGCCTTCCAGGCGGTCGAGCCCGGAGGTGTGGTTGAGCAGCTCCTCGATGCGCAGGTCGGAGACGGGCGATTCGGGGGCGTCGATAAGCTCGCCCACCGTCGTGTCGAGGCTGAGTGCGCCCTCCTCGATGAGCTGGCGGACGAGCTCGGCGTTGAAGGTCTTGGTCACGGAGCCGATTTCGAACTCGGTGTGTTCGTCGGCGCCGAGGCCGCCGAAGGTGACCTCGCCGTTGTCGTAGACGAAGGCCGACAGGGTGTGGTGGCCCCGCTCGGCGTTATCGGCGAGGGCGGAGGTGATCTGCTCGTCGCCGTACGTTTCGTCACTGAGGCTGACCGGGCGCGGGCCGAAGAAGATCAGAACGGCCAGCGTGGCACCGCCCGCCGCGACGCCGATGAGGCGGTGGGTGGTGTTCATCAGTGTCCCTCCGCTGCAGTCATGATGACCATCAGGGGGATGACCCGGCTGACGGGGACGGAATAGGTGCCGGAAGATTTGCTCACCCAGCCCGCGGCTTGAAGGGCATTGAGGTGGTGGTAGGCGGTTCCGGCGGAGGAGACAACTCCCTCGGAGACGAGCTCGGCGGCGGAGCCGGGCGCACAGACAAGGCGGCGCAGGATGTCGCCTCGGATCGGGTGGGCGAGCGCGGCGAGGCGTTCGATCTGCTCGTCCCAGTCGTTGTCGGCGACCCAGTGCGTGGGGCGCACCCACTGGTAGTCGTAGGAACGGCTCCCGGAGGTGACGGAGCCGCCGAACATGACGGCGCCGTCGGTGAGTTCGGGCGAGTTTTTGATGGCGCCGACGATGTCGGGCAGGGACGGGGCGGACGGCTGCGGGTGGGAATGGAGGGCGTCTTCGAGGGCGGCGACGCGCTTTTCGAGGGCGGTAATGCGGTCAAGGTCGGTGGAGGTCATGGAATCTATAATTCCAGAACTCTAAAAATGCCGCAACGGGGTGCCAAAGGTGTCAGCAGCGCAGCAGGGCCCCGATGATCGTGCCCAGGTCTCCGATCTGGGAGACCTCTGAGGCGAGGAAGTCCGGCCCGCCGACGCGCCCGATGACCAGCAGAAGGTCGGTGCCGGTGAGGGGGCAGGCCGCTACCGTGGTCTCCAACAGCCACCATGGCTCCGGTACCCAGCGGTCCGATTCGGGGTGGAGGATGCGCGCCGAGTCGACCCCGCAGGCGGTGGGGGAGGAGTCGTCGTCGGAAGGCGCGGCCTGGGAGGCGGCGACCCGGCGCAGCCCTTCCCCGGTGTCCTCCAAGACCACGGCCCAGGAAGAAGTCAAGGCCTGCGGCATGACGGAGACGAGTTCGCCCATGGCGGCGGCGACGTCGTGCGTCTGCGAGGCGATGCGCGCGAGCATCTCCACCTGGCCGCGGCGATCCACCCGGCCGGTAAACGGGCGGATGCCGTCGACTTCCACGTCGTCGAGGCTGGCGGCGGCGGTGATGAGGGCGTCGACGAGCGTGCCCGTGGGAAGGTCGACGACGATGTCGTCGGTGACGGCACCGCTGGCGTCCGTCTGCACGATGTCCACAGAACGAATGTCGGCGTCGATCATCCCGAACGCCTCCGCGAGCTGGCCGAGGCTGCCCGGCTGGTCGGGAAGGGTCACGCGGATGAGGTAGGACATGCAACATTTATAGCACCGCGGGCATGGGTGACAGGCCGAAAACGTCCACCCCGGTTGCTCTGACCGGCTGCTAGGATAGTGGCGTTTTACGTATCTCCACCACGAAAGATTGGATCTGCTTTGACTGAAACTTCCGGGCCTGAAACCTCAGGTATTTCGCGCGACGAGGTCTCCCACATCGCCAAGCTCGCGCGCATCCGCATGAGCGAGGAGGAGCTCGACGACATCGCCGCGCAGCTCGACACCATCGTCGACGCCGTCTCCCAGGTGCGCACGGTCGACACCGAGGGGGTCGAGCCGATGAGCCACCCGCACTCCCTCGAGGCGGGTATGCGTGACGACGTAGCGCGGACGACGCTGACACAGCGGCAGGCGCTCGACCAGGCCCCCGCGGTGGAGGATGACAGGTTCGTGGTGCCGCAGATTCTCGGGGAGGGTGAATAACGTATGACCGACTACACCCTGCCGAAAGAAGGCATCACCAGCCTGCCCGCCCACGTCCTGGCGCAGAAGATTCAGTCCGGTGAGCTTACATCCCGCGCGGTCACGGAGGCATTTTTGGCCCGCATTGCGGAGACCGACGACGAACTCGGGGCTTTCCTCCACGTCGGCGCCGACGAGGCGCTCGCCGCCGCCGACAAGGTGGACGAGCAGGTCGCCTCCGGTGCCGAGCCCGCCTCCGCGCTCGCCGGAGTCCCGCTGGCGCTCAAGGACCTCCTGGTCACCACCGACGCCCCGACGACCGCGGCCTCGAAAATCCTCGAGGGCTACATGAGCCCCTACGACGCGACCGTCGTTACCAAGCTGCGCGCCGCCGGCATCCCGATCGTGGGAAAGACTAACCTCGACGAGTTCGCGATGGGCTCGTCCACGGAAAACTCTGCGTATAAGAACACGCGGAACCCGCACGACCTCGAGCGCGTCCCCGGCGGATCCGGCGGCGGCACCGCCGCTGCGCTCGCCGCCGGGCAGGCGCCGCTCGGCATCGGCACCGACACGGGCGGCTCCATCCGCCAGCCGGCCTCGCTGACCGGCACCGTCGGCGTCAAGCCCACCTACGGTGCCGTCTCGCGCTACGGTGTCATCGCCTGTGCCTCCTCGCTCGACCAGGTCGGCCCCTGCGCCAACAACGTCCTGGACACGGCTCTGCTGCACGAGATCATCGCCGGGCACGACGAGTTCGACGCCACCTCCGTCGAGCGCGCCGTCGCACCCGTCGTCGCCGCCGCACGCGAGGGCGCCTCCGGCGACCTGAAGGGGATGCGCGTCGGCCGCGTGGCTCAGTTCGACCGCCCCGGCACCCAGGCCGGCGTCACCGAGGCCATCGAGGCCGCCTACGCCCAGCTTGAGCGGCAGGGCGCCGAGATCGTCGAGGTGGACTGCCCCGTCTTCGAGGACGTCATGGGCGCCTACTACCTCATCCAGATGTCCGAGGTCTCCTCCAACCTCGCCCGCTTTGACGGGATGCGCTACGGCCTGCGCGAGGGCGACGACGGCACGCACTCCGCCGAGGAGGTCATGGCCATGACCCGCGGCGCCGGCTTCGGCGCGGAGGTCAAGCGCCGCATCCTCTTGGGCACCTACGCTCTCTCCGTCGGCTACTACGACGCTTACTACCTCCAGGCGCAGCGCGTGCGTACCCTCATCGCCGAGGACTTCCGGCGCGCCTTCGAGCGTGTCGACGTCATCGCCGGCCCCGCGGTGCCCCAAACCGCCTTCAAGCTCGGCGAAAAGGTCGACGACCCGCTGGCGATGTACAACTTCGACCTGTTCACCCTGCCGCTGAACCTCGCCGGGCTGCCCGGCATGTCGGTGCCCGCGGGCAACGCCCCCGACACCGGCCTGCCGGTCGGACTCCAGCTCATCGCCCCGGCGTTCGCGGACGACCGGCTCTACCGGGTCGGGGCGGCGTTCGAGGCCGGGCGCAGCAGCTAGCCGGGCGTCGCTAGGCAAAGGTGGCTAGGGTGGGGCGTATGCGACTCGCGACACTCACCTCAGGTGGCGACTGCCCGGGCCTCAACGCCGTCATCCGCGGTATCGTCCGCACGGCCAGCGCCGAGTACGGCTCCACCGTCGTCGGTTACCGCGACGGCTGGGTCGGGCTCATGGAGGACAGGCGCGAGGACCTCTACGACGACGCATTCATCGACTCCATCCTCCTGCGCGGCGGCACCATCTTGGGCACGGGGCGCCTGCACCCGGATAAGTTCAAGGCCGGGCTGGACAGGATCAAGGCGAACCTGAGCGACGCCGGGGTCGACGCGCTCATCGCGATCGGCGGCGAGGGCACGCTCAAGGGAGCCAAGTGGCTCTCGGATAACGGCATCCCCGTCGTCGGCGTGCCCAAGACCATCGACAACGACGTCGCCGCGACCGACTACACCTTCGGCTTCGACACCGCCGTGTCCGTGGCCACAGACGCGATCGACAGGCTGCACACCACCGCGGAGTCGCACAACCGCATCCTCATCGTCGAGGTCATGGGGCGCCACGTCGGGTGGATCGCCCTGCACGCCGGCATGGCCGGCGGCGCCCACTACACGGTCATCCCCGAAGAACCCTTCGACATCGCCGACATCTGCAAGGCTATGGAGCGCCGCTTCCAGATGGGGGAGAAGTACGGCATCGTCGTCGTCGCGGAGGGCGCCGTGCCCAAGGAAGGGACCATGGACGGCGATCTCGGCGAGGAAGACGAGTTCGGCCACATCACGTTCAACGGGATGGGCCAGATCATCGCGGACGAGGTGAAAAACCGCCTCGGCTACGACGTGCGCACCACCGTCCTCGGCCACATCCAGCGCGGCGGTACGCCCACCGCCTTCGACCGCGTGCTGGCCACCCGCTACGGCGTCCACGCCGCGCGCGCCGCGCACGAGGGCAACTTCGGCACCTGCGTCGCGCTGCACGGCGAGGATATCGAACTCGTCGGCCTCGACGACGCCGTCGCGCACCTGAAGACGGTCCCCGCTGGGCGCTACGTCACGGCGCGCACGATGTTTACGTAGTTCCCCTAATTCGTGTCGCCAGCCCCTTCCGGGTGCTCGCGCGAGGCGCTAGGATCACAACCCATGAAGAACGCAGAGCGCGTCGCAGCGGCATTCCCGCTGCTGGGGGCCGCCACGGTGGGGAGGACGGCATGATCCTGGGTACCTCGCCGATCCGGCTTGAGCCCCTCTCCGCCGCGCACGAGGCGGACCTTTCCGCTGCCGCAGCGACCCTACCGGACATCTGGTACGTCGACCACGTGCCCGCCCCGGGGGCTGTCGGCGAGCAGATCGCTTTCCTCACCGCCAGCGACAACTACAGGCCATGGGCCATCATCGATGCCGAAGCCGACCGCGCTCTGGGCCTGACCTGCATCTACAACGTCGACGAGCACAACAAGCACTGCGAAATCGGCCACACCTGGATCTCCGCCGAGGCCCAGGGCACCCACGTCAACCCCGCGGCGAAGCTCCTGTTGCTCACCCACGTCTTCGAGGAGATGCGCTACATGCGCGTCGAGTTCCGCTGCCACAGCATGAACTTCCAATCGCGGCGCGCGCTGGAGCGGCTGGGCGCGAAGTTCGAGGGTGAGCTGCGCCGCTACCGCATCATGAATAACGGCACGGTGCGCGACTCCCGGATCTATTCCATCCTCGACTACGAGTGGCCGACCGTGAAGTGCGGCCTGACAGCCCGCTTGCGCCAGGTGTGAGGCGAGGGGCCCGCTGCGACCGGCGGGGGGGCGGGCCGCGCACACGGCGAGGGCGGGCGCGAACTAAACTGGTGCGCATGACTGCCTACGACCTGATGGATTACAGCGAGGTGCTGGAGAAGTACGACCCAGTGATGGGTCTTGAGGTGCACGTTGAGCTCGCGACGGAAACGAAGATGTTCTCCACCGCCTCGGCTCACTTCGGCGCCGAACCCAACACGAACATTGATCCGGTCTCGTTGGGGCTGCCGGGAGCGCTCCCGGTGGTCAACGCGAAGGGCGTGGAGTGGGCCATCAAGATCGGGCTCGCGCTGAACTGTCAGATCGCGGAGCGCTCCCGCTTCGCCCGGAAGAATTACTTCTACCCGGACCAGCCGAAGAACTACCAGATCTCGCAGTACGACGAGCCCATCGCGTACGACGGCTACCTCGACGTCGTCCTCGAGGACGGCACCGAGTGGCGCGTGGAGATCGAGCGCGCGCATATGGAGGAGGACACCGGCAAGCTCACCCACTTAGGCTCCGCGTCGGGGCGCATCACGGGCGCGACGGCCTCGCTGGTGGACTGCAACCGCGCCGGCATCCCGCTCATCGAGATCGTGACCAAGCCGATCATCGGCGCGGGCGAACGCGCCCCTGAGGTGGCCAAGGCGTACGTCGGTGCGCTGCGGGAGCTGGTCAAGGCGCTCGGCGTGTCGGACGCCCGTATGGACCAGGGCAGCATGCGCTGCGACGCCAACGTCTCGCTGCGCCCCATCGGCCAGGAGAAGTTCGGCACCCGCACCGAGACGAAGAACATCAACTCGCTGAAGTCGGTGGAGCAGGCGGTGCGCTTCGAGATGATGCGCCAGGCAGCGGCGCTCGATAATGGCGAGGAGATCGTCCAGGAAACGAGGCACTACCAGGAAAAGGACGGAACGACGTCGAAGGGGCGCCCGAAGGAGGAGGCGAGCGACTACCGCTACTTCAACGACCCGGACCTGCCGCCGGTGATTGCGAAGCCGGAGTGGGTCGAAGAGATCCGCGCAACCCTGCCGGAGCTGCCGTGGGTGCGTCGCGCGCGCATCCAGGAGGAGTGGCAGCTGCCGGAGAAAGAGTTCCGCGATCTGGTCAACGCCGGCGCGCTCGACCTCGTGGCGGACACCGTGGAGGCGGGCACCACCCCGGACGAGGCGCGCGCATGGTGGGTCTCGTACATCATGTCGAAGGCGAACGAGCTGGGCCGCGACCTCGACGCCGTCGGTGTCGAGCCGAAGGACGTCGCCCGAGTGGTGCAGCTGGTCAAGGCGGGCAAGCTCACGACGAAGCTGGGGCGCCAGGCCATCGACGGCGTCATCGCGGGTGAGGGGGGCGTCGACGAGGTCGTCGGGAAGCGCGGGCTCGAGGTCGTGCGCGACGACGGCGCTATCGAGAAGGCCGTCGACGATGCTCTTGCCGCGAACCCCGACATCGTGGAGAAGTACCGCGCGGGCAACAAGAAGGTCACCGGAGCGATCGTCGGCGCGGTGATGAAGGCGACGCAGGGCAAGGCGGACCCCGGCCAGGTGAACAAGCTCATCGCGCAGAAGCTCAAGTAGCGAGGCGGAGGCAGCACTCAAGCCTCACGCCCCCACTCCGCGATAGGGCGGGGTGGGGGCGTGAGGTGTTTTTAGCGTCCGTCCGTGTCTTTCGACTTGTCTGCCGGGGAGACTGCGGGGAAGGAACCCGTTTCGTACATCTTCTCGTAGGCCGCCCAGTTAATGGGCGCATCCGAGGGGGTCGGGGCCCCGTTGTAGGAGTCGGCCTCTGGGTTGAGCGCGGGGTTGTCCTCGAGGGAGAACTCGCTGGAGGAGTCGGCGTCCAGGTCGGCGGCGACCTCCTCCTGCACCGACTGCCACAGGTGGGTGTCGGCGACGTTGGACTCGTCGACAAGCTTCTCGATCTCGCGGCGCTGCGCCGAGGTGAGGTCGTCCTCGCCGGGGTCGAGAGCGGTGGCGGCCAGGCTGGCCAGGCGTTCGCGGCGCCTCGTTTCGGCGCGGATGCCGGCGCGGCCGTTGATCCAGCCGATCACCATGACCACGATGAGCGCCATGCCCAGGTACCCCAGCACCGGGTAGACCCAGCTGACCAGGTCTGCGAAACCGATGAAGGACAGTGCAAAGCCGATGAGGACAACGGTGAAGTAGACGGGGCGGAAGCGCTCCGGGTGGGAGGCGGTCAGGCGCCGCGACATGGCGTAGAACATGCCCACCGCCGTGTTGTAGACCATCATGTAGATGACGATGGAGACCACGATGCCGACTGCCGGGTGCATGCTGTTGAACACCATGAGCAGCGGGAAGTCGGCGCCGAACGCGCTTTCCATGTTGAGGAAGATGATGAAGACAAGGATGACCAGCAGGCTGGCAAACAGCATGCCGCCGATCAGCCCGCCGACGCCGGCTTCGCGGGGGTTGAGCTGGGATCCCGCGATGACGAGGATCATCGACACCGCCATAATGACACACAGCGAGGCGTAGTTCAGCGCCGAGATCAGCCAGTTGTTGAACACGCCGCTGGTGGGCTCGTTCTGCATCGCCAGCTCGTTGAGGCCGCCGATGTTCTCGGGCATGTTGAGGATCGTCACCACCAACGCTGCGAGCACGGCGAGGATGAGGAAGGGGGTAATCGCCGAGATCACGCGGGTGAGCTTATCGACGTCCAGGAAGCCCGACAGGATAAGGAAGAACGTCAGGATGGCGGAGCCGACCCAGGTGGGGAAGCCGAACTGCTGCTCCAAGTTGGACCCCCCGCCGGCGATCATGACAAAGCCGATGGAAAACAGGGTCAGCATCGTGGCCACATCCATGAAGGTGGACACGACGGGGTAGGAGACGTTGCGGAAGACGGCGCTGTGGTCGTCGGCGAGGTAGTAGGAGCCGAGCTGGAACAGGCTGGCACCGACCACGACGATGGTGATGCCGGCGACGATGGCCCCGACGATGCCCCAGTAGCCGTAGGCAAGAAAGTACTGAATGGTCTCCTGCCCCGACGCGAAGCCGGCCCCGACGAGGAGACCGACGAAGGCGAGGGCGACCGTAACCGATTTTCTCATGTCACTTCCTAGGTTGAAAAAAGGTCGAAAAAGAAAACTAGCGGCCTACTAGGTTAGCAAACGCTTCGCTTTGTCCCTATTTGGCCCAGCCGTCCTGCCGCGGGAGCAAAAAACTTCGGAGCCACGCCGCGCGCGCTGGCTGGACGGGGGAGAGGGCTCGCCTACTGTCGGGAGAATGAGCGAGAAGAACTGGCGAGACGTAACCTCCGACGACTTCGACGACGTGCCCGAGGTGCCCACCTACCGACACGACGCGGGAAACGGCGCGGCCCCCACGCCCCCGCAGGACATCTACGAGCGGACCGGAAAGGCCGCCCCAACGGAAGTGTTCCCGGTCAGCCCCGCGCCCGCCCCCGCTGCGGCGGAGCCGACGGAGTATCTGGCCCCCGCCGGGCCCGCCCCGGTCGGGGGAGAAACCGCGGTGGCCCCCGCAATGTCCGAGCCCGCCAACCTGCCCGCCCGCCGCGGCACCACCGACTTCGGTCTTCTCCTGTTGCGCCTTCTGGTCGGTGGGTATCTCATCCTGGACGCGGTGCGGATTTTCTTCCGGCTCGGCGGCTCGGCCGGAATCGAGGGGCTGGAAAACGCTTTCGCGGCCTACGCCTACGGTGACGTCCTGGCCGTCGTCATTCCCACCCTGGCGCTCGCCGCCGGAGTGTTTCTTGTGCTTGGGCTCATCGCGCCGGTCGCCGCTATGGTCGCCGTCGTGGTCAGTGCCTTCGGCGCGGCGCACGCGCTGGCGCAATCTGGGGTGGGGGCGAACCCGCTGGATTGGGACGCGGCGCTGTGGCTGCCCGTGATGCTTTTCGGCACCAGCTTCGTGCTGCAGTTCACCGGGCCGGGCCTCTACGGTGTCGACGCAGGGCGCAGCTGGGCCCGGCGCCCCCTGGCCAGCTCCTTCGTCTGCGCGGCGCTGGGCGTTGCCGTTGCCATCCTGGTGTGGTGGTTCGGCGCGGGCGTCAACCCGCTGGCCTAGGGGGCGCCGCCCGGCGCCTCGCTAGTCCACCTGGCGCACGGCACCCTTGTCGGCGCTCGTGGCCATCTTGGCGTAGGCGCGCAGGGCCTTCGTCACGGTGCGGGTGCGGTTGGGCGTCCAAGGTGCGTCGGAGGCCTCCATCTGGGCGCGCCGCTCGGCCAGGACCTCGGCGGGGACGTCGAGGGTGAGCTCGCGGCGGGACACGGAGATGGAGATGGTGTCGCCGTTTTCAATCAGCCCGATCAGGCCCCCGTGCGCGGCCTCGGGCGAGATGTGCCCGATGGACAGGCCCGAGGTCCCGCCGGAGAAGCGGCCGTCGGTGATCAGGGCGCACTTCTTGCCCAGCCCGGCGCCCTTGAGGAAGGACGTCGGGTGGAGCATCTCCTGCATACCCGGGCCGCCGGAGGGGCCCTCGTAGCGGATCACCACGACCTCGCCCTCCTGCACCTCGCGGGCGAGGATGGTCGAGACGGCCTGTTCCTGAGAGTCGACAACGCGAGCGGGGCCGGAAAACTCCCACAGCCCTTCCTCGACGCCGGCCGTTTTGAGGATGGCCCCGTCCGGCGCCAGGTTCCCGCGCAGAACCACCAGGCCGCCGTCGGAGGTGAAGGGGTGCTCGACGTCGTGGATGACACCGACGGTGGAGTCCGTGTCCAGCGACGACCAGCGCGCGGACTGGGAGAAAGCCTGCGTGGTGCGCTGCCCGCCGGGCGCTGCGTGGTAGAGCTCCACTGCGTCTTCGAGCGGGTTCTCGGAGCGGATGTCCCAGTCCGCCAGCCACGCGTCGAGGCTGGGGTAGGCAACGGTGTGGACGTCCTTGTGCAGCAAACCGGCGCGGTCAAGCTCGCCGAGGATGGCGGGAATACCGCCGGCGCGGTGGACGTCCTCGACGTGGGCGTCGCCGTTGGGGGCGACTTTGGACAGGCACGGGATCTGGTGCGAAAGCTCGTCGATGTCGGTGAGGTCGAAGTCGACCTCACCCTCCTGGGCGGCGGCGAGGATGTGCAGGATCGTGTTGGTGGACCCGCCCATCGCCATATCGAGGGCCATCGCGTTGCGGAAGGCGTGCTCGGAGGCGACGGAGCGCGGCAGCACCGTCTCGTCGCCTTCTCCGTAGTAGCGATTGCACAGCTCCACGATGGTCTCGCCGGCCTTCTCGAACAGCGCGCGGCGCGCGGTGTGCGTGGCCAGGGTCGTGCCGTTGCCCGGCAGCGACAAACCCAGCGCCTCGGTGAGGCAGTTCATGGAGTTGGCGGTGAACATGCCCGAGCAGGACCCGCAGGTGGGGCAGGCGTTGTTGGCAATGTCGTCGAGCTGGGCGTCGCTGACGCTGTCGTCGGCGGACAGAGCGATCGCGTCGATGAGGTCGGACTTCGGCTTGGTCACGCCGCCGACGGAGATCGCCTTACCGGCCTCCATCGGCCCGCCGGAGACGAAGACGGCGGGGATGTTCAGGCGCATCGCGGCGTTGAGCATGCCCGGGGTGATCTTGTCGCAGTTGGAGATGCACACCATCGCGTCGACGGTGTGGGCGTTGACCATGTACTCCACCGAATCGGAGATGATTTCGCGAGACGGCAGGGAGTAGAGCATGCCGGAGTGGCCCATGGCGATGCCGTCGTCGACGGCGATCGTGTTGAACTCTTTGGGGATGCCCCCCGCGGCGCGCACGGCCTTCGCGACGATGTCGCCGACGTCCTTGAGGTGGACGTGGCCGGGGACGAACTGGGTGTAGGAGTTCACGATGGCCACGATCGGTTTGCCGAACTCGTTTTCTTGCGTTCCGGTGGCGCGCCACAGCGCGCGGGCGCCTGCGGCCTGGCGGCCGACTGTTGTCACTCGTGAGCGAAGGGGGATCACGGCCTACTCCTTATCGTTGTCGGTGGGTGTTCGTACCGGGCGCGGGCCCGGGGTGTCGGGGTTTTCGCTGAGGTAAACCTCGTACTCCTCGCGGCTGAGGAGGACCTTGTTGCCCTCGCGGTCGATGATTTCGTACTTGCCGTCTGCGGCCTCGGCGCTGCCGGTGATGACGTCGGTAACGCGCCCCCGTGAGGCCTCGGACAACTCGGGAATCGAGTTGAAGGTGACGCCGGGCATCGGCAGAGCGCGCCCGTCGGTGGTGGTCGCAAGTACGCGGGCGCCCTTGAAGGCGATGCCCGTAAGGTCGTCCCACGGGATGGTCTCGTCCCGCCGGAAGAGATACCGCAGCGAAATCCCTTGCTCACCCACTGTAGTCGAGGCGGTGAGCACCCATGCCAAGGCTGCGACGGGGAAGGCGAGGAGCCAACCGAGGTAGAGCGGCGCCCAGGCGATTCCGATAAGCGCGATGCCGATCATGAGCACGATGGCTACGACATGCTCTCGGCTGGGGCGGAAGACCTGCGACGGCTCAGTCATGCCTGCAATGCTAGTCACCCGCCTTAGGGTGCCTGCGTCTGGGGCGCGTTCTCATTCGGTGCTGTTGCCTGGCCGCCCTCACCGCCGGGGGCGCGGGTCTCCGGCTGGCCGGCCGGCGTCGCCGGGGCCTGCGTGCCCTGCTGCTCGCTCGGGCTCTGCGGCTGCGGCTGCGGCGTCCCGGTGGCGGGCGGCTGGCCCGTGGGCGACGTCGGCTCCGGCTGGGGTGCTGTCGGCTGCGTCGTGGCGGGCTGCGTCGCGGTGGGCTGCGGTGTCGTGGAGGTGGGCGTCGGCTCCTGGGAGGTGGTGGTGGCGCTCGTGCGCGGCGGGGGCGCGAGAATGCCGGAGCGCTCCGGGTCGTCCTCGGTCGGCCCGAGCGTGAGCCCGCGCGCGATGAGCAGGATGACGAAGACACCCAGCAAAATGGCGGTGGACATCCGCATTTTGCCGCCGAAAGCGAGGCTGGTCTGCTTGTGTGCCTCATCCGCGAGCATGTCCGAGGCGGGGTCGTCGTCCGGGTCGGTGATGTGCTCGGTTTCGGCGTCGTTGCTCGCCTCCGTGGATTCGCCGGCGCCAGCGGGCACGGGGCTCAGGCGCGTTGAGGTGCTCTCAGCCGGGCGGTCGATGACCTCGGTGGGCTGTTCAGCCTGCGCGTCCTCCGCGTCCGCGGCATCGTGTGGTTGGCGCGGCCCGGCCACCTGCCCGGCGGCGGCGAAGGCCTCCGTGGCCTTGGCGTGGTCAAGCACGTGATCCATGCGCGTGCCAGTGACCGTGGGGGCGGAGCCGTACTCGTCCCAGAACTCGTTGAGCAGCGACACGCGCAGAGCGCGCTCAACCATCCATTGGCTCAGCGGCTCGACGCGCACCATCAGGCGCAGGTCCATCGTCCATGGCATGCCCACGGTGGCCGGCGGATTGACGTCCACGGCCGGGTGGACCTCGAGTTCGCCCAGGACGGTGGGAGCGACGTCAGCGGAGGCCAGGGTGGCGCGGGCCGCCTTTTCCGCTCGGTCGACGGCTTCCTCCGCGCTGTCCGAGCCGAGCAAGGGGATGGGCATGACCACGAGCGCCGTGGACCAGTAGTTGGAGTAGTTGACGGCGATACGCGCGGCGGAGTTGGGGATGGAGACGGTGGCCTGCTCAAGCGTGCGGATGTGCGTGGAGCGCATCGTGATCTGGATGACGGTACCGCTGACGTCCAGCCCGCCGCCTTCGAAAGAGACGTGGTCGCCGACGCCGAACTGCTTTTCGGTCAGGATGAAAAAGCCAGCCAAGAAGTCGGCGATGATGTTCTGGGCGCCGAAACCGACGGCGGCCGAGACGACCGTTGCGGGGATGGCGGCGCCCGCGAGGGAGAAGCCCATCTGCTGCAGCAGGAAGACCAGCAGCAGGAAGAAGGCAATGATCTGCGCGATGTTGATGCCCACGCCGGCTATCGCCAGGCGCGTCTTCGCCTCGTCGGCGTCAGCGGTGTTGCTGACCTGCCGCTCTACCACGCGGTTGGCAAAGCGCGCGGCGCGCGGGATGAGCAGCGCCACGACAACGAGGAGAGCAAGGTTAATTCCTGTTTCGGCGATCCAGCGCCAGAGTTCTTCAGCGATACGGGCAAATGGCATAGCACCCAACCCTAGACACAAATCTGTACCGTTAGTCCAACAGTTTCCTGTGTCGTGTGTATGATCTATCGCATGACCAGTTTTCGACTAGCGGTAATTATTCCGGTGCGGCGCTTGCCGTAGCGGTCTGAATTTCTGCTCAGTCGCCACAACAAGCGCCCCCGCACAGCACCTCCTGCTGCTCGGGGGCTTTGTTTTGGTCACCTGACCTGTCCCTTACCCAAAAAGGAGCTTTCCAGCGTGGCTGGTTCCCAGAAGCCTTCGAAAAAGTCCCCGTCGAAGCAGAAACGGTCCCCGGAAGCGGACCCCGCCCGCGCCCCCGAGCGGATGAGCGGCGCCGATGCCGTGGTCCGCAGCCTCGAGGAGCTCGGCGTCGAGCTCGTCTTCGGCCTGCCCGGCGGCGCGGTGCTGCCCCTGTACGATTCCCTCTTCGCCGCCAAGAAGTTGCGCCACGTGCTCGTGCGTCACGAGCAGGGCGCGGGCCACGCGGCAACCGGGTACGCCCAGGCGACCGGGAAGGTTGGCGTGTGCATGGCCACCTCGGGCCCCGGCGCGACGAACTTGGTCACCCCGCTTGCCGACGCCTACCTCGACTCGGTCCCGATCGTCGCCATCACGGGCCAGGTGGGCTCGCCCCTGATCGGCACCGACGCCTTCCAGGAGGCTGACATTCGCGGCATCACCATGCCCATCACCAAGCACAACCTCATGGTGACCAGCGCCGACCAGATCCCGCAGGCGATCGCCACAGCCATCCACATCGCCAGCACGGGTCGGCCCGGCCCCGTGCTCGTGGATATTCCGAAGGACCTGCAGGCGGAGGAGATCGAGTTCCACTGGCCGGCCGCGCTCGACCTGCCCGGCTACAAGCCGAACGTCAAGCCGCACAACCGCCAGATCACGCAGGCGGCCCGGATGATCTCGCAGGCGAAACGGCCCGTCCTCTACATTGGCGGCGGTGTGATCAAGGCGGAGGCGCACGAGGAGCTGCGCGAGTTCGTCGAGGCGACCGGCGTGCCCGTGGTGACCACGCTCATGGCCCTCGGCGCGTTCCCGGAAAGCCACCCGCTGCACTTGGGCATGCCGGGAATGCACGGCACGGTGCCCGCCGTCGGTGCGCTGCAGGAGGCCGACCTCCTCATCGCCATCGGCACGCGTTTCGACGACCGAGTCACAGGCAACACCGCGACCTTTGCGCCCGGGGCGAAGACGATCCACGCCGACATCGATCCCGCGGAGGTGGGCAAGATTCGCGACGTCGAGGTGCCCATCGTCGGCGACGCCAAGCGCGTCCTTTCGGCCCTGACGGACTCTTTTGTGGCGAAGGGGCTGGACAAGCCGTCGATAAGCGAATGGCTTGAGCGTCTCGACGACCTCAAGGAGCGCTTCCCCCGCGGCTACGAGCCGCAGTCGGACGGGAAGCTGGCGCCGCAGTTTGTCATCGAGACCCTCTCGCGCGAGGTCGGCCCCGAGGCGATTTACGTCGCCGGCGTGGGCCAGCACCAGATGTGGTCGGCGCAGTTCCTCGACTTCGAGCACCCCCGCACGTGGATCAACTCTGGCGGGCTGGGGACCATGGGGTACGCGGTTCCCGCCGCGCTGGGCGCGAAGGCCGGACGGCCGGACAAGGAGGTCTGGGCGGTCGATGGAGACGGGTGCTTCCAGATGACCAACCAGGAGATCACCACCGCGGCGCTCGAGGGCTTTCCCATCAAGATCGCCCTGATTAACAACGGCAACCTCGGCATGGTGCGCCAGTGGCAGACCCTGTTCTACGCGGGCCACTACTCGCACACGAAGTTGGGCGGGGAGGTCTACGTCCCAGACTTCGTCAAGCTTTCCGAGGCGCTCGGCGCCGAAGCCATCCGCGTCACCTCCGAGGAGGAGGTCGTCCCCGCGATCCGCCGGGCCCGAGAGATCAATGACCGCCCCGTCGTCGTCGAGTTCATCGTCGGTGAGGACGCCCAGGTGTGGCCGATGATCGCTGCGGGCAGCAACAACTCGGACATCCACTACGCCCTGAACATCCGCCCGTTCTTCGACATGGAGGAGTCCGCGGCGGAAACCCCGGCGGACATCCACGAGAGGGGAAAGTAAACAATGCTGAATAACGACGAACCCACCCGCAACATCCTGTCGGTGCTGGTGCTCGACCTCGACGGGATCATCACCCGCGTGACCGCCCTGTTCACCCGGCGCGGCTACAACCTGATCTCGCTGGTGTCCGCCAAGACGGAGACCGAGGGCATCAACCGGCTGACCATCGTGGTGGACGCCTCCGAATATCACATCGAGCAGATCACCAAGCAGCTGCACAAGCTGGTTCAGGTGCTCAAGGTCGTGCGGCTTGAGGACGACACGACCATCGCGCGCTCCCTCATGCTGGTGAAGGTGGACGCGAATAACTCCAACCGCACGCAGGTCGTCGACGCCGCCGCGATCTTCCGCGCCCGCGTCGTGGACGTCTCGCCGGACTCCGTGGTCATCGAGGCCACCGGCGTGCCCTCGAAGCTGCGCGCGTTCCTCGACGTGATGGAGAGTTTCGGCGTGCGCGAGCTGGTGCAGTCCGGCCAGGTGGCGCTCAACCGCGGGCCGAAAACTTTTGCGCCGTCAAAGTAGGAAGTAGCCAGCCCAATCGCAGCGGCGGGCCCGCCGCTGTGTCATAATATGAAACAGTAATCCCACACAATAAGAAAGGTGAGTGTCTCACACATGGCGATTGACGTCTTTTACGACAAGGATGCCGACGTCTCCCTGATCCAGGGGAAGAAGGTTGCCGTTATCGGCTACGGCTCCCAGGGCCACGCCCACGCCCAGAACCTGCGCGAGTCCGGCGTCGAGGTCGTCATCGGCCTGCGCGACGGCTCGAAGTCCGCGGAGAAGGCTCGCGAGGCCGGCTTCGAGGTCAAGAGCAACGCCGAGGCCGCCGAGTGGGCCGACGTCATCATGCTGCTCGCCCCGGATACCTCCCAGGCTGAGATCTTCACCCGCGACATCGAGCCGCATCTGAAGGATGGCGACGCCCTCTTCTTCGGCCACGGCCTGAACATCCACTTCAAGCTGATCAAGCCGGCGTCCAACGTCACCGTCGCGATGGTTGCCCCGAAGGGCCCGGGCCACCTGGTGCGCCGCACCTTCGCCGACGGCAAGGGCGTGCCCGCCCTCATCGCCGTCGAGCAGGACCCGACCGGCGCCGGCCGTGACCTCGCCCTGTCCTACGCCGCGGCGATCGGCGCCGCCCGCGCCGGTGTCATCCCGACGACCTTCGAGGCAGAGACCGTCACCGACCTCTTCGGCGAGCAGGCCGTGCTCTGCGGCGGCCTCGAGCAGCTCATTATGAAGGGCTTCGAGGTGCTCACCGAGGCCGGTTACGAGCCGGAGATGGCCTACTTCGAGTGCCTCCACGAGATCAAGCTCATCGTCGATCTCATCTATGAGGGCGGCCTGGCCAACATGAACTACTCCGTCTCCGACACGGCCGAGTTCGGCGGCTACCTCTCCGGCCCGCGTGTTGTCGACGACGGCGCGAAGGAGCGCATGCGCGAGATCCTGAAGGATATCCAGTCCGGCGAGTTCACCCGCCGCCTGGTGGCCAACGTGGAAAACGGCAACACCGAGCTCGAGGGCCTGCGCGATGAGGTGTCCTCGCACCCGATCGAGAAGACCGGCGCCCAGCTGCGCGACATGATGAGCTGGGTGAAGAACCCGCTCACCGACACGGCGCACTAGTAGCCGCGGAGTGGCGCTGGAACACGCGCCCCGGTCGGCCAGTGGGAGGGGGCTGGCCGACCGGGGCGTTCCGGCATTTTCAATAGGTTGCCAATAAGCTGGTGTGGCGGTTAGGCTGCACCCTATGACGCAGCTACACCGAGAACCGGGGAGCGGGCACACCCACGTCCACGCGCACCCTGGGGCGCCGCTGCGCGCTCTGCTCCTGGCCCTCGCGATCACCGGCACGGTTTTTCTCGCCGAGCTTGTCGGCGGGTGGCTCACGGGCTCGATGGCGCTGGTGGCGGACGCGATGCACATGCTCTCGGACGCGGCGGGTCTTATCATCGCGGTGGTGGCGGTGCTCGTCGGTAAAAGGGCCGTCACTGCCGCGGCGACGTACGGGTACCGCCGCGTCGAGGTGCTCGCCGCCCTGGTCAACGCGGTGACGGTCATGGTCATCTCGGTGTGGATCGTGGTGGAGGCGGTGCGCCGGATGCGCGCGCCGGTCGCAGTTGAGGCGGGCCCGATGATGCTGATCGCGCTGATCGGTCTGGTGGCCAACGCTGCCTCGGCGCTGCTGCTGCGCCGCCAGCGCGGGGCGTCCATCAACGTTGAGGGGGCGTTCCTCCATGTCCTAGTCGACCTGCTCGGCTCCGTCGCGGTACTGGTGGCCGGCGCGGTTGTCGCGTTGACGGGCTGGAACGGGGCGGATGTCCTCGCCTCGCTGGTGATCGCGGCGCTTGTCGTACCGCGGGCGTGGCAGCTGATGAGCCAGTCGGGGCGCGTCCTGCTGGAGCAGGTCCCGCGCGGTGTGAACCTGGACCGAGTTCGTACCGAACTGCTCGGCCTGCCCGGGGTGGTGCGCGTGCACGACCTGCACGTGTGGTCCCTTGACGGCACGGGGGTGCTGTGCACCGCCCACCTCGTCGTAGGAGAGAGCGCGCGGACGCAGCCGACCCTGCGCGCGGCGCACCGCGCGCTGCGCGAGTGCGGGGTGGGCCACTCGACGATCCAGATCGAGCGAGCGGGCCAGGAGAGCGTGGAAGGTCCCGAGAATGTGTGCTGAATCTGCTTTAGAGTAAAGGCCATGGGTTTCACCACGCCGAGCTACCCACTGCCCGACCTGTTCGCCCGCGCCGAAAGGGGGGAGCTGCAGCTCCCGGACTTCCAGCGCGATTACGTGTGGGACGTCGACCGCGTCCGCTCGCTCATCACCTCTGTGCTGCGCGGGTACCCGATCGGTTCCCTCCTTGCCCTCGATACCCGCAACGTCCCCATGCGCTTTCGCTCCCGCCCGCTGCGCGGTGCGCCCGACACGGGCAGGGAGCCGGGTCTTGTGCTTCTCGACGGCCAACAGCGCCTGACCTCCCTTTACCACGCGCTCCGCGGCAGCGGCGTCGTCCCTGCAAGAGACTTCCGCGGCCGGCTGATTGAGCGCCGCTTCTTCGTCGACGTCGAGGCGGCGGCGGCCGGCGGCGCCGCGCCGCTTCCGATCGAGTCCGTCTTCGCCGTCGACACGGAAGGGTATGTCCGCTCGCACTTCGGCCCGGACCTCGGCGGGCCCGTCACCAGCCGCGAGACGATGGTGGACCACGGGGTTATCCCGGTGTCCTGGCTGCTTGGTGCGGAGGGCACCAACCTGCTCGTCGACATGGCAGCGCAAGCGCAGACCCCGCAGCGCCTGGCCGCGGTGAAGGCCTTCCACGGTGCCGTGGTGCCGCAGATTGTGGCCTACAGCGTGCCGGTGGTGCGCATCGACCGGGAGACCTCGCTGGCCGGCGTCGGGCAGATCTTCGCGCACGCCAACGTGGCGGGCGTGCAGATGGACGTGTTCGACCTGCTGGGGGCGCTGTTTTCCCTGCAGGACGAGTCCTTCGACCTGGGGGAGCACTGGGAGGGCGTCGACAAGCAACTGCGCGAGCACCCGGCGTTGGACGGCATTGGGCGAATTGAGTTTCTGCGCGCGATGTCATTGCTCCTGACGGGCCGCCGCGGTGCGGCGGCGGGGCACCGCGGCGACATCCTTAACCTCAGCCTGGCGGACTACCGGGAGCACACCGCGGAGCTCGTCGCGGCCTTCGCCAGCGCGGCGGAGTTTTTGGAGCACAGGTGCTTTATCACCCCCGAGCAGGTGCCGTACGCGGCGCAGATCGTCTCGCTGGCCGCGATTATGGCCCGACTTGCCGAAGACGGCGAGGAGCGCGGGCAGGACGCGGTGGACAGGCTCAACCGGTGGCTCTGGTGCGGTCTGTTCGGCGAGCTCTACGGCGGCCACGCCCCGACGACGCGTTCGGGCGCCGACGTCGACGAGGTAACCCCCTGGGTCCGCGGGCAGACGGAAAAGCTGCCCCGCACCGTGGAGAACGCGGTGCTGCGCCAGTCCCGGTTGCTTTCCGCCGGGCCGGATTCCGGCGTCTACCGCGGCGTGTACGCGCTGATCATGGCGCGGGGCGCGCGCGATTGGCGGACGGGGGAGGCGTTCGACGCCGAGACCTGCGAGCGGCTCGAGCCAGGGTTCCACGAGGTCTTCCCGCGCGGGTTCTGCGAGGCGCATGGGGTCGCGCCGCAGCTTGCGGCGTCAGTGCTCAACCGCACCCCGATGGGCATACGCACGAAGGTGCTCATCGAGAACAACGGCCCGAAGCGCTACCTGCCCCGGTTGCAGTCGAAGAGCCTCATGGACGACGCGGAGTTTGACGCCATGCTCGCCGGGCACCAGCTCGATCCGGTTCTGGCGCGCGCCTCCGACCACGCGGGTTTCTTCGCCGACAGGCTGAGCCGCTTCACGGAGATCATCGAGTATTCGATGGGCACGCCGGTCATCCGTGACCTTGGGGAGGGGGAGGATACGATGGACCCGTTGAGCTTTGCCGAACTCCGTGGAGGCGACACCCATGCAGAACCGGACCCGGACGCGGGCACGTAGGCTCGTCGCGCTGTGCGTCGCGGCCGCGCTGGGGCTGACCGGCTGCGCGAGCGCACCCGCCGCCGACCCGCTGAGCCAGGCGCGCAGCGCGAACCAGTCCCGGCACGTCTCCGAACGCTTCGCCGAGCACCCGGTGGTCGTCGACGATCCCGTGGGTATTGAGACGGCGCGCATGCTTTTCGACGTCTCCGAGACCCTCGTGGTCACCGACGGCACCCTGGAGGCGCAGCTGCGCGGGGCGTCGATAGCCGTCGTCGCCCACGCCCCGATGCTCATCTACAACCGCTCCCGCCACGACCAGATCATCCAGGAGATCCAGCGGATGAAGTCGCACACCGTGCTCACCGTCGGCGACGTCGCCCTGGCGAGCTCCTCCGGCGCGGTGCGGCTGTCGCGCGACCCGGGCGGCTATGACGCGCTGGCGGAGATGACCACCCTGCGCTTCGACGAGGAAGAGATCGACAGCCCGGATGCGGCCGCGTTTCGCGTGGCGCAGCTGGATCCGGAGCAGCCGACGTGGCTGCGCGCCACCTGGGCGGAGCCGGAGGTGATGCCGGCAGCGCAGGCGCGCCCGTTCCCCGTGCACTCGCGCCGCGACGCCGACATGGCCCCGATGGTCGTGGCCACAAGCGAAAGTTCGATCCCGGCGGTGGCCAACCTGCGCGCCTTCGGCGCGACGGTGACGATGGTGGAAGAGCCCGACCCGCGCGAATCCGAGACGACGATGTTGGCGGTGGCCGGACTGGCCGAGGAGCCGCTCATCGCGCTGGGGCCCCAGTTCGGCAGCGCCGAACAGCTCAGCGAGAGAATTATGCGCGCCGAGGAAAACTATTAGGCCCCGCGAACGGAACGGCCGGGTGAGGCGGGCTATTCTACTCGTGGCGGCGGGTGTGGCCCGCCGCCCTTATCCCATCCCGTTTCCCGACCCGCAGGAGTATACGCCGTGACCAGACCCGTCGTGCTCATCGCAGACAAGCTCGCCCCGTCCACCGTCGAAGCCCTGGGCAACTCCGTGGAGGTGCGTTGGGTCGACGGACCGAACCGCACCGAGCTCCTCGCCGCGGTTCCGGACGCGGACGCCCTCCTCGTGCGCTCCGCGACGACCGTGGACAAGGAGGTCATCGACGCCGCCCCCAACCTGAAGATCATCGGCCGCGCCGGGGTCGGGCTGGACAACGTCGACATCGCCGCGGCCACCGACCGCGGCGTCATGGTGGTCAACGCCCCGACGTCGAACATCCACTCCGCCTGCGAGCACGCCATCGCCCTTCTTTTGGCAACCGCCCGGCAGATCCCGGCGGCGGACGCGACGCTGCGTGACGCCGAGTGGAAGCGTTCCGCCTTCACCGGCGTCGAGGTGTTCGGCAAAACCGTCGGTATCGTCGGCTTCGGGCACATCGGCCAGCTCTTCGCCCAGCGCCTGGCGGCGTTTGAAACCACCATCATTGCCTATGACCCCTACGCCAATCCGGCTCGGGCCGCCCAGCTCGGCGTGGAGCTCGTCGGGCTAGACGAGCTCATGGGGCGCGCCGACTTCGTCACCATCCACCTGCCCAAGACGAAGGAAACGGCGGGCATGTTCGACGCCGAGCTGCTGGCCAAGGCTAAGAAGGGGCAGATCCTCATCAACGCTGCGCGCGGCGGGCTTGTCGACGAGCACGCCCTGGCCAACGCCATCGAATCCGGCGCCATCCGCGGCGCGGGCTTCGACGTCTACGCCACTGAGCCCTGCACGGACTCCCCCCTGTTCGGCCTCGACCAGGTCGTGGTCACCCCGCACCTGGGCGCCTCCACCGTCGAGGCGCAGGACCGCGCCGGAACCGACGTCGCGGCCTCCGTGCTCAAGGCGCTAGCCGGCGAGTTCGTCGCTGACGCGGTCAACGTCACCGGCGGCCGCGTCGGCGAGGAGGTCGCACGTTGGCTGGAGCTGGCCCGCAAGCTCGGCCTCATCGCGGGCAAGCTGCTGGGGGAGGCCCCGGTCTCGCTGAAGGTCACCGCCGCGGGTGAGCTGTCCACGGAGGACGTGGACACGCTCGGACTGTCCGCCGTGCGTGGGCTGTTTTCGGGCATCACCAGCGAACCCGTCACCTTCGTCAACGCCCCCCAGATCGCGCAGCAGCGTGGCCTGGACTACAGCGTGGACACCGCGACGGAGGCGCGCAGCCACCGCAGCACCCTGGAGGTCCAGGCGGTCTCCGCGGCGGGCGAGGCCTGTGCCGTCACCGGTGCGCTGACGGGGCTCGACGGCGTGGAGAAGATCGTGCGCATCGACGGCCGGGGACTCGACCTGCGAGCCGAAGGACGCAACTTCTTCCTGCGCTACACGGACGTACCGGGGGCTCTAGGCAAGGTGGGCAGCCAGCTTGGTGAGGCCGACATCAACATCGAGGCCGCCGCCCTGACCCAGGCAACGAAGGGCGACGGCGCCGTGCTCATCCTCCGCGTGGAAAAGGAGATCCCGGCAGAGCTTGAACAGCGCATTGCCGCATCCGTCGGCGCCGTGACCGCGCAGATCGACCTGGATTAGCGCTGCTTGGATCCTCAGGGTTTGGCCTGGGGTTTTGGGTCTCGGTTTTCGTTGGGGTCGACCGTGGTCGACCGCAACGCATCGCGTTCGCGCGCGACCTTGGGTTTTGGGCCCCGGTTTTCGTTGAGGTCGACCGCAACACGTGGCAAACCCCGACTCCGCGCTTCCCGCCCGGAGCTGCGGGAACAGAACATCCGTCTCGGCGCTCCCGCGGTCCTGATAGGCTGAAGCGGAAGTCCATCAGGTGAGAAAGGAATCTCAAAAATGAAGATCGCTGTCATCGCCGGCGACGGCATCGGCACCGAGGTCATGGAGGAGGGGCTGAAAGTCCTGCGCGCTCTGCACCCGGATGTGGAGACGACAGATTATGACCTGGGGGCGCGCCGCTACCTGCGCAACGGCGAGCTGCTCACCGACGCCGACCTGGCCAGCCTGCGCGAGCACGACGCGATCTTGCTCGGTGCCGTCGGCGACCCGCGCCAGGTGCCCCCCGGCGTGCTGGAGCGCGGCCTTTTGCTTCCCCTGCGCTTCAATCTGGATCACTTTGTCAACCTGCGCCCCTCGCGCCTTTACCCGAACGCGGTCAGCCCGCTAGCCAACCCCGGGGACGTCGATTTCGTCGTCGTCCGCGAGGGCACCGAGAGCCTGTACGCCGGAAACGGCGGCACGATGCGCGAGAACACTCCGCACGAAATCGCCTGCGAGGTGTCCCAGAACACCCGCTACGGAGTGGAGCGGCTCGTGCGCTACGGGTTCGCCCAGGCGGCGGCGCGCCGCGGCAAGCTCACGCTCGTGCACAAGACGAACGTCCTGGTCAACGCCGGCGGCCTGTGGCAGCGCACCGTCGACGCGGTGGCCCCCGAGTTCCCGGACGTCGAGGTGGATTACAACCACATCGACGCCGCGACGATCTATATGGTCACTGACCCGCAGCGCTACGACGTCATCGTCACCGACAACCTCTTCGGGGACATCCTCACCGACCTCGCCGGCGCGATCACCGGGGGAGTGGGTCTGGCCTGCTCCGCCAGCATCGACGCCAGCCGGCAGAACCCGTCGATGTTCGAGCCGGTGCACGGCTCGGCCCCGGACATCGCTGGGCGCGGCGTGGCAGACCCGACGGCCATGATCCTCTCCGTCGCCATGATGCTGCGGTGGCTCGGCGACACAGCCGGCGCCGGGAGGATCGACGAGGCGGTTGAGCGGGACGTCGCTACGCGCGGCGGCGGCGAGGTGCGCACCGTCGAGGTGGGTGACCGCATTGTTGCGGCCCTGAAGTAGGGTAAAGACGCGTGCGCGGGACCTAATGCGTCTCGCGCCAGGAACGGATACGCATGCGCAGGAGAGGATAAACCGCATGAACATGACCCCCGCATTTACACGAACGGCCGCCCTCGGCGCCGCGCTCGCCTGCGCCGCAGCGGTGCTGACCGCGTGCGGGGAGGATACGGAAAACGGCGCCGCGGGCGGCGAGCAGGAGACGCCGCGGCTGGAGACCAACGGCCCTGAGGTGCTCACGGACCCCGACGGCACCGGCGTTGAGGTCTCGCAGCGGTTGTTCGAGGAGTCGGACACTGTCGTCGTCGCCACTTCCGATCGGCAGTCCCAGTTGGCCGCGGCCGCCGCGGCTAACGCCAACGGCGCGCCGATGCTGACGCGCCTTCCCGGCACCGATGCCGCCGTCGACGCCGAGATCGAACGCCTCGGTGCCGAGAACGTTATCGAGGCGTCGGAAAGCGGCGAGGTTGAGCCTGTCTCCTCGCCGAGCCCGGAAGAAGATGTTGCCTCGATCATCGCGCAGCAGCCCGCGGAGCCGCTCGACCTCGTCCTGCCCCCCGTGCTGGTCACCCCCGAAACCTCCCGGGCGGCGGCCGCCACGGCGCGCGCGGCCGGGGCGGAGGTGACGCTTGTCAACGTCGCCGACCCCCGCGCGACGGGCGAGTCGATGCAGACGGTCACCGACCAGGACACGATCGCCCTCGGGGCCCAGTGGGGTACGACGGAGGACTACCGTGCGCGCGTGGAGCTTGCACACAACGGCGAGCTGCCGGGCGGGGGCGGTCTGGTCTTTCCCGGCCGGCGCATGATCGCTCTCTACGGCCACCCCTCCGGCCCCGCGCTCGGCGTGATGGGCGAGCAGGGCCCCCAGGAGGCCGCGCAGCTGGCGGACCAGTACGCGGAGCAGTACCGCCCGCTCGATCCCCAGCCGATCATCCCGGCCTTCGAGATCATCGTGACGGTCGCCTCCGACTCGCCGGGCGAGGACGGGGACTACTCCAACGAGACGGACCCTGCCGACGTCGTTCCCTACCTCGACGCCATCACCGAGGCCGGCGGCTACGCGGTGCTCGACCTCCAGCCGGGGCAGGGCGACTTCTTGCACCAGGCGAAGCTCTACGAGGACCTGCTCAAGCGGCCGAACGTCGGCCTGGCGCTGGACGCGGAGTGGAAGCTCAACCCGGGCGAGGCGCCGCTGTCGCGCGTCGGCTCCGCAACGGCCGAGGAGATCAACGCGGTGGCCGACTGGCTCGCGGAGCTGACCCGCAGCAACAACCTGCCCCAAAAGGCGTTCATCCTGCACCAGTTCAAGGTGACCATGTTCCCCGACCGCGAAAACATCCGCACCGACCACCCCGAGCTGTCGTACATCCTGCACGCCGACGGCCGCGGCACCCCGGGCGAGAAGTTCGACACCTGGAACGTTCTGCGCGAGGGCCTGGACCCGAACTTCTTCATGGCGTGGAAGAACTTTATCGACGAGGACACGCCGATGTTCACCCCCGAGCAGACCTACCAGGAGGTCGAGCCGCGCCCCTGGTTCGTGAGCTACCAGTAAAACGCCCCTCTGGCCCGGCCCGCGGGGCTACAGTAGGTGCATGAAGGTCGAGCTGGAGGAGATCGCGGGCTTCCTCGCCCAGCACGAGCCGTTCGCGCGCCTGCCGGAGGACACGCTGCGCTGCCTTCCCGCCAAGATGGCCATTACCTACGTGCGCCGCGGCGCGCGCGTCATCGAGGCGGGCCAGGACAACGACAACCTCTACGTCATCCGGTCCGGCGCCGTCGACGTCATGGACAGCGAGGGCAACCTGCTGGACCGCAGGGACGCCGGGCGCAACTTCGGCTATTCCACGCTTGTCGACGCCCCCACCTCCCGCTACACCATGGAAGCGGTGGAGGATTCGGTCCTGCTCATCCTCCCGCGCGAAGCGTTCGCCGAGCTTGTCCGCGCCAACCCCGGAAGCGAGCGCTACTTCGCCTCGCAGTCGCGCCGGATCCGGGCCGTCGCCGACGAGCTGCGCGAGGGCAACCCGGCCGCCGACGTTTTGCGTACCCCGATGGGGCAGCTCGTCGCTGGTCGTCCTGTGGCGTTGATCTCGGCGTCGTCAAGCATTGCGGAAGCGGCGCGAGCAATGGAGGCCAACCGTTCCTCGTACATCCTGGTCGAGGCCGAAGGGGAGACCGGGATCCTCACCGACCGGGACCTGCGCTCGCGCGTGGTGGCGCGAATGCTTGACCCGCAGCGGCCGGTGGCCGAGGTGATGACCTCGCCGGTGCGTACCATCGGCGCTGAGACCATGGTCTTCGAGGCGATGCTCATCATGAGCGAGCTGGGCTTTCACCACCTTCCCGTCGAAGGCCCCGAGGGCATCGTCGGCGTGGCGGGCAGCGCGGATATCATGCGCCCCTTGCAAAACGACCCGATCTACCTGGCTGCAGCGGTGGATCGTGCCGACGAAGCCGAACTGAAGGGCGCCTATCAGCGCGCAGCGGTTGTGGCGGCCCGCTTCCTTGAGCGCGGGGCCTCCGCGGCGGAGGCGCAACGGCTGCTGAGCAGTATCGCGGACAACATCGCCCGCCGCCTCGTTGCTCTCGCCATCGAGAGGTTCGGCCCCGCTCCCGTCCCCTTCGCCTTCGTCGCGGTCGGCTCGCAGGCGCGCCGCGAGATGGGGCCCGCCTCCGACCAGGACAACGCACTCATCCTCGACGACTCCTACGACCCCGCCGCGCACCCGGAGCAGGCCACGTACTTTGCGGACGTCGCTGAGTTCGTCTGCGCGGGGCTCTCGGAGGCGGGCCAGGCGCTGTGCCCGGGCGACATGATGGCCACCAACCCGCACTGGCGGATGAGGGAAGCGGAGTGGAACCGGGCGTTCCACGGCTGGGTGACGGCCCCCGAGCCCGATGCCTTGCTGCACACGCAGGTCTTTTTCGACTTCCGCTGCATCGCGGGCGACGCCGCTTTGGCGGAGCGGGTGCACACCCGCGCGGTAGCGGCAGCCCGCGGCTCGCGGCGGCTGCACACCCACTTGGCCGCGCTGGCCACGCGACGCGAACCTCCCCTCGGCCTGTTCCGCGGCTTCGTGGTCGAACGCAGCGGAGACTACGCCGACACCCTCGACGTGAAGAAGGGGGGCACGGCCGCGGTGGTGCAGATGGCGCGCCTCTACGCCATCACAGCCGGGGTTGAGGCCGTGGATACACTCTCGCGCCTGAAGGAGGCTGCGGGTACGGGCGTGTCGGCGCGGGGGGCGGAGGACCTCATTGGCGCCTACGAGTACCTGTCCACCCTCGCGCTGCGCCACCAGGCCCGCCAGCTTCGGGCGGGCGAGCGCCCCGATTACCGCATCGACCCGAAGCAGCTGCCCGGCCGGGACCGTGACGCTTTGCGCGACGCCTTCGGCGTGATCAAGTCCCTGCAGTCCGCGCTGACCAGCGCCTACCCAGTGAGGGCCGTGTAGATGTTTTTCCGGCGCGGCGCTCGCACACTCAACGAAGGCCACCTGCTTGCCGTCGACGTGGAAACCACGGGCCTGAAACCGGGGCGCGACCAGCTCGTCGCCATCGGCTGGGTGCCGGTGACCGACCGTGTCATCGACCTATCCGGGGCGCGCGACTTTCTCGTCGCCGGCGCCGAGGTCGGCGATTCCGCCACCCTCCACGGCGTGACGGACCAGGACATCGCGCGCCGGGGCGTGGCGCTGGAGGAGATCCTCGAGGAGTTCGAGCGCGCGCTCAAGGAACGCTACCTTTTGGCGCACTTCGCGCAAATGGAAACTGGGTTTATCAGCCACGCGTTCAAGCGCACGCGCGGGGTCGCGTGGACGTTCCAGCCCGCGGAGGTGGTGGACACCTTCGCACTCGAGCGGCGCCACATGGAGCGCATGGGCACCTACCCGCGCGGGGAGGACCTGCGCCTGGCGCGCGTGAGGCAGCGCTACGGGTTGCCCGCCTACCGCAACCACAACGCGGTGACGGACGCGATTGCCTGCGCCGAGCTCTACCTCGCGCTCACCGCGTCGTAGAGCTGCAGTGTAGGTAAGCTGTGCCCCATGCGTTTTGGACGAATTGCAACACCAGAAGGTATGACCTTCGCCGTTATTGACGAGGAAGCGACCACCGCGAAGGCCATCGCCGGCACGCCCTTCACGGAACCCGAATACACCGGCAAGGAGTGGCAACTCGACCAGGTTCGGCTGCTGGCGCCGATGCTGCCCTCGAAGGTGGTGGCCATCGGCCGCAACTACGCCGACCACGTCGCCGAGGTGTTCAAGCAGTCCGCCGAGCACCTGCCTCCGACGCTGTTTCTCAAGCCGCCGACATCCGTGATCGGCCCCCAGGCGCCCATCCGGATCCCGGAGTTTGCCACGAAGGTCGAGTTCGAGGGGGAGATGGCGCTGGTGGTCGGCACCCCCTGCAAGAACGTCAAGGCCAAGGACTGGAAATCCGTGGTGCGCGGAGTCACCGTCGTCAACGATGTTTCCTCCCGTGACCTGCAGTTCGCCGACGGTCAGTGGGCCCGCGCGAAGGGCATCGACACCTTCTGCCCCCTCGGGCCGTGGATTGAGACGGACCTGGAGAAGTTCGACTTCACCAACACCCCGATCAAGGCCCATCTCACCCACGACGGCGTGACCGAGACGAAGCAGGACTCCAACTCCAACCAGATGATCATGAACCTCGGAGAGATCATCGAGTTCATCACATCGTCGTTCACCCTGCTGCCGGGCGACGTGATCTGCACCGGATCCCCGGCCGGCACCGCCGAGATGGTCCCGGGCGACTACATCGAGGTGGAGATCCCGGGCATCGGCACGCTGGGAAACCCGATTGAGCGGGCCTGAACTGACGCGCCTGGCTCATCCGTTCACAACCTCCCGAGGAAGCACAGCTAGAGCCCGAAGGCGCGCATGATCGTGCGCAGCTTCGCCGTGGTCTCGTCGAGCTCGGCGGCGGGGTCCGAGTCCGCGACCAGCCCGCCGCCGGCCCAGGCCCGCGCGGTTGTGCCGTCCGCGGCGACCTCAGCGCAGCGAATAGCCACCATATATTCGCCGTCACCCGTGCCGTCCGTGTATCCGACCGCGCCCGCGTAGAACCCCCGGTCCGACTCGGCCGTGCCGATGAGGGCCTCCGCCGCATGCGTCGGTGTCCCGCAGATCGCCGGTGTCGGGTGCACGCGCACGGCCAGCTCCAGCGCCGAAAGCTCGGGCTTTTTGAGCTTACCGACGATCGGAGTGGCCAAATGCCACATCTCATTCGTCTTCGTCAGCTCGGGCGTCTCCGGAATGAACAGCTCTGAGCACAGCGGCGCGAGAACGCCGCGCAGGTGCTCGACCACAAAGGCGTGCTCGATCCTGTCCTTCGCCGAAGCCGCGAGGCGCTCGCCGCGCTGGGCGTCCTCGGCCCGGTTCGGGTGCCGCGGAGCCGAGCCGGCCAGCGGGAAGGCGCTGACGGTGTCTCCGGAGCGCCGGACCAGCACCTCCGGGGAGGACCCAACCAGCACGGAGGCGCGCCCGGCGGGGGAGAGATCGGCGATGAATCCGTCCCTGTGGGAGGAGTTGTCGATCAGCCGCGCGGCGACCAGGAGAGGGTCCACCGGCGGATCGAAGGCGATGTCGACGGCGCGGGCAAGGACCACCTTTTCCAGTTTGGAGGCCCGGATCGTGCCAATCGCCGCCTCCACCCGCCTCAGGTGCTCCCCGCGCTCCGGGTCGAGCCCGGTGACGGAGGCGCGCAGGCGCGCGCCTTCACCGAACCGGTAGTAAGCGGGCGGCTCCAGCGGCCCGTCCTCGCGGATGACGCGTTCCGGCACGGTCAGCGCCGCGGGCGAGTCGACGTCGAAAGGCAGCGCCCCGACGACCATCTCGACGCGGCCCGAGGAAAGAGCGTCGATGGCAGCCCAGGCGTCCGTGAAGGTTTCCCGGCTGCCTTGGGTGCGTACCGAGCCGTGCGCCCGGGACAACAGGAAGTCCGGGGCGGTGGTCGGTCGGTTCGCACGCATGGAGGCAGATCTTACCCGCTTGCTCAGACCTGGCTAAACGGGCGCCCAGCTTCGCGCGCCGGCCCCTGTGACGCCTCTTAGCCGCGCCCGTCGAGGTGGGACAGGACACGCCGGGCGCTGAAGAAGAACAGCACCCCGGCGAACAGGGAAGCGATGCCAAGCCCTAGTACGAGACCGGCCCACCAGGTGCCCTGCTGCCATGTCGCGCTGGCGGCCTGCGTCTCCGGGGCGGCGTAGGTGACCGGCTGGGCCGGGGGTTGAGCCGCGCTCGGGGCGGCGTCTGGGATGGGCTCCGCGCCCGGGGCAGTGGTCGGCCCCGACTGCGAGGCGGCCTGCTGGGCAGAAGCGTTTTGTGCCGGAGCTTTTTGTGCCGGGGCTTTTTGTGCCGGAGCTTTTTGTGCCGGGGCCTTCTGCGCCGGCGCCTGCTGGGCGGGCGCGGCGGCAACGGAGGTCGAGCGCAGCGAGGTCGGGGCGGGAGATTGGCCTTTCGCGGTGGCGCTCCGTGCCGGGGCCGACTGCTTCGTCGGCTCGCCGGAGCGCGTGGCGGGGGAGCGCGGGGCCGGGGTGGGCGCCGGGGCGGTCGTCGAGGGGTAAATCTCCTTCAACACCTGGGAGGTAAAGCCGCCCCACGCCTTGTCCAGGGCGGTGAACTCCCTCGTCAGGGCGTTGAGGTTGCGGGTGATTTCGGCTGGGTCGACGCCATCTCGGCTCGGCCCGCCCGTGCCGTCCTGGTCGTCCTCGGGGGCGAGAGGCGGGATTTCGCTCTGTTCGACGCATTCCACGGTGGCACTGCCCGTCCGCTCCGCCTCGTCGAGGGTGTCGTCGCCGACGAGGAAGAGCGTGTTCAAGGTCGCGCGGTGCGCACCGAAGGCGACATTGAAGGTGACGGAGTAGGCGCCGGGCTCGGTGAACCCCCACTCGACGTGCAAGTGCTGGCGCTCGTTGAGGTGGATCGCGGTGCGGGGGGAGGCGCTATCGAGAAGGATGCGTGGCTTTTCGCCCAGCGGGGTTACCCACGCGAGGACGCGGCCGGGACCCTCCACGGAGGCGAAGGAGATCTCTGCGGTGGTGGCGATGTCTTCTGCCGAAAAGCCGAACCACGGCAAGTCCTTCTTTTGCACCGAGCTGAGGTAGTACATGCGCGCGGGCAGCGAGGGGTAGTCAATGGAGGACCACGTCGACCCCGGTACTGCGACGCTGAACTCACCGGAGTTGCGGTCTTCGCCCTCGTCACGCACCACCACGCCCCCGCCCGGCTGCGGTCGCAGGTCCTGGTGCCCGTTGCGGATGATGTGTCCGACGTCGACGGCGGTGCCGCACACGGAAGGCTCGGCGGCGAAGGCAGGAGGGGCGAAAAAGAGGGGGGTAGTGGCAAGCGATGCGGTAAGGAGTGCAGAAGCGAGTCGTTTCATGCGGGTACTTTCGAACGGAAGCGGACGGGCTGAGCAACCCAGGTAAACAGAAAGACGGCGGTCAAGGTGAGCACGATCGTCGCGCCGGTTGGCGCGTCGAGGGCCCAGGACAGGTACAGCCCACACACGGACCCGCCGACGCCGATGAGTGCGGCCAGCGCCATCATCGACGGCAGGCGGTTGGTCAGAAGCCGCGCGGTCGCGGCCGGGGTGATCAGCAGCGCAAGAACGAGGATGTTGCCGATGGTGCGCAACGAAATCACCACCGCGGCGGTCACCGCCAGATAAAGGACCACGTCAAGCGCGAGAACAGGCAGGTTCATCGCGCGCGCCGTTTCGCGGTCCAGGGCCAGAGCGGTCAGCTGCGGGGTCAGGGCAATGAGCAGCGTGACGACGCCCGCCCCGACCACAAAGGCGATCACGATGTCGGATTCGGACACTCCCGTGATGGAGCCGAACAGGATGCTGGTCAACGACGCCGTGTAGCCCTGCACGCGCGAGATGATGACCAGGCCGAGAGCGAAGGAAGCGGCGAAAAAGATCCCGATCAAGGTATCTTCTTTCACCCGCCGACGCTGGGAAAACACCGCGATGAGAACAGCCACCGACGCCCCGGCGACAGCGCCGCCGAACAAAATGGAGACCTCCAGCGCGAAGGCGATGGCGATCCCGGGGAAGACGGCGTGGGCGACGGCATCACCGATGAAGGCCATCCCACGCAGGACCACGTGCGTGCCCACCACGCCGCACACCGCGGCCACGATGATGGAGATGACCAAGGCGCGCGGCAAAAACCCGAGCGCTGGGTTGGCGAGGTCGGAGACGAACTCGAGGGGACTGAGCATCACGCGTTCACCCCCACGGCGGATAGGAGAGGGGAATCCGGGCGCACGCCGAAGGTATCGATCCAGGGCTGGGCGATGTTCAGGCGCGCCCGGGAGCCTTCGGCGACGACCGTGCGGTTAAACAGCACCAGCCGGTGGCAGGCATGAACAGCCTCGGCGAGGTTGTGGGTGGACATGACGATTGCGGTGCCCTGGCCCGCCAGGTTGTCAAACAGCTCGAGCAATTGCTCCGAGCTGGGGATGTCGAGGCCGGTGAAGGGTTCGTCGAGAAGCAGCACTTTAGGGCGCGTGGCCAAGGCGCGCGCGACGAGCACGCGCTGGCGCTGCCCGCCGGAGAGCTCCCCGATCGGGCGGTGCGATAAATCGCTGAGCCGAACGCGCTCTAAGGCCTCGTCGACGGCCTCGTGGTCCTTCGCGCCCGGGCGCCGGAAGAAGCCGATCAGCCCAGTGCGCCCGCCCATGACGGCCGTGCGCACGTCGATGGGGAAGTCCCAGGCCACCTCGTGGCGCTGCGGGACGTAGCCGATGAGATCGCGCACCGCGCGCCCCGTCTTGCCGCACACGTCGACGCGCCCCGCCTCAATCGGGATTAACCCAAGAATGGAGCGCAGCAGCGTTGTCTTCCCCGCCCCGTTCGGCCCCAACAGCCCAACGAATTCACCCTCGTCGATACACAGGCACGCACCGCCAATGACGGGCCGACCTGCCAGGGATACCGCCAGATCCTCTACTGTGAGCACGCTCATCGACGCCCACCCTTCCGGCTCACAGCCACGACAGCCGCGGCGACGATGACGAGAAGGAGAACACCCGCCCCGAGCAGCCACCAGATGCCGGACGTCTCCGACGCGCCGGGCCCGGCAGCGGTATCCGAGTCCGCGGCGGCGCGGAAGTCGCCCGTCCAGGTCGTCGCCTGGGCGGCTTCGACGTCGGTGGCGTCGCCCACCGCGAAGGTGATGACCTGGGTGGTGGAGGTCTCCGTGCCGTCGAGAAGCGGCACGGTCACGCGCAGCGCGACCTGATGGATGCCCGGCTCGGTAAAGACCCAGTTGGCGTGGGTGTGCGTGTTCAGCTCGGCGAAGAAAGGCTGCGTGCCCTCGGCGGCGGAGTTCCACAGCAGCTGGGGCGGCTCAAAGCCACCGTTTTGCAGGAAGAGGCTGAACTGGCCCGGGCCCTCGTGGCCCGCGAACTCAAAGGTCACGCCGCGGTCCGCTGCACCGATCAGGTCCGGATTTTGCGTGTTCCAACCGAGCCAGGGAACCCCGGGCACCTCTGTCTGCGGGACAACCCACACGGTCTGGCCGGGGGCGGCGCCGGTGAATTCAAACTGGTCGCCCTCCGGGAGCGTCTGGGCCGCGGCATCGCCGATGCGCAAAACGACGTCGTCGGTGTGGCGCCAGACAGGCGGCACGGACGTGTCGTCGCGGGCGAGGAGATCGAACTGACCCTGGTCGGGCCCCGGCAACGGGCCGAGGTCGACGTGGCCGGCCTCGATGGTAGCCGCAGTCCCGGGGGATGCCACGGCCTCGTCAGCAGTGACGGTCTGCTGCAGCGCAGGATCCACCGGGGCGGTGGCCGCCAGCGCGGCCGGGGCAACAGTGAGAGCCGCCGCGAGGGTGAGGGCCGTGGTGCGGGTCGGTGAAAACATGGAAAACTCCTATTCTCGTGATCGAACGCGGTGGCGGGCTTAAGCCAAACAACGAGCCAGGCTGTCCGCGTTCTGCTTCATAAAATCGGCGTATGTCGGGGCCCCGTCGTCGAGGGTGTCGCCGCGAATGGGGCACACCGCGATGCCGAGGTCTTTTGCGGTCTCCGTCAAGGGGGAGGACTGGCGCGCCAGCTGCGGCTCCAAAAACACCGCGGGGACCTGGAGGTTTTCCAGCGTGCGCGTCAGTGCGATGAGGTCACGCGGGGTCGGTTCCACAGCGGGGTTCGGGCTGACGAAACCGGCGATGGAGATCCCGTAGGCGCGGCCGAGGTAGGCGTAGCCGTGGTGCGTCGTCACCAGGTGGCGGTGCTGCGCCGGGATTGATTCGATCCGCTCCCGCACGTAGGCGTCCACCTGGGTCAGTTCCGCGAGGTAGGCGTTGGCGTTGCGCTGGTATTCTCCCGCCCCTGCGGGGTCCACGCGCACCAACTCATCGCGGATCACCTGCACCATCGCCGCAGCTGCGGTCACGTCGTGCCACACGTGGGGGTCGCTTTCCCCGTGGACGTGTCGGCCGAGTACCGCTTGCGGCAACAGGTATGTCTCGGCACCGGGCCGGCCGAGGAAGCGAAACGCCGGATCGCCCGGGATCGGCTGCAAAGTCGTGCCCGGCACGGCGATCACTGCGCCCGCCGGATCGAGGGACTGCTTCGCCCCGTGGTCGGTGTCCAAGACCAGCTCGATGACGTCGCCGTCCGCGGTGATGTCCACGTGCCCCGCGTCCATGACAACGGGGTCGTTGATCCCGGTTGAGGTCGCGGGGTCGACGCCGACGGCCACCGTGACAGTGGCCGCGGGGCCGGCGGCTTCTGCAACGTCGAGCTCGTAGACGCCCGGGGCGCTAAACGCCCACGACACGTGCGTGTGCGCGCCCACCGGCAGCACGACTTCGTCGGCGGAATCCAGCCCATCGGCGCTGTTGAACAGCACCTCAGGCTGGCCGAACGTGGTCGTGATGTAGGCCGCGGCGTCGCCGGGGCCCCGGACATCTGTTAAGGCCAGGGTGGCATAGTCGGTCGTCGATAAGCCGCTGCCCGCGACACGCAGGCCGAGCCAGACCGCGTCGAGCGCGACGTTTTCCACCAGGGAGACGAGCTCAGATCCGTAGCGCGCGAGGTTCTCCGCGACCGGCACCACGGGCGCCGGTTCCAAAAGAAGCCCGTTCGTCAGGGCGAGGTCGGCGTTGGCTATGTCGCGCACGGCGCGCAGCCCCGGCTCGTAGGAGTGCGGATCCGCTCCCGGCGGGATGAGCGCACGCACGACGGCGCGATCGCCCGCGACGTTGGCCGCGAGGTCGGCCAGGATCGTGGTCGTGGCCACGACGGAGGGGCGCGCGTCCGCCTCGTCCGGGCCGGCCTGCGCCGGGGCGCATGCGCTTGCTGCTAACGCGAGAGCGAGGACTGCCATGACGCGGCGCCTCACTTGTGGGCCCTGCCCATCGCGTAGGAGAAGCGCGCGACACCGATGCCGAAGACTAGCAATCCGACGCCGAGGATGGCGAAGGGGAGGGTCATGAGGGTGGTGCCGGTCTCTGCCAACGTGCCCTGCGCCTGGGGCCGATTGCTCGCAGCGGGTGAGCCTTGAGCGGCGGAGGCGCTAGCGTTGTCGCTTGCCCCGCTAGCCACGGCGCCAGAAGCGCAGTCCCCGCCGGCCGGGTCGAACTGTCCGCCGAGGTCGAAGTGGCCGTCATTGGCGTTGCCGCCGCCTTCCCCGACGTGGAAAGTAAGCACGCCGGTACCGGAGTAGGTTGCGCCATCCTTCACCGTGGACTGGCGGATTCCGACTTTGTAGGTACCGGGGCTGCTGAACAGCCACATCGGGTGGACGTGGGTATTCGGTGCGACGGTGTGCGCACCCTGGCCCTGGCCGTCGCCGCCGCGGAACCACTCCTCGCCCATGATCTGGCCGAGACCCCCCTGAGTGAACACAACCATCGTGCCGGGGCCCTCAAAGGAAACCAGTTCCCAGGTGACGTCGCCCACCTGGTTTTCCAGCATGGTCGGGTGCTGGGTGTTCGCGCCCAGCCAGGGCACGCCGGGTTCCTGGACCGCGCCGATCATCCATGCCTCGCCCGCCGGGACGGGGCCGACGGGTTCCGGCAGGTTCTTCTTCGCGGCGTCACCGAGGCCGAAGGCCAGCTCGCTGGGCGCGCGCCACTCAGCGGGGACGCTGCGGTCATCCTTGACCATCGGGACGATGCCGGGCGTGCACTTCTGGTCGGCTGCGGGCGCTGCCTCGCCGCCCTGGCCGGGTGCCGGATCGTTGTTGTTGGCTGCCGGGGCGGATGCCGCCAGCGGGGTGGGCGCAGGTGCGCCATCAGCGGCCGTCCCACCGTCGCCGACGACCCACGTGTAGGTCGCCGTGTTGCTGGACACCCCGTTGCCTGAAGCGTTGACGCGCATGGTGTACACGCCGGGCTCTGTGAACGCCCAGTTCACGTGGCGGTGAGCCGGGTGGGGCTGGGTGATGACGGAGCCGCTGATCAGGGCCAGAGAACCGTTGCCCAGGACAGGGTTGATACCGCCGAGCCCGGCAGTTTCAAAGACGAACACCTCACCGGGGCCGCTGACCTCTTGAAAAACGAGGTCGATGGAGGAGAACCCGGCGGCGGACACGGCCTGCGTATCCCAGCCCGGCCAGATGAGGTTTTGGTCCTGCGCCTGGGGCAAGTAGTAGGTGGGCTGTCCAATGCCTTCGACGGCAGCCGTGGCCTCCGACCACGCGGCGTCTTTGACCACGAGGGTGACATCTTCCGGCGCGTGGCGCACGTGGCTGCCTGTGACATCTTCTTTGAGGTCGAGCATGAGACCTCCACCGTCCGCAGTGACGTTGAAAGCGTCCACGTGGCCGGAGTCAAGCGCAAGATCCTGCGCCGCGGCTGGCGGCGCTATCCCCACCACAATCAAGAGCAGAAGCAGCAGGGACGAGGGGGCAAGTCTGGACGGTGCCATGGGCGAAAAACGGGGTCCTTTCTAGGTGTCTTAGCGGCCGATGGTCCTGTTGAACCACGCGGCGAGCGCGGGGGCGTGCTGGGCGAAGAAGGAGACGACTGCGATGCCGAACACGGCCGCCATCGTCACGCCGATAACGCCGTAGAGGTCGACGGAGGAGCCGCTGGATAGGGTGTTTGATTGCCCCGGGTTCGGGCTGTCGTCCTGGCCATCGCCCGGGTCCGGCTCGGGGTTGTCCGCGCCCAGCGCTCCCGCGGCGTTCTGCGTGGCCGAATGGGAAAACGGCTCGTGCAGGGCCAAAACGCCTGCGGGCGCATTGACGGTGGGGTGGGGAAGGAGGTCCGCGCGCAGAAGGTACCCGTCGAGAACGCCGAGGGAATCAAACTCCAGTTCCAAGTGGCCGTTTTCTACGGCTCCGTATATAAAGAGGGAGGCCAGCCCTGAGTCCTCTGTATCGACGTCTGGTTCATAGAGGCCGCCGCGCATGAAACCGCGGAAGTTCTTGTCCTCGAAGTCGACGGTGAGCTTGCTGCGTGTCCCCTCGAGAGGCTCAACCTTCGCGGTGTAGTTGAGGTTGGTCGGCGTGTGGAGGTCATCGCCCAAGACGGTGTTCGCGGGGTCGTTGACGGGGGCGGCCAGTTCGGCGTTGCCCTGTTCGGACGTCACCTTGTTGGGCTTGCCTTTGGCATAGCTCAGGGCGGGGGAGATCCAGCGCGCGCCGGTGTCGCCTTCGGGGGTGAAGACCGCCTGGATGTCGGAACTTTCGGCGCCGAGGAGCTCGTTCCAGGTGGCTGTGCCGTCGGTGACGTCGAGGTCCGTGAGGAAGTAGCCGTTGATGAAGAGCGTCAGGGTGCCCTTCAAGGTGGAGTCCTTGGCCGTGAAGGTCACGGTGGACAGATTTTCGTCGCCATCTTTTTCGCCGCCTTCGTAGGGGGCGACCGAAAGCGAGTAGCCTGCAGCGTCCAGGTCTCCTGCCGGCGCTTTGTCGTAGCGCTCCGAGACAGGCGGCGTTTTCTGGTCCAGGGGACGCTGGCCGCCGACCTGGATGGGCATAGTGGTCAGCTCGGAGCTGACGATGTTCCCCTCGAGATCGCGGGCGACGGTGCGGTAGGTCACCTCGTAGCGGCCCGGACGCGTGAACGTCGTGTAATTGTGTGTGTGCGCGCCGGGCCACAGGAAGTAGGAACGCGGGCCGTCGGCGGAGCTGAGCAGGTATTCGATGGGGCTGTTCGAGCGCTGCTTGATGAATTTGTCAACACGGCCAGGGCCGTTGACCGAGACAAGGTCGAGCGAGACGGTGCCGTCGCGGAACTTCTCAGTGGGGAGGTCATCGGCGCCGAAGCCGAGCCAGATGGGTTCGTTTCCGCCGATCGGATTGTTGGGTGCGGCATAGACGATGTCCCCGGGGGCTCCGAGGAAACTCAGTGCAGGATCGGTCGGCACCTCGAATTGGTACTGATTGTCCCCGGTGCCGCCCCAGGCCCAGCCTTTCCCCACCCACACGACCGTGTCTTCGACGTCCTTGACCTTGTCGCCCTCGTAGGAGGACTTGAGCCGGAAAGTATCGCCGGACCAGAAGGTTTTCGGGGCGTCGACGTGGGTTCGGGTCACGACGGCCTTGCCGTCGTCAGGCCCGGCGACGGCGGTGACGGGGGACAGGAGGAAAAGTGCGGTCACAGCGGCTGCGACGCGGCGGCTCGTGCGGAGGGTACCCATGAAAGTTTCCTTATGTAGAGGGCCAAAGTGCCCTTTGACGAAAATGTGCAAGAACAGATGGGGGAGCGCCCGCGCCGGCAGCCGAGTGACGAGGGCACAGGCGCAGCCTCACCCCTTCAGCGGCGCCGACACGGCGCCGCGGGTTTAGCGGCCGGTCAGGTTGCTGATCCAGCCGGTGATCGCCGGGATGTTGCTGGCGAGGAAAGCGAGAAGGCCCGCGCCAAAGACGGCCGCCAGGGCAATCCCGGCCGTGGCACCTGGATCGAGCGAAGAACCGCTGGACAGAATGCTTGATTGTCCCGGGCCGGGGGCGGCGCAGTCGGTTGCTTTTGTGACGGCGTCTTTGCCGACGGCGAACGTTGCCTTCTGCACCTCGGACTTCAGTTCCTTGCCATCTTTGGTGCGGGCGGTGTACCAGACGTCGAGGGTGTAGGTGCCTGGCTGAGTGAAGATCCAGTTGGTGTGGACGTGGGTGCTGAGGCCGATGTCGATAGTGGTGTCGCCATCTTTGGTGCTGAGCAGGAGGGGGCCGTCGGCGTGGAACAAGGCGAGGTGGCCGTCTTTAGGGCCGTCGGCGATGGTGATGTGGAGATCGACGGTGCCGTCGATGGTGCCGTAGTCGATGGTCTCGGTGTTGTATCCGGGCCAGAGAATGTCGGGGTTTTGCACTTCGGGCAGCAGGTAGAACGGTGAATCTTTGGGGTCGATGAAGTTGTAGAAGGGGTCGGCGAAGGCGCCTTCGCGGAATTTGCGGGCGTTGTCGCGGACGCCGAAGACGACGCTGTCGAGGCGGCGTTCTGTCACGCCGGGGGTGGTGTTGGTGTCGTCTTGCAGGACGATGCCGAGATTAGTTTTCCCGCCGGTGGCTTTGATGTCCACGTGGCCGCGGTCGATGAGCGGCTTATCCGAACACACCTCAGCGCCTGCGGCTTGAGCGGTGAGGCTCTGGCTGGGCTCGGCCAGTGCGGTGGACGGGGCGAGGAGGCTGGCCGCGAGCGCCGCCGCGATCGCTGGGCGGCGTAGCGTGGAGCTGTGCATTAGGAAAACCTTTCTTCGGAGGGGGCTGGGATTCTCTATAAATCTAGCTATTGGCAACGATTTCCAATAGTGTGCAACGCGCGGGCACCCCCGTCGTCTAGCGCTTTGCGCAGCTCACAGACGCTTACCGCCCGTTTGTGGAAGCGATTTTCATTACCCCCGCTGGCAAAGCCCTGGACGAGTTGCAGCGCGTGCGGCGCAGTACCATGGCGCCCATGACTACTTCCCCGGCCCGCGCGCCGATGCGCGTTCGCTTTTGTCCTTCGCCCACCGGCACCCCCCACGTGGGGATGGTGCGCACCGCCCTGTTCAACTGGGCGCAGGCCCGCCACTCGGGCGGCACCCTCGTCTTCCGCATCGAAGACACCGATGCTGCCCGCGACTCCGAGGAGTCCTACCAGGCGATCATCGACTCGCTGACCTGGCTCGGCCTCGACTGGGATGAGGGCGTGCTCAAGGGCGGGCCCCACGAGCCCTACCGCCAGTCGCAGCGCATGGACATCTACAAGGATGTGCTGAACAAGCTGATCGAGGCCGGCGAGGTCTACCCCTCCTACTCCACGAACGAGGAGGTGCAGGAGCGCCACAAGGCCGCGGGACGCGACCCGCAGCTCGGCTACGACAACTTCGACCGCGAGCTTTCCGACGCCCAAATCGCCGCATTCGAGGCGGAAGGCCGCAAGCCCGTCTGGCGCCTGCGCATGCCGGACCAGGACTGGAGCTGGACCGACCTGGTGCGTGGCGAGGTGACCTTCAAGTCCGAGACCCAGCCCGACTATGTGGTGGCCCGCTCCAACGGCGCGCCCCTGTACACGCTGGTCAACCCGGTCGACGACGCGCTCATGCAGATCACGCACGTGCTGCGCGGCGAGGACCTGCTGTCCTCGACCCCGCGCCAGATGGCCATGTACGCCGCGCTGCAGCGCATCGGCATCACCGACTTTACCCCCGAGTTCGGCCACCTGCCCTTCGTGATGGGCCAGGGCAACAAGAAGCTGTCCAAGCGCGACCCCGAGTCCAACCTGTTCAACCACCGCGACAACGGAATCATCCCCGAGGGTATGATCAACTACCTGGCGCTTCTGGGGTGGTCGCTGTCCGCGGACAAGGACATCTTCACGGTCGACGAGCTTGTCGCGGCCTTCGACGTCTCGGACGTGCTGGGCAACCCGGCGCGTTTCGATCAGAAGAAGCTCGAGGCGATCAACGCCGACCACATCCGCCTGCTCGCCCCGGACGACTTCGCCGCGCGCCTGCGCGACTACCTCACGGAGTTCACGGACTTCCCCGCGGACTACCCGGCGGACAAGTTCGCCGTCGCGGCGGAGCTTGTGCAGACGCGCATCAAGGTGCTGTCCGACGCCTACGGGCTGCTCAAGTTTCTCGTCACCGCCGACGAGGACCTCGAACTCAACGAGAAGGCCGCGCGCAAGAACCTCAAGCAGGCCGCCGAAGAGCCTCTCGACGCGGGCATCGCCGCCCTGGAGGCCATCGATGAAGAGGAGTGGAGCACCGCGTACATTGAGGACGCCCTGAACAAGGCCCTCATTCACGACCTCGAGCTCAAGCCGCGCACCGCCTTCGGCGCGCTGCGCGTGGGCATCTCGGGCGAGGCGGTCTCGCCGCCGCTGTTCGAGTCGATGGAGCTGTTGGGCAAGAAATCGACCCTGGCGCGCTTGCGGGCAGCCCGCGCGGTGACCCCGTACGTGGCTGCTGGCTAGTTACGCGGGTGTCATTACGGTGCGGCTTTTAATGCCGTTGAGCTGGCGATTTGTTTCGTCGCCAGCGTGATGGTTATAGTAATCCACGTTGTTCAGAGAGAGCAGCTCGAAAGAGCAGCAGGATCTGGAAAACGATGGCCTATGGTGTAATTGGCAACACAACGGTTTCTGGTACCGTCATTCTTGGTTCGAGTCCAGGTAGGCCAGCTGCAGAGCCATCTGCTAGTCCTTGCCCCGTTCGTCTAGCGGCCTAGGACGTCGCCCTCTCACGGCGGTAACACGGGTTCAAATCCCGTACGGGGTACAAAGTAGGAGCGGGGCAGCCGGTGATGAACCGGGCTGCCCCGCTCCTTTATGTCTTTTTGTTGTGGGGTTAAACGAGGGTTAAGGGTCAAAAAGTGTGTCTGACTCCGGCGTGTCGCGGGGTTAGATCTGGCCTTTTTGGATCCCGATTGAGTGGGTGTAGTGGGTGTCGATAGCGTTGTCGTAGAGGGCTGGTCGTCCTGTTTCGTGGTTGGCTTGGTTCTCGTTGTGGGGCAGGGTTGAAGCTTTGGCGAGTTGGTCCTGACCCCAGTTGGACTGTCTGGCGATCTCGACTGGGTCGTCAGGCAGTTCTGTTTTCAGGTAGAGCCACCAGTCGAGCATCCGGCGTTGATGCTCACCGGATCTGCCGCGATGGGTGCGGGCAAGCAGTTTCAGCTGGGCGTTGATCCCGCCTTCAAGACTGTTAGTGGTGGATTTGATGCGGCTAGCATCGAGCACACCGTCGGGTGGGTCGAGGTAGACAAACAACAAGTTGTTGCGCCACAGGTGGTTGAGGCTGTTGTAGGCCTTGCGGGTGCGCTCATGCGTCCACGACCAGGTGCGTTGTTTCGTCAATGGGTCGGTTGTCCACGTTTTCTGGTTCATCCAGCCGCGGTAGACGTTGCCGTATTCGTGGAGCTTGGCGCCCCACGTGTTGCGACCGGCTATTTGGTAGCAGCGTCGTGACTTTCCGGTAGCGCTTCAGTGAGTATCCGGTAGCAGCTCACAGCGCTCAAGGTGATACTTCCGGTAGCCGCACCACTCGGGTGCGGCTCGTACTGGAAGGAGTCCGCTTATGACGGATTACCGTGCGGTGATGACGCTGCTGATTCGGCAGCGTTCTTACCGCCAGATTGAACACCAGCTCGGATGCTCGCAGAGGGTGTCAGGTGTTTTGTGTGTGAGGCTCTGATCCAGAAGGAGTTTCACTGATAATGACTACCGTGTCACCGAAGAAAGGCCATGACCCGAGCAGGGTCAACGAGATCAGCGCGAAGCTGATGGAAAACCCGGAAATCGCCGCACTGATCGGCGAGCTATCGACCTCCGTCGACGATGCCAGCGACCTGGTCAAAGGTCTATTGCAAGCCTCGATCAACGCAGGTCTGCAGGCGGAGATGGACGCCCATTTGGGGTACGGACACTCCGATCGCGCGGCCAAAGCCCAGGTAAACCCCTCAAACGGTGGCAATCACCGCAACGGGTCGTACACCAAAACTGTGGGCACCGGCTACGGCCCGGTGGATATCACAGTGCCTCGGGATAGAGCGGGCACGTTTCACCCGGTCATGGTGCCGAAAGGGGCACGCCGACTGACCGAGCTCGACGACATGATCGTCTCGCTCTACGCCGGCGGAATGACGGTACGCGATATCCAGCACCACCTGGCATCGACCCTGGGGGTGGACATCAGCCCGGATACCATCAGCACCATCACCGATGCGGTCCTCGATGAGGTGATGGTGTGGCAAAACCGTCAGCTCGACGAGTTCTACCCGGTCATTTTTCTCGACGCGCTACGGGTGAAAATCCGCGACGGTCACCGGGTGGTCAATAAAGCCTGCTACATGGCTGTTGGCATCGACATAGACGGGACCAAACACATCCTGGGCCTGTGGATCGCCGATAATGAAGGGGCTGCATTCTGGGCATCCGTGTGCGCGGACCTGGCGAACCGTGGAGTCAATGACGTGTTCATCGTCTGCTGCGACGGGCTCAAAGGCCTGCCCGAGGCCGTAGAAGCGACCTGGCCGAACTCGATGGTACAAACCTGCATCGTGCACCTGATCCGGGCCGCCAACAGGTGGGTGTCCTATAAGGACCGCAAACCCGTATCCAGCGCACTGCGCAAGGTCTACACCGCACCGAACGAGGACGCCGCTTGCGCCGCACTCGATGCCTTCGAAGCCTCGGAACTGGGTAAGAAGTACCCCCAGTCGGTGAAAGTCTGGCGCGACGCATGGGAGAGATTTATACCGTTTCTGCAGTTCCCGCCTGCAGCTCGCCGGGTGCTCTACACCACCAATGCCATCGAGTCGCTTAACGCTGAGCTGCGGAAAGCGACCCGCAACCGCGGCCAATTCCCCACGGATGCTGCGGCGTTGAAGACGCTGTGGTTGATGGTCTGCAACATCGAAGACAAACGCGCCGCCCAACGCGCGAAAAAAGCGAAGCGGGCAATCGACTGCAACGGCTATATTGAAGGGGCGAAAACCACCGGATGGAAACAAGCCATCAACCAACTATCCGTGGCCTACCCAGACCGGTTCGCCAACTACCTGTAAACCAAGCCCCCACACACAAACAAACCGACACTCTCTGCTCGCACCGCGCGATTTCACGAGCGAACCAAGCACTGCGAAGCCTTGGTCTGACCACTGTTGAACAGGTCGCGGCGTTGACGGATGACGAGTTGGACGAGATATTCGTAGATAGACGCAGTAGCGGGCAAGGCGAGTTCGTCCCGATTGACTTTGACGCGGTCGTTAAAGCACGCACAGGACGGGTGAAGCTAACACTGCAAGTATTGTGGGCTCGCTACACCACAACGCCGGCCCAGCTGGGCCAGCGTCACTACAGCTATGACCGGTTCCGCCAACTGGTTGCCTCCCATGTCGACGCGGCCGGGCTTACCGCCCGGATCACCCATGCACCAGGGCATACGATGCAGGTGGTGTGTTTTGTCAAGTTGTTGTAGGCCGTTTCGGCGCGGTTTTTTAGGCCGGGGTGGCGTGGTTTTGGGCCGTTTGGGCGTTGCTGGGTTTTTGGGTTATTTCATGAGGGCGTTTGCCATGCGGTAGGACTGGCCGGTGAAGGTGATCATGCGGCCGTGGTGGACGATGCGGTCGATTGCGGCGGCTGCCATGTCGTCGCTGCCGAAGACGTGGCCCCATTGGGAAAACGCGAGGTTGGTGGTGATGATGAGGCTGCGTTGTTCGTAGGCATCGGCGATGGCTTGGAATAAAAGCCTCGCCCCGTCGGTGTCGATTGGGATGTAGCCGAGTTCATCGATGACGAGCAGTTCGTTTTTGCCGAGGGCTGCGAGTTCTTTGTCGAGTTTGCCGGCGAGTTTTGCGTTGCGCAGATGGTCGACCAGGCTGGCGGCGGTGAAAAACCTTGCAGGAGTGCCTCTGAGACATGCTGCGGTGACCAGGGCGATGGCGAGGTGTGTTTTGCCGGTGCCGACATCACCGTAGAAGACGAGGTCTTCACATCCGTTGAGGAAGTCGAGGGTGGTGAGGTGTTCGCGGGTGATGTCGGCGGGCAGACTCACCGGGGACCAGTCGTAGCTGTCGAGAGTTTTTCGTACCGGGATTCGTGCTCGGTGTAGCAGGCGGCGCGCTCTAGATGCGGATCTGGATTCAAGTTCAGCTTCGAAAAGCTCAATGAGTATGTCGCACTGGCGTGGGGTGGCATGGTCTGCGCATTCGCGTAGCACCGCGGTGGTCAGGTAGAGCTGGCGGCCGAGTGCCACCACGCGGTCTTTGCTGTTGGTGGTATCGGTGCTCATTTTAGGTCTCCTCCTCATGATCAGGTGTGGTGGTGCTGGTGGCGAGCAGCTGATCGTAGGTGGTGAGATTCGCTCGCGCGTGCTGTGTTGGTGGTGGGGCGCTGTAGCGTGCGGCGATGCCGAGGTGTGGCCCGGTCGGTGTCGCGTTGGTTTCCAGCAGTGCCGCGGCAGCGGTGACGGTGGTGTCGAATCCGCATTCTGTGGCGGTGGTTTCGGCGTGGGTGAAAAACTCTCTGCGGGTTGTCGCATCTGCTGCGTCGAGATAGCCCACGACAGCGTCCGGCATGTGGCGGCGAAGTGGTGAGTTCGCCCACGCCGAGAGTGTCCGTTTGTTTGTGTGCGGAGGCTTGGTTTACAAGTAGTTGGCGAACCGGTCTGGGTAGGCCACGGATAGTTGGTTGATGGCTTGTTTCCACCCTGTGGTTTTCGCCCCTTCAATATAGCCGTTGCAGGCGGTTGCCCGCTTCGCTTTCTTCGCCCGTTGGGCGGCGCGTTTGTCCTCGATGTTGCAGACCATCAACCACAGCGTTTTCAACGCCGCAGCATCCGTGGGGAATTGGCCGCGGTTGCGGGTCGCTTTCCGCAGCTCAGCGTTAAGCGACTCGATGGCATTGGTGGTGTAGAGCACCCTGCGAGCTGCAGGCGGGAACTGCAGAAACGGTATAAATCTCTCCCATGCGTCACGCCATACCTTCACCGACTGGGGGTACTTCTTACCCAGTTCCGAGGCTTCGAAGGCATCGAGGGCGGCGCAAGCGGCGTCCTGATTCGGTGCGGTGTAGACCTTGCGCAGTGCGCTGGATACAGATTTGCGGTCCTGGTAGGACACCCACCTGTTGGCGGCCCGGATCAGGTGCACGATGCAGGTTTGTACCATCGAGTTCGGCCAGGTCGCTTCTACGGCCTCGGGCAGGCCTTTGAGCCCGTCGCAGCAGACGATGAACACGTCATTGACTCCACGGTTCGCCAGGTCCGCGCACACGGATGCCCAGAATGCAGCCCCTTCATTGTCGGCGATCCACAGGCCCAGGATGTGTTTGGTCCCGTCGATGTCGATGCCAACAGCCATGTAGCAGGCTTTATTGACCACACGGTGGCCGTCGCGGATTTTCACCCGCAGCGCGTCGAGGAAAATGACCGGGTAGAACTCGTCGAGCTGACGGTTTTGCCACACCATCACCTCATCGAGGACCGCATCGGTGATGGTACTGATGGTATCCGGGCTGATGTCCACCGCCAGGGTCGATGCCAGGTGGTGCTGGATATCGCGTACCGTCATTCCGCCGGCGTAGAGCGAGACGATCATGTCGTCGAGCTCTGTCAGCCGGCGTGCCCCTTTCGGCACCATGACCGGGTGAAACGTGCCCGCTCTATCCCGAGGCACTGTGATGTCCACCGGGCCGTAGCCGGTGCCCACAGTTTTGGTGTACGACCCGTTGCGGTGATTGCCACCGTTTGAGGGGTTTACCTGGGCTTTGGCCGCGCGATCGGAGTGTCCGTACCCCAAATGGGCGTCCATCTCCGCCTGCAGACCTGCGTTGATCGAGGCTTGCAATAGACCTTTGACCAGGTCGCTGGCATCGTCGACGGAGGTTGATAGCTCGCCGATCAGTGCGGCGATTTCCGGGTTTTCCATCAGCTTCGCGCTGATCTCGTTGACCCTGCTCGGGTCATGGCCTTTCTTCGGTGACACGGTAGTCATTATCAGTGAAACTCCTTCTGGATCAGAGCCTCACACACAAAACACCTGACACCCTCCCCACGCCCCGGGCTTTTTCGCCAGCGAAGGCAAAACACTCAGCGGGTTGATCACCGTTTCCTCTGTGGTGCCGAAGACTCGTGGCAGTGCGACGATGCGTCGGGTGTTGTCGTCTAAGACGGTGATGGTGTCATGCGATAGCTCCACCGTGACTTGCCGTCCCGCCCAGGCAGGGCCCACAAGGTAGCGATTGCCGCCGACTGTGACGACCCCGGTCTTATCGGTGCGGCGCACTTCGAAGCGCACCGGGTTAAACCTCACCGACGGGCACGCTTTGAGCGCTTGCTGATCCTGTTGGAATAGCTCCGCGATCGTGGCCGACTTTTTGTAGTGGGTCTGGTCGGCAAACGCGGCGCACCCGGAGCTGAGATAGTCGTTTAGCTCCGCCAGGCTGGCTACTTCAGGCACAGGCACACACAGGTTGCGCCGGATGAAGCCGACCGCGTTTTCCACGTTGCCTTTCTCATGGCCCGAGTACGGGTTGCAGTAGCGAGCCTTCGTCCGATAGTGCGCCTTAAGAGCGGCGAAGAGTTCGGATTCCACCACGTTGGTGGCCCAAGCGTCGCCCAATGGCGGTGGCGTTGTCGAAGACCATCTCTCTCGGCACCCCGCCGGCGGTGTCGATGACGTCCAACAGGCCGGTGATAACGCACTCAGCGGTCTCTCCGGCGAACGCCCTGCAAAACCGCATATTCGAGTACGGAAACGTCACCACCAAAAGGTGCACCACCTTAGCAGTTCCCGCCATAACGACCTCGGCCTGGCCGAAATCGACCTGGATGACCCCAGGTGACCATTCCAACTCCATGAACCCATCCCCTGGGGATGTGTGGTCCTGTTTCCACTGCTTGACGTAGCGCTGAACCGGGGAATACGAGCCGGTATATCCGTGCTCGTCGACGAGGCGGTCGCAAATGCGTCGCGCGGTGTGGCGCTGCTTTCGCGGCATGCGCTGATCATTTTCAAGCCAACCATCAATCACGGCGCACAGCGTCTCACCCAGCACGATCGAGCCGGGTTTACGCACCGTCACCGGCGGGGAGGGGCTGAAATCTTCCTGATTGACGTACTTATCGACCGTGGCCCGCGCCACGTTTACCGCTTTGGCAATCGCTCGTCTGGACATTCCCTCGTCATCGAGCTGCCTGATAGTTTCGACCGTGGTCATGCTGATCGTCATCTACTTTCTGGTCCTTTCCTGAAACATCCACGTCCCGGACCTCGCGAATAAACGAAGGCGGGACATTTCTCAGGAACAGAAACCTACTGGGGGATCGTTATCGGCATGGCCCTTTCCCTATCCAAAAAAGGGGCCACACCAGTCACAGCCACATGGGGAAGTGGCCTAATTTTCCGCGCTGAAACGGACCAAAACAGGCCGCCAACACGGCCTACTTCCCAAGCCGAACCGGACCAACTACATCAGATCAGACACAGGTGGACTGGGCTGGGACCAAGATGCGCCTGTACGACCCGGCGGGCACACCGGGTGCGAAAGTCAGTGTTTTCGTCGCCTCGCTGCCATATTCAGGGATGCTCTTTGCATGTGCGTGTGCTGACCAGCGGCAACAGTCCTGGCTTGATGCTCACCGTCAAGCGTTTGACTACTTCGGTGGGGTCTGCCAGGTTGTTGTCCCAGATAACGCGTCGACGGCGTCGAATGCGATCAGCACTGCCGATAGGAATCGGAAGGTCAACGACACCTACCAGCAGTTCTTGGAGCACTACAACACAGCAGCACTTCCCACACGCGCGCGTCGTCCGAAGGATAAAGCAAATGTGGAAGCTGCGGTAAAGATCGTCACACACAAAGTCATCCACGCGCTTAATGGCCACCAGTGTGTTGACCTTGACGAGCTCAACGAAAAGATTGTGGGCTTCGTCGACGCAATCAACACGTCCGTGCCGTTTCGCAGCCAGCAGTCAAGCCGGAGGGATCTCTTTGAAGAGCACGAACAGCATCTGCTTGCGGATCTGCCGGCAACCCCGTGGCAACACACTGAGTGGAAACGGGCAAAAGTGGCCCCGGATTTCCATGTCACGGTTGCAACAGTGCGTTACTCCGTTCCGCACCAGCTTGTTGGCCGCACTGTCGATGTGCGCATCACCGGCCAGATGTTGACCGTCTTTGACCAAGGGGCAACCGTGGCAACCCACCGGGTTTCACATAAGCGTGGGGCCTATGTCACTGACTACGAGCACATTCCATCTGGAATGGACTCCACCCGTGGACTGTGGACAAGCGACTACTTTTATCGCGAAGCCAGCAAAGTTGGCCCGGCAACACGCAAGGTCATCGAAGAACTCATCACGGCGAAAGCCATCCCGGCCCAGGCATACCAGTCCTGCCGAAACGTGCTGTCAATGGGCAAACATGCCAACAAACCAATCCTGGAAGAAGCATGCCAACGCCTGATAGCCAACGACGGCAGCCGACGGGCAGTGTCATATACCGCAGTCAAAAACATGATGGCCGCTGTCCGCAAGGAACACGCAACCCGACCACGCGGGTTTGACCAGCCCCCGCGCAGCACCACAACCAACCAACCCGCCCGACCTGTAGCCGCTGACCGGGACACCACCGGCGCGTTCCTTGGCGGTGCAGACCAGTTCAGCATGGACAACCTCGCTAAGAAAGGAAACTAAAACCCATGTCCTCACCAACCCCGCCAACAGATCGCTTCCTTGACGAATCCGTCCTGGCCGACTTCACCGCACTGCGGATGACTGCCTTCGGCAGAAGCGTCATCGATATCGCCAACGATCCCGCCTTCGACACGTGGACGTTTTCCCAAAAGGTGCTYTACGCACTCGATAAAGAAGTCGCAGCCAGGCGTGAACGACGCATCAGCAAACTGCTTAAAGCATCCCGATCGCCAAACCTTGATGCTTGCCTTGAAAACGTGGTGTGCACGCCTGACCGCAACATCAACCCCGAGCAAGTCAGCAGACTCGCTCACGGACAATGGTGCCACCTGGGCCAAAACATCGTCATCCTGGGCAAATCCTCAGTTGGTAAAACCTACCTCGCCCAAGCGCTCATCACCGCAGCATGCCGCAACGACTACTCCGCACGGTTCTACCGCACCGACATGCTCGCCGCCGAACTGGCAGTCCTCCGCCCCGATAACCCCACACGGCTGAAGTTCATCCAGCAACTCCACGACGTCGATGTCCTAGTCCTGGATGACTTTCTCACCGCACCTGTTGATGCCGCGACCGCGCACCAGCTACTCAATATCCTCGCCGGGCGGGAACGCAAAGTCTCAACCGTTGTGACCTCACAGTTCACCCCACACGAGTGGTACAAGTCCATCCCCGACGCCGTGATCTCCGAGTCAATCCTCAACCGACTCGTCTCCGGCGCCGAAATCATCACACTCGAAGGACCAAACATGCGCCTGACCACCAACGCATAACAACCGGCAACGCCTGAGTGAGATACCGCTACCGGGTACCCACTCAGGCGCTACCAGATACTCACCACACCGCTACCATTTCGGTCTTCTGAACACCCCACGCGGCCGCCTCATCAAGATCGGTGATCTTCGTGAGGTTAAGCGCGAGTTGGTAGATCGCTCGTCCAGCATCCGTGCGCGGGCGGGAGGTGGTGTAGCTGCTGAGTGCGCGTAGTTGGTAGGGGTATTCCGAAACGGTGGTAGGGCTGGATTCCGGGTAGTTGGTAGGGCCCCGCGACGGCTTGGGGCTGCAGTTCGTCGCGGGGCCTGTTGATGGTGGTGTGTTACTCGGTTTCTGGTTGGGTGGCTAGGAAGTGGCGCATGTCGTATTCACCGAGTTCGACGCGTTGGCCGGTGTTGAGTCTGCTCACGAGGGAGTCAGCTGCTACTGGGTCGGGAAGTTTTTGTACCCAATATGCGGCAGTGGTTTGGGAAACGATGATCGTCGGGAGGGTGTCAGGAGTTTTGTGTGTGCTCTGATCCAGAAGGAGTTTCACTGATAATGACTACCGTGTCACCGAAGAAAGGCCATGACCCGAGCAGGGTCAACGAGATCAGCGCGAAGCTGATGGAAAACCCGGAAATCGCCGCACTGATCGGCGAGCTATCGACCTCCGTCGACGATGCCAGCGACCTGGTCAAAGGTCTATTGCAAGCCTCGATCAACGCAGGTCTGCAGGCGGAGATGGACGCCCATTTGGGGTACGGACACTCAGATCGCGCGGCGAAAGCCCAGGTAAGCCCCTCAAACGGTGGCAATCACCGTAACGGGTCGTACACCAAAACTGTGGGCACCGGCTACGGCCCGGTGGATATCACAGTGCCTCGGGATAAGGCGGGCACGTTTCACCCTGTCATGGTGCCTAAAGGGGCACGCCGGCTGACAGAGCTCGACGACATGATCGTCTCGCTCTACGCCGGCGGAATGACGGTACGCGATATCCAGCACCACCGGGCCCGACCAGTTCGAGGATCTGACGGACCGCCTTCTCCTTGACCTCGACAGAATCCTTCCTAGGCATAGTGCGCAGTCCTTCCTCAGCAGAGGCAGAACGTAAACGCAAGAAAATTAAATCTTTCTCGCAGGACGCCTTGGGCGGGTGGACTAAAGCTCTCCAACTCATTTTTTAAACGATGTACATTGCCCTACATGCCCGGGAAACGAACCGTGGGGATCTGGGTAAAACCCCCCAGTCATGCCCCATCTAGGACGTAGGTGATCGGAAAACACCTCACTCCAGGCGTTCGGGCTGGAACCTGCGCTAATTTTCGCCGGTCCTTTTGGACATCGCCCTTGCGGATGTTCCAAGGAACATCATGCTGATAAGAAAGAGGGGAACCGCCACGGTCCCTAACGCAATAATGCACGCGACAGACGCAAGCACCAATCCAATTCCGATGTTCACTTTCTTCTGTGGATTTCCGGTGAAGCTCATTTAGTATCCCCTTCCAACGATAGTTTTGGGCCGTGGCCGGTTAGCAAAAAGATGCGGCGCCGACCAAACCGCCCCCGACAGCACCCCAAGGTCCACCTGCGGCCCCGCCGCCTATAGCGGAACCCGCTGTACCTGCGACGCACTTGCCCCAATCGGACCACCATCCATAGGCCACAGTGCCATTCGGGCCGGTCTTAACCACCAGAAGCTCACTGTCGGAGATTTTCTCATAGAAGAATCCAATTTCCTCGCCGTCAGAATCCGTTGCACCAGTGGGCATCGCTTCCGAAACGACCCCTTGCGGGTCCCTCACCACCGTTTGCCCGTCGATAGTATCGAAACTGAAGCCATCCTCGAGCGAAACTACAACATCGCGCCCTTCATTGACAGCCGATAGTGAATACGAAGTCGCGAGCTGGCGAGTGTCCTGAGCGGATGCTGCGCCCGCTGGAATGATCGCGGCGGCGACAAGCACGGCCGCAAGAGTATTCTTATACCGCATATGATCTCCTCTAGCGTCAGATCAATTTCAGAGCAATTCAGCGTCTACGGTTGACGCAAGCTCTCGAACAGTGTGCCGCGAAGCGTTTTCCCGGCACTTCTGAGACTATGCCCTCAAGGCCTCGTCAACAAGCGCATCCACCGATGAGGGTACGTTCGTACACACCTGTTAAGGGGTGATCTCAATATCGTTGATTTCACGAGAATCCTTTTACGAAAAGAGGCATTTGGATTACGTTAAAAGTGTGTAGAATTCGCTTATCATTGTTGACGCAGCCTGCTAATGAAGAAACTGTTTCATTAGCAGCCCGGAAAGGATGTATGCCGCAAGCGGCAAGAGGCCCTGCTAAAGAGATCCTTTCTTCAGTCTTTTCCATCTCTTGTGTGGCGGCGCCAAACAGGTCTTTAGGCAACATGGTCCTTTAGGCTGGATCACTATCGGCTGCAATGTGACCAAGACCAATACCATTCAATAACGCACCGAAAATCCGAAGATGCTGCGTACTTCATTTTGCCACGTCGGGACCAGCGGCTCCCACCGATGCATGACGCGACCAGTCATAACCGCGTCGAGGGTGTGGATCTTCGTAAGGTTCAATCCGAGTTGGTAGATTGCCCGTTCGGCGTTGATCCGCCGTCGGGAAGTGGTGTGACGGCGCACGACGCGTTGGATGTGGAGCAGGCGGCGTTGGGCTTTGCTGGTGGGCCAGCTGTTCTTGATCGCGCTTGCGGCTTTTGGGCCGCCGTTTGTGACTTTGATCGGTATAGCGGCGAAGCGCTCGAACAAGGCGGTGTAGGCGGCTGTGGTTTCGCGCCGGCGCCAGGGGACACGCGATGACGTGGCCGGCGGTTGCCGCGGCGAGCAGGCAGCTGGCTGCGGTGTAGATGCGCCCAGTGTGGGCGGGCGTGGGATCAGGTACGTCGATGAGTCAGAACGGCTCGAATCGGCTCTGCAGAGTGGTTGGTCTGCTGCCGGCCCGGGTAGCGACGATGGCCAGGCTCGCGTCGGCAGTGAGGGGATCGTTGAGCCGTGTAAAGGAGGCTGCGTTGGTGATGTCGGGCGGTGTTGTGTTGACGAGGCTCCGTCGTTTATGGGCCGCCGTCTGCTGAAACGGGGTCGAGCTTGGGACGGCTCACGAACCCCTCACATGGCGAGCTATGCGGCGGTAACAAGTAGTTTCCAAGGTGACTATCGGGTAAAGTTTTGGGTGAAAATTCGCCATCGCCGCGGCGTGGCGCTGTGCGTGGCAGTAGCCCTTACATCCTTCACCCTGACCGCGGCCGACACCTTCCAGGACCCGGACGCCCCGCCGGCGGAGTTCGTCAGCCTCGAGCACGTACGCGACAACCTGTGGGAGCTCGCGGTGTCCTCGCCGTCGATGCAGCGCAACATCACCAACGACCTTGTCCTGCCCGAGGGTGGGCCGGACAACACAGCGCCGCGGCCGACCTTCTACCTCCTCGGCGGTGTGGGAGGCGGCGGGAGGGCGGGGTCCGGCAGCGCACCCGACTTCTTCCGCGGCAAGCTCATCAACGTGGTCACGCCGAGCGGCGCGATCGGTTCGCAGCAGGCGGACTGGGCGCAGGAGGACCCCACTGTCGGCCTGTACAAGTGGACGACCTATGTGACGAAGAAGCTTCCCCCGCTAATCGACGCCCCATTCCACGGCACGGGACACGACGCCATCGCGGGGATGTCGATGTCGGGCGGGCCCGCCCTGCACATCGCCACGCTCGACGAGCCCGTTAAGGATTCCCCGGCGCCGCTGTTGGTCGTCGACGAGCAGTTCGCGTACACCTGCACCCGCTACTTCGTCGACGAGGCGCGCGAGGCCGGACTCGACGTCGACTTCTACGAGTTCGACGAGGGCACGCACAACTGGGGCCTGTTCCGCCGCCAGCTCCCGGCAACCTGGGTAACAATTGGCCGGCTTTGGACGTCGAGTAGCGAAAGAAAAGGTGCGGACGCACCGAAAACGTGCGTCCGCGCTTGCGTGCGTGGGAGCGATTAGTGGTCGTCCCAGTGGCCGTCGTGGGCGGCGTGGCGGTGGCCGTCGTGGATGTAGTCGACGTGGTCGCCGTGGGGCACGGCCACGTGGCCGCAGCCCTCGCCGTGGACGTGCGGGTGGTCCTCGTGCACGTGGTGTTCGGAGGTCTCGCACTCGTCCCAGTGGCCGTCGTGCTCGCGGTGGAGGTGGCCGTCGTGGGCGTAGTCGACGTGGTCGCCGTGGGGCACCGCGACGTGGCCGCAGCCGGCGCCGTGGGTGTGCTCGTGCGTTTCGTGAATGGTGTGCGTGCTCATATGCTCGCCTCCTTGGTCGCTGATTTTCAGTACGTTTTCATTAAACATGATCGCGCGCGCGTTTTCAATACGTTTTCAAAAAGGTGGCGCAGCACACGCGGTTAGGCGATCCGGGAGCTGGGGGCATAGAGTTCTCGGCGTGTTGCGCACCATGCTGAAATCCAAGATCCACCGGGCTACCGTGACGCAGGCGGACCTGCACTACGTGGGATCCTGCACTATCGACGCCGACCTGATGGATGCCGCCGACATCCTCGAGGGCGAGCAGATCGATATCGTGGACATCAACAACGGCAATCGGCTGACCACCTACGCCATCACCGGCGACCGGGGCAGCGGCGTCATCGGCATCAATGGCGCAGCGGCACGCCTGATCAGCCCCGGCGATCTGGTCATCATTATCGGATACGCGCAGTACAGTGCCGAAGAGCTGGGCAGCTACCGCCCCCGCATCGTCTTTGTTGACGAGGAAAACGCGCCGCTCCAGGAAGGCCACGACCCCGCTCACGCGCCCTCGGGCTCCGGCCTGCTCAACCCCCGGCACCCGCAGGGCTGAATCAATTTATTGACCGCCTCCCCGCGGCGGCCTACCCTTACTTAAGGTCAAACTGACACTAAGTAGCCGCAGGAGGCCGACATGAGAGGGTGGCACAGCCTCAACGTCGCCGAACGGAAAAGGCAGGGTCCGTCGGTGGCGGTGTCCACCGTGGCCTTTTCCCTGGCCCCGCCGGCCACATCTGCCGAAAGGTCGGCATCTTTGCGGATCCCGTTGGTCAGGCGCACGCGCCCGCCGTACAAAGGCACTTGGGCGCTGCCGGGCGGCCCAACGGAGTGGAACAAGACGCTAACGCAGACGGCACGCGAGACGCTCGTGGCCGCCGCGCGCGCGGAGCCGAACTTCCTGGAGCAGCTCTACGCCTTCGGCTCCGTCGAGCGCTCCGCCCAGGCCGAACGCACAGTCACCATCGCCTACTGGGCCCAGTACAGGGGCTCGGACTTCCAGGGCAGCGAGCTTATCGACGACCCGCACGTCGCGTGGTTCCCCGTCGGCCGCCTGCCGGAACTGGCGTTCGACCACGCGGAGATCATCCGCACCGGAATCGACCGGCTGCGACGACGTGCCACGCAGACCTTCCTGGCGCACCGTTTTTTGGAGCGCCAGTTCACCCTCGCTCAGCTGCGCGGGGTCCACGAGATCCTCGTGGGCAAACGGGTTGACCCGGCCAATTTTCGCCGCCAGGCGCTCGCGTCTGGCGAGATCGTCGAGACCGGGGCGACCCAGGTGGGTACGAAACACCGCCCGGCAAAGCTGTACAGGTTCGCGACAACAGATAGGAACTAGAACAATGACCTCGGTAACCAACCTTATTCTCACAGCCGCGCGCAGGGAGGAACAGACCTGCGACGCGCAGCTGCCCGCCGAGCCGTGGGAGGTGGACCAGAATAATTCCTACGGCCCCGGCGCCTCCCGGGCCGACGCTTTCCCGCCGGTGGCGCCTCGGCAGGGCCCCGTGCCCGCGCGCTACACGCAGGCCAGCCCCGCGGAGCTCGACGCCATGATCGAGGAGGCGAAAAAGAAGCTCGGCGACCGGGTGAAGATTCTCGGCCACTTCTACCAGCGTGACGAGATTGTGAAGTTCGCGGACTTCGTCGGCGATTCCTTCAACTTGGCCCAGGCGGCGAAGAAGCACCCCGAGGCGGAGGCCTTCGTCTTCTGCGGCGTGCACTTCATGGCGGAGACCGCCGACATCCTCTCCGGCGACAACCAGGCGGTCCTCCTGCCCAACTTGGCCGCCGGCTGCTCTATGGCGGACATGGCCTCCATCGGCCAGGTCGAGGCGTGCTGGGAGGAGCTGACCGAGGTGCTGCCGCAGGACGGTGCCAGGGCCCCGCTCGTGCCGGTGACCTACATGAATTCCTCCGCGGACATCAAGGCGTTTTGCGGGCGCAACGGGGGAATTGTCTGCACCTCCTCCAACGCGCGCACCGTACTGGAGTGGGTCTTCGAACGCGGCGAACGCGTGGTGTTCTTGCCGGATCAGCACCTCGGGCGCAACACCGCGCGCGCGATGGGCATCGCCGACGAGCAGATCATCATGTGGAACCCACACCAGCCGCTCGGCGGCAACACCCCCGAGCAGGTGGAAAATGCCAAGGTGATCCTGTGGAACGGGTTTTGCTCGGTGCACAAGCGATTCACGGTCGCCCAGATTGAGCGGGCGCGCGCTGAGTACCCGGGCGTGCGCGTCATCGTCCACCCGGAGTGCCCGGCGCCCGTCGTGGACGCGGCGGACGTGTCGGGCTCGACCGAGGTGATCCGCCGGGAGGTGGAGGCCGCCGAGCCGGGTAGCGTCTTGGCTATCGGGACCGAGATCAACATGGTCAACCGGCTGGCGCAGCAGTACCCGGACCGCACGATCTTCTGCCTCGATCCCGTCGTCTGCCCCTGCTCGACGATGTACCGCATCCACCCCGCCTACCTGGCGTGGGTGCTCGAGGCGCTGCTCGAGGGCGAAACCCCCAACCGCATCGTGGTGCCGGATGAGGTCGCCGCCGACGCCCGCGTCGCGCTCGAGCGCATGCTCGCCGCGAAGCCATGAGGCACGTCATCGTCGTAGGCGCGGGCGTGGCGGGCCTCAGCGCCGCGCTGGCCGCCGCGCAGGCAGCCGAGGTGACGCTCGTCTACCCGGGCGAAGATATCGCTTCGAGCCCGGGCTCGACCCAGCTCGCGCAGGGCGGGATCGCGGCCGCGATCGGCCCGGGCGACACCCCGGCGGCGCACGCGCGCGACACGGTCGCGGCGGGCGCGGGGCTCGTCGATAAGCATGCGGCTTTACACCTCGCCGAACGCGGCGCGCGCGAGGTGCGTGCTCTGTGTGAGGCGGGTTTTCCCGCTGATCCCGGCCTCGGCCTGGAGGGCGCGCACTCCGTGGCGCGGATCACGCACGCCGGGGGCGATCGCACAGGCGCCGAGCTGCACCGCTTCCTCGCCGCCCGCGTGGGCGCCACCCCGCGCATCCACCACGCGGCCGGAAGCGGCCTCAGCTTGTCGCTAATCGACGGCCAGATCACCGGCCTTGATTCCCTCGCCGGCGACGCGGTCATCCTCGCCACCGGCGGCTACAGCGGCGTCTACCCGCGCTCGACGGGGGCGCCCGGGGCGACGGGCGGGGGAATCCTCGCCGCCGCCCGCGCCGGCGCGCTGCTCGCCGACATGGAGTTCGTGCAGTTCCACCCGACCGTGCTCGAGGGCACGGGCGCCCTCATCTCCGAGGCCGTGCGCGGCGCCGGGGCGCACCTCGTCGACGGGGAGGGGAATCGCTTCCTCTTTGAGGTCGACCCGCGCGGCGAGCTCGCCCCGCGCGATGTCGTCTCCGCCGGGATCCACCGCGCGCTGCGTGAGGCGGGGGCAACGGTGTGGCTCGACGCCCGCCACGTCGAAGGCCTGTCGCGCCGGTTCCCCGGCGTGAGCGCGCGCCTCGCCGAGGCCGGGATCGACTGGGCCCGCGAGCTGGTCCCCGTCGCCCCGGCCGCGCACTACTGCATGGGCGGGATTGTCACCGACCTTGAGGGGCGCACTACCGTGCCCGGGCTCTACGCCGTCGGCGAGGCCGCGCGCACCGGGGTCCACGGGGCGAACCGGCTGGCCTCGAACTCGCTTCTTGAGGGCCTGGTGTTCGGCGCCGCGGCCGGCACCGCCGCCGCAGCCGGCACTCCCTGGCGCACGCCGCGGACGGCGGGGGAGATCCTCGACGTCGCCGCGCCCGCGGGCGCAAACCCGGAGGATGACGCCGCCGCCCGCGCGGCGATCGGCGCGGGGCTGGCGGTCGAGCGCACCGCCGAGGGGATTGCCGCTACCGCCCGCGTCCTCAGCGCCGGCGGCGGCACCGTCGCCTCCGTCGGCCTGTTCATGGCCACCGCCGCGGCCGCGCGGACCGAATCGCGCGGCGCCCACCGCCGCCTCGATTACCCCGACACCGACCCCACCCAGGCGCGCCCGCTTGTGCTGCGCGCCGTCTAGGAAAGGCACCATGCTCACCCACCACGCAATCACCGCCGCCGTCACGGCCGCCCTCACCGAGGACGCGCCCTGGGGCGACATCACCGTCCACGCCGCCATCCCCGACAACGCGCGCTTGCGCACCGCCCTCGTTGCCCGCGAGCCGGGCGTGTTCGCCGGGGGAGAGGTCGTGCGCGCGGCCTTCGCGCTCACCGACCCGGCCATCTCGGTCACCAGGCTCGCCGCCGAGGGCGCCCGCTTCGGCGCCGGGGACCGCCTCGCCCTCATCGAGGGCCCGGCCCGCGGCATCCTCACCGCCGAGCGCGTCGCCCTCAACTTCGCTCAGCGCATGTGCGCGGTGGCCACGCTCACGGCGCGCTACGTCGACGCCGTCGCGGGCTACGATGTGCGCATCGCGGACACCCGCAAGACCACGCCGGGGCTGCGCGCCTTCGAAAAGCACGCCGTGCGCGCCGGCGGCGGCCACAATCACCGCCACGGCCTCTCGGACGCCGTCATGGTCAAAGACAACCACCTGGCCGCGCTCGGCGGGGACGCCACGCAGGCGCTGCGGCTCATCCGCTCCCGCGTCGGGCACACCACCCACATCGAGGTCGAGGTCGACCGCATCGACCAGATCGAACCCGTCCTCGCGGCCGGGGTGGACAGCATCATGCTGGACAACTTCACCCCCGATGAGCTGCGGCAGGCCGTCGCACTGATCGGCGCCCGCGCCGCCACCGAGGCCAGCGGCAACGTCAGCCTGGACACAGTCGCCGCCATCGCCGCCACCGGGGTCGACGTCATCTCCGTGGGCAAGCTCACCCACAGCGCCGGCTCGCTGGACCTGGGGCTGGACGAGATCAGGGACGCCGCGGCGTGACCTACCTCGACGCCGCCGCCACGGCCCCGCTGCGCCCCGAGGCGCGCGAGGCGATGCTGAGGGTGTGGGACGCCGGCAGCGCCAACCCGTCGAGCGTGCATTCGGCCGGGCAATGGGCCGCCCGAGAGGTCGAACACGCCCGCGAGCGCATCGCCGCCGCCTTCGGGGTGCGCCCCGACGGGGTGGTGTTCACCTCCGGCGGCACGGAGGCGAACAACCTCGGCATCATCGGCCGCGCGCTCGCCGAGCCCGGTTCGCGGCGCATTTACACCACCCGCGCCGAGCACTCCTCGGTTCTGGCCAGCTGCGACTACCTCGCCCGCGTCCACGGGTTCGAGGTGCGCTTCTTGGAGGTGGACGGCGAGGGGAGCGTCGACACGCGCGCGCCCGAGGATGCCTCCCTGATCGCGGTGGGGCTTGCCAACGGCGAGGTCGGCACCGTCTCCGACCCCGGCGAGCTGCTTTGCGCCGCGCCCTGCCACGTCGACGCCGTGCAGGCGGCGGCGAACCTCCCGCTCAGCCTCGCCGCCGGCGGCTGGCCCGGGCCCGCGGTGGCCAGCATGGCCATCGCCTCCCACAAGTTCGGCGGGCCCCAGGGAGTCGGCGCGCTCATCCTGCCGCGCGACGCTCCGCTCGAGCCGGTCATCCACGGCGGCGGGCAGGAAAGTGGGCGCCGCTCCGGCACCCACAACGTCGCCGGCATCGCGGGATTCGCCGCGGCTGTTGCCGCCCACACAGCGCGCGCCGGCACGCGCGCCGTGGAGCTCATGCGCTCGCGCGACGAGCTCATCCGCGCGGTGGAAACAGGCGTACCCGGGGCGCGTCTGACAGGGCACCGGACCCAGCGACTGCCCAACCACGCCTCCTTCGTCGTCGACGGGGTCAGCGGCGAGGCGCTGCTTGTCGCCCTCGACGTCGCCGGCTATGCCGTCAGCTCCGGTTCCGCCTGCCGCGCCGGGCAATCCGAGCCCTCGCCGGTGCTGCTGGCGATGGGGATCGACGCCGACCTCGCCCGCTCCGCGCTGCGCTTCACGCTGCCCGCACCGCTTTCCGCAGCCGAGATCTCGCGCATCGTCGAGGTGCTGCGCGGCGAGGTCCAGCGCGCCCGCGCATAATGTGAGACGGTGTTACGGTGAATGAACAGAAAACCGGTGGCGCCGCTGAAGTCTTCGGCGCCTTCCTGCGCCTCGGCCTGACGTCTTTCGGCGGGCCCGTTGCCCACCTCGGCTACTTCCGCGAGGAGTTCGTCCAGCGCCGCAAGTGGCTGGGGGAGAGGGAGTACGCCGACTTGGTCGCCCTGTGCCAGTTCCTCCCCGGCCCGGCCTCGAGCCAGGTCGGCATGGCGCTGGGGCTGCGCCGCGCCGGGTTCGCGGGGATGGCCGCGGCCTGGGTGGCCTTCACTCTGCCGTCGGTGCTGTTGATGGTGCTCTTCGCGCTCGGGGTTGCCAACCTCGGCGACATCGAGGGCGCCGGGTGGCTGGCAGGGCTCAAGGTCGCGGCTGTGGCCGTCGTCGCTCACGCGGTGCTCGGCATGGCGACAAACCTGGTGACGGACAAGTGGCGCGCCCTGATCGCAGCAGCGGCGGCGATCGCCGTTCTCCTGGTCACCAACCCCTTCGTGCAGGTGGCCGTGATCGTCCTCGGCGCCGCCGCGGGGTGGGCGCTGTTGCGCCGCGCCGACACCCCGGCGCCGGACGGGGAAGGGGAGCGCACAGCGCCGAACCGGGTGCCGCGGCCGCTCGCGGTGGTCTGCCTCGTCCTTTTCGCCGCGGGTCTCGTGTTGCTTCCGGTTCTCAACCGCGCCGTCGACGAGGTGGGGGTGCAGATCCTCGACACCTTCTACCGTGCGGGCGCGCTGGTCTTCGGGGGCGGGCACGTCGTTTTGCCCCTGCTCGAGCAGGCGACCGTGCCCGCCGGGCTCGTGGATCACAACACCTTCCTTGCCGGCTACGGCGCGGCCCAGGCCGTGCCGGGCCCGCTGTTTACCTTCGCCTCCTTCCTCGGCGCGAGCGCCGAGGGGATCAGCTGGTGGTGGGGCGCGATTGTGGCCACGGTGGCGATCTTCGTGCCCGCTGCGCTCCTTGTCGTCGGCGCCATGCCGTTTTGGGAGACGCTGCGCCACCACTCCGCCGCCGCCAGCGTCTTGGCGGGGGCCAATGCCGCAGTGGTGGGCATCCTGGGTGCGGCGCTGTACACGCCCGTGTTCACCGCGGGGGTGACGGGCCCGGCGACGATGGCGGTGGCTCTTGCCGCCTTTACCGCGCTGCAGGGGTGGAAGCTGCCTGCTTGGGCTGTCGTCATAGCTTCTGCTGCTGTTGGCGCAGTTTTCCTATGATTTCCCCTTCATACGGCCCCGGGGTACGTTGAAAAAAAGCCTCGTTTAACTGTCAACGGCCTGTCCGCAGCCGCCCTCGCCGCCGCTGTGGCGCTTCCCGCCGTTACCGCGGCGCCGACCGCAAACGCACAGGCCCTGCCCCCGGAAACCGTCGGGCTGTCCACAGTGAACCCGCTGTCCTCCGTCATTACGGGGCTGCCCAGCTACACGGGCTCGAGCGTCCTCGATGCGGCGAGCGTGCCCTTTGCGTCGGCAAGCATGCTTTCTCACGTTCCGCCTCTGGCCGTGCCCTCGCTGATGCTGGCGATCCTCGGGCGGGGTATCTTCGGCTCGGCTCTGTACCAGAACGTCGGCCTGAGCAGCCAGCCGTTGAGCTCCGCGGTCACGGATCCAACGCCGACCTACCCGGACATGTCCGCGCCCGCGGCGGAGTTCGTCAGCCTCGCCCACATCGAGGGCAACGTCTACGAGCTCACCGTGTACTCGCCTTCCATGCAGCGAAACGTGCAGAACGAGATCCTCCTGCCGGGCGGGCCAGACAACACCGAACCGCGCCCCACCCTGTACCTCATGATGGGGGCCGACGGCGCCGCCGGCGGCATCACGTGGCGGACCGCCACCGATTACGAGGAATTCTTCGCCGACAAGCTCATCAACGTGGTCACCCCGAAGGGTTCGGTCTCCTCCATGCAGGCCGACTGGTACCGCGACGACCCCGTCACCGGCACCAACCGCTGGTCCACATACATGACGAGGGAGCTTCCGCAGCTTATCGACGCCCACTTCTTCGGCACCGGCCGCGACGCGATCGCTGGTGTCTCCATGTCCGGGGGGCCGGCCCTGACCATCGCCGGCTACGACCCGGAGCGCTTTGTCGCCGCGGGCTCCTTTTCCGGCTGCCCCGCCACCTCGGGCGCGATCGGCGCCGCATGGACGGCAGCCGCGGTGCTCATGAACGGCGCCAACCCGGTGAACATGTGGGGCCTGCCCGGTGACGCCGCCTGGTTCGCGCACTCGCCGGTGTTGAACCTCGAGTCCCTGCGCGGGGTCGACCTGTTCGTCGCGGCCTCCATGGGCGTGCCAGGGGCCATCGACGGCGGAACCGGCCTGTCCTCCCGGGTGCAGCGCCTCGGTTTCCCGATGGTGATGGAGGGTGCCTCCTACGCCTGCTCCGCCCACTTCGCCAACGAGGCCCGCAGCGCCGGGCTGAACGTCGACTGGTACGAAACGCCCGAGGGGACCCACACCTGGGGCCTGTTCGAGGACGAGCTGCGCACGAGCTGGCGCACCCTCGGACCGGCCCTCGGCGTGGAGTAAAAGGGCCCCGGAACAGGCGATTTGTTGAACGGGGTCGCGGTGGATTACGTTTAACAGGTCGCAAGCACAAAGCGAACGCGCCCCGTTCGTCTAGCGGCCTAGGACGTCGCCCTCTCACGGCGGTAACACGGGTTCAAATCCCGTACGGGGTACAACAGAACAAGCGCCCGGCACCCGACATGGGGCCGGGCGCTTGTTCGCTCGGGGTTGGTTAGTCCTCGTTGAAATCGTCGAGGATGAGCTGCGCGAGCGGGCCCGCGGACGCCGGGTTTTGCCCGCTGTAGAGAGACCCGTCGGCGACGACGCGTGGCGCAAAAGGCTCGTCGGCCTTGATGTAGTCGACGCCGAGCTCGATGAGGCGGTCCTCCACGAGCCAGGAAAGCTTGTCAGCCAAGCCCCCGGCGCGCTCCTCCTCGTTGGAAAAGCCCGTCAGTGCGCGGCCCTGGAAGGGCGAGGCCCCCTCGCCGTTCGCGGTCGCGAGCACGACGGCCGGGGCGTGGCACAACAGCGCCAGAGGGGCATCTGCCTCCAGGCGCGCGGTGAGCAGGGCCGCCGAGTCCTCGTTGACTGCCAGATCCTCCATCGGGCCGTGCCCGCCGGGGTAGAACACGAGGTCGTAGTCGGCGGAATCCACCTGTTCGAGCGGGAGCGGGTGGGCCAGCACGTCGTCCAGGCCGTCGAGCGCGTCGGGTTCACCGGTTTTCTCGTCGAGGCTGACCGGGTCCGGCGTCGGAGTCGCCCCTCCCGGGGTGGCCACCGCCAGGTCCCAGCCCGCGTCGGCGAAAAGGCGGTACGGGGTGGCGAACTCGCCGGCCCAAAAGCCGGTGGGGTGGGTCGTGGCGTCGTTAAGCGTGATGTCCTTTGCCGCGGAAAGGACAAAAAGAGCGCGTGGCATGCGTGTTCCTCCTTAAAGTTTGACGACCATCTTGCCGGTGTTGGTGCCCTCGAAAAGCTCGAGGAAGGCCCCCGGCATGTTGTCCAGGCCCTCGCGCACCGTGGTCTCGTAGGTGATGGAGCCGTCGAGGACGAGGGGCGCGATGCGCTCCTGGAACTCCTGGTCGAGGTGGCGGTACTGCCCCAAGACGAAGCCGCGCAGCGTGAGGCACTTGCCCACGGCCTGGAACAGGTTGCGCGGGCCCGTCGCCTTGCCGCGGTCGTTGTACTGGGAGATCGCGCCGCACATGGCCACGCGGCCGAAGGTGTTGAAGTGGTCGATCGCGGCCTCGAGGTGGTCGCCGCCGACGTTGTCGAAGTAGAAGTCGATACCCTCGGGGGCCGCCTTGCCGAGCTGCCCGCTCACGTCGCCGTCCTTGTAGTTGAAGGCGTCGTCGAAGCCCAGATCCTTGACGTACTCGACCTTTTCCGGCGTGCCCGCGGAGCCGATGACGCGGGAGGCGCCGAGCTGCTTGGCAATCTGCCCGGCGGCGGAGCCGACCGCGCCCGCAGCGCCTGAGATGAAGGCGACGTCTCCCTCCTTCAGCTCGCCCACAGCCGTCAGGCCGACGTAAGCGGTCAGCCCGGTGGTGCCCAAAATGCCCAGGTAGGCCTCGGCCGGGGCGGCGTTGGTGTCAATCGCCTCGGCTTTGTCGGCGGGCAGGATCGCGTGGGAGCGCCAGCCCTGGAAGTGGCGGACGGTGTCGCCGACCTGGAAGTGCTCGGAGCGGGACTCGGTCACCGTACCGATCGCGGTGCCGGTGAGCGGCTGATCGATCTGGAAGGGCTCGATGTAGGACTTCGCGTCGTTCATGCGCCCGCGCATGTAGGGGTCAACGCTGGCGAGGGTGTTCTCGACGAGGATCTGGCCGTCCTCGAGCGCGGGCAGCTCCGCCTCCTCGAGGCGGAAGTTCTCCGCCGTGGGGGTGCCCTCCGGGCGGGAAGCCAGGACCCATTGGGTGGTCGTCGTCATGGTCGTCTCCTTACTTCGCTTCGCGTGCAGTACCGCCACCGACCATACGCGCGGGCCTTGCGCGCCTCTAGAATGTAGCCCGTGAGCTGCAATATCTTCGAAATCGACGTCTTCTCCGGCGGCGCCTTCGTCGGCAACCCAGTCGCCGTGATCGCCGGTGCAGAGGGAGCGGATACTGAGACAATGCGCCGCGTCGCCGCATGGCTGAACTACTCCGAAACCACCTTCCTGCTGCCCCCGACGAGACAGGGCGCTGACTACCGCGTGCGCATCTTCAGCCCACGCGGCGAGTACGACTTCGCAGGCCACCCCACCCTCGGCTCGGCGCGGGCCTGGTTGGAAACCGGCGCCGCGCCGGCGCGGGAGGGCACGATCGTGCAGGAGTGCGCCGCCGGCCTCGTGCCCGTGCGGGTCCGCGGCGAGACCTTTTCCTACGCCACGCCGCCGCTGCGCCGCGGCGAGCCGCTCAGCGAGGAGGAGATCGCCGAGATCTGCGCGGCTTTCGCTTTACGCCGCGCAGACATCGTGGCGGCGGCGTGGGGCGATAACGGGCCGGGCTGGAAGATGGTGCAGCTGCGCAGCATTGATACGTTGCGCGCGCTGCCTTTCCCGCGGGGTGCCGAGATGAAGGTGGGGTTTGTGGCGCTCACGGGAGCGGCGCGTTGCGAGGTCCGGGCGCTGTTCGGCAGCGGGGAGGATCCGGCGACCGGCAGCCTGAACGGGGCTATCGCGCAGTGGCTGCGGGCGCGCGGGCTCGTCCCCGCCCGCTACGTCGCCGAACAGGGGAGGCAGGTGGGCCGCCGCGGCCGCATAGAGCTTGTCGACGACACCACCGACGTCTGGGTCGGCGGCCGCGTTGAGGTGCGGGTCCGCGGGCGCATCGACCTGCGCCCCTAACCCTGCAGGACCTTGGTCTTGGCCACTGCCTCGTCCATCTTGCCGATGGGAGTGGCCAAAAGGTTGCGCAGCCAGAGCCCGAGGGCGAGGAAGGGCAGCGTAAACAGCAGGAGCATGCCGATCGCCTTCCAGAAATCGCCGTCGTAGGTGCCGAAGATGGCCGCGCGCATCGCCCAGACGGAGTAGGTGGCCGGCAGCCACGGGCTCGTGCCCTGCACCCACCCGGGCAGCATAATCAGGGGGTAGGCGCCGCCCGCGGCGGAAACTTGCAGCACGAGGAGGATCACGCCGATCGCCTTGCCGGCGTTGCTCAAGGAGAGCACCAGCGTGTAGCAGATCATGTGGAAGACCAAGCTGGAAACCCACCCCGCGACGAACAGGAGGAAGGGGTGCGCGGGCGCGATCTCCACGTAGAGGATGAGCCCGGCCATAATCAGCGTCGACTGGGCCAGACCGGTGACCACAAACGTGAGGTAGCGGCCGAAGTACTCCTGGGCCGTGGTCACGTCTTCGGGGTCGACCACGTTTTGCACCATCGAGTCCTTGTCGGTGCGCAGCGCAACCGCGCTCAGCAGAGCGCCGACCCAGAGGGCGATCACGGTGTAGAGCGGCGTCATCCCGGCGCCGAAGCTGGCGCGGGGGAAGACGGCCTGCCGGTCCACCTCGATGGGGGCCACGAGGGCGTCGGCGAGCTCCTCGGGGCGGTTGGCAATGAGGTCGGCCAGCTCACTCAGATCGCCGTCTTGGCGCGCCTGCACGATGGCGCGCTGTGCGTCCTGCATCGTCGCGGCGCTCTCGCGCATGGATTCGGCCATCGAGCGCAGATCCGCCCCGGCGCTGGCCAGCGAGTTGCGTAGCGAGCCGGGAGTGTTGCTCAGCGCGGTGGCCACCCCATCCATGCTGGAGCGGGCCTGGTCCACGCTTTGCCGGATGTCCTCTACAGACCCGGCCAGAGACTCCAGCTGCGGGCGCACGTCGGACTCGAAGGTCTCCTGCGCCGAGGCCATTGCGTCGCGGGCGGCGCTGATCGACGCAGCGATCTCGCGGCGGTTGTCGCCGTCGGCGCGCCCGGCGCTGACGCGGGCGGCGGCGTCGTTGAGTCGGTCGCGCACGGCGGCCTGACGGGCGATCGCGTCGCTTAAGGCCGCGGTCACGGAGCGCAGCTGGGGCTGCACCGCCGAGGGCAGGGCGGGGGCGACTTCGTCGTTGAGGCGGTCGCGCAGCGTGGTGTACTGCCCGACTTGGACGTCGATACGCGCGGCGATGTCGCTGAGCGTGCCGGCCGTTGCCTGCGAGGTAGCGCCAGCGTCGGCGAGCAGCTGGTCGACGCGGTCGCCAACGTCCGAGTAGCTCTCCGCGGTGGCGGCGAGTGCCGCGCCGAGCGAGCTGGCTCCGGCGCCCAGTTGCGATCCGAGGTCGCCGAGGTCGGCGGGCTGGATCTGGTCGAAGGAGGCGCCTACGGCATCGGCGATGCGCTGGGCCCCGTCGACGAGGGGGACGCTCGACTCGGTCAGGGACGCCAGCGCGTCGACGGTGGTGGAGCCCGAGAGGAGCTGGTCGCGGACGCTGACGGTGCGCTGCTCGATGGAGTCGAGCGCGCGCATCGTCTCCTCCTCGTTGAGGAAGTCGTCGGCCGTCTCGATGAGCCCGAAGGCAACTTCGGACAGCGTCCGGGTGAAGGACTCGTTGATCTGCGCGCTCACTCCCTGACCGCCGGCCGAGACGATGAGCGGGGAGATCGGGTTCTTCTTCTCGTTGACGTAGAGGGAGATCTCGCTGGGCTCGGAGGCGCCGATGTAGAAGTTGAACATGTCGTCGCTGAGCGTCGGCGGCAACACGATCGCCGCGTAGAACTCGCCCGAGCGCGCCCCCTCGATCGCGTCCTCTTCGCTGGTGATCACCCAGTCCATCGCGTCGTTGCGGTAGAGCTCGGAAAGCACCATGTCGCCGACGTTGACCGACAGTGGGGTGAGGCTGCTGGAGTGGCCCTCGTCGGTGTTAGCCACGGCGACCTTGAGCCGCTCCGTGTTGCCGAAGGGGTCCCAGGTGGCCAGGATGTTGAACCAGGCGAACAGGCAGGGGATGGCGATGAGGCCGACCATCACGATGCCCGCCATCACGTTGGTGTACAGGCGGCGCAGGTCGTTGAATGCGATGGAGAAAATCGTCCGCATTAGTGTTTCTCCTCTTCGTCGTGGCCGTCAGCGGGCGCGCCGTTGATCGTGGCCGCCGTTCCGGTCGAGTCGTGGCGGTGGACCACTGCGTCGCGCAGCTCGGTGTCCCCGAGGCGCGCGACTTGCTCGGCATCCACCAGGCTCTGCGTGAAGTACTCCACCGCGCCGAGGTAGATGATGACCAGAAGCGACCAGGCCACGACGATCGCGAGCATGACCGTCTTGTCCGTGGGCAGCAGCATGGTCAGGCCGGTGATAAGGAGAACGCCGACCACGCCCGCGCCGATGCCACCGAAGATGAGGGTCCGGTAGTTCTCGTGCATGAACCGCGCTCGCTTGGCCACGGCGCCGCTGAACTCTTCGCGGTCCGAGAGGGCGGCCATGATGTCGGAAATGCGGTAGGGCGAGCCCATCACCTCGACCTTCTCGTTGGTGATCAGGTCGGTGCGGGCGAGCTGGCGGTTGAACAGCAGGTTCGCGTGGGAGGAGGTGCGGCGGAACAGCCAGCCCAGGGTCATGGCGGCGGCCGAGATCGCGAAGAGGACGGCCATGTAGCGGAAGTAGTGGCCGCCGTAGAAGCCGCTGATGGTCTCGCGCATGGCATTGATGCCGTAGCTGAAGGGCAGGAAGGGGTACAGGGCGCGGAAGAAGCCGGGCATGAGCTCGATGGGGTAGAGCCCGGAGGCGCCCGGGATCTGGATGACCACGAGCAAAACGGCAAGCCCGCGGCCGAGGTGGCCGAAGGCGGAGACGAGCGCGTAGATGATGCCGGTGTAGGCGATCCCGGTGAGGATGGCCGTGGCGAAGAACGCGGCGACGGATTCCATCTGCACGCCGAAGGCGATGTTACCGATGGTGACCACGATGGCCTGGAGCGCGGAGAGCGTGGCAAAGAGGAAGAAGCGCCCCAGGTACGCCTGACCGACGGTGAGGCGACGGAAGCCCTCCATGTCCACCTCGACGCGGAAGATGATCGTGAGCACGAAGGCGCCGATCCACAGCGAGAGGTTGGTGAAGAACGCGGCCATCGCGCTGCCGTAGTTCTCCGCGGGGAAGACCTCGTGCTGGTCCACGCTCACGGGGGCGGCCAGGTACTCGCCGATCTGCACGGAGTTCAGGCTGGTGACATTGTTGAGTGTCTCCGAGTCGGAGGTGGACAAAAGGGCGGCGATGTCACTTTGGGCGGTGCGCGCGCCCTCGGCGAGGGTGCTCAAGTTGTCGGTGACCTGGTCGAGGACGCCCAGCGAGGAGGTGAGCTGGTTATCCACGTCGGCCAACAGCACCGTCGCCTCGTCGGTGAGGGCGCGCTGGCTTGTCAGCGCCCCGCGCACGGAGGCGACGCTGCCGGAGAGCTGGGACAGGGCGGAGTTGATCGCGGGCACGGTGCGGGAGAGCTCCCCGCTGGCGGCGCGCGCGGTCTGCGCGGAATCTCCCGCTGCCTGCTCGAGGGAGTCGCCGAGCGCGGAGAGTGAGTCCAGGGCGGCGCCGGAGGTGCGGTCCAGCTCGTTGAGCCCGTCGAGGATGGAGCGCGAGGCGCCGGTGCGTTCGTCGAGGGCGCTGACCGCGCTGTCGAGGGTGGCCTTGATGGCGGGGGAGAGCGGCGCGGAATCGGACAGGGCGCGCAGTTGGTCAACGGCGGCCTCGCCCTGGGCGACCACGTCGTCGACCTCGCCGACCGCGGCGCGCACGCGGGCCTGCGCCGTGCTGAGGCGGTCGGTGGCGGAGGTGATGGAATCGTTTGCGGAGACGGCGCCCCTGTTGAGAGCGCTCGTCGACTCGATCAGCGCGGTCGAGGCGGCGGCGGAGAAGTCACCGGAGGACGCCTCGAGGCTCCTGATCAGCCCTTCGACGTCGCCAAGCGCCGTGCTCACGCTGCCCAGCGTCTCGTCGACGGAGACCACGAGGCCGCGCAGCTCGCCGACGACGGGGCGGGTGCCGTTGATCGTGGCCTTCATGTCCTGGACGCGCTGGCCGGCGGAGTCGAGACCCTCGGCCACCTGCGCCAGACCGCCGGTGGCCTCGTTGCGCGCGTCGTTGGTGCCGTCGCGCAGCTCGAGGCCCTTGTCCCGCAGCTCCTGGGCCGCGGCCTGCCCCACCTCCTGTTTGAATGCGGTGGCAATCGCGGAGTCGACGGCGGAGGCGCCAGCGTCAGTGATGGTGGGGGAGACGCCGTTAATTTTCTCGTTGGCGTAATATTCCAGGGTCGGCTGGACGTAGTTTTCCTCCACCAGGCTGAGGATGTCCTCGCTGAACGAGGGCGGAATGAGAAACATGGCGTAGTACTGGCCGCGCATGAGGCCGTCGCGCGCCTCGTCCTCGGGCAAAAACTCCCAGCCGATCGTGTCGTTATCCGCCAGCTGCTCGCTAATTTGCTTGCCGACGTCTATCTCGCCGACATCCTCGTTGGTGGCGCCCTGGTCCTGGTTGACCACGGCAATGCGGATGTTCTCGGTGTTGGCGTACGGGTCCCAGAAGGCGTTGATGTTGAACCACGCGTACAACGCCGGGGTGATGAGCACGCCGACGAGGATGATAAACGCGCGAGGAACGCGCACGAGACGCCGGATATCCCGGCCCAGAATCTGTCCGCTTTGTCGCACCCCGTGAGCGTACCTCCACGGGATGTGTAACGAAAACGAAAACGGGAGTCGGGGCTACCGAAAAACAAACTATAAAATGTTGCGCATGAGTTCTCTGCATGAACCCGGAATGCTCGGGGCGATCGGAAACACCCCGCTTGTCCGTCTCGACGAGCTGGGGGTGTGGGCAAAACTCGAGTCCTTCAACCCGGGCGGCAGCGCCAAGGACCGCACGGCGCGAGCGATCGTGGCCGACGCCGTCGCCCGCGGGGCGCTCGGCCCCGGCAGCGTTGTCGTGGAGTCGAGCTCGGGAAACCTCGGCGTGGCTCTCGCCCGCGAGGCTGTGATAGGCCGCTTCGATTTCCACTGCGTCGTCGACCCGCGCACGAACCGCGCGACGCTAGCGCATATGGAGGCGCTCGGCGCGACACTCCACCCCGTCACCGCGCCCGACCCGGCGACGGGGGACTGGCTGAGGGCCCGGCGCGCCCGCGTCGCTGAATTGGTGGAGCAGCTGGGGGCGGTGAACCTGGATCAGTATTCGAATACGGCCGCCTTTGACGCCCACGCGGAGGGGACGATGCGCGAGATCGTCGAGCAGCTCGGCCACGCCCCCGACGTCCTCGTTGTGGCGGTGAGCACGACGGGTACCGTGGGCGGGTGTCTGCGCTACGTCAACGACCACGCGCTTAACACCCGCGTCATCGCGGTCGACGCGGAGGGCTCGGTGCTCTTCGGCGGCCAGCGCGGGGAGCGGGTCTTGCCCGGGTACGGGGCCGGGGTGGAAACGCAGCTGTCGCGCCGGGTCGCCCCGCACGAGGTGGTGCGCGTCGGGGCGGCAGACGCCGTCGCGGCTGCCCGCCGCGCGGCGCGCCTGACGGGTTTTCTTCCCGGCGCGTCCGGTGGCGCGGTGTGCGCGGCCGTGGACGCACTCGCCCGGACGCACCCGGCGGCGGAAATCGTCGCCATCTTCCACGACGACGGGCGCGCATACCTGGATACGATTTACAACGACGACTGGGTGGAAAGGAACGTGAGGTAGCACAGTGAAGGTAGCGATCATCGGGGCCGGGCCCCGCGGGCTGTGGGCGGCGGAGGAACTTTTCGGCAGGGCCCGCGAGCGCGGGGCGGCTGTCGAGCTGAGCGTCTACAACGACGGGCCGGTGGCCACGGCGGGCGGTCTCGGCTCCTACCAGCCGGATTTGCCTGCGGAGTGGGTGCTTAACGTGCCCGCAAAGACGGTGCGCTCGCACCTGGGAGGGTTCAACGAGTGGCGCGGGGCCGACGAGGAGTACCCGCCGCGGCGCGTCGTAGGCCGCTTCATTGCCGCCTCGTGGTCCGCCCTCGCGCACCACGTCCCCGCCGGCTGCTCGCTCCGGCTCATCGACGAGCGCGTGGAGGAGCTCGCCCCAGCCGGGGAGGGCGTGGAGGTCGCCGGCACGCGCTACGACGAGGCGCTCCTTGCTACCGGCCACGCCGACGAGTGGCCGGGGGCCCTCGGGCCGGGCTCCGTGGAGGGTGTGCGAACGGTGGTGCGGGCCTTCCCGCCGGGCAACCTCGACGAGATCGGTGCGCACGACACGGTGCTAGTCAGGGGTGCGGCCTTGACCTTCGTGGACGTGGTGCGATACTGCCGGGCCGAGACCTTCTACCCGGTCACCCGCGGCGGGCGCTTCATGGACGTCAAGAGTCACCTCACGCCGGAGCAGGCCGCGCAGCTGAGCCCGGCGTTGCGCGCAGCCGAGGACTCCATCCGCGAGGCGGCAGGATTTCCGCAGCTTATCGACGCCCTCACCGACCTCTCCCTCCACGTCCTCGACGTCGCCGGCGCTTGGGGCGACGAGGAGGGCGTGCGCGCCGTTTTCGCCGGGAGGGATGGCACGGACCCAGTGGAGGACCTGCGGGCCTCCTACGAGGTCGCGGTGGGGCGGCGCGCGTGGACGCCCGCCGCCGCCGTCGGCTACGCCTTCCGTGCCGCTTACGAAGCGGTGGTCGAGCGCGCGTCCTTCGGCGGGCGCGATTCGCTGGGGGGCCGGCGCTTCGGTGAGTTGACGCGCACGCTGGAGCGCGTCGCTTTCGGCCCGCCCGCCGAAACAGCCGGGCAGGTGCTGGAGATGGTCGACGCAGGCCGGATTCGCACGGACCTTCTGGACCGCGGCGGCGAGGACATCGCGGCGCTGGCGCGCCAGGTGGGCGCCACCGCCGTGGTGGACGCCGTCAACGCGCCTCCGGGCCCGGTGGAGGGGACCCTCGCCGAGGCGCTCGTACGCCGCGGCTTCGCCCGCGTGCACGAGGAGACGGGCGCGATCATGGTGGAGCGCGACGGCACGCTGGTGGGGCAGCGCCACCTTGCGGCGGCCGGCCGGATGAGCGAGGGGTGGATCCTCGGCCACGACACCCTGCGCCGCGGCGACCACGAGGTCATTCCCGCGTGGGCGCGCCGCGTCAGCCGCGCCGCGCTCGCCGAGCCTGAGCGCGTCCACGGGATGCCCCCGCTGAAGGCGCGCCTCGAGCCCTGGGCGCAGAGGCTTGTGGCGGAGGGCGAGGCGTGCCGCGGGCTGATCCGGGATTTTTCCAGTCCCGTCAACGTGGTCAACGCCGAGCCGCTGAAGCGCAACGCCGCCGAGCTTGTCGAGGCGGCTGAGGCGGCAGGCGTACAGCTGCGGCTTTTCTACGCCCGCAAGGCCAACAAGGCGCTCGCCTTCGTCGACGCGGTGCGGGAGGCGGGCCACGGGGTGGACGTGGCCAGCGAGAACGAGCTGCGCCAGGTGCTCGCGCGCGGGGTGGGCGGCGGCGAGATCATCCTCACCGCGGCGGTGAAGCCGGACGCTCTTTTGCGGCTTGCCATCGACAACGAAGTGGTGATCTCGGTGGACAACGTGGGGGAGTACGAGCGCATCGCGCACATCGCCGCGGGCCGTGAGGTCCGCGTCGCGCCGCGCCTGGCCCCCGACCCGGCGCTGGTGGCGCCTACGCGCTTTGGGGAAAGGAAAAACACCTGGTTGCGCTGCTGCGCACGCCCGCGCGAGGGGGTGCGCGTGGCCGGGGTGCACGCGCACTTGAACGGCTACGCGGCGGCTGACCGGCGCGCCGCGCTGAGGGAGGCGGTCGAGCTTGTCGACGGCCTGCGCGAGGCCGGTCACGCCCCCGAGTTCATCGACCTGGGCGGGGGCGTGCCGATGAGCTACCTCGACAGCGAAAAGCAGTGGCGCGCCTACGAGCAGGCGATTGCGGCGCAGCGCGACGGCTACGCCGAACCCTTCACCTGGAAGGCCGACCCGCTTTCCACCGTCTACCCCTACTGGCAGACGCCTACGCGCGGGGCGTGGCTGCGCGAGGTGCTCGGCGGTGGTATCGCCGCGCAGCTGCGCGAGCGGGGCCTACGCCTCCACCTCGAGCCGGGGCGCGCGCTTCTCGACGGCTGCGGGCTGACCCTCACCGAGGTCGCCTTCGTCAAGCGACGCAGCGACGGCGTGCCGCTGGTGGGCGTGTACATGAACCGCACGCAGTGCCGCAGCACCTCCGACGATTATCTCGTCGACCCGATCCTGATCCGCAGCACCGAGCCCGGAGAGGAGGTGGAGGCCTTTCTCGTCGGCGCCTACTGCATCGAGGACGAGCTGATCCTGCGCCGGAAGGTGCGCTTCCCCTCCGGGGTTCAACCGGGGGACATCGTGGCCATCCCGAACACCGCCGGCTACTTCATGCACATCCTGGAGTCGGCCTCCCACCAGATCCCCCTGGCGCGCAACGTGGTGTGGCCGGCGGGCGCGCTCGACGCGATCGACGCCACAGGTTAGAGCTCCTCGCGCAGCTTATCGGCCGCGGCGACCAGCTGCGCGCCCCACTTCTGCGCGGGGTGGGGCTTGAGGCGCTCGACGGGGCCGGAGATGGACAGTACCGCGACCACCGCGCCCTCGGAGTCGAACACGGGGGTGGACAGGCTGGCTAGCCCCACCTCGCGCTCGGCGACGGACTCGGCCACCAAGCTGTCGCGCACTTCGGCGAGCTCGTCGGAGGGGAAGGGGTGGGCGTCGATAAGCGAAAATGCGGCGTAGACGCGCGCGGCCGAGCCGGCGGTGAGGCTGAGTTGCGAGCCGACGGGAACCGTGTAGGTCAGGCCGCTGGCGGGCTCCTCGGCCGCGATGCACGTGCGTGTGTCCCCGGTGAGCTGGTAGAGCTGAACGGATTCGCCCGTCTCGCGGACGAGGTCGCGCATGAGCGGCCCGGCGGCGGACAGAAGTTGCGGCGGGGTGCGGGTGGCGTAGCTCGCCAACGCGGGGCCGACGGTCCACGCGCCGGTCGACGTGCGCGAGAGGATATGGTGAACCTCGAGGGCCGTCGCGATCCGGTGCGTCGTCGCGCGCGGCAGGCCGGTGTCGGTGCTGAGCTCGGCCAGGGTCTTATCCCCGGCGGCGACGGAGCGGACGATAACGACCGCGCGGTCGAGCACTTTGATTCCGGAGTCTTCGCTATACTGTCTCACGTGATGGATGTTATCATCCCGCATATTGAGAAGATGTGGCCGTGAAGATGTGACCGTGAAGACACGGATCGAGCGTATCGCGGCCGCACATAGCGACCAAAAGACTAAAGGAGGACAGCGATGTCTGCCAAGGCCCTGACACTCGCCGAGAAGGTATGGCGCGACCACGTGGTCAAGCCGGGTGAAGACGGCAACCCCGACCTGATCTACATCGACTTCCAGCTCCTCCACGAGGTCACCTCGCCGCAGGCCTTCGACGGCCTGCGCATGTCCGGGCGCACCATCCGCCACCCGGAGCAGCACCTGGCCACCGAGGACCACAACGTGCCCACCCTCGGCATCACCAGCGGCAACTTGCTCGAAATCGCCGAGCCGACTTCGCGCACCCAGGTGGAGACGCTGCGCAAAAACTGCGCCGAGTTCGGCGTTACATTGCACTCGATGGGGGACGTCAAACAGGGCATCGTCCACACCGTCGGTCCCCAGCTCGGCATCACCCAGCCGGGCATGACCATCGTGTGCGGCGACTCCCACACCTCCACGCATGGCGCCTTCGGGTCCATCGCGATGGGCATTGGAACCTCCGAGGTGGAGCACGTCATGGCCACCCAGACGCTTTCGCTGGCCCCGTTCAAGACGATGGCCATCAACGTTTCCGGGGAGCTGCGCGAGGGCGTCACAGCGAAGGACCTGATCCTGGCCATCATCGCGAAGATCGGCACCAATGGCGGCCAGGGCCACATCATTGAGTACCGCGGAGAGGCGATTGAGAAGCTGTCGATGGAGGCGCGGATGACCATCTGCAACATGTCCATCGAGGCAGGTGCGCGAGCGGGCATGGTCGCGCCCGACCACAAGACCTTCGAGTACCTGGAGGGCCGCGAGTACGCGCCCAAGGGCGCGGACTGGGACGAGGCCGTCGCCTACTGGAAGACGCTGCCGACCGACGAGGGGGCGAGGTTCGACACCGTCGTCGAGATCGACGGCTCCGCCCTGACCCCCTTCGTCACCTGGGGAACCAACCCCGGCCAGGGCGTACCGCTCGGCGAGAGCGTGCCGGACCCGGAGTCCTTCGCCGACGAGACCTCGAAGGCCGCCGCCGAAAAGGCGCTGCGCTACATGGATCTGCGCCCCGGCACGCCGCTGCGCGAGATCAAGATCGACACCGTCTTCCTCGGCTCTTGCACCAACGCCCGCATCGAGGACTTGCGCGCCGCCGCGGCCGTGATCAAGGGCCGCCGTATCGCCGACGGCACCCGCATGATGGTCGTGCCCTCCTCGACGATGGTTAAGCAGCAGGCTGAAGAGGAGGGGCTGGACAAGATTTTCACCGACTTCGGCGCCGAGTGGCGCACCGCCGGCTGCTCGATGTGCCTGGGCATGAACCCCGACCAGCTTTCTCCGGGGGAGCGCTCCGCCTCCACCTCGAACCGCAACTTCGAGGGCCGCCAGGGCCCCGGCGGGCGCACCCACCTCGTCTCGCCGCTCGTCGCCGCCGCCACCGCCGTCACCGGCCACCTGGCCAGCCCCGCCGACCTCTAAGGCCCCGCCGACCCGTCACCTAAGGAGATCCGCCATGGAAAAGTTCACCACCCACACCGGCGTCGGGGTCCCGCTGACCCGCTCTAACGTCGATACCGACCAGATCATCCCGGCCCGTTACTTAAAGCGCGTCTCACGCACGGGCTTCGACGACGGCCTGTTTTCCAACTGGCGCACCAACGAGCCCGACTTCGTGCTCAACCAGGACGCCTACAAGAACGGCTCCGTGCTGTTCGCCGGGCCCGACTTCGGCACGGGCTCCTCACGCGAGCACGCGGTGTGGGCGCTCAACGACTACGGCTTTCGCGCCGTGTTCAGCCCCCGCTTCGCCGACATCTTCCGCGGCAACGCGGGCAAGGCGGGCCTGCTGGCCGGGGTCATGAGCGAAGCCGACATTGAGCTGGTGTGGAAGCAGCTCGAGCAGAACCCCGGGCTCGAGGTGACCGTCTCGCTGGAAAGCCGCACCGTCACCGTGGGGGAGGCTACCTATACTTTCGACGTCGACGACTACACGCGGTGGAGGCTCATGGAGGGCCTCGACGACATCGGCCTGACTCTGCGCGAAGAGGCGGCGATCGACGCCTTCGAGGCCGCCCGCCCGGCGTTCAAGCCGAGCGTGTAGCGCGGCTTTACTGCACCGGCAGGGCGGACGGCAGGTAGTCCGCCCCGGTCAGCTCGCCGTCGTGGAAGGACAGCACCCACACGCCGCCCTTCTTGACGTGGATGTCGCCGTCGATGGGCAGGCGCCCCCGGGCGGAAAGCCACGCGATCATCTGCGGCATGATCGTGCCTTGGGCGCAGATGACACTCGTTCCGCCCAGCTCGACGACGTCCATGAACGCCTTCTGCGCCTCGACCTGGCTGCGCGCCCAGCCGTCGTCGCCGAAGCGGAGGTCGACGGTGACGTCGAGCCCGAGCTCGTCGGCCAGCGGCGCGATGGTCGTTTGGCAGCGGTCGGGCACGGCCGTGAAGATCCGCGTGGGCGCGAACGGGGAGAGCTCAGGCACCAGCATCTCGGACTGGCGCAGGCCCTTCTTGTCTAGGGGGCGCAGGTTGTCGTCGCCCGACCACTTCTCGCGGTTGTGGGCCCGGCCGTGGCGCACGTAGAGGATGCGGGCGTCGGTGGGCAGGCGAAAGCGCTTCTCCGCCTTCTCCAGCACCTCCCGGTCGAGATCGTAGGTGAGAAGCTCCTTCGCCTCCTCGATCGGCAGCCAGCGGATCTCGTCGACCTCGTCGTTGGGGACGAACTCGCCGCCGGTGACCTCGCCCGTCCAGTAGTAGACGACCTTCGTGGTGTTTTTCACCGGGTAGACGGTCTTGCCCAAAAGCTTGCCCAGCCGCACCCGGTAGCCCGTCTCTTCCCGGATTTCGCGCACCGCGGTGGCCACGAGGGACTCTCCCGGGTCGACCTTGCCCTTGGCCAGCGACCAATCGTCGTAGCTCGGGCGGTGGATGCAGGCGACCTGGATGCCGGAGATGTCGTCGCCCTCGGGCGGAACATGGCCGCGCCACAGCACGGCACCGGCCGCGAGGGTGGTCTTGGGAAACTCTTTCTCCGGGTGGCGGGGGATTTCTTGGTGGCGCCCGGTGAGAAACTTCTCGCCCTGGTCGTCCTTGTCCTGTTCGTGGAGTGTGGTCTTGCGGGTCTGGTGCGACGCGCCGGCGCCGCCCGCCTTGTGAGAGTCCTTCGCCATGCGCCCCATTTTGTCTCACTTCCGGCGCGGGCGCGAACTGGTCTAAGCTTGTTTTGTTTCGCGCAGCTTCCCGCGCGGCGTTCCCGGCGCGGGCACGTACAGGGCACACACAGGGCGGAGTAAGGAGCCGAAGAATGGTCAACGTAGCGGTCATGGGGGCCGGGTCGTGGGGGACAACGCTGGCGAAAATCTTTGCCGACGCGGGCAACGCGGTGGCGCTGTGGGCGCGCCGCCCCGAGCTGGCGCGGGCCATCGCCACCACCCGCGAGAACCCCGACTACCTGCCCGGTTTAGCGCTGCCGGAGTCAATCACGCCGACGTCCGAGCCCGCGGAGGCCCTCGATGGCGCGGCGATCGTCGTCTTTGCAGTGCCGAGCCAGACCATGCGCGACAACCTCACCGCCTGGGCGCCGTCCATCGCAGCGGACGCGACGCTGCTGTCGATCTCGAAGGGCATCGAGGCGGGTACGTACATGCGCATGAGCGAGATCATCGCCGAGGTGACGGGGGCCAACCCCGAGCGCATCGCGGTGCTCACGGGGCCCAACCTGGCAAAGGAGATCGCGCAGGAGCAGCCCGCCGCCACCGTCATCGCATGCACCGACTTAAACCGCGCGAAGCTCGTGCAGGCGGCGTGCGCCACGCCGTATCTTCGGCCCTACACCAACACCGACGTCGTCGGCTGCGAGATCGGCGGGGCGTGCAAGAACGTCATCGCGCTCGCCTGCGGCATGGCGGCCGGTATGGGGTTGGGGCAGAACACCCAGGCCTCGCTGATCACCCGCGGGTTGGCGGAGATCACGCGGCTGGGGGTCGAGCTCGGCGCGGACCCGCGCACCTTCGCCGGCTTGGCGGGGATGGGCGACCTCGTGGCCACGTGCTCCTCGCCGCTCTCGCGCAACAGGACCTTCGGGGCGGCCCTCGGCGAGGGCGCGACGGTGGACGAGGCCGCCGAATCGACGAAGGGGCAGGTCGCCGAGGGCGTGATCTCCTCGCGCAGCATCCACGAAATGGCCCGCACGCACGGGGTGGATATGCCCATTACGCAGACGGTCTTCTCCGTCTGCCACGAGGGGCAGTCCGTGGCGGACAGCATCGCTACTTTGATGGGCCGCTCCAAGAAATCGGAATAGGCCGCAGTAGAGTTGGCACAATGATTCGCATCGCTGTCATCTACGGTGGCCGCTCCACCGAGCACTCGATCTCCTGCATCTCGGCGGGCTCGATCATGGCGCACCTCGACCCGCAGCGCTACGAGGTCTTCCCCGTGGGCATCACGCGCGGGGGCGCGTGGGTTGTCGGCGAGATCGACCCCGTCGGCGGCGAAACGCTACCCGAGGTGAAAAGCGGGCGCGAGGTCGCGCTCTCGGTCAGCCCCGAACGCCGCGGCGAGTTCAGCGACGCGGCCAGCGGCGAGACGCTGGCGACCGTGGACGTGGTGCTGCCGGTTTTGCACGGGAAGTTCGGCGAGGACGGCACCATCCAGGGCATGTTTGAGCTCTCCGGCGTGCCGTACGTCGGCCCGGGCGTGCTCGCGTCGGCGTGCGCGATGGACAAAGAGTACACGAAGAAGCTGGTCAGGCTCGCCGGCTTGGCAGTCACGGACGAGGTCGTGCTCGGGCCGGGGCAATCGCTTGACGACGCCCACAAAGACCGCCTGGGCCTGCCGGTCTTTGTCAAGCCGGCGAGCGGCGGGTCGTCGATAGGCGTGTCCAAGGTGACCGACTGGGGCGAGCTCGACGCTGCGGTGGAGCTGGCGCGCGCTTCGGACGGGAAGGTCATTGTGGAGGCCGAGCTGGTCGGCGACGAGGTGGAGGTCGGGGTCCTGGAGTTTCCCGACGGGCACGTCCGCGCCTCCGTGCCGGCGCGGCTGAACGGGACCGAGGAAAGCAGCGAAGGCTTCTACGGTTTTGAGACGAAGTACCTCGAAGACAACGTCACGGCCTCCATCCCGGCGCCCTATGCTCCGGAGGTGGTAGAGCAGCTGCGGGAGCTGGCGGTGCGCGCCTTTCACGCGCTGAGCTGCACCGGCCTGGCGCGGGTGGATTTCTTCCTCACCGAGCGTGGCCCCGTGCTCAACGAGGTCAACACAATGCCCGGCTTTACCTCGATCTCGATGTACCCGCAGATGTGGCAGGCCTCGGGCCTGACCTACGGTGAGCTCCTGGACACGATGGTCGCTACCGCTCTGGCACGTTCCGCGAGATAGCTTCCGTCAGCGCGGTGACGGCTTCGTTGCCCTCGGCCTGCGGCAGGCTGGCCGCGACGTTGCCCGCGCGCCCGAGCGCGAACCACGTCGAAGACGTCGTCCCGTTGGCCAGAGTGGTGTCCTCGAACCAGGTGACGTCGTTGATCTGGTAAAGCTGCGCCCCCGCCTCGTAGTTCTCCGGGTCTGCGACCCCGCAGCGCACGACAATCGGTTCGCTGCCTTCGGCGACCCACGCCGCCGTGTCCGGCTCGGCAACCTCGATGGGCGTAAAACCCTCCGCGAGCTGTTCGGGCAGGTCAGCCATGAGCGCCGCGCAGCCTTCGGCGGGGCCGGGTTCCAGCCCGGAGAGCGGCGCCGGGGCGGGTTGGACGTCCTCGTGCGGCAGCTCGTCCGCGCCGATGTTGGCCGGCGGGTCCGCGCGGAAGCTCCCCGTTTCCTCCGAGGTCACCGCCACCGCCGGGACGCGGTCGACGGTGTACCACGTGCTCAGGGTGGAGCCGGGAGTGGGGTCGTCGACACGCATCCACCGCACCCCCTCGGCCTCCGAGGTGGGGGTGTACTCGTTGTACTGCTGCGGCAGGTCGACCCCGCAGCGCAGCGTGATGCGCTGGGTGGGGTCGGTGGAGGCGGCTTGCCACGCCGCGGTGCCCTCCGGCGCGGGCTCGGCGAGCTCGGCGCGCCGGTGCCCGTCCAGGGTGTCGGGCAGCGCCGCGACGAAGCGGGAACACTCTTCGGAGTCCGCCAGGGGCGAGGGCAGCGGCGTCATGGCGACAGGCTGGAAGGCGAGGCGGTCGTAGAACACCCTCGCGCCAACGAGCACGCCGACGACGAGGGCGAGGGCGAGGGCGAGGATGGTTAAGGTGACGGCCCGGCTAAATTGGGGGGCATTGAGCGCGGCGGCCGTGCTGCCCGGGGCCGAATCCGGCCTGTCGTTCAATCCCGTCATGCCGACTTACTCTACTGAAAGGGCGTTTTCCCTCGTGATTCGCACAGGTTTCCCCGCCGCCGGCCCGACCCTCGGCGACGTCGGCGAGGAGCAGGTCATCCGCGCGATCGTGGACTCGGCCCCGTCGACGATCAACGGCGACGACGCCGCGGTGCTCACCCCGGCGGCGCCGAACTCGCGCGTGGTGGCCACCACTGACATGCTCGTCGAGGGCCGCCACTTCCTGCCCGAATACACCACCGCCTACCTCCTTGGGCGTAAGGCCGTGGTGCAAAACTTCGCCGACATCGAGGCCATGGGGGCACGCCCCATCGCGGCGCTTCTGGCCATCTCCGCGCCGGACAGCCTGCCGCTTGCCGTGGTCGAACAGCTGGCCCAGGGGATCCACTCGAAGATGGAGGAATACTCCACCGAACTGGTCGGCGGCGACGTCACCGCCGGCGACAGCCTGGTCGTGTCCCTGTCCGCCATCGGCTCGCTCGGCGGCAACCTTGGGCCCTTAGAGCTCAACCGGGCGCGCCCCGGCCAGCGCGTGGTGGCGCACGGCCGCATCGGCTACTCGGCAGCGGGCCTCGACCTTCTGCGCTCAGGTAGCGCGATCCGGCCCGAACTCGAACCCCTCGTTCTGGCCCACCAGGCGCCCGAGCTCACTCCGGGCCGCGGGGTCGTCGCGCGTTCCGCCGGAGCGACCGCCATGACGGACAACTCAGACGGTCTGGTCCGCGACGTAGGACTGATCGCGCAGCGCTCCCGGGTGGCCGTGGACCTCGACGGGGCAGCAGTCGCGCCGGACGACCTCCTCGTCCGGGCCGGCGAACTGCTCGGGGTGGACCCGTGGCGCTGGGTGCTGTGCGGGGGAGAGGACCACACGCTGATCGGAACCATCGACGGCGACCCGCCGGTGGGCTTCCGCGTGATCGGCACCGTGCGCAAGGGCGAGGGCGTCACCGTCGACGGCGACGCGCCCGCTTACACCACGGGATGGGGGAGCTTCTGATGGCGCTGCCCGTTCACGAGTCCTGGCGCGAGCCGCTCGCCCCGGTGGAGGAGCAGATCCACGAGATGGGCAACTTTTTGCGCGCCGAAGGAGCGTACCTGCCCCGCGGCGCGGAGATCCTGCGCGCCTTCCACGACCCCTTCGAGAAGGTCCGCGTGCTCATCCTCGGCCAGGACCCGTACCCCACGCCGGGGCACCCCATGGGGTTGGCGTTTTCGACGCGCCCTGGGGTGGCGCCGCCGCGTTCGCTGGTCAACATCTACCGGGAGCTGGGGGATGACCTCGGGCTCGCACCGCGCCACGACGGCGACCTCAGCGCCTGGTCAAAACAGGGCATCCTCCTGCTCAACCGCGTGCTCACGGTGCGCCCCGGCGCACCCGCGTCCCACCGTGGCAAGGGCTGGGAGGCCATCACCGAGCAGGCGATCGTCGCCCTGGTGCAGCGCGGTGCGCCGCTCGTGGCCATCCTGTGGGGCCGCGATGCCCAATCGGCGACGCGTTTTTTGGGCGATACGCCCCGGATCGAATCGGCGCACCCCTCGCCGCTGTCCGCGCACCGCGGGTTCTTCGGTTCTCGGCCCTTCTCGCGCGCAAACCGCGCGCTCGAACAGCAGGGGGCCGAGCCTGTCGAGTGGAGCGTGTAGCTCCCTGTAGACTGTGAACCCATGGTGACTGCTGCCGCGCCCACGTCCTTCGACGGCGCCCGCCTGCTGAGCTGGGCGCGCAGATCCGCGACGGAGCTCGAGCGCAGGCGCAGGGAGCTCAACGAGCTCAACGTCTTCCCCGTGCGCGACTCCGACACGGGATCGAACATGGCGCATACGATGCAGGCCGCCGTCAGCGAGGCGGAAAAGCGCGGCGCCTCTGCCGGGATCCGCGAGGTCGCCGAGGCACTCGCCGTAGGCAGCGTGCGCGGTGCCCGCGGCAACTCGGGCATAGTCTTGTCCCAGGTCATTCGGGCCGTCGCCCAGAGCGTCGGCGAGGGCCCGCTCGACGCGGGCGACGTCGCAACAGCCCTGAACTCGGCGGTGCAGTTCGTTGACCGCGCCATCTCCGAACCGGTGGAAGGCACCGTGGTAACGGTGCTGCGCGCGGCGGCGGGAGCGGCAAGCGACGCCCCGGACGACGCCACGCTGGAGGAGGTCGCCGCCGCCGCCCTCTCGGCGGCGCACGTGGCGCTCGCGAAAACCCCCTCGCAACTGGAGGCCCTGCGCGAGGCCGGCGTGGTCGACGCCGGCGGAGCCGGCCTGGTGATCCTGCTCGAGGAGCTGCTCGGCGAGGTCACCGGGCAGGCAGCCGTTTCCGCCGAAACCGGAGACGCGTACGAGCCGCATTCCCAGCCCGCGGACCTGGAGGTGATGTTCCTCTTTTCCGGCCCTCTCGATGAGCTGGAGTCGGCGCTGAGCAGCATGGGCACGAGCTTGGTTGTCGCCCGCGTCCACGAGACGCACGGCAAGGTACACATCCACTCGGCGGATGCCGGCCGCGTCATCGAGACGGCGTACGCGATGGGCGAGGTCAGCGATTTACGCCTCGAGGTGCTCCCGCCCGCCCCTGTGACGGACAACCCCGAGCGCCTCATCGTGGCGCTCACCCCGCCCGGCTCGCTCGCCGAGCTCTACGGGCAGGCGGGGGCGGTGACCGTCGCGCCGGGCGAAGACGTCGTCTCCGAGGTGCTCAGCGTGGTGCGGCGTTCGCCGGCGACAGAGGTCATCCTCCTGCCCAACGGGCAGCTGGATTCGCGCCAGATCGGCGCGATCGAAAAGGCCGCCCGCGCGTTCGAGCAGACGGTCACGGTGCTGCCGACCGTGCGGCTGGTCTCCGGCATTGCCGCGCTGACCGTGCACGACCCGGGCCAGCCACTGTCGACGGTGGCGTTCACGATGTCGGAGGCCGCGGGGGAGATGCGCACCGCCGCGATTCAGCGGGCGGACGGCGGGCTTGTCGTGGTAACTCACGGCGAGCTCACGCCGGCGCCGGCGGAGCCGTGCGAGGCCGTGGGGGCGGCGTGCCGCCGCCTGCTCGAGCACGGCGGGGAGCAGGTGGCCATCCTCTACTGTCCCGAGGAGTTCGTCGACTTCGACACCGGGCCGCTGTCGGCGGAGCTCGGAGTGGACGTCCTAGCGTACCCCGCCGACGGGTTGGGCTCACTCGCGGAGATTGGGGTGGAGTAGGCCGGTGCTGGGGTTTCACGATACGCGCCCGCTCAACCTGGTTATCCCGCTGAAACAGGCGCGTGCGCTGGAAAAGCACCTCGGCCTGGCCACGTGCGGGGACCTGCTGCGCCACTACCCGCGCCGCTACCTGCACTACGGCTCGGGCGGCTCCCTCGATTTGGACGGCGCTGTCGAGGGCGACACGGTCAGCGTGGTCGGCCGGATCGTGGAGGCCTACGAGTCCAAGCCGAAAAACTCGCGGCCCCCGGCCCCGGGCAAGCGCCCGCGGCCGTCGCTGTACAAGATCACCGTCAACGACGGGGCTTCGTCCATCTCCGCCACCTTCTTCGGTTCGGACTACGCCAAGGTGAAGCTGAAGCAGGGGCTGCGCGTTATGCTCACCGGCAAACTCGGCTTCTTCCGGGGGGCGCCGCAGCTCCAGCACCCGGACTTCGTGCTTCTCGACGCCCCCTCGGACGCCACCGGAGCCCTGCGCCAGCTGGGGCACTTCGGCGACATCGGCGAGATTTTGTCCGGGCGCGAGTGGCTGCCGCTCTACCCCGCGGCGTCGAAGGCGAACACGTGGCTGGTCATGGGCGCGGTACACGCCGTGCTGCGCACGCTGGGCCCGGTCGAGGAACCGCTCGGTGCCCAGCCGGACGGCCTCATTTCGCTGGACCGCGCGATCCGTGAGGTGCACGAGCCGGGCCCGGCGGGCCCGCGCGAGGCGATTGAGCGCCTCAAGTACGACGAGGCGATGGGCGTGGCCCTTGCGATGGCTGTGCGCCGCGCGGACAAGGAGGCTGACCAGGCTGTGCCGCTGCCGCGCGTTCAGGGCCGCGACCAGGACGGGCTGCTGCGCCGCCTGCCCTTCCCGCTGACGGCGGGGCAGAACGAGGTGCTCAGCCAGATCAGCGACGATCTTTCGCACTCGCGCCCGATGAGTCGCCTGCTGCAGGGCGAGGTCGGCTCGGGCAAGACGATCGTGGCGCTTCTCGCGATGTTGCAGGCGGTCGACAACGGGGTCCAGTGCGCTTTGCTGGCGCCGACGGAGGTGTTGGCGATGCAGCACGCGCGCTGGCTGACGGACACGCTCCTTCGGGCCGGGGTGCCCGCCCGCGTGGTCCTGCTCACGGGCTCGTTACCGGCAGCGCAAAAGCAGGAGGCGTTGCTCCAGGCGATGTCGGGCGAGGCGGAAATTGTCGTGGGCACCCACGCCCTGATCCAGGAGGGCGTTGAGTTCTTCCGGCTTGGCTTCGTCGTCGTCGATGAGCAGCACCGCTTCGGCGTGGAGCAGCGCGACGCGCTGCGCTCGAAGGCGGGGGAGTCCACCCCGCACCTTCTTGTCATGACCGCCACGCCGATCCCGCGCACTATCGCGATCACGGTTTTCGGCGACCTGAAGGTCTCCACCCTCAAGGAGCTGCCCGGCGGGCGCAAACCTATCCAGTCCTCGGTCGTGCCCGAGTTCCGGCCGTCGTGGGTGGCGCGGGCGTGGGAGAAGATCCGCGAGGAGGCGGCCGCCGGGCACCAGGCCTACATCGTCTGCCCGCGCATCGACGGCGAAGGGGGCGTGACCCAGGTCGCCGAGTGGCTCGCCGCCACCGAGTTCCGCGACCTCGAGGTGGGCGTCGTGCACGGGCGGATGAAAAGCGAGGAAAAGGACGCGGTGATGGCCGACTTTTCCGCCGGCGGCATCCACGTGCTCGTGTCCACGACGGTGATCGAGGTCGGGGTGGACGTGCCCAACGCGACGGTGATGGTCGTGCGCGAAGCGGAGAACTTCGGAGTGTCCCAGCTGCACCAGCTGCGCGGGCGTGTCGGGCGCGGCGGCAGCGCGTCCTTGTGCCTGTTCCACACCCTCGCCGAGCCCGGCACGGCCGCGTTCGAGCGGGTGAGCGCGGTGGCCGCGACGACGGACGGCTTCGCGCTTGCGGAGCTGGACTTGCGCAACCGCCAGGAGGGCGACGTGCTGGGGGCGAGCCAGTCGGGGGCGCGGCGCACGCTGCGCCTGATTAACCTTGTGGAGGACTACCCGGTAGTGGTGCGCGCCTACGAGGACGCCGCGGCCTTTGTGGAGGAACGGCCCGACGCGGCGCGTAAGATCGCAGGCGCGTTGGTGCCGGAGCGCTTCGAGTTCCTCGAGAAGAGTTAAGGTGTGGGAATGAACCGCATTATTTCGGGAGAGGCCCGCGGCCGCAAGATCAAGGTGCCGCCGGAGGGCACGCGCCCCACCTCGGATAGGGCGCGGGAGGGGCTGTTTTCTTCGCTGCAGGTCCGTTTCGGCTTCGTCGACCAGGTCGTGCTCGATCTTTTCGCCGGTTCGGGCGCGCTGGGTCTGGAGGCCGCCTCCCGCGGGGCGGCCGAGGTCGTGCTGGTGGAAAACGATCCCCGCGCCGTCCAAGTGATCGAGTTCAACGCCGGTGTTGTGGGCCACCCGAACGTGCGGGTCGAGCCGGTCAAGGCGTCGACCTACCTGGCGCGCGCGCCGCGCGAGTACTTCTCGATGGTGCTCGCGGACCCGCCCTACGAGCTCGCCGATGAATCCGTCGCCGAGATGCTGCGCGCGCTCGAGCCCACGCTTGTCGACGGCGCCGTGGTCGTCGTCGAACGCCACCGCGAAAGCCCCGAGACGGACTGGCCGGAGTCCTTCACGCCGACGACGCAGAAGCTGAAGAAGCGCCTCTACGGCATCGCCAGGATGGACATGGCTGTCTACAGCGCCGCGCCCGACAACGAGCAAGGAGAGTAAAACCATGACCACCGCCGTCTGCCCCGGTTCCTTCGACCCGGTAACCAACGGTCACCTCGACATCTTCCGCCGCGCCGCCGCCCACTTCGAGGAGGTGATCGTGCTGGTCACCGGGAACCCGACGAAGACCTCCGGGCTGTTTACCATCGACGAGCGCGTGAGGCTGATCCGCGAGGTGACCAAGGACGTGGGCAACATCCGCGTGGACTCCTGGGGCGGGCTGTTGGTGCACTACACCACCGCACACCACGTCACGGCCCTGGTTAAGGGCCTGCGCTCCTCGCTCGACTACGAGTACGAGGTGCCGATGGCGCAGATGAACCGCCGTCTCACGGGCGTGGACACCTACTTCCTGCTCACCGACGAGAAGTACGGCTACACCTCCTCGTCGCTGTGCAAGGAGGTGGTGAAGTACGGCGGGGACGTCACCGGCCTCGTGCCTGAGCTCGTCGAGGATGCCATGAAGGAGAAGCTGCGGTGACGGCGGCCGCCGTCCTGCTCTTCCTCGCCATCCTCACAGGTTCCCTGCTCCAGCGCGTCTCGGGGATGGGGGTGGGGCTGATCGCCGGGCCTGTCCTGTCCATCCTCATCGGCCCTGTCGAGGGGATCCTGCTGGTCAACGTGCTGGCCACCCTTAACGCGGGGCTGACCACGCTGACGGTGCGCGAGAACGTCGATTGGCGCAGGTTCGCCTCCATCGCGCCCTTCCTCGTCGTCGGCGCGGTGCCGGGGGCAGTGCTCGTGGCCGTCTCCTCGACGGATGGGCTTTTGGTCGCGGTCGGCGTCCTTCTGCTTCTCGCGCTCAGCGTGGTCACGCTGGGCAAGAAGCACGCCCCGGCCGTCTCGGGCCGGTTCCCCGCCGCTGTCTCGGGCGTCATCGGCGGGTTCATGAACACGCTCGCCGGGGTAGCGGGGCCAGCGATCACCGTCTACGCAGAGGCGGCGCGCTGGCCGCAGCGCACGTACGCCGCCACCCTGCAGCCGATCTTCATGGTCGGAGGGGCGGTGTCGTTTGTAATCAAGGAATTGACCGGAGCGGCGAATGTGGCGTCGATAGGCGTGGAGCTCTGGGTGGCTGGCGCGCTCGGGATGGTGCTGGGGATCACGGCCGGGGTGAAGGTGGCTCCGCACGTGCCCAGCTCGAAGGCCCACGCAATTGCGCTCGGGCTGGCAACGCTCGGTGGGGCGACCGCGCTGGTGCGCGGCGTGGCGGGGCTGCTCGGCTAAAAGAGGGTGGACAAAAACGCCTTCGTGCGCTCTTCGCGCGGGTTACCCAGCACCTCGTCGGGGGTGCCGTACTCGACGATGCGCCCCTCCGCCATGAAGGCGACCTTGTCGGCGACCTCGCGGGCGAAGGCCATCTCGTGGGTGACCACCAGCATGGTCATGCCTTGGGCGGCGAGGTCGCGCATGACGCGCAGGACCTCGCCGACGAGCTCGGGGTCGAGGGCGGAGGTGGGTTCGTCGAAAAGCATGAGCTTCGGGTCCATGGCCACGGCCCTCGCGATGGCGACGCGCTGCTGCTGGCCGCCCGACAGCTGAATGGGGTAGGCACTCGCCTTGGACTCCAGGCCGACCATCGCGAGCAGCTCCATCGCGCGGGCCTTCGCCTGCTCCACGGGCTCGCCCTTGACCTGCACCGGGGCCTCGATGATGTTCTCGAGCACGGTGCGGTGCCCGAAGAGGTTGAAGTTTTGGAACACCATGCCGATGTCGCGGCGCTGCTTCGCGGCTTCCTTTTCGCTCATCTCGTAAAGCACGCCGTCGCGCTCGCGGTAGCCGATGAGGTCGCCGTCGACGTAGAGGCGCCCCGCGGTGATCTTCTCCAGGTGGTTGACGCAGCGCAGGAAGGTGGACTTGCCGGAGCCGGAGGGCCCGATCAGGCAGGTCACCTCGCCGGGGGCGACCTCAAGGTTGATGCCCTTGAGCACGTTGAGGTTGCCGAAGGACTTCCAGACCTCCTTGGCATGAATCATGGGGGTCATGCTTATCGACGCTTCCTTTCCGCGGATCCGACAATCTCGACGTTGCCCGGGATCGTGCCTTCCGCATCGGCGAGGCTAGCCAGCTGGCGGGCGGTGAGCTGGCGTGTGGCCCCGCGCTCGAAATACTTTTCCAGGTAGTGCTGGCCCACCATGAGCAAGGAGGTGATTGTCAGGTACCAGGTGGCGGCGACGAGCAGCAGCGGCACCGGCTCGAACAGTGCCGCGGCGATGTCCATGGAGCGGCCGAACAGCTCGAGCGAGTAGGGCACGGCGACGACCAGCGAAGACGTCTTCAGCAGTGAAATGAACTCGTTGCCGGTCGGAGGAATGACGATGCGCATGGCCTGCGGCAGCACGGTCCGGCGCATCGTCTGGCCCCAGCTCATGCCGAGCGCCTTCGACGCCTCCACCTGGCCCTCCGGCACGGACGAGATGCCCGAGCGGACGATCTCCGCCATGTAGGCGGCCTCGTTGAGGCCCAGGCCCACCACAGCCAGCATGAACGCCGAGGAGGTGAACGGTTCCAGGGAGATGTTGGCAAAGCCGAGGTTGATGGAGTCGTAGATCGCCCCGAGCAGCCCCCAGAACATGAGCTGGACGTAGACGGGCGTGCCGCGGAAGACCCAGAGGAAGACCCACCCGATTCCGGCGAAGATGGGATTCGGGCTCATGCGCATGACGGCGAGGATGACGCCACCGACCACCCCGATGAGCATGGCGAGCAGCGTGATGGCCAGAGTGTGCAGCGCAGCGGTGGCGATGCGGGTGTCAAAGAGGTAGGCGAAGTAGGTGGACCACCCGTACGCGGGGTTGCGGGCCGCGCCGATGATGAACCAGACCACGAGCGCCAGCAGCACGGCGGCGAGGACCCACCGGCCGGGGTGGCGCAGGGGTTTCGCCTTGATTGTTTCGGGTGGTGTATCCGGCGGGGTATTCGTAGGTGTGCTCATCGCTGCTTAGTCCCGTCCTTTCAGTGGCTGTTCGTTGATGAGGGCTTCCTCGAGGAGACCGCTGGTCACGTTCCACTGTTCGAGGATGCGCTGGTATTCACCGGTATCGATGAGGTGCTGGACGGCCGCGGCGAGGGCCGGGCCGAGCGGGGAGTCCTTCACCACGGCGAAGCCGTAGGGCGCGGCGTCGAACATCTCGCCGACGAGCTCGAGCTCACCCTCGGAGCGTTCCACCGCCCAGGCGGTGACGGGGGAGTCGGCGCTGACGGCGTCGGACCGGCCGACGAGCGCGGCGAGGGCCGCGTTATCCGCAGTGTCGAAGGCGAGCACCGTGATGGGCTCCTCCCCGTTGGCCTCACACTCCTCGCTCTTCGGGCGCACGTCGTCCGTCTCCGCGACAGTGGTGCGTTGGACCGACACCGTCAGCCCGCAGGGGCGGCTCGGGTCCACTTCGGTGTCGGGCGGCGCGGCCCACTGGATGCCCGCGTAGAGGAAGTTGACGAAGTCGAAGCTGCGCCTGCGCTCCTCGTTGTCGGTGAAGCCCGACATGCCCGCGTCGAGGCTGCCCGCCTGCACGGCGGGCAAAATCATGGCAAAGTCCATTTCCTGCGGGTCGAACTCCAGCCCCATGACGCCTGCGGCCGCGCGCCCGAGGTCGAGCTCGAAGCCGATCAGTGCGCCCTGCGAGTCCTTGAACTGGAACGGGGCGAAGGGCGGGTTCGTGCCGACGGACAGTTTCCCGTCAGCCGCGACGTCCTCCGGGACCAAGGCGGCGATCTCTGGCACGGCCTGCTGATCGACGGGCTGCCACCCCTCCGGGGTGCCGCCCTCGTAGTTGGTCACGCACGCGCTCAGGCTTAAAGTAGCCGCGGTCGCGGCTGCGAGTGCCGCGGCGCGGCGTGAAGGTACAGATGGTGTGTGCATAGGTCTTCCGGGGTAAAATTTGCGCTCTAGTGCATAATAAACCCTCGGACCGCGAGTGCGTGAATTTTCCCGCCGGGCGCGTTTAGAGCGGCAGCGTGATACCCGCCTGGCGCAGCGCGCTGACACCCAGCTCGATGAGTTGACCGATAACGAGGGTGCCCACCAGAATCGGCAGGTAGACGGACAGCGCCTGGCTGGAGCCGCGCGAGCTCTGCGCGAAATCGCCGGTGAAAAAGCCGGAAGACATCATCAAGTTGCCCTGCAGCTCCTGCTTGAGCAGCTCGATCGGGTTAGCGGTGTTCGGAATGGAAGACCCGGCCGCGAAGCCTTGGAGGAATTCCTTGCCACCGCCCTCGGGCAAGCCAGAGGTCCAGTCCAGGAATAGGTCGGAACTGCTGACCTTCTGCAGGGGGTTTTTCTCCGGATCGATGTAGAGGGGGTCATTCTCCGGGTCCGGGTTCAAAGGCTCCAGGCCGGGGGAGGGGGTGCCCACGTTCAGCTTCGCCTCGGTATTTGCAGCCTCGTTCCGGCTCGATCCGCTGCTCCCCTCGTCCTGGGCCTTTGCAACGGCGGCAATCGACCCGGAGGCAATGAGGGCGGTGACAAGAGAAGAGGCCAGGATTTTACGCATGAGCGAATTATAACGGTTTGGTGACGGGCGAACCAAAGCGCGCTGTGCGCTTAGAGGCCAAGTGCCTGCCGCCCCTGTTCGAGGGCGTTGGAGACCGCGGCGGGGAGCGGCAGGGAATCCGCGTTCAGGGCAACGAAGGCCAGCGCCCCGAGCAGCGCCGCAACCACGGCCGCGGTGATCCCGAGGCCGGCCGCCACGGAGGAGGCCGCGTTGGCCGAGCCGGACGAGCCGCTTTTCACCTCGCACGTCGTGCCGCGTTGCGCCGGCGAACCGTCCTTGGCCAGCAGGATCTCTTGGACATCGTCGTAAACGCGCCGCTCCACGCTAAGCAGGTTGTAGTCGGAGTCGAGCACCGGGAAGAGATACACCGGAGACGTGGTGAGCTTCGCCGCGATATCGTTGGAGCAGGTCAGCGGCTCGAGATCCAGCTGCAGGTGGCCGTAGTGCTTACCACCGTCTTTGAGCTGGCGAACGCCGTTGGCATCATCCACCCACATCTCCGGCTCGTCCGACTGGGCCATCCACTCGCGGTAGGAGTTGAACTCCACCGGGAAAAGCGTGCCGTCCTCGGTTTTCACGCGGTAGTCGCCGCGCAGGCCGTCGGCGGCGACGCCGACGTCGAAGTTGTGGAAGCCGACGCCGTTTTCCGTCGTCGTCGATGAAAGAGCGCTCGAACATCTCGTCGTGGCCGCTGATGACTGCGGCCACGCCGTAGCGCTCGAAGAGCGGGGAATAGACGCGCACGGGGGCGCCCGGCTGCTCGTCCGGGGTGGCGGACGCCGTTGCGGTGCCGTGCACACCGGAGGAGTACGGGGTGTGGTGTAACTGGACGATGATGTACTGGCCTTTAGCCCGGGCGTCGGCAAGCTGGCGCTCTGCCCACTGCCACTGCGTGGAATCCTTGCCGAAGTCAGGCTGGCTGTCTACGCCCGCCTTGTGGATGCCCTCCATGGTGTAGGAGGTGTTGGTGTCCGCTCCCCAGTCTCCCTTCGCCGTGAAGAACTCCTTGTCGTTGCCGGGGATTGCCTTCGCCTTTTCCGTTTCGGCATCTTCCTCGGGGATTCCGTTGGTCGAATCGAGCGTGATCACGGTCACGGGGCCGTGGTCGGCGCGGTAGTAGGAGTCCTCGTGTTCTTCCGTATCCGAGCCGAAGGTGTCGAAGTAGGTCATGTACGCGTTGCGCCCCTTGGCAGCGCCCCACGCCACTGCATCGCCATCTTGGTAGCCGCCGTTCATCGCTCCGAAGGTCTCCCAGTTGCCCAGCGCGGTCAGCATGGGTACGGAGCCCGCGAGGTGGCCGTGCTCGCCGGCGACGTATCCGAAGTATTCGTCCCAGCCCGGCTGGTAGCCGCCGCCTTGCGCTAGGTCCCCGGCGACGAGAAGCAGGTCCGGGTTCTGCTTCGCGATCTCCGCGACGTTATATTTCATCGCCTCGTCCTGGGTGAGCGGGTAGCGGGGCTCATCCTGCCCTTGGCGATTGTTGCTGCCGAACTTTTCAAACCACGCCGAGCCCGGCCCCGGACGTTCCAGTGACCCTTCAGCAAAGGAACGGTTGCGCTCCCACTCGCGCGCGCCGTCCTTCTTTGGCCGGCCCGCGGGCTCCGTCTCCGCGTCGGAGAACGCCGCGATCCGGATCCGCTCCCAGGAGTCGCGGGTGGGAGCGGTGGTAAAGGAGTTTTTCGACTTCGCGCCGTCGAGGGTGACAACGTACTCATAGGTGGTCCCCGGCGTGAGGCCGGTGAAGGTAGCCGAGTACTTGTAATTGTTGTTCGACTTCAACCACGAGCCCTTGTTCAGCCCCGGGATCTCCTGGTTGAGTTCACCCTCGGTGTAGCGCAGATGCTCCTGCAGAGTGCCGTTGACCTTTTTCGTGGCAATCTCCCGGCCCGCCTGCGTCACCACCACGGTGGCCTCGGTGCCAAGCTCGCCGAAGAAGTTCAGCGTCATCTGATCGGACGCGGGCTTTTGCAGGTAGGGCAGAACGCGGAAGCCGGGCTGTGGCTCGCGCGGGTGATGCTGGATGTCCAAATAGGTGTAGTTCGGTGTCTCGGCAGCCGCTGCAGTCGGGGCGATACCGGAAACTGAGGTGGCGAGAACGGCGAGAACCGTGGCCGGAATAACAGGCGTGTGACGGGGTATGGGAGGGCCTTCCTTGCTAGGGGGGCGACCGGTTCAGTACATCGGCTATGGGTGAACGCTTGGCAAAAGCTGGCAAAAGCCTTGGTGAATGATTCCGGGGGCGAGGCGGAGCGTGGGATCTCCCCGCGTGATTCACCATGCCGGAGGCTGCTGCGCTATAGTTTCCCAAGCGCCCCAGTAGCCCAATTGGCAGAGGCAACGGATTCAAAACCCGTCCAGTGTGAGTTCGAGTCTCACCTGGGGCACCATGTAAAATGGGGGTTTCGGAAAACTTTCACCGGAACCCTCTCTACTTTTGTTTTCAGCAAGCTGGGACGGAACCCGCTGGTAAAAAGCGCTTCGCTGAACGCCAAACGCCCGGAAATCGGCAGATTAAGACCGATTTCCGGGCGGTTTTCGCTATTCGAACACGACTTCTAGGTGTTGTGTCCCGTGAGGTTGTGAACGACTTCCGCGGGAGTTAAGCCGCCCGGTGCGCTATGGGGTCGGTGGTGATTGTAGTGATGCGACCACCCCGGATACTGCCGCGCACGGGCGGCTTCGCCGTCGTAGGCATCGGCATAGGCCCATTCAGCGACCAACGTCCGGTTGAACCGCTCGACTTTGCCGTTGGTCTGCGGCCGATACGGTCGCGTGAAGATGTGTTTGACCTGCTGGGCAGCTAGCACGTCGTTGAACAACCGCGACCGGTACGCCGGGCCGTTGTCGGTCATCACCCGGCTGATGTCGATGCCGTAACCGGTGAAGAAGTCCCGGGCCCGGTTCCAAAACCCGGCGACGGTGTCTTTCTTTTCATCGCCGAGGATTTCCGAATACGCCAAGCGTGAGCAGTTATCGACGCCGTGGTGCAGGTAGGCGTAGCCGACACCGGAGTGGCCCTTGGTCTTGTCGTTTCCGCGGCCACGTTTGCGCTAGCCGCCGCCATCGGGGATGCGGCCGAGTTTCTTGATGTCCATGTGGACCATGTCGCCGGGGGCGTCATGGGCGTAGGAGTTGACTGGCATCCGGCGCACCGGCAGACCGGTGGCTTGGTCGAGGCAGGCCAGGGCCGGCATGCGGTAGCGGCGCAGTACCCGGTGGACCGTAGAGGGCGCCAAGCCCAGGTGATAGGCGATGCGGGCCGGACCCCAGCGTCGGGTGTGGCGCAGTTTGACGATGCGGCGTTCTGTGCGCTGTGCCGTTTGGTTCGGGCTGGTGGCGGGCCTGCTGCTGCGGTCGGTCATGGGTAATCCGTCGCGGTAGCGGCGGGACCATTTGTGGGCCGTGGAGGCCGAGACCTGGAATCGTTCGGCGGCTCGGGCGCAGCTCCATCCGTCGTCGACGATGAGCTTGGCAAGGCGCAGACGCCCGGTGGGGGTCAGTGGTGCGTTAGCGTGGGTCATGGAAGGTCGTTTCTGGAGTCTTTGAGTGTGGTAACCCAAGACAATCACGGGGACGGCCTTCCCTTTTTCTTTTGTCTGACCGTGGCTATCGCCGGGTGTGGCGATGGCCCGGTAGGCAACGTTCGCAACCTACCGGGACACAACATCTAGCGCAGGCCAATGAAAAGAGCACCCGAGTCCAGGAACTGCGAGTCAAAGGTCTATCGATCCGCGCTATTGCAACCAAAACAGGCTATTCAGTAGGAACGGTTCATCGATACGCGAAAGATACGAAGCAAGCGCTTCGAACTCTAAGCTGTAGGAGCTTGCACAGAGGCCGACCACAGACCAGGTTCTATAGGTGGTGCAGTCCTGAGAAGTTGTAGAGATTCGCTTCCCATGAACAACAGTTCTTGCTGCTCAGCAGCAATACGATCGCCAATCGCCGATAATGCGAACATCATCGATTGCATTGAATCGATTCCGCCCGAACTCATGTTTACATCACCGTCTTCCAAGCCTTTTATAGACCAATTCGTAAACCAATCTTGTCCCTCTAGGACAGGTGCGCTAACAAGGATCTCAATGCTGCTTCCATCAAGTTTTTGAAGAACTCGTTGAAGCACTGGAGTTTCGATAAAAGCCATGTGAGCTCTCCCTAGCGCAAGCAGTCAGCATACGTAGCAGCAGCTGCTGTCCAGCAAAGCGCATGGCCTGCTGGATGCGGAATCACTCGACACTTTCGGCAAAGGCTTTCATACAACTTGTCGCAATTTTCTTTATGACCATAAGGAATGAAGTTTGGATTAGAAACCAGCGAAACGTCTGAAACGGGCGCAGCACCGGCCGTGTGCATTCCGACGAAGAGAGTTGCGGCGCTAGTTGCGCACATGGTGAGAAGGCGCAGTTTGTGTCGCACGACAGAGAAGCCTCCAAAATTAGGTTTAGTGGATACCTGTATCAATAGTCGCTCCCAGCAATTCCCGCTACCGGAGCAGCATGGTTTGACGGAGTCCCCCTTTTATGGAGGCATCAACGGGGGACATCCCCGGGTCAGGGGCCTTCAGTGGCAGACGATGCGTGGCAGGTTCGAGGCCGAAGCAACAAAGGTAGTTTTTCCTACTTGCGCCCCGGAGGTTCGTCGCAGAAAATGAACCGGCGGTGGAAATTCTTCCACTGTGAGGCATCCACCGATTGGAGGAACCATGAAATCTGGAATTCGACGCCGTATTAGCGGCGCACTAGTGGCCAGCGCCCTAGGCCTTGGCGGAGTCAGCGTGGCAGAGGCGACGGTTGTCAGTATCGATGGCGGCACGTGGGATTACGGCAGTGATTCCTCCACAGTGTGGTCCCATTACTTCCACAACGGCGTGCGGCATTCGTCGACAGCTGTGGGGAAATTCCGGTCATACAGCGGGTGCGTAAACAAAAATGTGTGGGCGCGTGCCACAGCCCCGCGCAAGCTCATTGGCAATGAGTCCTTTTACGGCCACTGCTAACGCATGAATCGGTTGACAACAAGCCTGATAGCCGTGGGTGTCTTCGCCACGGTTATCTTGGCGGCTATCGTAGCCTTTCTGGGCACTACCCTCTATTCCACGGTTGACGCTCACCTCGGCAGCGGTGGGGTAGAGGTTCAAGCAGACCGTGCCGACGCGGAGCGCGACGGATTCTTTTCCGAGCTGGCCGACGTCGCGCGCACGAATGATGTTGTGGTCTCCGTAAACTATTCTTCGCTTGCCGTCTCGAATGGGGAGTACCGAGTCTATTCTTCATCGGTTTTTCCGGAAGACGGCCGGGTGGAACGGCCGCGCTTCGAGCGAGGGGAGGTCGATGTTGTATATCCGCTCGAAGAGTTTCCACAACCTGACCCACGGCAGAATATTTTCCTGAAGGGCTCCTCTGCTGACCAACAAGAGGTGTTGCAGTGGTTAGAAGCGCAGGGACTCGACGTGGTCACTTTGACCAGTCGTTCGGTCCAGATCTTCACCACGTCCTCCATCCCTGTGCTGCTGGCCTTGTCAGTGCTGTTGTGTCTCGTGCTGGGTGCCGGACATGTGCTTTCCCGTTCACGCGAGATCGGCGTTCACCGCTTAATGGGACTGAGTCTCGCTGGCACAATTCGCATCGAAATCGGCCGTCAGTGGAAGGCCCTCGTGGGCGCGTACGTCGGAGGGCCTCTGATCGTCGCGGCGTTACTCTACGCGTATAACGGGTGGGCCCTAGGTGGGGTCTTCTGGACCATCTACTTTTTGGTCAGTCTGGCGCTGACTGCATGCTTGCTCCTTGGATACCTCGGCGGCCAATTCCTGGTTCGGATCACGTCGATTCCCCAGGCGGTCAAGGGCAGGATCAATGCGCGGCCTATCTTCTATTCCCTTACCGTCGTTCGCGGCGTGACCCTGGTTGCGGCACTCAGTGCGGTTGCGGCCCTGGTCGGATTCGCCGCGGAGCTCGATGAGCGTCAGAGCCTGCAGGCGGCGTGGGAAGCGCACCGCGGACCGCAGGAGTTCGCGCTGAACACCAATACTGCCTTCGATGACTGGACAAATGCCGAGACCGCCGCGCCGTTTCGGGCCGCCGACGAGGCGGGAGCGCTCTTGCTGGTAGATCCCTATTGGATCACGTGGCCCGTGCAATTAGAAGCACAGGTCCTGTTGGTCAATCAGGAGTACGCGCGGCAATCTGGCGTGCCCACCATGGACCGTACTAGTGTCACGGTGTGCTCCCCGGTGGAGTTATCGGAGGATTCGAAGCTCGTCATCGAGGACTCTTTGAATTTCGAGGCGTCCAATACCGACCAACCCACGCCCCCCATCGAGTGGCGCGCTGGCTGCAATCTTGGCACCGTGTTCACCTACGACGTTGAATTCCGCCCGCTTGTCGATGACCCGATTCTCGTCATCCTTCCACCGGGCCTCGCTCCGCTGGGGGATCACAACGTGATGTCCAAGGTCTCGCAGCAGGTCCTGATTTCTGCTTCCCCTAATGTGCCGTCGCAGCTAACAAGGGGCAGCACGGGGAGCACGCTTTCTTTCGTTAGGCCCCGGGAGGATTCCTGGCAGCATAACATTCGCGCCGCTGAACAAAATGTAATTCTGTGGGGGCTTAATACCCTCGCAGCAGTCCTCCTCGTGACGGTCTTGGTCGGGGCCGCGATTATCACGTTCCGCGTGACGTACCGGCGCAAAATCCACATCGCATATATTTGCGGTCGGAGCCCCTGGTGGGTGGCAAGGCCGGTCGTCGCAATCGAGATCATCTTTTTCGCTGTAACGATTGGTTGGCTGCTGTACAAGGTCCGCGAGCATCAGATTCAAGCGGATCTGCAGCTGCCCTCGACATGGAACATCGGGTTCGAAAAACAATGGTCAGCTTGGACAATCGCGGCAGTTGTCCTCTTCGGCGCAGCATGGTTTGCGGCCTCTGTGGCGCTGACGCTTCGGGCCGCTTCACAGTGGGACGCACGACAAGGAACGGAACCGCAATGACAATTCACGTAAAAGAAGTCTCGTGTGCTTTCGGGAGCCGGACGATCATGGACGGTTTTACTACCACCATTGAGGCGGGTCGGCTCACGGCGCTCACAGGGTCCTCCGGTAAGGGCAAGACGACTCTGCTCAACATGCTGGGCGGTCTAACGACGCCGGATTCGGGGAGCATTGAGTTTGAAGCGCAGGATATCGCGGCAATGAGCTCGCGGGCGCGCCGCAAGTTCCGCCGGGCAAATATCGGGTATCTATTCCAAGACTACGGTTTGGTGTCCGATCTGTCGGTGCTGGAAAATGTCAAGATTGCCGTCCCCCGTGTGTCCCGCGCGGCCCTGGCGGAGACGCTGGCAGAGGTCGGGCTTGGTGGGGCAGAGAAGCGAACGGTGAGCGAACTGTCTGGCGGCGAGCAGCAGCGCATTGCGTTGACACGGTTGATCCTGACCGAACCGAAGATCGTGCTGGCGGATGAGCCGACGGGGTCTCTCGACCAGGCTAATTCTGAGCTCGTCCTCAAACACCTGCGCCGGTTCGTCCAGCGGGGAGCTGTGGTCGTCGTGGCCACCCATTCCCCCTTTATTGCCGATAACGCAGACGAGGTAGTGAAGCTATAGTGTGGCGAAAGAATCTCGCCGGTAAGTCCTGCCTCTTCGTCGGCGCGGATGACGGTGTGGTGGAAGCATTGAGCAACTGCTTCGGCTGGGTCGAGGCGGGGCGCGTCGATAGCCCCAGCGACATCAGCGCAGTGGTGCGAAGCAGTGACCCCGCCAGTATTGCACCGGCCCAAGTTATCGCTGTGTGCGTGCTCGGCACAACGCGCAGAGCGGCTCGCACCGCCCGGACACCGGGGGAGGCTAAGCCGGCTGTGCGTGACGGTGCGCTCGCGGCAGACATTTTTCAGGTAGGGCCGCTGCCAGGCAATTGCGGCGCACCCACAGTGCTGTACTTTGTGCAGGACACCGTGCACACTCCGCACATGCTCGCCAGGGCAATTGAGGCGGGCGCGGATGCCTATGTCACCTGCGTGCGCCTCGCTGACAACGGTGAAGCAGGTCTCGACATGAAGCTTGTGTACTGCGCGCGCGGAGTTGCGCTCGACCACCGGCTCGCGGTGTCCGCGGTGCTCGCGGCGCAGAACCTCACTCCTTTTCAGGTGCGCGTGATGCATTGCTTGCGGGACGGCGTTGTGACGGACAGGGAGATCGCGTTAAGGCTCGAGGCGTCCGAGCCGATGGTGGGCAAGACGATCGGGCAGCTGTTCGGCATTTTTGACTGCAACAGGCGCAGCATGCTGGCCGAGCAGTCCGTCCATATGTGACGGCGCTTAACGGCCAGTCCCCAACTGCCGCGGGGAGTGTCGGGGCTGGTGTCTAGACTGGGGAGCCGTGACTAAGCGCCTCCTACTCATAGACGGACATTCCATGGCCTTCCGGGCCTTTTACGCGCTGCCGGCGGAGAACTTCTCCACCTCCGGCGGGCAGCACACGAATGCGGTCTACGGCTTTCTTTCGATGTTCGCCAACATCCTCGCGGAGGAAGAACCGACCCACGCCGCAGTCGCCTTCGACGTGGGCCGCACAACGTTTCGCACCGAGAAGTTCCCGGACTACAAGGCGCAGCGAGAGGCGGCCCCGCCGGAGTTTAAGGGCCAGGTCCCGCTGATCGACGACGTCCTCAACGACCTCGGCGTGGTCACCTTGTCGAAGGAGAACTTCGAGGCCGATGACATCGTGGCCACGCTCGTCGCCGAGGCCCGCGCGGAGGGTGGATACGAGATCGTCATCGTCACCGGCGACCGAGACTATTTGCAGCTTGTCGACGCCACCACGACCGTCCTCTACCCAACCCGTGGGGTCTCCGTGCTCACGCGCTTCACCCCGGAGGAGGTGGAAAAGAAGTACGGCCTGACCCCCGAGCAGTACCCCGATTTCGCGGCGTTGCGCGGCGATCCCTCGGATAACCTGCCCAGCGTGCCGAAGGTGGGGGAGAAGACCGCGACCAAGTGGATCCTCCAGTACGGCAGCCTCGACGGGTTGATTGAGCACGCCGAGGAGATCAAGGGGGTGGCGGGCAACAACTTCCGCGAGCGCATTGACCAAGTCAAGCTGAACCGGGAGCTCACCCGCATGGTCACCGACGTCGAGTTGCCCGTCACCCCGGCGGACTTGGAGCTAAAGCCCGCGGATGTCTCGCGCGTCGCTCAGGCGTTCGACGACCTCGAGTTCGGCGCCAACCTCCGCGAGCGCGTCCTCGCGGCAGTGCCTACCGAGGGCGAGGCGCCGCAACCCGCTGTCGAACTGAGTGCCGTCGAGGTCTCCGACGAACCGCTCGACGAGTGGCTCGCTGCGCGGAAAGGCGAGGGGCTGGCTCTCTACCTGGCGGGCGACGGCGCCCCGTACGGCGGGGACGTGCAGGCGCTGGCGCTCGTCGATAAGCAAAGGCGTGGCGTCGAAAAGGAAGCTGCCGAGCTGAGTCCGGAGGAGGAGAAGGCCTTCGCAGAGTGGGCCGAGTCGGACGCGCCGAAGTACGTGCACGAGGCGAAGCGCGCGTACCACATGCTCTCCGCCCGGGGGATCGGCCTGCGCGGTATCGCGCACGACACGGCGATCGCGGCCTACCTGCTGCGGCCGGGGCAGCGCACCTACGACCTGGGGGACGTGTATCAGCGCCACCTTCAGCGCCAACTTAGCGAGTCCTCGCCGGCGGCTCGAGCCGGAGCCGTGCTGGAGCTGGCGGGTGAACTGACCGAGCGCCTGCGCGATATTCAGGCCTACGAACTTTATTCTGACTTGGAGATCCCGCTGGTGAGCATCCTCGCCGAGATGGAGCACGCGGGCATCGCCGTCGATGTGGCGGTGCTGGAGGGCGAGCTGGAGCAGTTCACGCAGAAGGTGGCGGACGTCGAGGAGCACGCGCGCGGACTCGTCGACGAGCCGGAGCTCAACCTCTCCAGCCCGAAGCAGTTGTCCGTGGTGCTCTTTGACAAGCTTGAGCTGCCGAAGACGAAGAAGACCAAGACCGGTTACTCCACCGCCGCGAAGGAAATCGAGGCGCTGGCGGCGAAGAACCCGCACCCCTTCCTCGACGACCTGCTGGCGCACCGCGAGTACCAGAAGATGAAGTCGACGATCGAGGGGCTCATCAAGACGGTGCGCGACGATGGGCGTATCCACACGACCTTCAACCAGACGGTCGCCTCGACCGGCCGGCTGTCTTCTACCGAGCCGAACCTGCAGAACATTCCGGTGCGCACGGAGGCCGGCCGGGTTATCCGCTCGGCGTTTACCGTCGGCGAGGGGTACGAGTGCCTGCTCACCGCCGACTACTCGCAGATTGAGATGCGTGTGATGGCGCACCTGTCGCAGGACGAGGGGCTCATCGAGGCCTACCGGGCAGGCGAGGACCTGCACAACTTCGTCGGCTCCCGCGTCTTCGATGTGCCCATCGACAAGGTCACCCCGGAGCTGCGCCGCCGCGTGAAGGCCATGAGCTACGGCCTGGTGTACGGCCTGTCCGCCTTCGGGCTGTCGCAGCAGCTGGATATCCCCGCCTCCGAGGCGAAGAAGATCATGCAGAGCTATTTCGTGCGCTTCGGCGGTGTGAAGCGCTACCTGGATGAGGTGGTGGAGCAGGCGCGCAGGGACGGCTACACGGAGACGGTCTTCGGCAGGCGGCGCTACCTGCCGGAGCTCAACTCCGACAACCGCGTCGCGCGGGAAAACGCGGAGCGCGCCGCGCTGAATGCGCCGATCCAGGGAACAGCCGCCGACATTATTAAGGTGGCGATGATCCGAGTGGATGCCGCGCTCGAGGGGTTGCGCTCGCGCGTTCTGCTCCAGGTGCACGACGAGCTCGTCGTCGAGGTTGCCCCGGGCGAGTTCGACCAAGTGAAGGAGCTTGTGGAGCGGGAGATGGACGGCGCGATCCGGTTGCTGGTTCCCCTCGAGGTATCCACCGGCGTCGGGGCCAATTGGGACGAGGCGGGACACTAGCGGCGTCGCCGAAATTGGGCCCGGATCCGCCCCCACGGCTCCGGGCACCGGCGGGTGTGTGGCAGCGGTGCGCCCCGATATACAGCGCTGATGCTAGTAGCTAACTGGGCGTTTGGTGTTACGTACGGGCAAGAACAGTGGGAGAACTTCTGGTGAACTGCGGTAGCTGCCGCGAAGGTGAGCGTGAATATTTGCCCTAGCAGGGCAAAGGGGATAAAGTGCTGGGTGCGTGTCTGTGCCGAGGGGCGTTCTGGGTCGTATAGGAGGGCCGGGGACGCGGCTGAGGTGGGATCGCGGCGAACGCGCCCGCGAGAGACGCGCTCATGTACACTTTCGATCTCCTATCCGTTTCGGAGCACTCTAACCTATGCCCACTTCCAACGCACCGCAGGTTGCCGTCAACGACATCGGCAGCGCTGAGGACTTTCTCGCCGCAGTAGACGCGACCATCAAGTACTTCAATGATGGCGACATCGTCACCGGCACCGTCGTCAAGGTCGACCATGACGAGGTTCTCCTCGACATCGGGTACAAGACCGAGGGCGTCATCCCCACCCGCGAGCTTTCCATCAAGCACGACGTCGACCCGGATGAGGTCGTCGAGGTCGGCGATGAGATTGACGCGCTTGTCTTGACCAAGGAAGACAAGGAAGGCCGCCTTATCCTGTCCAAGAAGCGCGCGCAGTACGAGCGCGCCTGGGGCACGATCGAGGAGCTGCAGTCTAACGACCAGCCGGTTACCGGCACGGTCATTGAGGTCGTCAAGGGCGGCCTCATTCTCGACATCGGGCTGCGCGGCTTCCTGCCGGCCTCGCTCGTGGAGATGCGCCGCGTGCGCGACCTCGAGCCCTACATCGGCCAGGAGCTCGAGGCCAAGATCATCGAGCTGGACAAGCACCGCAACAACGTCGTGCTGTCGCGCCGCGCCTACCTGGAGGAAACCCAGTCCGCGGTCCGCTCCGACTTCCTGCACCAGCTGCAGAAGGGCCAGGTCCGCAAGGGCGTTGTGTCCTCCATCGTCAACTTCGGCGCCTTCGTCGACCTCGGCGGTGTCGACGGCCTGGTTCACGTCTCCGAGCTGTCCTGGAAGCACATCGACCACCCGTCCGAGGTTGTCACCGTGGGCGACGAGGTCACCGTCGAGGTCCTCGACGTCGATCTCGACCGTGAGCGCGTTTCCCTGTCGCTGAAGGCGACGCAGGAAGACCCGTGGCGCGTCTTCGCCCGCACCCACGCCGTGGGCCAGATCGTCCCGGGCAAGGTCACCAAGCTCGTCCCGTTCGGCGCGTTCGTGCGTGTCGAGGAGGGCATCGAGGGGCTGGTCCACATCTCCGAGCTGGCCCAGCGCCACGTGGACGTCCCGGACCAGGTTGTCAACGTCGGCGAGGAGGTCATGGTCAAGGTCATCGACATCGACCTCGACCGTCGCCGCATCTCCCTGTCGCTGAAGCAGGCCGACGAGGACTACTCCGAGGAGTTCGACCCGTCGCGCTATGGTATGGCCGACTCCTACGACGAGCAGGGCAACTACATCTTCCCGGAGGGCTTCGACCCGGAGACCAACGAGTGGATGGAGGGCTACGACGAGGCCCGCCAGGAGTGGGAGGCGCGCTACGCCGAGGCCGAGCGCCGCTTCCAGGCCCACACCGCCCAGATCGAACGTCACCGCGCTGCCGCAGCCGAGGCTGCCGAGCAGGGCACCGATTACTCCTCCGAGTCCGCCGCTGCAGCTCCGGCAGCGGATCAGGCTGAGGAGTCCATCGGCTCCCTCGCCTCCGACGAGCAGCTCGCCGCACTGCGCGAGAAGCTGGCCGGCAACTAAGGCGCACGAGGCAGCCACGGGCTAGCCTTTGCAACCGCCCCCGCTTTCCGGGGGCGGTTTTTCGTTTACCATGGGCCGCATGCTGAGGATTGGACTGACCGGAGGGATCGGCAGCGGTAAATCGACGGTGGCGGCGCTGCTCGCGGAGGCCGGGCTACCGGTCGTGGATGCCGACCAGGTAGCCCGCGACATTATGGACCCTGGCTCACCGGTGCTGGGCAAGGTCGCCGAGGTCTTCGGCGCCGATCTTGTCGATGAGAAAGGAGTGCTCAACCGCGCCGAACTTGCGCGGCGCGCCTTTGCCACCAAGGAGCAGACGGAAAAGCTCAACGCCATCACCCACCCGGCCATTCGGACGGAGGCCGAGCGCCGCCTCAACGAGCTAGAGGAGGCCGGCGCCCGCGCTGCAGTCTACGACATGCCCCTGTTATTCGAGCTTGGCCTCGATGCCGCGATGGACCTCAACGTCGCTGTCGACACTGACGCGGAAGTGCGGGTGCACCGCCTCGTCGAATACCGGGGGCTGGACGAGGGCGATGTGCGCAACCGCATTGCGCGCCAGGTCAGCGACGAGGAACGTAGGCGAAAGGCGGACGTCGTCATCGACAACAACGGAACGCCGGAGCGGCTGCGCCGTCAGGTAAACACTTTGTGCGAGCGAATCAACGCGTTTTCTTTATGAGTTAAACTGTTGGCCAATTCCAATTAATCTGTGTGGGATACGGTGGCCGACCATGGGTACGTGGAACTATGGGCCCTTCGATAACGACAGCGCCCGCGACACCGTCCGCCAACTGGCGGACGGTTCTTTCGACATGGCCCAGTTCCGCTTCGACTGCGGCACGCGCCCGCTGGATTCCGACCGCTCCGAGACCGTCGTCGCCCTCGTTGCCGTCATGAACGGCCACCTCCCGCCCGGCGGCGACCGCCGCGCCCTGCAATACACCTTCAGTTTTCGTGACCGCCACTGGCTGCGCGCGAAGGTGCGCGAGACCCTCGACCCGGGCAGCTCCGAGCTTTACGCCCTGTGGGACGAGACCGGCGAGCTGGCCCAGTGGCTCACGGAGACGAGGAAGGTCATCTACTAGAACGCAATGGCGATAGGATGGGCCCTATGGCTTTCGCTGCTGAACACCCCGTCCTAGCCCAATCGGAGTTCCGCCCTGTCGGCGAGATCGAGCGCCGGGAGAAACCCTTCGAGGTCGTCTCCGAGTACGCACCCTCCGGCGACCAGCCGACGGCGATTAAAGAGCTCGACGAGCGGCTGCGGCGCGGCGAGCGCGACGTCGTCCTCATGGGCGCCACCGGCACCGGCAAGTCCGCCACCGCCGCGTGGCTCATCGAGCAGCAGCAGCGACCAACGCTCGTCATGGCGCCGAACAAGACGCTTGCCGCGCAGCTGGCCAACGAGCTGCGCCAGCTGTTGCCCAACAATGCGGTCGAGTACTTCGTGTCGTACTACGACTACTACCAGCCCGAGGCCTACATCGCGCAGACGGACACCTACATCGAGAAGGACTCCTCGATCAACGACGACGTCGAGCGCCTGCGCCACTCCGCCACCTCGGCCCTGCTCAGCCGCCGCGATGTCGTCGTGGTCGCCTCGGTCTCCTGCATTTACGGCCTGGGCACGCCGCAGTCCTACCTGGACCGCTCCATCGTGCTGCGGGTGGGGGAGGAGGTCGAGCGAGACCGGTTCCTGCGCCTGCTTGTCGACGTCCAATACGAGCGCAACGACGTCGACTTCAAGCGCGGGAGTTTCCGCGTCAAGGGCGACACCGTAGACATCATCCCCGCGTACGAAGAGGTGGCCGTGCGCGTCGAGTTCTTCGGCGACGAGGTCGACGAGCTCTACTACATCCACCCGCTGACCGGTGAGGTCCTGAGCAAGGAGGACGAGGTGCGCATCTTCCCCGCCACCCACTACGTGGCTACCGAGGAGCGCATGGAAAAGGCGATCGAGGCGATCAAGGAGGAACTGGCGGACCGGCTCGAAGACCTGGAAAACCGCGGCAAGCTGCTGGAGGCGCAGCGGCTGCGGATGCGCACCGAGTACGACCTGGAAATGATTCAGCAGGTGGGGTTCTGCTCCGGCATCGAGAACTACTCTCGCCACATGGACGGGCGCCCCGCCGGCTCGGCCCCCGCCACGCTCATTGACTACTTCCCGGAGGACTTCCTCACCATCATCGACGAGTCCCACGTCACTGTCCCCCAGATCGGCGGCATGTACGAGGGCGACATGTCGCGCAAACGCAACCTCGTGGAGTTTGGCTTCCGTCTGCCGAGCGCCGTGGACAACAGGCCGCTGACCTTCGACGAGTTTGAGGCGCGTGTGGGCCAGACCGTCTACATGTCGGCGACCCCGGGGGGCTACGAGATGGAGGCCTCCGGAGGCGAATTCGTCGAGCAGGTGATCCGCCCGACGGGCTTGGTTGACCCGAAGGTGACGGTGAAACCGACGAAGGGGCAGATCGACGACCTCATCGACGAGGTCCGCCAGCGCGTGGAGAAGAACGAGCGCGTCCTCGTGACCACCCTGACCAAGCGCATGGCGGAGGACCTCACGGACTACCTCCTCGACAACGGCATCAAGGTGCGCTACCTGCACTCCGACATCGACACCCTCCAGCGCGTCGAGCTGCTGCGCCAGCTGCGTCTCGGCGAGTTCGACGTGCTGGTGGGTATCAACCTCCTGCGCGAGGGCCTCGACCTGCCGGAGGTCTCGCTGGTGGCCATCCTCGACGCCGACAAGGAGGGCTTTTTGCGCTCCACCACCTCGCTCATCCAGACCATCGGTCGCGCGGCGCGCAACGTCTCCGGCGAGGTCATCATGTACGCCGACAGCGTCACCGAATCTATGCAGGCGGCGATCGACGAGACCGAGCGGCGCCGCGAGAAGCAGATCGCCTACAACACGGAGCACGGCATCGACCCCCAGCCGCTGCGCAAAAAGATCGCGGACATTCTCGACCAGGTGTACGAGAACGCGGACGAGGAGGGCGCCGACGGCGGGGCGGGGGAGGCCGCCGTCGTGGACAGGCCGGATGTGTCCACCATGGCCTCGGACGAGGTGCAGAAGCTTATCGACGACCTCACCGCGCAAATGGGCGCCGCCGCGCGCGAGCTGAAGTTCGAACTGGCGGGGCGCCTGCGCGACGAGATCACGGATCTGCGCCGTGAGCTGCGTGGTATGAAAGAAACTGGAAACTAGGGAAGGACTCTTACGTAGAATGCACTCTTACACGTCAATCGCCGTCGGCACGGACGGATCGCCCACCTCGCTTATGGCGGTGCGCGTCGCCGCTAGCCTGGCGCGGGTGTACGGCGCACGGCTGAATGTCATCTGCGCGCACTACTCCGCCAGCGGCTCCATGCTCAACGCGACCAACTCGGAGCTGTCCAAGATCGATATCGTCAGCGGCAGCGACGCCGCGAACATCCTCGAAACTGCGCAGGAGATCGCCGAGGAGGAAAGCGCCCCGGACATCCACGTGACCGCGCGTGAGGGACAGCCCGCGCAGGTCCTGCTGGAAGCAGCGCAGGAGTTCGGGGTGGATCTTCTCGTGGTGGGCAACAAGGGCATGCGCTCGCTGGCGGGCCGATTCTTCGGCAATATCCCTGGTAACGTGGCCAAGAAGGCCCCAGTGGACGTGATGCTCGTGGACACCCGCTCACAGGGGCACGCTTAGAGCCCTCGGGGAGCTTTCCGGGTAAAATAAGTGACAGTTTTAGTGGGCCGGAGCTGGTGCCTGCGCGCGCCCGCGGCCCGTGACGCACAGTGAAAGGTTAGTGATAGCCCCATGACAAACAGCTACGCAACGATCGTCGTCGGAAGCGACGGCTCCAAGTCCTCGCTTCTTGCCGTGGAGCGCGCGGCGAAGATCGCCGCCGCGTTCAACTCCACCCTTATTATCGGTACCGCCTACTACGAGTCGGAGGACGAGGCCTCCAAGACGCTGCGCCAGGACTCCGTGACCATCCTCGGCGACGAGCAGGCGCGCGCCAACCTGGAGACCGCCGCCGAGCACGCTCGCAGCGCGGGCGCGGAGGATGTGCAGACCGCCACCCGCCCCGGCACCCCCGTCGAGGCGCTCATGGCGATTGTTAACGACAACAACGCCGACCTGCTCGTCGTGGGCAACCGCGGGATTAACTCGTTGACCGGGCGCCTTTTGGGCTCCGTGCCAGCTGATGTCGCCCGCCAATCCGACTGTGACGTGATGATCGTCCACACCGTCAACTAAAGGCGCCGGCTAGCTCGGCACCTCGCCGATCACCGTGAGCGTCTGCGTGGCGCGGGTGACGGCGACGTACAGGTCCTGGCGGCCCTGCGGCGAGGCGCCCACGATGGCCTCGGGTTCCACCACGACAACGTGGTCGTACTCGAGGCCTTTGTGCTGCGCGACGTTATCGGCCGTTATGACCGCGCTGGTGCCGGGGCCCTCGGGCACAGCTCCCGCAGGGTCGGTGCCCGAAGGCAGAAAGCGCACCGGCCGCCCAGCGGAGCGGATCGCTGTGGCGGGCTCCGCCTCTGGGTCGATCGCGGCGAGCACGTCGTTGGCCACCTCCATGATCTCCGCCGGGGTGCGATAGTTTACCGTCAGCGCGCGGGTGCGGTAGCGGTCCCCGACGTAGGGCGCGAGAGCCTCTGCCCAGTCGTCCGTGCCGGCTGGGGCAGAGGTCTGCGCGGTATCGCCAACTAGGGTCATCCACCGGGAGGGGCTGCGGCGAAAAACCATGCGCCACTCCATCGGGGAGAGTTCCTGTGCTTCGTCGACGATGACGTGGCCGTAGGCCCAGGATGCGTCGGCCCGGGCGCGCTGCGCGGTGGAACGCGCGTCCGTTTCCCGCTGGCGCTGCGCCAGGGCTTCGGCGTCGATGACGTCGCGGGCGGAGAGGATCTCGGCCTCGAACTGGTCGTCGTCGTTGTCGGTGGCCTCGGAGGAGGCGAGGACGTCGAGGGCATCCTCGGCCTCCGCGACCTGCTGGCGCCACTCGCGCCGCTCGCGCTCGCGCTCCTCGGCGGCGTCGGGGCGTCCGATCAGCTCCGTGAGCTCGTCGATGAGCGCGGTGTCGGAGGGCGCGAATCCTTCGCCTGCGGGGCGGTAGAGGGCCTCGCGGGTGTAGTCGTCGTAGTCGTGGGCCACCGCGTCGATGGCCTCGCGCGAGGAGAGGAGGTCGCCCAGGACGGTGGCGGGGTCCAGGGCGGGGAAGAAGGCGTCGATAAGCGAGGCAACCTGGGGCTCGTCCGCGAGGTCGTCGTGAAGCTGGTCGATGTCGGCGGCCGAGAGGAGGTTCTCCCCGCCGAGGGGATCCTCGCCGATGCGTTGTGCCAGCGCCTCCGCGAGCGACTGCGTCAGGGCCTCGGCGAAGACCGCACGCGCCTTGTTGTGGGGCTGCCGGGAGCGGCGCGCCCGAGTGCGGGCGGCCTTGACCATGGTCGGCGTTGCGAAGATGACCACCGAGCCGACCGACACCTCCGCCGGCTGGTCGGGGACGCGCTGGTAGCGCTGCACGGCGCGCTTGAGGATGGTCGCCATCTCCGCCGAGCCCTTCACCTCCCGGGCAGGGAGCGGCTCCTCTGTGAGCTCGGGGCGAAACCCGGGCACGAGCTCGGCGGCTGTGCTGAGCACAACGCCGGTCTCGCCGAGCTCGGGTAAGACACGGGAGATGTAATCTAAAAAGGTCGCGTTCGGGCCGATAATGAGCACGCCGGTGCGCGAGAGCTGCTCGCGCCACGTGTACAGCAGGTAGGCCACACGGTGGAGGGCCACCGCTGTTTTGCCGGTGCCGGGCCCGCCCTGCACCACGAGGACGCCGCGGGTGGTGTCGCGGATAATCTCGTCCTGCTCGCGCTGGATCGTCTCCACGATGGACTGCATGTGGCCGGTGCGGGCCCTGTTCATGGCCTCGCGCAGCGCGGCTTCGTTGCCTACGTTCGATCCGGGGCCGGCCGGGGCATCGCCGGAAAGCGTCTCGTCGTCGACCGCGGCCACGGTGCGCCCCCGCATGCGGATGTTGCGGCGCGTGGTCACCCCCTCTGGGTGGGCGGTGGTGGCGAGGTAGTAGGGGCGCGCCATGGGGGCGCGCCAGTCGAGCAGGAGGGTGCGGTAGTGGTCCCGGCGATCATCCATTCCCATGCGCCCGATGTAGCGCCGGTCCAGGCCCGGCTGGCCCGGCACGGGGTTTTCTGCGTCCTCGTCGGCGATGTCCATGCGTCCGAAGACAAGCCCGATCTCCGCCACGGCGAGGTCGTCGAGCTTGGCGTTGAGCCCGTGGTACTCCGTCTCGCGGCGCACCAAAGCATCAGCGTCGGGGTTGTCGGGGTCGACGTCCGCCTGGACTTCCTCGAGCTTCGCCCTAGCCTCGCTCACCTCAGCGTCGAGGTGCGCGAAAAGCTTGTCCGCGTAGGCCTGCTCCTGCTCGAGCGCTTTGGGGTTGGTCGGGTCCACCACCCGCACACCTCCTGGTTGTCGAATTGGGGGAGGGATGATCCTAGCAGCACGACACCCCGCCGCCCTCACAGTGGAGGGGGCGGGGTGCGCGGGTCAGGGAGGCCTAGCTGAGCTTCTTCTGTGCCCGCTTGACGGCCTTCTGTGCGTTCTTCTCGGCCTTCTTCGCCTTCTTCTTCCACTTGCGCTGCTGGCGCTTGGAGGGGGCGGCGTCAAGGTTGTCGAACGCATCCTGCAGCGTATCGACGGCATCCTGCGCGCGACCCTTGAACTTGCTGGTGGCCTTGTTGACCTTGCGCTTGGCCTTCAGCTTGTCCACCGGACCCGGCTCAATGTCGTTGAGGGTGTCCTGCAGGTTGCTAACGAGGGCGTTGACCTTCTTTTCCGGCTGCAGCTCCTTGTACACGTTCTCGGCCTGGTCGGTGGCCTTGTCGACGAACTTGGCGGTCTGCTCCTTCGCGTCCTGGAACAGGGAGCTGGCGGTGTCCTTCCAGTCGTCCTTGTTCTCGTCGACGTAGGTGGTGACTTGGTCTGCGGTGTCAGATAGCCAGTCGCTGGCCTTGCTCAGCGCCTTCTCCCGCTCCGACTGGGTCGGCAGAGCCTGCTGGACGTTCTTCTTCGCCTGCTTGGCGGCGTTCTGCGCGCGCCACTGCAGGTTCGGCTTGCCCTCCGTGTCAACGGTGGCGATGAGCACGCCGCCGAGCAGCGCGACATCGGTCAGCGCGCCGGTGCGACGGCGGGACTTCTCCTGCTCGTCGTCGGCCTCCCAGAAGGCGTTGCGCCCCAGCAGGGAAGGAACCGCGGTGGCGGCCAGCAAAGCGGCGGAGGTCCGCGGCAGCTTGCCCAGGGCGAAGAGCGTGCCCGCGCCAGCCTTAACGCCGCCGACCGTCAGGGTCGCGGTGTTCGGCTCGGAGGGGACAAAGGAGCGGAGGTTGCTGGGGACCGCGGAGCGGACCTTCTTCAGCACCGCTTCCGCATTATCGCGGTGGGCGGAGGGGTTGAGAAGCGTCTCCACGCCGTCGGCGACGTAGACCGAGGCGAGCATCGGCCGTGCAAACTTGCGGATCATCAGTGAGATTCCTTTTCTTTTACCTATCGGATGTTCTCTATCCACTCTAGCCAGATGTGGCGGGGACGTGCCACGAATTTTTGCCGCCCCTTTATTTACCAGCGCCGCTCCCACCACTCATCGAGCTTGGGGCGCTCCTCACCGAGGGTCGTCGGCTCGCCGTGGCCGGGACGCACGACGGCGCTATCCGGGTAGGCGTCGAAGATCCGGGTTTTCACGTCGCGGAACAGGCGCACGAAGGAGCCCTCGGAGTCGGTCTTGCCCAGCCCGCCGGGAAAGAGCGAATCGCCGACGAAGAGGTTGGTCACCCCGTCGATGTCGGCGACGAGGCACAGCCCGCCCGGGGTGTGGCCGCGCAAAATGTGGACCGGGAAGCGGTGGCCCGCGAACTCCACGGTGTCGCCCTCGTTGAGCTCACGGTCGACGAGCGCCGGCAGGGCGGGGGAGTCGAGGTAGGAGGCCCAGTGCGTCGCACCGGTGACGTCGAGGACGTCCGTCAGGGCGCCGACGTGGTCGTGGTGGCGGTGCGTGGTAACGACGTCGGTGACCTCGACGCCGACCTCCCCGGCGAGGCCGAGGAGGGCCGGGGCGTCGGAGGCGGCGTCGATAAGCAGCCCCTTGCCCTCGGAGGCAAGCAGGTAGCAGTTATTGTCCATCTCGGACACCGAGATGCTGTGCAGACTCAGTTTCGCGGTCATGGCAGCCAGCCTAGCCGCCGCTGAAATACCCGGGCCGACATGCGCGTTGGTAAGTTCGTTGAAGGCCCGTGACGCGGCCGGAAAGTTTGGGACACCGAAGCGGAGGACGGAAACAGACGTGGCTGATCGGCTCACTGTGCGCGGCGCGCGCGAACACAACCTCAAGGGCGTGGACGTGGAGCTGCCCCGCGACGCGATGGTCGTGTTCACCGGCCTGTCCGGGTCGGGCAAATCCTCCCTCGCCTTCGACACCATCTTCGCCGAGGGGCAGCGCCGCTACGTCGAGTCCCTTTCCTCGTACGCGCGCATGTTCCTCGGGCAGATGGACAAGCCGGACGTCGACTACATCGACGGGTTATCCCCCGCGGTGTCCATCGACCAGAAGTCGACCAACCGCAACCCTCGCTCGACGGTGGGTACCATCACGGAGATCTACGACTACCTGCGCCTGCTCTACTCCCGCGCCGGCACGCCGCACTGCCCCGTGTGCGACGCGGTAATCGAGCGCCAGACCCCGCAGCAGATCGTCGACCAGGTGATGGAGTACGAGGAACGCACCAAGTTCCAGGTGCTCGCCCCCGTTGTGCGAAAGCGCAAGGGTGAGTTCGCCGACCTGTTCAGCGACCTCGCGGCGCAGGGCTATTCCCGCGTGACTGTCGACGGCGAAACCTACCAGCTGTCGGAACCGCCCTCGCTGGAAAAGCAGGTCAAGCACACTATCGACGTTGTGGTGGATCGCCTTCAGGTCAAGGAGAGCCAGAAGCAGCGCCTGACCGACTCCGTGGAAACGGCGCTGAAGCTCGCGGACGGGCTCGTGGCTTTCGAGTTCGTCGACCTCGACCCGGAAAACTCCGCGCGCTACCGCATCTTCTCCGAGAAGATGGCCTGCCCGAACGGCCACGCCCTTGGGGTGGAGGAGTACGAGCCCCGCGCCTTCTCCTTCAACTCGCCCTTCGGCGCCTGCCCCGCCTGCGACGGCCTCGGCGTGCGCAAGGAGATCGATATTGAGCTGGTCATCCCCGACCCCGACGCCCCGGCTGTCGACGCCTTCCAGCCGTGGAACTCAAGCCCGAACAAGGGCTACTTCGCCAAACTCATCGAGGCGCTCGCAGACGAGGAGGGCTTTGACGCCCACGCGCCTTTTTCCTCGCTGACTAAAACTCAGCAAAAGCACCTGGTCAACGGCTCGAAAACGCAGGTGAGCGTGCGCTACAAGAACCGCTACGGGCGCCAGCGCACCTTCTCCGCGGCCTACGAGGGGGTGATCGGCTACCTCGAGCGCAAGATGGAGCAGGCGGAGTCCGACACCCAGAAGGAGCGCCTGCTCGCCTACACCCGCGAGATCCCGTGCCCGACGTGCAAGGGGGCCCGCCTGAAGCCCGAGATCTTGGCGGTGCGCCTCGCCTCCACGACGCACGGGGAGAAGTCCATCGCGGGGCTGACCGAGCTCTCCGTCGAGGATGCCTCCGAGTACCTGGACCACCTCGTGCTGGGCTACCGCGAGGAGATGATCGCCGGCGCCGTGCTGCGCGAGATCCAGGCCCGCCTGCGCTTCCTCCTCGACGTCGGCCTGAATTACCTCACGCTCTCGCGCTCCGCCGGGACGCTGTCCGGCGGGGAGGCGCAGCGCATTCGCCTGGCGACGCAGATCGGCTCCGGCCTCGCCGGGGTCCTCTACGTGCTCGACGAGCCCTCGATCGGTTTGCACCAGCGCGACAACCAGCGCCTCATCGCCACCCTGAAGAAGTTGCGCGACCTGGGCAACACCCTCGTCGTGGTGGAGCACGACGAGGACACGATCAAGGCAGCGGACTGGATGGTCGACGTCGGCCCGCTCGCCGGCGAATACGGCGGGGAGATCGTCTACCAGGGCGAGCCCGCCGGAATCCTTGAGGCGGAGAACTCCCTGACCGGCGACTACCTCGCGGGCCGCAAAGAAATTGTGGTGCCCGAGACCCGCCGCCCGGTGGACGCCGAGCGCATGCTGAGCATCGAGGGCGCGCGGGAGAACAACCTGAATAATGTCAGCGTCGACATCCCGCTCGGCGTTCTCGTCGCGGTGACCGGCGTCTCCGGCTCGGGCAAGTCCACCATGGTCAACGAGATCCTGGCCAAGACGCTGCAAAACCGCCTCAACGGCGCGCGCCAGGTGCCGGGCCGGGTGAAGAAGGTCGGGGGGCTCGAGCACCTGGACAAACTGGTGCAGGTGGATCAGTCGCCGATCGGGCGCACCCCGCGCTCCAACCCGGCGACCTACACGGGCGTCTTCGACAAAATCCGCAACATCTTCGCGGAGACCCCGGAGGCGAAGGTCCGCGGCTACAAGGCCGGGCGTTTTTCCTTCAACGTCAAGGGCGGGCGCTGCGAGGCGTGCCGCGGCGACGGCACGATCAAGATCGAAATGAACTTCCTGCCGGACGTGTACGTGCCCTGCGAGGTCTGCCACGGTGCGCGCTACAACAGGGAAACCCTGGAGGTGCGCTACAAAGGCAAGAACATCTCGGAGGTGCTCGACATGCCAATTTCGGAGGCGGCAGAGTTCTTCGAGCCCATCACATCTATCCACCGCTATCTGAGCACGCTTGTCGACGTCGGGCTCGGCTACGTCCGGCTCGGCCAATCCGCCACCACGCTGTCGGGCGGGGAAGCCCAGCGCGTCAAGCTCGCCGCGGAACTGCAGAAGCGCTCGAACGGGCGGACCATTTACATCCTCGACGAGCCGACGACGGGCCTGCACTTCGAGGACATCCGCAAGCTCATGCTCGTGCTCAACGGCCTGGTAGAGAAGGGCAACTCCGTGCTCGTCATCGAGCACAACCTGGACGTGATCAAGTCTGCGGACTGGATTATCGACATGGGCCCGGAAGGCGGGTCGGGCGGCGGCACCGTGGTGGCGCAGGGCACCCCGGAGGATGTCGCCCGCACTGAGGGCTCCTTTACCGGCCAGTTCCTGCAGGAGATTCTGGGGTAGCCGCCACGCGCGAGCGCGCCACTGCCACCGCCAACAGGATGGCGCCGCACAGCAGGAAGACGACAATGCGGGTCAAATCGCTGCTGGCGCGCAGGTCGAAGAGCACCAGCTTCAATGCCGCGGCCACCGCCACCACCGCGGCGAGCCCGGCCGCGCTCTGGCCGAGCCTGCGGGCGCGGGGCACAAGGAGGAGAGCCGAGGCGGCGAGGATCCACACGATCGACGCGGTCGCCTGTCCGACCCAGAAGCCGAGGTCGTTGTCGGCGCCGGGGAACGCGGCGACGAGCGCCATGACGGGCCACACGATGGCGGTGAGCGTGAGCAAGGTCAGGGCCGCGCCGCAGACGAATCGGCCCGCCTGGCCGAGGAGAAGGAAGATATTCCGGTGGTAGGCGCACACGCCGAAAAACAGCGCGGTGACCCCGGCCGCGCTGAGCACTCCAGCTGTCTCGGGCTCCGGCACCGGGACAACTGGAAAACCCTCCAGGAAGAGAAAGACCAGCACCCAGGCGACGACGATGGGAGCGACGTGGCCCCCGGGGCCGCTGCGGCGCACAAGCCATCCGATGCCGAAAAAGAGGGCGACGTAGATCACCACAGTAAGGGTGGCAGCCCACAGCGGGAGGGGCGCGAGATAGCTCTGCTGTAGGCGCGTTGCCACGGCGAAGCCGAAGGGGAGCAAGACCAGCCACCAGTACCCGGCGGGATCACGCCGCAGCGTCAGGGCGGCGGCAGCGGCCGCGGCTGCGACCGGCAGCCAGACGAGCGCGGGGGTCTCGGTGGTCAATTGCGCGAGGGCGAAGGCGAACGCGGGGAAGAGGACGAGGGCCAGAATCCGGGCAACGGACTGCTCCTTGGCGCCCGGGCGGGCGGCAAGGAGGGCGAGCGCGCCCAGGTTGGCGGCCACCGCCACGATGGCGTAGAAGTCCTGGTAGTCGGCGTTTCCCACCAGCAGTGACTGCCCCGCCGCCGCAGCGACCGCGGCTGCGCCGAGCGCCCCGGTGGCCGGCCCGAACCGGGGCAGCCAGGCCAGTGCGGCAAGCAGGGCGAGGGGGGCGGCCACGGCGAGGAGGGAGCTCGCGACGTCGTCGAGGTGCAGGGGGATCTGGTAGAAGGTGAACGTCGCCAGCATGACGTTGACGAGTGCGCCGCTGCGCTGGATGAGCGCCAGCGCGACGAACGCTAGCCAGATCACCAGGTGGGCGGCTGCGATGGGCGCGAGGGAGGGCGGGGAGTATATGGTCGCGGCGACGAAGTACAGCACCGCGATTGCGGTGAGGAAGGACGTGCCGTAGAGGGCACTGACGCCCGCCGAGGGTCCGCGGCGGCGCTGCGCCACGACGCCCGCGGCGGCGAAACCGATGGAGACGACGGAGCCGATTAAGGCGATCCCCAGCGTGCCAAGGTAGTCGTTCTGGTGGGCCCAGAGTGTGGCCAGCACGACGCCGATGAGCGTGATCACGGTGCCCAGGCCTGCTACGGTGCGCACCGCCCGCTGCTCGGTCGACGAGCGTGGTTTCGGGGCGGGAGGTGGCGCGGCGGCTGGGGAGCGTGCCGCGGGGTGGCCGACCGAGATTTGCTCCCGCAGCGCGGCGATGAGCCTTTCAGTCCTCGCATGTTCGCTTTCGAGGGCGGCGAGCTGGCGGCGTGCCTCGTCGAGAAGCGCTGGCGGCGTCCCGTTCTGCATCCCTTCACCTTCCGCGTCCTGTGGTCGTGTGCCTTCTGGCTTCCTGCTGCCACAGAGTAGCGAAAGTCACAGCCCCCGTGTGGACACCCGGATAGGTGGAGACGAAAGTACCGCGCACGGCACCCCGGGCCCGAAAAGTCGTGCTCCGCAGCGCCCCGCACCTTCGACGCCGAAGGAACCTTCGTTCCTTGTTCGTCGCCGCGCTTTCTCCCCAGGTCGCCGCCTCGTAGCGTGAGTGCAGAGCAGAGAAACCTACGCGTATCCGAAGGGGCCACACGTTGAAGAAGAAGACACCGATTGTCGCCGCCCTCGTGGCCGCGGCGACAATGAGTTCGGCGGGAGCAGCAGCGGCTCTCCCGCCCCTGCCCCAGGGTTACCCGATCGAGAACCTCTACCAGCCGTGCACGGCCCACCAGGCCCACAGCGAGGGGTACCCGGACTGGCACTACGGCGAGACGGCGCGCCGCTACCTCAGCGACGGGGTCTTGGAGTTCAAGAACACCACGGGCTCGCCGGTTGACTACTCCGCTGCGGTCGAGAGCGGGACGAACCATGTCCTGTCCGCCAACTCGCGGGCCGCGCTGCCCTCGAACTGGAACACGACGGCCCGCTCCGACATCGGCCTGACCACCGACAACGGCTGGATTGAGGGAGAGACCTTCGGGCCCGTCACGCTCGGGCCAGGCGAGACCTTTCGCGTCGAGTTTGGGGTTGTGGAAAAGGACTTCATCGCCATGATGGTCACGTGCGAGGGAGGCTTCTACCAGAACATGCCGGGAGCGGACGTGGTGCGCGGCACGGGGCCAGCGGAGCGCTACGCATTCGCCCACATCATCCACGCCGATGGGAGCGTCGACGAGCAGGCCCTTCAGGTGCCGTCTCGCGCCCAGGGGGCCAACAGCAGGCCCGTCGACCGGCCGTACAACGCGGTGACGGGGCCCAGCCTCGAAAGGATCGCGGACCCGAGGAAGGACCGGGTGGTCCCACCCGTTACCGAGCCGCGGCGCGACCCGGACTGGCCCGCGTTCGGTGCTGCGTGCGACGCCGCCTACCCGCGGTGGTACCCGCACGAGATCAGCGCGATCGAGCCGACCTTCCGCAAGCCCGGCTACTCCCAGGACTTCCTCAATTGGTCGACGGGCCCGCACACCTACACGCCCATCGTGGACCACGTAGTCGGCGCGCAGTTCAGCGCGGAGATGGGCTACCGGGGAAACGCCGGGCGGCTGCCGGAGGGCTGGCTTGAATCCGTAGGCGCCGTAGGCCGCGCCTACCTGCCGGTGGGCACCGCGCTCAAGCCGGTTGACCTTGCGCCCGGGGACCGCGTGCGCGTGGAGTACGGCACGACGATGAAGCGCGTGCGCTTTTCCGAGTACACCTGCGGCCGGAGCGGAAAGAACCGAGCCTACGACCTGCTCTTCGACCGCGGGGTGCACCCAGCCCCGGTCGGATTCTGGGCGGAGGCCACGGTCACCTCGCGCGACGGCAGCCGCCGCACCATCGACATCACGCCGGAGGGGTGGGAAAAGCTGCCCGTGCCCACCCAGACCGCCTACTAGGGCGCTACCACACACCAACGAGAAGGAGATTCGAGAATGAACGCTTTCACCCGGGGCATCGCCGCCGCGGCGGTGCTCGCCGCGGCCTGCGGGGCGACCGCCTCGCCTGCGCAGGCCCTGCCGGCCCGCGACATGGGAACTGCGAACCCCACCACCATAGGTGCGGTCTGCTCCAATCCTGGCGACACCGGCCAAACCATCCGGATTGACAGGACGTACTTCGACGCCTCGGCCGGCACATGGACCGTATCCAACTACAATTCCACGCCGCTGCCGCTGACCCGCTCTATCACGGAGAAGAAGTCCAAGGAATGGAAGGTCTCGGCGGGCGTGGACTTCCCGCTCCTCACCCTGATCAAGCTCTCCTTCTCCACCAGCTACTCCACGTCGTCCTCCTACGAGGTCGGCGAGGTCGTAGGACCGTACCAGGTCGCCCCGGGCACCACCGCTGTGATGCGCGCAGGCTGGGTTGTCTCCGACTTCTCCGGCGAGAAGACGGTGTGCGGCAGTGACCGCACCTGGCGCGGGACCGGCCAGAGGTTCAGCGCAACTCTGCCGGCTGAGCGCCACGTGGAGATCAGCACCCGCGACAACATTGCGTTCGGCTGATGCGTCGCGTACTCGCCGCCCTCGCGCTAGCCTGCGCAGCAGCGTTCGGCCCCTGCGTTTTCCCCGCGGCGCAGGCCGGTACGGTGGACTACATCCTGCCGCAACGCTGGAACGATGATTACGCCCCCGGCTCGTCCTGCCCCACACCCGGGGCGGGCGGAATCTACGTCACCGCGTCGCGGCGCTGGTTCGCCCAGACCGACGCGGCCAGTGTGGCCAACCGCAGCGGCGTTCCGGTGCCGGTGAAGCAGAAGGTGAAGCAGGCCAGGACGACTACTCTGCAGGTGTCCGTGAGCGCGCAGCCACAGGGAGAGCTGACCTCCTACATCTCCGCCGCCTACGGCTTTACCTACCTCAGGGTGCAGCACTGGTCGGTGGGACAGACGGTGGGGCCGTACCAGCTGGGCCCCGGCCGCCAAGGAACACTCGTGTGGGGCTTTATGATGCTCGATACCGATAACCAGAACGTGCGCTGCTCCGCGGACAAGGTGTGGGTCGCCGAGGGAGCACCGTACTCGGCCACCGTGCCCGAATCGCGCTATGCGGAGCTGCGGGAGGATCAGGCGCCGGTGTTTGGTTAAGAGGCCGGAGGTGCTCAGTACTCCGCGTTGAGCACCTTCACCACGAGGTTGAGCCGTGAGGTGGCCCCGAACTGCATCATGATGCTGGAGACATACTTCTTGATGGTCGATTCGGAATACGCCAGCTCCGCGGCGATCTCCGAGTTGGACAGTCCCCGGCACAGCAGGATGAGGACCTTCCTTTCGGAGTCGGTGAGCGTCTGCAGCTTCATGGCCTCGGCGATCGGGTCGACCCGCTGGGGTGAGCGTGGCTCCTCGCGCAGGTATCCGATGAGCCGCGTCATGGCCTGCGGGGAGACAACCATGCCCCCGTCGAGGGCGGCCCGGATGGCGTCGATAAGCACCTGCGGCCTTTCGCTCTTGAGTACGTAGCCCGCGCCGCCCTGGCGCAGGATGCGGACCATCGTGCGGTCCGAATCGAAGGCGGTCACCGCGAGGAAGACGGGCCGCCGCTGCCGGGTGTTGATGTGCGAAAGCAGCGTCGGGCCGTCCATCGTCGGCATGTGGATGTCGGCGAGGACGACGTCCACGTGGTGCTGATCAAGCTGGGCAAGCGCCTCCTCGCCGTTCGCGGCTTCGGCGACGACGCGAATGTCGTCGGTGGTGGCGAAGTAGTGGCGGAAGGAGCTCAGGACGAGCGGGTTGTCGTCGACGAGGAGAACGTCGATGGGGCGGCTCATGCGTAGCGGGAATTGTTAGGGCACCACGGGCGCGTGGGGTAGTACTTGCAGGACAGGATCTCGACCATCGCGGAGTAGGGCGTGATCGTGGGGGTGGCCTCTCCCACGGAGTTTGAAGCGGGGGCCGCTTGGGCCACAGGGGAGAGCACCAGCGAGAGCGCGGTGACCGCGGCGGCGGCGAAACGGGATGTCATGGACATGTCCTTTCGGTTTGTGAACTTCTGTGGAACCTCGGTCTATCTTCCTCTGGGTGCGCCGATTGCGTCGCCTCTGGGAACAGGTTTGGTACGAAAGTCTCCACCCGCTGCGGGGGTGGGGCCGTAGAGAGCATGCGCGGGCAGGTCGAACTCGGCGACCCAGCGACGCCCCTTGGGGCGCGCTCGCCATCGCCCGCCATGCTTTTCGACGACCCGCCTGGCCTCCTCCAACCCCATCCCGCTGCTCAGGTGGCTGGCTGCGGCCCCGCCGCCGACCTCGTTGATCACGGCGCAGTGGACACCGCGCCGCGAGCGCGCGACCCGCAGCTCAACGGGGGCCCCGGGCGCGGCGTACTTGATGGCGTTTGTGGCCAGCTCGGTGAAAACGTGCTCGAAGCCGGCTGGAAAGAAGTAGCCGCATTCGACGGCGCGTTCGTCGCAGCGCACGTCGAAACCGTGGCTGCGCAGAAGACGGGCCGTGACGCTGATCTGCTCCCCGATGGTTCGCTCAATGGGGGTCTGCTCGGCGCCGCCGCCATCGCGCATGACAGCAAGCAAGTGGCGGACTTCCTGCATGGCCTGCCGCGTCTCGTCGGCGATGAGGCCCAGGGTGCGCCGCTGCTCGGAATCGGCGGGGGAGCTCAGCCCCAGGGTCTCGGCGCGCATGACCACGGACGTCAGCGTGGTGGCCACCGAGTCGTGGAGGGCGCGGGTGAGTTCCTCGCGCCGCTTCTCCATCTCCTCTTCGAGCAGGCGCTGCTGCGCCGCGGAGATCAGCCGCTGTCGGCGGAAGAAGCATCCGACCCAGAAGGCGGCGGCAAGCGCGGCGATGTAAATGAGCGTGCCGGTGATGTCGTAGGGCACCCACCGCCCGTTGAAGGGGCTAGTCACGCTGATGTAGCCCAAGACGAGGGCGAAGGCGATGGACCAGCGCGGCCTCCCGGAGTACGCGGCGGCGGCGACGAGGGCGGGGGCGGAAAAGAGCAGCACGGGGCTGCGCAGCGACTCGTCGGCGGAAGCGATGAGGAACAGCACGACCAGCCCGGCGCCCGCCTGCCTGGGCCAGCGCTGGGAAAGGGAGACTACTGCTACGGCCGCGGCGTCGACCGCGAGGGAGGGCAAACTGACCGGAGGAAAGGCCGCGGAGGCGACCACGGCGAAAGCGCCGAACGCGGCGATCTTCCAGTTGATGGCAGGCGGGTGATCGGGGTGGGAGGCGGGCTGCCGGGTAGAGTGCACGGGGAAAGGGTAGCGCCCACTGGGGCAAAACCCCAGAGGCGGGAAGCGATTTGGCACGGGTGCGCAGCCGTGGTAGTGTTTAGGCCACTACCGCCCGTGCACCCTAACAAGTGTGCGGGCCACAAGTGGAGTTTCTCCCACCCCATGCCGCCGCGTGTACGCAAGATGCGGAAGGCTACGGGTCGAAGGTACTGTCTCACGGCAGCGTGAGCTGTATCCGGAAGGACTCCCGCGACGTCGATAGGCGCGCGGGATTTTTGCGTGGGTGAGCTCGACAAGAGTGGTTCGGTAGCGTCCGACATTGTCTTTCTCATCTTTAGGAGTTCTCATCAGCGCTGAAGCTCGGATTAATGAGCGCATTCGCGTTCCCGAAGTTCGTCTCGTCGGCCCGTCCGGCGAGCAGGTGGGCATCGTCCGTACCGACGACGCCCGCAAACTGGCCTACGAAGCAGACCTTGACCTCGTGGAGGTCGCCCCGAAGGCCAAGCCGCCCGTGGCCAAGATCATGGACTACGGCAAGTACAAGTACGAGCAGGACCAGAAGGCCCGCGAGGCGCGCAAGAACCAGCAGCAGACTGTGGTGAAGGAACAGAAGTTCCGTCCCAAGATCGATGAGCACGACTACCAGACGAAGAAGGGTAACGTCGAGCGCTTCCTGGAAAAGGGTAACAAGGTCAAGGTCACGATCATGTTCCGCGGCCGCGAGCAATCGCGACCCGAACTCGGCTACCGCCTCCTTGAGCGCCTCGCCGACGACGTCGCGGAGCTCGGCGTGGTTGAGTCCCGTCCGAAGCAGGACGGCCGCAACATGACCATGGTCTTCGGACCGGCCCGCAAGGGCAAGAAGTAGTACACGTTTCAACTCTGAAGGGCTTTCACCATGAAGCAGAAGACCCACAAGGGCACCGCCAAGCGCATCAAGGTCAACGGCAAGGGCAAGCTGCGCCGCGAGCAGGCCGGCAAGCGCCACCTGAACGAGAAGCTGTCCTCCAAGCGCCGCCGCAAGCTCTCCGGCACGACTGACGTCGCCCGCGCCGACGTCAAGCGCGCAAAGCGCCTCCTCGGCATGTCCTAAGCACTGCCCGAGTTCAACAACGCACCGTTTCGACCTATCAGATAAGGAAGTATGACTCATGGCACGTGTTAAGCGTTCAGTCAACGCCAAGAAGAAGCGCCGCGCGATTCTCAAGTCCGCGAAGGGCTACCGCGGCCAGCGCTCCCGCCTGTACCGCAAGGCCAAGGAGCAGTGGCTGCACTCCCAGACCTACGCGTACCGCGACCGCCGCCAGCGCAAGAACGATTTCCGCAAGCTCTGGATCCAGCGCATCAACGCGGCTGCTCGCATGAACGACATCACCTACAACCGCCTCATCCACGGCCTCAAGCTGGCTGAGGTGGAGGTGGACCGCAAGATCCTCGCCGAGCTCGCGGTCAGCGACTTCGCGGCTTTCTCCGCGATCTGCGAGATTGCCAAGAACGCCCTGCCGGAGGACGTCAACGCCCCCAAGGCTGCCTAAGCACCCGCTTGTCCGTGCCCGCCCCGCCCCACGATCACCGTGGCGCGGGGCGCAGGTATTCTCGGGGTCTATGCCCCTCAACTTCGCGGAACCCTTCACCGAACGCACTCCCCGTGTTGTCAACGCGGCGAAGTTGCATCGCGCCCAGGGGCGCCGCAAAGCCGGGCGGTTCCTCGCGGAAGGGGCGAACGCCGTAGAGGCCGCGGTTGCGACGGGGGCGGCTACCGACCTCTTTGTCACCGAGCGAGCGGCGCACGACTTTCGGGAGATCCTGACGGCGGCCGGCCACATGGACGTCTACACCCACGCCATCACCGAACGAGCCGCCGAACACCTTTCGGAGACCGTGACCCCGACCGGTATCTTCGCGGTATGCAAGCCAGTGCTGTGGAAGCTCGGCGCCGTGGCTAAGGCAAGGCCGCGCTTTGTGGCCGTTGGTGTGGGCACAAGCGACCCGGGCAACGCCGGCACCCTCATACGCATCGCGGACGTGTGCGGGGCCGATGCCGTCGTGTTCGCCGGTGAGACAGTCGACCCCGAGGCTGGCAAGGTGGTGCGCTCTTCGGCGGGGTCGCTCTTCCACGTCCCCGTGGTCAGGGAGCGGGCGATCAACGATGTGGTCGGGCAGCTGCGCGCCGCGGGGCTGGCCATCGTGGCGACGACGATGGACGGCGAAATCTCGCTGGCCGAGGCGGGGGAGAGGCTGGCCCGGCCGACGGCCTGGCTTTTTGGCAACGAGGCACACGGCCTGCCCGGTGCACTCGTGGAGGCCGCCGACTACCGCGTATCTATCCCGATCCACGGCAGCGCCGAGTCACTGAACATGGCTACGGCCGCGGCCATGTGCATGTGGGAGTCTTCGAAAGCGCTCTACGGCCCGGAGTGAAAGATGGGCCGGCGGGGCGTTGGTTGAAGACGCGGTGTGCCCCGTCTTCTCGTGCAGATCCCGCTTGAGGCCGTCTTCCCCGGTGGAGCGTGTGGAGGCAGAGGCCTCGTAGCCGCGTCGCACGCTCTCCTGGTTTGCCGGGGGCGCCGCGCGGGATCTCGCCGCCGGTGTGGGCCGTGGTGGTGTCAATCGGCACGTCAACGGTGAAGTCCTAGCCGGATTGGGTCTTGCCGCTCGCGGCGGGAAGCTGCTGTTCTCAGCCGTCGGAAAAGACGTTGTCGCTAGCCAGGATTACCCGGGCCATGTTTGCGGCGGAGCTGCCGCAGAATCTCGTGGCGTGGGGCGCCTTCGCCACCTCGTTGGGCACCGCGGTCTGTGAGATGAGGACGGCTTTGTTGGCGCCAGTGGTGTCGTCGACCGCGCGGAAGACCTCGAAGTGGATGTGAGAGTGGATGTGGGGCCAGCGCCCGTCGTAGCAGCCCGGCACGACCGTGGTGAACTCCACGGAGCCCTGGCCGCCGGTGACCCGCGCGCCGCGCAAATACGTTTCGTCTTCTAGGCCCGTGGAGTACATGGAGTACTCCCCATCCGCAGTGCAGTGCCAGGCGCACACCGCGGCGCCGGCCATGGGGCTGTTCTGGTTGACCATGCCGATGATGTTCAGTCGGGGACGTTCATTCGCAGCGTCAGCGGCACGCCGCTCACGGTGGAGCCGCCGCCGATAGATTCCCGGATGTCCCGGCGCTCGACCCCCACCTTCCCCAGGACGTCCGGGCCGTTGGAGCCGTCGCCCGGATAAAGCCCGCCGTTCCGGTTCTCATCTCGGTCAGTGAGGTGTGCGTGTCTGTCGTGGGCGGGGCAGCGGAGCTGTTTTCCCCCCGGTGCGCAGGCGGCGAGTGCGAGAGAACCCGCGCCAACCCCGAAGAGGCTGAGCAGGCGGCGGTGCGTCAGCCGCGTTTCGATAGCAGCCAGGGCGAAGGCGAGGCCCTGGTCCTCGACGCCCTCGCCCGGGCGGTGGAGCATGGCCGGTCCTTTCTCGCGCGGTTGTCGCACGACGAACAAGGTGCGGACTCTAGGCGAGCGGCGTTGGGAAAAACCCGGGCGCATAACCAGCGGAGACAGGTACTCCGTTCCTGCTTTGCAGACACGCCCTGAATGTTGGCTGTACGCTCAGGCCTCGCTGACCTCCACGCGGGCCGTGTCCGGGGGCGCGGGTATGCTGGGGGGCGTTTTACGTTAGCTCCCGATTCACGACCACGCGGAAGGGACGAGTGTGTCCGAGACCCCCAATATCGAACTGACAGAGCAGTCGCTCAACGAGGCCGCCGAGGCGGCAATCGCGGCTTTTGCCGCTGCCGAGGACCTGCCGGCGCTGGAGGAGGCCCACAGGGCGCACCTGGGGGAGCAGGCGTACTTGCCGCAGGCGAGGCGCCGCCTCGGCTCTCTGCCGAAGGAGCAGCGCAAGGACGCGGGCCGCCTGGTGAACATGGCCCGTGGCCGGGTGGAAAAGGAGTACGCCGAGGTGCACGCCGTGCGCGAGGCCGAATACAGGAAGGCCCAGCTCGCCGCGGAGACCGTGGACGTGACTCTGCCGTCGACACGCGGCCAGGTGGGGGCGATGCACCCGATTACCACCCTGAGCGAGAACATCGCGGACATCTTCGTCGGCATGGGCTGGGAGGTCGCGGAAGGCCCTGAAGTAGAGGCGGAGTACTTCAATTTCGACGCGCTCAACTTCATCCCGGACCACCCCGCGCGCACGCTGCAGGACACGTTCTACGTCGGCGGCGAAAACTCCAAGCAGGTGTTGCGCACCCACACCTCGCCGGTGCAGGTGCGCACGATGCTCGAGCGTGAGGTGCCCATCTACATCGCTTGCCCGGGCCGCGTGTTTCGCACCGACGAGCTCGATGCCACCCACACCCCGGTCTTCCACCAGATCGAGGGACTGGCCGTGGACAAGGGCCTGACCATGGCGCACCTGCGCGGCACCCTCGACCACCTGGCTAAGGTGCTGTTCGGCCCGGAGACGAAAACGCGCATGCGCACCAACTACTTCCCCTTCACCGAGCCCTCCGCTGAGGTGGATGTGTGGTTCCCCAACAAAAAGGGCGGCGCCGGCTGGATCGAGTGGGGTGGCTGCGGGATGGTCAACCCTAACGTGTTGCGGGCAGTGGGCATTGACCCCGAGGTCTACAGCGGCTTCGCTTTCGGGATGGGCCTGGAGCGAACTCTCCAGTTCCGCAACGGGCTGACCGACATGCGCGACATGGTCGAGGGAGACGTCCGATTCACTATCCCGTTCGGCGTTCAGGCCTAGAAGGAGCTTCACACAATGTTGATTTCACAGAACTGGATCACCCGGCTCATTCAGGCGGCCGGAAACGAGGGCTGGTCGGTCACGGCGGAGGAGCTCGACGCCGGCTTTGTCCGCGTCGGTTTTGAAACCGAGGGGTACGCGCCGCTGCCCGAGATCACCGGCCCGCTCGTGTTCGGTCGCGTGCTCGAAATCGAGGAGCTCACCGGGTTTAAAAAGCCGATCCGCTACTGCCAGGTCGACGTCGGCGAGGCGAACGGGACGGGCAAGCCGCAGGGGATTATTTGCGGCGCCCGTAACTTTGCCGAGGGGGACCTCGTCGTGGTGTCCCTGCCGGGCGCTGTCCTGCCGGGCGGGTTCGAGATTTCCGCGCGTAAGACCTATGACCACGTCTCGGAGGGCATGATGGCCTCCGCCGCCGAGCTCGGGCTGACGTCGCGCAGCGAGGGCATTCTCACGTTGCCTGAGGGCTTCGGCACGCCGGGCGAGGACGCACGTGCTGGCCTTGGCCTTGACGACACCGTCTTCGACGTCAACGTGACCCCGGACCGCGGCTACGCCCTCTCGGCGCGCGGCCTGACCCGCGAAATCGCCTCTGCCTTCGGTCTGACCTACCGCGATCCCGCGGCCGATCCCGCCGTCGCGGGTATCGATACCTCCGGCGTTCCCGCGCCCGAGAGCCGACTTCTCAGCGTGACGCTCGACGCCGACACCAAGGCCTCACGCTTTGGTCTGCGCAAGGTCGAGGGCATCGACCCGGCCGCACCTGCGCCCTACTGGCTGCAGCGCGAACTCATGCTCTCGGGCGTGCGCTCCGTTAACGCCGCGACGGACGTGACCAATTATGTGATGCTGCTGCTCGGCCAGCCGATGCACGCCTTCGACGCCGACAAGATCACCGGCGGGCTCCACGTGCGCTGCGCGAGCGGAGGAGAGAGGTTCGAAACCCTCGACCACACGACGCGCGAGTTGGACGCCGGTGACGTCGTCATCGCTGACGAATCCGGCATCCAGTCCCTCGCCGGCGTGATGGGCGGGACGACATCCGAGATTTCGGGGCAGACCACCGACGTCTACTTCGAGGCCGCGACGTGGGACGAGCTCACGGTGGCGCGCACCGCCCGCCGCCACAAGCTCAGCTCCGAGTCTTCGCGGCGGTTCGAGCGCGGTGTGGATCCCGCGCTCGTCGAGGTCGCGCTCGATGTCGCCTGCGCCCTCTTGGTCCAGTGCGCGGGCGGCCGCGTTACCGCACAGCGCACCCTCGTCGGAGAGGTGCAGCCGCGGGAGACCATCGAGATGCGCGCGAGCCGCCCGAGCGAGCTCGTGGGCGTGGAGTACGCCCCGGAGGCCGTCGTGAAGCGGCTCGAGGAGGTTGGGTGCGACGTGGAGGCGACCGGGGACACGCTGCAGGTGACCCCGCCGACGTGGCGCGGCGACCTTAGGGTTCCGGTCGAGTTGATCGAGGAGATCGTGCGCCTCGAGGGCCTCGACGCCATCCCGTCTGTACTGCCCACCCCGCGCGGCGGGCGCGGGCTCTCACGGACCCAGCGGCGCCGCCGGGCGGTGACTCACGCGTTGGCGTACTCGGGCTACGTCGAGGTGATCCCCACCCCGTTCATTGCCAACGACACCTTCGACACGTGGGGGCTCGACGCCACGGACCCGCGCCGCAACACCGTCGCGGTGCAAAACCCGCTCGATGCCGACTATGGGGTGCTGGGCACCACGCTTTTGCCGTCGATGTTGGAGGCCGTCGGCCGCAACGTCGCCCGCGGTCGGCGCGACCTCGCGCTGTTCTCGGTCGCGCAGGTGGCATTCAAGGGCGCGGACGCCTCGCCCCTGCCGAGCGTGGCCTCCCGCCCGGACGAGGAGACCATCGCGGAGCTGATCGGGTCCCTGCCCCGGCAGGACCTGCACGCGGCGACGGTAGCCACCGGTGGCCAGGAGCTCGCCGGGCCCTGGGGTGAGGGCCGTGCCTACACCTGGGCCGACGCGATCGAGTCGGCGCGCGTAGTCGCCCGCGCCGCCGGCGTGGAGCTGGAGGTCCAGGCGGCCGCGCAGCTGCCGTGGCACCCGGGCCGGTGCGCCGCGCTCGTGGTTGGCGGCGCGGTGGTCGGCCATGCCGGCGAGCTGCACCCGCAGGTGCTGGAGAGGCTCGAACTGCCCGCGCGCACCTGCGCGATGGAGCTCAACCTCTCGGCCTTGCCCACGGACGAGGCTTTCCCGGCTCCGGTGCTGTCGTCTTACCCGGCGGTCAACCAGGACATCGCCCTCGTCGTCGACGAGGACGTGCCAGCCGAGGCGGTGCGTCGGGCCGTCGAAAAGGGCGCGGGAGAGCTGCTTGAAAGCGCCACGCTTTTCGACGTCTACCGTTCCGCGCAGGTCGGGGAGGGCAAGAAATCCCTGGCGTTCGGCCTGGTTTTCCGCGCCCCCGACCGCACCCTGACCGAGGACGAGGCCTCGCAGGGGCGCCTCGCTGCTGCCGAGGCCGCGAAGGGGGCTTTCGGGGCGGAGATGCGTGCATAAATTGCGCGGCGGCGCATAATTGCGTACCGTGTGTCCTATGGCAGTCAAAATAGCAGTGGCAGGCGCCACCGGGTACGCCGGAGGGGAGATCCTCCGGCTTCTCCTTGGCCACCCGCGCTACGCGGCGGGCGAGATCGAGATCGGGGAGCTGACCGGCAACAGCAACGCGGGCCAGACCGTGGCGGCGCTCATGCCCCACGTCCCCGCGCTGGGGGACCGGGTGATCAGGGAGACCAGTCCGGACGTCCTGGCGGGCCACGACGTGGTTTTCCTTGGCCTGCCGCACGGGTACTCGGCTGAGATCGCCCGGGCGCTGCCCGATTCGACGCTTGTTATCGACTGCGCCGCCGACTTCCGGCTGCGCGAGGCCGAGGACTGGCGGCGCTACTACGGCGAGGACCACGCGGGCTCCTGGCCCTACGGCATTCCGGAGATGCCGGGGCACCGTGAGCAGATCGCGGCCTCCCGGCGCGTGGCCATCCCCGGCTGCTTCCCGTCGGGGGCGACCCTCGCCGCGCTGCCAGCTGTGCACGCGGGCCTGGTCACGCCCGATCTGAGCGTGGTCTCCATTACTGGGGTCTCCGGGGCAGGCAAGAAGGCGAACGTAGCCCTTTTGGGCGCGGAGACCATCGGCTCGCTCAAGGCCTACAACACGGCGGGCCGGCACCGCCACAACCCGGAAATCGCCCAGAACCTGCGCGAGGCCACCGATGAGCCGGTAAGCGTGAGCTTTACCCCGGTGCTCGCGCCGCTGTCGCGCGGGATCTTGACCACGGTCACCGCGCCCCTGAAGCCGGGGGTGACCACCGAGCAGGCCCACGAGGCGTACGCCTCGTTCTACGCTGATGAGCCTTTCGTGTGGGTCATGCCCGGCGGCCTCCAGCCGCAGACCCAGAACGTCGTGGGCACGAACATGTGCCACATCCAGGTGGAGGCGGACGAGGTGGCGGGCAAGCTGCTCGCCACCTCCGCCATCGACAACCTGACCAAGGGCACAGCCGGAGCCGCCGTGCAGTGCATGAATATCGCCCTCGGGTGGGAGGAGACCGCCGGTCTGCCCACCGCGGGCGTCGCGCCCTAAGGATCATTCGAGTGAAGGAGTTCCCCATGACGGGAGTAACCACGCCGCGGGGTTTCCGTGCCGCGGCGACGACGGCGGGGATCAAGCCTTCGGGCAACCCCGATATGGCCCTCGTGCTCAATGACGGCCCCGAGAGCGTGGCCGCGGCCGTGTTCACCCGCAACCGCGTTGTCGCATCCCCGGTCAAGGTCTCGCGCCGCGCCGTCGCGGACGGCGCACTGAGAGCGGTGGTGTACAACTCCGGAAACGCCAATGCGCTCAACGGAAAGCAGGGGGACTCCGACGCCGCCGAAACCCAGCGGTGTGTTGCCGAGTCGCTGGATATCGAGCCCGGCGAGGTCGCGGTGTGCTCCACGGGGCTGATCGGTGACGTACTGCCGATGGAGAAGGTGCGCTCGGCCATCCCCGCGCTCGCGGCCGGGCTCGATACCGCGGGCGGCGCGGAAGCGGCCCGGGCAATCATGACCACCGACACCGTTGCCAAGCAGGCCCACGCCGAGTACGACGGCTGGTGTGTCGGGGCCATGGGCAAGGGGGTGGGCATGATGGCGCCTTCTTTGGCGACGATGCTGGTGTGCGTGACCACGGACGCGTCGGTAAGCGCGGAAGCCCTTGATCTAGCACTGCGGCGCGCGACGGCGGCCACCTTCGAGGTTCTCGACATTGACGGCACGACGTCGACGAACGACACGGTCATCGCCATGGCTAGCGGGGCCAGCGGTATCACGCCCCCGCAGGCGCAGCTCGACGCCGCGCTGCTGCAGGTCTGCGAGGCGCTGGCGGCGCAGATGCAGGCGGATGCCGAGGGGGTGACCAAGCGGGTGAGCATCACCGTGTCAGGCACGGGCACCGACGAGGAGGCCCGCGAGGCAGCGCGGACCATCGGGCGCGACAACCTGTTCAAGTGCGCGATGTTCGGCTCCGACCCGAACTGGGGCCGCGTTCTGGCCGCCGTCGGCATGGCGCCGGCGGCGATGGACCCGGACAACATCTCGGTCAGCTTTAACGGCAGGCCGGTGTGCGTGGCGTCGACGGGCGCTCCCGGGGCGCGCGAGGTGGACCTCAGCGGCGCCGACATCGACGTCGTGGTCGACCTGGGCACCGGGGGAGCGGGGCGGGCGACCGTGCGCACCACGGACCTGTCGCACGCCTACGTCGAGATCAACTCGGCCTACAGCACATAGGAGGTAGCTGATGAACGAGCAACTGGTGACGCTGAACAACGAAACGCGTGCGAACGTTCTCGCGGAGGCCCTGCCGTGGCTGCAGCATTTTCGGGACAAGATCGTGGTGGTTAAGTACGGCGGCAACGCCATGATTGACGAGGAGCTCAAAGCCGCTTTCGCCGCCGACATGGTCTTTTTGCGCACGGTGGGCGCCAAGCCCGTCGTCGTGCACGGCGGCGGGCCGCAGATCTCGGCGATGCTGACCCGGCTCGGCCTTGACCAGGGCGAGTTCGTCGAGGGCTACCGCGTGACCACGCCGGAGATCCTCGACGTGGTGCGGATGGTGCTTTTCGGCCAGGTCGGCCGAGACCTGCTGGGCAGGATCAACTCCCACGGGCCGTACGCGGTGGGCACCTCCGGGGAGGATGCTGGCCTGTTCCGCGCGGCGCGGCGGCTCGTCCGCGTCGACGGTGAGGACCTCGACATCGGCCTGGTGGGCACGATCGTGGACGTCAACCCCTCCGCCGTCATGGACATCATCGAGGCGGGGCGCATCCCCGTCGTTTCCGGTATCGCCCCCGGCGAGGACGGCAATGTCTACAACATCAACGCAGACGAGGCGGCCGGAGCTCTCGCTGCGGCGATCGGGGCGGAGCGCCTCGTCGTTCTCACCAACGTGGAGGGGCTGTACACCGACTGGCCCAACAAGGATTCTCTCCTTTCGCGCATCGAGGTCGGGGACCTGGCGGCGATGATGCCCACGCTCGATTCCGGGATGATCCCGAAGATGCAGGCGTGCCTCACCGCAGTGCAGGGAGGGGTCCGGGCGGCCCACGTCATCGATGGGCGGCTCGCCCACGCCGTCCTGCTCGAGCTGTTGACCATGGGTGGTATCGGCACGATGGTGCTTCCCGACGCCTTCGATGCCGCCAATTACCCTGAGGGAACCGTTTTCCGGAAGGATGATCGCGCATGAACGCATCCGCTGTGAAGCAGTGGGATGAGGTGCTGATGAACACCTACGGCACCCCGCCCATCGAACTGGTCTCCGGGCGCGGGGCGTGGGTCGAGGACGCGGCGGGCGCACAGTACATCGACCTACTCGCCGGCATTGCAGTCAACGCGCTTGGCCACGGCCACCCGGCGATCGTCGAGGCAGTCGGAGAGCAGGTCGCCCGGCTCGGCCATGTGTCCAACCTCTTCGCCTCCGGGCCGGTTGTGCGCTTGGCGGGCCGGTTGAAGCAGAGGTGCGGCGACGACTCCGCGCGCGTCTTTTTCTGCAACTCCGGCGCCGAGGCCAACGAGGCCGCGTTCAAACTGGCCCGCCTCAGCGGCCGACGCCGTGTGCTGGCCGCGCACCACGGCTTCCACGGGCGCACGATGGGCTCCCTCGCGCTGACCGGCCAGCCCTCCAAACGGGCGGTGTTCGAGCCCCTCGCCCCGAACGTGGAGTTCTACCCCTACGGCGACGCCGACTACCTGCGCGCGCTCGTGGAGATGGACCCGACCTCGGTCGCCGCCATTTTCCTGGAGGCGGTGCAGGGCGAAACGGGCGTTGTCCCCGCGCCCGAGGGCTTCCTTCGCCAGGTGCGCTCGCTGTGCGACGAGCACGGCATCCTCATGGTCGTCGATGAGGTGCAAACCGGCGTGGGGCGCACGGGCCGCTTCTTCGCCTACGAGCACGAGGGTGTCGCCCCCGACGTGATCACGATGGCCAAGGGACTTGGCGGGGGGCTGCCCATCGGAGCGGTCATTGCCCGCGGCGGCGCCGCCGAGCTGTTCGGCCCCGGCGCGCACGGCACGACTTTCGGCGGCAACCCCGTGGTGTGCGCAGCGGCGAATGCCATGCTCGACGTCGTCGACGATGCCTTTATCGGCGAGGTGGCGCGAAAGGGCGAGGAGTTCGCCCGCCAGCTGCGCGCACTTGACGGCGTGGAGCAGGTGCGGGGGCGCGGGCTCATGCTTGGCGTCGTGTTGGGAAAGCCCGTGGCCAAGAAGGCCGTGGCCGCCGGGCTCGAGCACGGCGTGATCCTCAACGCGCCGAGCGATACTGTGCTGCGCATTACCCCGCCGCTGGTGATCACGGACGAGGACATCACGGAAGCAACCCGCCGCGTCGCGCAATCGCTGAACCAGGCCGCGGCCCAGAACTAAGGAGGAGGAAAACACATGACACGTACGACCCGGCATTTCCTTGCCGACGACGACCTAACCCCCGCCGAACAGGCGGAGGTGCTCGAGCTCGCCGCCGAGCTCAAGCGCGAACCCTTGTCGCGCCGGCCGCTGGAGGGGCCGCTTTCGGTCGCCGTGCTGTTTGATAAGACATCGACACGCACTCGCTTTTCTTTCGACGCGGGCATCGCCCACTTAGGCGGGCACGCCATCGTCACCGAGACGGGCAACTCGCAGATGGGCAAGGGGGAGACGTACCAGGACACCGGCGCTGTGCTGTCGCGCTACGTCGAGGCGATCGTCTGGCGCACCTACGCCCACCAGAACCTCGAGGATATGGCGCAAACCGCGACCGTCCCCCTGGTCAACGCCCTGTCGGACGACCTGCACCCCTGCCAGATCCTCGCGGACCTGCAGACCGTGGTGGAAAACCTCTGCCCCGAAAAGGGCCCCGCGGGGCTGCGGGGGAAGAAGGCCGTCTACCTCGGCGACGGAGACAACAACATGGCCAACTCCTACATGATCGGCTTCGCCACCGCGGGCATGGATATCGCCATCGTCAGCCCCGAGGGCTTCCTGCCGAAGAAGCAGTTCGTCGACCGGGCAGAGGCCCGCGCCGCGGAAACCGGGGCGACGGTCACCGTGACCTCCGACCTGGCCGCAGTGGACGGCGCCGACGTGGTGATCACCGACACGTGGGTGTCCATGGGCATGGAGGGCGACGGCAAGGACCGCCGCACCCCCTTCCTGCCGTACCAGGTCAACCAGGCAATGATGGAACGCGCGGCTGAAGGGGCGATCTTCCTGCACTGCCTGCCCGCCTACCGCGGCAGCGAAGTCACCGCCGACGTCATCGACGGCCCGGCCTCCCGCGTCTTCGACGAGGCGGAAAACCGCCTCCACGCCCAGAAGGCACTTCTGGTGTGGCTCCTGGAGCACCAGGAATGACCCAGCCGATATCGCGCACGGCACGGCAGGCGCGGATCCTCGAGATCCTGGAAACGACACGGGTGTCCAGCCAGGTGCAGCTGTCGGGGATTCTCCAGGCGGAGGGGATCGACATCACTCAGGCCACCCTGTCGCGCGACCTCGACGAGCTCGGCGCGAAGAAGGTTCGGCCAGCCGATGGCGGCGGCGCCTTCTACAGCGTCCACGCCGAGGCCGGTCCGGCCCAGTCCGGCCCGCGCGAGAAGCTGCGGCGCATGCTCGACGAGCTTGTGGTCACCGCCGACCATTCTGGCTCGATCGCGGTGCTGCGCACCCCGCCGGGGGCGGCGCAGTACTTGGCCAGCTACATCGACCGCGTTGGCCTGCGCCAAGTGGTCGGGTGCATCGCGGGCGACGACACGATTTTTGTCCTCGCCCGCGACCCGCTCACCGGCGCGGACCTGGCGCAGCTGCTGATGGCCGGAACGCTATCCTCAACATAGAACTTTTTATCCCACTGAAAAGGAGATTTTCATGACCAACCGCGTAGTCCTCGCGTACTCCGGCGGACTCGACACCTCCGTGGCCATCCCGTACCTCGGCGAGATGCTGGAGGGCGACGTAGTTGCCGTCGCCCTCGACCTCGGCCAGGGCGGGGAAGACATGGAGTCCGTGCGCCAGCGCGCCCTCGACTGCGGAGCCGCGGAGTCCATCGTCATCGACGCGAAGGACGAGTTCGCGGAAGAATACTGCGTGCCCGCGATCAAGGCCAACGCCTTGTACCAGGGGGAGTACCCTCTGGTCTCGGCTATTTCCCGCCCGCTCATCGTCAAGCACCTGGTCAAGGCGGCGCAGGAGCACGGCGGCACCCACGTCGCCCACGGCTGCACGGGCAAGGGCAACGACCAGGTCCGCTTCGAGGTCGGCTTCCTCAACCAGGACCCGGACTTGGAGATCGTGGCGCCGGCGCGCGACTACGCGTGGACGCGCGACAAGGCCATCGCCTACGCGGAGGGCAAGGACCTGCCCATCGAGCAGTCCGCCGCGTCCCCCTTCTCCATCGACCAGAACGTGTGGGGCCGCGCGGTGGAGACCGGCTTCCTTGAGGAGCTGTGGAACCCGCCGACAAAGGACCTTTACTCCTACACCGAGGACCCCGCCCTCGGCAACGCCGCCGACGAGGTCATCATTTCCTTCGAGGCGGGCGTCCCCGTCGCCATCGACGGCCGCCAGGTCAGCGTGCTCGAGGCCATCGAGGAGCTCAACCGCCGCGCCGGCGCCCAGGGCATTGGCCGCCTTGACATGGTGGAGGACCGCCTCGTGGGCATCAAGTCCCGCGAGGTCTACGAGGCCCCCGGGGCTCTGACTCTCATCACCGCGCACAAGGCCCTCGAGGACGTCACCGTCGAGCGTGAGCTCGCCCGCTACAAGCGCCTCATTGAGGCGCGCTGGTCCGAGGAGGTCTACGACGGCCTCTGGTTCGGTCCCCTGAAGCGTTCCCTCGACGCCTTCATCGACTCCACTCAGGAGCACGTCACCGGCGATATCCGCCTGGTGCTGCACGGTGGCCGCGCGACGGTCAACGGCCGACGTTCGAACCACTCGCTCTACGACTTTAACCTGGCCACCTACGACACCGGCGACACCTTCGACCAGACGCTGGCCAAGGGGTTCGTGCGCCTGCACGGCCTGTCGTCCCAGATTGCCAACAAGCGCGATCGGGAGGCGGGCAAGTAGATGGAGCGCCACGCCACCAACGAGGGCGCGCTGTGGGGCGGCCGTTTCTCCGGCGGCCCCTCCGAGGCGATGTTCGCCCTGTCCGTGTCCACGCACTTCGACTGGGTCCTGGCGCCCTACGACGTGCTTGCTTCCAAGGCGCACGCCAAGGTGCTCAATAGGGCGGGCTTGCTTTCCGACGCTGACCTGGCGACCATGCTCGACGGACTCGACCAGCTGGGCCGGGATGTGGCCGACGGCTCCTTCGCCCCGGCGCCGACCGACGAAGACGTCCACGGCGCGATGGAGCGCGGCCTCATCGACCGCGTCGGCCCGGAGGTCGGCGGGCGCCTGAGGGCCGGGCGCTCCCGCAACGACCAGGTCGCCGCGATGTTCCGCATGTGGTGCCGCGACGCCCTGCGCGGAATCGCCCTCGACGTCGCCGACCTCATCGACGCGCTCGTCGAGCAGGCGCAGGCTCACCCGGACGCGATCATGCCGGGCAAGACCCACTTCCAGGCGGCACAGCCGATCCTTCTGGCGCACTCGCTGCTTGCCCACGCGCAGCCGCTGCTGCGCGACCTGGAGCGGATCCAGGACGCCGACAAGCGGCTGGCGGTCTCGCCCTACGGCTCCGGCGCGCTGGCGGGATCCTCGCTCCAGCTGGACCCGGAGGCGATTGCCGCTGAGCTCGGCTTCAACTCCGCCGCGGACAATTCGCTCGACGGCACGGCCTCCCGCGACTTCGCCGCCGAGACGGCCTACGTGCTCGCGCAGATCGCCGTTGACCTATCGCGCTTCGCCGAGGAGATCATCGCCTGGTCCACCCCGGAGTTCGGCTACGTCATGCTCGATGACGCCTGGTCTACCGGGTCCTCCATCATGCCGCAGAAGAAAAACCCGGACGTTCCGGAGCTGGCGCGCGGCAAGACCGGCCGCTTGATCGGTAACCTCACCGGGCTGATGGCCACCCTCAAGGCGATGCCCCTGGCCTACAACCGGGACCTGCAGGAGGACAAGGAGCCGGTGATCGACTCGGTGACGCAGCTGCGCACCCTCCTGCCCGCGATGACAGGCCTGGTGTCGACGCTGGTCTTCCACGAGGAGCGGATGCGCCAGCTTGCTCCCGCCGGGTACACGCTAGCGACGGACCTAGCCGAGTGGATGGTGCGCCAGGGCGTGCCCTTCCGCGAGGCGCACGAGGCCTCCGGCGCGTGCGTGCGGCTCGCCGAGTCGCGGGGCGTGGATCTCGTTGATTTAACGGACGAGGAGTTAGCGGGCGTCGATAAGCGCCTGCTCCCCGAAGTGCGGGAAGTGCTGACCGTCGAAGGGGCGGTCGCCTCGCGCGCGACGCGGGGCGGTACCGCGAAGGTGCGCGTCGAGGAGCAGCGCGAGCGCGTCCGGGAAGCGGCGAGCCAGTTTCGCGAATGGGCGGGGAAACCTGTGCGTTCCTAAGTAATATGGGCGCATGACTGTTCCCATCAGTTCAGGTTCGCATAACAATATTGCGACGCCGGGTACGAAGCCAAACTCCAAGCGCCGAGGGCGGGGAGTGTCCATCGTGCTCGGCGTCGTCCTCGTTGGAGTGGTCATTGCGGCCGTGGTGCTCGGCCGGGGTGGGGAAACGAATGACGGCCGAGAGAACGGGGGGAGCGCGCGGGCGGGCCTCACCTCGGTGCACGGGGTCATCGGCTCCGAAAAGCGCGGCTTCTTCGAGGACCCGGAGGTGGTCGAGCGCTTCGCCGAGCTGGGTTACGAGGTCTCAGTTTCAACCGCGGGCTCGCGCAAGATTGCGACCGGGGTGGACGTGGCCGCCCAGGATTTCGTCTCGCCCTCTTCCGCCCCCGCCTCCCAGAAGGTCGTGGAGCAGGTGGCCGGCGCGAGCGTCGAGTACCCCTTCTTTTCCCCGATGGCCGTGGCGAGCTGGCACACCATCGCCGACATCCTCCTCCAGGAGGGGGTGGTGCGCGAGGAGGGCGGCGCGTACGTGCTCGACGTCGGGGCGTACGTGGACCTGGCCCGGTCGGGAGCGCGGTGGCGCGACTTGAGTGAGGCGTTTCCCTCGCCGCGTTCCGTGCAGATTCGCAGCACGGACATCCGCACCTCGAACTCCGCCGCGATGTATTTGTCCCTGCTGGCGTGGGAGTTCGCGGAGCGCGACAGCGCGCGGGCGGATGACGCGGGTTACCTCATCGGCGAAATCTCGCCGTTTTTCACTGGCCAGGGGTACTCGGAGTCGACGTCTTCCGGCCCCTTCGACGAGTACCTCGCGCAGGGGATGGGCGCGGCCCCGCTGGTGATGGTCTACGAGGCGCAGTTCATCGGCGAGCAACTGCGCCCGAATTCCCGGATCCGCAACGACATGGTGCTACTTCAGCTCAGCCCGACGGTGCTGGCAAACCACGGCATTGTCGGTGTGACAGAGGAGGGCAAGGAGATCGGCCGCCTGCTCACCCATGACGAAAAGCTGCAGAAGCTCGCGGCCCGCCACGGCTTCCGGCCGGCGACGGCGGGCTCGCTCGCCGAGGAGATGGAGGCCCGCGGCCTCGCGCCACCCACTGACTACATCAACTCGGTTGACCCGCCCCACTACGACCGGCTGGAAAAGCTTATCGACGGCACTGGCACGCGCTACGGCGTCATCGCCCCGCCGCCGGCCGAGGAGGAGACAGAGCAATGACACGATTGTGGACGATTCTCGGGGCGGCGTTGGGCGTGGTAGCGCTCACCGGGTGCTCCCTCGGTGAAGACCTCGGTGCGGGCGGACCCGCCGGGGCCCCAAACTCGGGCGAACTGACCATCGTCGCTGCTACCGTGCTGAGCGACCTGACGGGCCTGTCCGACCAAGCGGCCGAGGACCTCGGCTTCGGCATAACGCTCGAGTTTCCCGGCGGCACGCTGGACAATTCGCAGGCGCTGAGCCGCGGGCAGTTCGATGGGGAAGTGGACGCCACCTGGTTTGCCACCAACCGCTACGTGCACCTCATCGGCGCGTCGGACAAACTGGCGGACGAGACGAAGATCGCCTCCAGCCCCGTCGCGTTCGGGGTGTGGGAGGAGACGGCGAAAGAGCTCGGCTGGGACGCGCAGCAGCCGACGTGGGCGGACTTCGCGCAGGCGGCGCAGGAGGGGAAGTTCACCTTCGGCATGACGGACCCCTCGGCCTCGAACTCCGGTTTTTCGGCACTTGTGTCGGTGGCCACCGCCGTCGCGGATACCGGCCAAGCCGTGGGACCGGCCGATGTTGAGCGGGTTAGCCCGACCCTGGCCGCGCTGTTCCACGCGCAGTCGTTGGTCTCGGGCTCCTCGGGTTGGCTCGCGGAGGCTTTTGCCAGCGAGGCGGACCGCGCGGACGCGATTGTCAACTACGAGTCGACGCTGCACCAGCTGCGCGACCAAGGCCACCCGATCTCCGTCATCGTGCCTTCCGACGGCGTGATCACCGCCGATTATCCCTTGTCCACCTTGGCGAACCCCGCTCACCCGGACGCCGCCGACAAAGTCAAAGCCTTCGCGGACTGGCTTATCGAGCACCAAGAAGACATCGCGCTGACGTACCGCCGCCCGGTGGAAGCCGTAGACACTCTCGCAGCGGAGATTGAAGCCCAGCAGGTCATTGAGCTTCCCTTTCCTGCGAATCAGGGCGTGGTCGACGACCTGCTCCTCGCGTACAACAACGAGTACCGCCAGCCGGGTACTACCACCTTCGTCCTCGACACCTCGGGCTCGATGGTGGGCGAGCGCATGGAGTCGCTGCGCGCGATCATGCTGTCGCTTGTCGACGGCTCCGCGTCCACCCTCATCGGCGACGTCTCTTTCCGCGACCGCGAGTCGGTGACCTTCCTGCCGTTTAGCGACGAACCGCGCGAGCCGTTCACCGTGGAGTTCGACCGCGACAACCCGAAGGTGATCACCGAGGTCAAAGCCTATTTGCACGTCCAGACGCCGATCGGATCGACCGCGATGTACTCGGCGCTTTTGGACGCTCTCGAGGCGACGGACACCTCCCAGGGCATCCCATCGATCGTCCTGCTTAGCGACGGCGAAGCGAATGTCGGCCCGAACTATTCTCAATTCGAGGCCGCCTACCAACGCCTGCCCGCCGAGAAGCGACGGATCCCCGTCTTCGTCATCCTGTACGGCGAGGCCAACCGCAAAGAGATGGAGAAGCTTGCCGGGCTAACCGGTGGCGCGGTGTTCGACGCCTTGGGCGGCGACTTGGAGGCGGCCTTTAAGGAGATTCGTGGCTACCAGTAAGCAGTCCGGGGGCGGTTTTTCGGAGTTCCTCCGCTCGCGCAAAAACCAGGTCGGCATGGTGTGCGCGATCCTCGTCGTGGTGCTGCACATCGCTTTCGGCCTCGGGTTTTTGTGGCCAATCGCCGCCGTCGCCGCCTACGGGGCCGGCGGCGCGCTCACACCGCCGCAGAAGCAGAAAGAGCTGCCCCCGGCGCCGCTTGTGCCCACACCGCAACTCCTCGAAGACGCGTACCGGCGCACCACAGCCCAGCTCAGGCAGGCGGAACCCGTGGACGACGTGCTCTACCAGGCCTATGCACTGGAGGACAACATCCGCTTCGTTCTGGGCCAGTGGGAGCACCTGGAGCCCACCCCGCAGCATAGGCAGACCATCTGGAACATCGTGAAAATCTACTACCCAGAGGTTGTGGGGACCTACCTCGCCGCCCCGAACTTCCGCGAGGAGCGCGCCGTCGCCGTTGTCGTCGACTCGCTGAGCACGCTGACCCAGGCCGCCGAGCGCATCAAGAACGGGATTGTCGAAGACAACCTGCGCGCGATGGACTCTCAGGCGAACTTTCTGAGTGTTGAGCTCGGTGAACTGCCCGGGTTGGACGACGCCTACTCCAACGATGATGCCCCCGACCCCGGCGGGTACGATCGACCGTCATGAGCCTAGATCCGACGTTGCTGGAGATCCTCGTCTGTCCGCAGGACAAAGGCCCGCTGGTCTACGACGAGGACGCGCAGCTGCTCATCAACGAGCGGCTGGGCGTCGCCTACCGCATCGAGGACGGCATTCCGGTGCTTTTGAGCAGCGAGGCCCAACCCCACCCGAAGTAGAAAGAGCGTGAACCGAGTATGACCGCACCCGTGAACATCGTCGACGAAATCGAGTGGCGTGGATTGGTCAACCAGTCCACCGACCTTGACAACCTGCGCCAGGCCACGGCTGAGCCGATCTCGCTGTACTGCGGCTTCGACCCGACGGGGCCGTCCCTCCACGCCGGCCACCTGGTACCGCTGCTCATGCTGCGCCGTTTCCAGCTCGCCGGGCACCGGCCCATCGTCCTCGCGGGCGGCGCCACCGGCATGATCGGAGACCCGCGAGACGTCGGCGAGCGCTCGATGAACTCCTCCGACACCGTCGCGGAGTGGGCGCAACGCATCTCAGGTCAGCTCAGCCGGTTTGTCGACTTCGACGGCCCCAACGGCGCCCTTCTGGTGAACAACAACGACTGGATCAAGGACTGGACCGTCATCGACTTCCTGCGCGACGTGGGTAAGCATTTCTCCCTGGCCACTATGCTCGGGCGCGAAACGGTCAAACGCCGCTTGGAGTCCGACGGAATCTCCTACACGGAGTTTTCCTACATGCTGCTCCAGGCCAACGACTTCGTTCAGCTGCGCCGTAACCACGACTGCGTGCTGCAGGTCGGCGGCGGTGACCAGTGGGGCAACCTCGTCGCCGGCGTGGACCTGAACCGCCGCATGGACGGCGCCCAGGTCCACGCGCTGACGGTGCCGCTTGTCACGGACTCTGAGGGCAAGAAGTTCGGCAAGTCCACCGGCGGCGGTTCGCTGTGGCTCGACCCGGACATGACCAGCCCGTACACCTGGTACCAGTACTTCGTGAACACCGCTGACGCCGACGTCATCCGCTTCCTGCGCTGGTTTACCTTCCTCACCCGCGAGGAGCTTGACGAGCTTGCCGTCGAGGTCGAGCAGCGCCCCTTTGCGCGCGCGGCCCAGAAGCGCCTCGCGCGGGAGATGACCACCCTCGTCCACGGAGCAGATGCGACGGCGGCGGTCGAGCTCGCCTCCCAGGCCCTGTTCGGGCGCGCAGAGCTTTCTGACCTCGACCGATCGACGCTTGAATCCGCGGTACAGGAGACAACCGTCTACGAGGCCTCGCGCGAAGACACGATTGTGGATTGCCTGGTGGGCACAGGCCTTGCCGACTCGCGCGGGGCCGCTCGCCGCTCCATCAAAGAGGGAGGGGTCTACGCCAACAACGTCCGCGTCGAATCGGAGGAGTGGGCCCCTGCTGCCGAGGACCTGCTGCACGGCGAGTGGCTAGTGCTGCGCCGCGGCAAGAAGAACTTCGCCGGCGTCAGGTTCGCCTGAGCTTGTCGACGTGGTGTGTGGTGTGTTGTTTTTTGTGGGTTGTGCTGGGGGTTTGTGTTGTGTGTGGGGTGGGGGTTAGTGTTTTGTTTCGTCGCCGTGAGGCGAGTGAGGGTTGATAATTACAGAGTTGGTTGCCGGAGTTAACGTTGAGTTTGACTTGTGGTTACCGGTTGTGTAGATTGACTCTTTGCTGCTTGGGTGGCCCGGTTGGGTTGCTTGGGTGTGCGTGTGTTGTGTGAGAACTCGATAGTGTGCCAATGTACTTTTGTTTGTGGGTTGGTTGTGTGCTGCTTGCGCTGGCTGCTGCTGTTTTGTGGTGGTGGTTGGTGTGTGCCGGCGGGTGGTGTCTGAACCATTGATGGGATGCTGCTTTGTTGGTGTTTGTGGTGCGTGATTGATTCGCGTTTTTGCAGATACTTTGTGCCGCCCCCCGTTTTTTGTTGTGCCCTCGTCGGGTTGGGGGGTGGTTGGTAATTTTTGGATGGCCAGTTCTGCTGTAGTCCTGCCTGTGTTGGTGGGGTTGTGGTGGTGTTGGTTTGTTTTGGTTGGGTTTGGGCTTTTCACGGCCTGTTTCTTGTCGAAACTTTTTGTGGAGAGTTTGATCCTGGCTCAGGATGAACGCTGGCGGCGTGCTTAACACATGCAAGTCGAACGGAAAGGCTCCCGCTTGCGGGGGTACTCGAGTGGCGAACGGGTGAGTAACACGTGGGTGATCTGCCCTGTACTTCGGGATAAGCCTGGGAAACTGGGTCTAATACTGGATAGGACTGCTGGTTGGTGCTGGTGGTGGAAAGCTTTTGCGGTATGGGATGAGCTCGCGGCCTATCAGCTTGTTGGTGGGGTAATGGCCTACCAAGGCGTCGACGGGTAGCCGGCCTGAGAGGGTGTACGGCCACATTGGGACTGAGATACGGCCCAGACTCCTACGGGAGGCAGCAGTGGGGAATATTGCACAATGGGCGCAAGCCTGATGCAGCGACGCCGCGTGGGGGATGACGGCCTTCGGGTTGTAAACTCCTTTCGCCAGGGACGAAGCGTTTTGTGACGGTACCTGGATAAGAAGCACCGGCTAACTACGTGCCAGCAGCCGCGGTAATACGTAGGGTGCGAGCGTTGTCCGGAATTACTGGGCGTAAAGAGCTCGTAGGTGGTTTGTCGCGTCGTTTGTGTAAGTCCATGGCTTAACTGTGGGACTGCAGGCGATACGGGCATAACTTGAGTGCTGTAGGGGAGACTGGAATTCCTGGTGTAGCGGTGAAATGCGCAGATATCAGGAGGAACACCGATGGCGAAGGCAGGTCTCTGGGCAGTAACTGACGCTGAGGAGCGAAAGCATGGGTAGCGAACAGGATTAGATACCCTGGTAGTCCATGCCGTAAACGGTGGGCGCTAGGTGTGAGCCTCTTCCACGGGGTTCGTGCCGTAGCTAACGCATTAAGCGCCCCGCCTGGGGAGTACGGCCGCAAGGCTAAAACTCAAAGGAATTGACGGGGGCCCGCACAAGCGGCGGAGCATGTGGATTAATTCGATGCAACGCGAAGAACCTTACCTGGGCTTGACATGCACTGGATCGGGCCAGAGATGGTCTTTCCCTTTGTGGCTGGTGTGCAGGTGGTGCATGGTTGTCGTCAGCTCGTGTCGTGAGATGTTGGGTTAAGTCCCGCAACGAGCGCAACCCTTGTCTTATGTTGCCAGCATTTGGTTGGGGACTCATGAGAGACTGCCGGGGTTAACTCGGAGGAAGGTGGGGATGACGTCAAATCATCATGCCCCTTATGTCCAGGGCTTCACACATGCTACAATGGTCGGTACAGCGCGTGTGCGATACTGTGAGGTGGAGCTAATCGCTAGAAAGCCGGTCGTAGTTCGGATTGGGGTCTGCAACTCGACCCCATGAAGTCGGAGTCGCTAGTAATCGCAGATCAGCAACGCTGCGGTGAATACGTTCCCGGGCCTTGTACACACCGCCCGTCACGTCATGAAAGTTGGTAACACCCGAAGCCAGTGGCCTGTCATGGGAGCTGTCGAAGGTGGGATCGGCGATTGGGACGAAGTCGTAACAAGGTAGCCGTACCGGAAGGTGCGGCTGGATCACCTCCTTTCTAAGGAGTTTTTGTTTTTTGTGTGCCCTGCAAGGGTTTTGTGGGGTGTGGGTGGTTGAGTGCCCGTGTGTGGTGCTGCCACTGTTTGTAAAGTCCGGGTGGACACATGCCGGCGCGGAAGGATAGGTTTCGTGCGTTGTGTGGGTGGTGTGCGACCTGTTCCTGCAAGCATTGTGAGTGTGTTGGTGCGCTGTTGGGTGTCTGGGACTTCACGCGTTGTGTGTTGTTTCATGGCTTGCGCTCTTGTGTGCTGCTGCTGTTGTGTGGTGGTGCGGGGGTGTGGGTGTGGTGTGTGAGAACTGTATAGTGGACGCGAGCATCTTTATTCTTGTGTTTTTTGTGTTGTGTTTGTTGTTCAAGGGCGTACGGTGGATGCCTTGGCATGCTGAGCCGATGAAGGACGTGTGAGGCTGCGTTAAGCCTCGGGGAGTTGCCAACTGAGCGTTGATCCGAGGATGTCCGAATGGGGAAACCTGGCACCGGTTGTGTGGTGTTACCCGCAGGTGAATTCATAGTCTGTGTGGGGGTTGACGCGGGGAAGTGAAACATCTCAGTACCCGTAGGAGAAGAAAACAAGTGTGATTCCGTTAGTAGTGGCGAGCGAAGGCGGATGAGGCTAAACCATGTGTGTGTGATACCTGGCAGGGGTTGCGCATGTGGGGTTGTGGGGATGCATGGGCAGGCACTGTCATGTCTGCGCGTTTGTGTGTGTGTTAGCGGAAGTTGCCTGGGATGGTGCGCCGTAGTGGGTGAGAGCCCCTGTACGTGAAGGCATGCATGGAGGCGTTTTGTGTTTCCCGAGTAGCAGCGGGCTCGTGGAATCTGTTGTGAATCTGCCGGGACCACCCGGTAAGCCTAAATACTCAGTGTGACCGATAGTGGATAGTACCGTGAGGGAATGGTGAAAAGTACCCCGGGAGGGGAGTGAAATAGTTCCTGAAACCGTGCGCTTACAATCCGTCAGAGCATCTCTTGTGTGTGATGGCGTGCCTTTTGAAGAATGAGCCTGCGAGTCAGCGGCATGTCGCGAGGTTAACCCGTTGGTGGGGTAGTCGTAGCGAAAGCGAATCCTCATGGGGTGTTGTTAGTGGCATGTCCTGGACCCGAAGCGGGGTGATCTACCCATGGCCAGTGTGAAGCAGCTGTAAGAGGTTGTGGAGGCGCGAACCCACTTAGGTTGAAAACTGAGGGGATGAGTTGTGGGTAGGGGTGAAAGGCCAATCAAACTCCGTGATAGCTGGTTCTCCCCGAAATGCATTTAGGTGCAGCGTCATGTTAGCTTGCCGGAGGTAGAGCTACTGGTTGGTTGAGCGGGACTATCATCTTAGCAATGTCAGCCAAACTCCGAATGCCGGTGAAGTGGTGCATGGCAGTGAGACTGTGGGGGATAAGCTTCATAGTCGAGAGGGAAACAGCCCAGATCGCCGGTTAAGGCCCCTAAGGGTGTACTAAGTGGAAAAGGATGTGGGATCGCGAAGACAGCCAGGAGGTTGGCTTAGAAGCAGCCATCCTTGAAAGAGTGCGTAATAGCTCACTGGTCGAGTGGTTCCGCGCCGACAATTCAGTGGGGCTCAAGTACACCGCCGAAGCCGCGGCAGGCACACCTTGTGGTGTGTTTGGGTAGGGGAGCGTCGTGCATGGGGTGAAGCAGTACCGTAAGGGGTTGTGGACTGTGTGCGAGTGAGAATGCAGGCATGAGTAACGAGTGGTAAGTGAGAATCTTATCCGCCGGATGACTAAGGGTTCCTGGGTCAAGTTCGTCTTCCCAGGGTGAGTCGGGTCCTAAGGCGAGGCCGACAGGCGTAGTCGATGGTTAACGGGTTGATATTCCCGTACCCGTGTATACGCGCCCAAGTGCGAGGCGGTGATACTAACCATGTTGCGCTGTACTATTTACACGGCCTTTGGTTGTGTGTGGTGTGGTGTGATGTGGGGCCTGATCCGTAGTAGTGCAGTGATGGGGTGACGCAGGAAGGTAGCCACGCCGTTTAATGGATTGCGGTGTAAGCGTGTGGCACGGGCCTTTGTGAAATGCGGGGCCCTTTATGTGTGAGGCGTGATGCGTAGCCCCTGGTGGGTGATGGTGGTGATCCTATGCTGTCGAGAAAAGCCTCTAGCGAGTGTGTACACGGCCCGTACCCGAAACCGACACAGGTAGTCAGGTAGAGAATACTAAGGCGGTCGGGTGAACTGTGGTTAAGGAACTCGGCAAATTACCCCCGTAACTTCGGGAGAAGGGGGACCATGTGCGGTGCGCTGCTTGTACGGTGGTGGTGCTGTGTGTGGTCGCAGAGAATAGAGGGGAGCGACTGTTTATCAAAAACACAGGTCCATGCGAAGACTTCACGTTGATGTATATGGACTGACGCCTGCCCGGTGCTGGAAGGTTAAGAGGACCTGTTAGGCCGTTTGTGGTCGAAGCGGAGAATTTAAGCCCCAGTAAACGGCGGTGGTAACTATAACCATCCTAAGGTAGCGAAATTCCTTGTCGGGTAAGTTCCGACCTGCACGAATGGCGTAACGACTCCCCTGCTGTCTCAACCACAGGCCCGGTGAAATTGCAGTACGAGTAAAGATGCTCGTTTCGCGCGGCAGGACGAAAAGACCCCGGGACCTTCACTATAGCTTGGTATTGGTGTTCGGTGCGGTTTGTGTAGGATAGGTGGGAGACTGTGAAGCGGCTACGCTAGTGGTTGTGGAGTCGTTGTTGAAATACCACTCTGACCGTAGTGGATACCTTAACCTTGGCCCATGATCTGGGTTGGGGACAGTGCCTGGTGGGTAGTTTAACTGGGGCGGTTGCCTCCCAAAGAGTAACGGAGGCGCCCAAAGGTTCCCTCAGCCTGGTTGGCAATCAGGTGGCGAGTGTAAGTGCACAAGGGAGCTTGACTGCGAGACTGGCTAGTCGAGCAGGGACGAAAGTCGGGACTAGTGATCCGGCACCTACTTGTGGATGTGGTGTCGCTCAACGGATAAAAGGTACCCCGGGGATAACAGGCTGATCTTCCCCAAGAGTCCATATCGACGGGATGGTTTGGCACCTCGATGTCGGCTCGTCGCATCCTGGGGCTGGAGTAGGTCCCAAGGGTTGGGCTGTTCGCCCATTAAAGCGGCACGCGAGCTGGGTTCAGAACGTCGTGAGACAGTTCGGTCTCTATCCGCCGCGCGCGTTGAAACTTGAAGAAGGCTGTCCCTAGTACGAGAGGACCGGGACGGACGTACCTCTGGTGTGCCAGTTGTTCCGCCAGGAGCACGGCTGGTTGGCTACGTACGGAAGGGATAACCGCTGAAAGCATCTAAGCGGGAAGCCTGTTTTAAGATGAGGTTTCATTCGAGGTTCCCCACAGACGATGGGGTTGATAGGCCGGATCTGGACACGCAGCAATGCGTGAAGGTGACCGGTACTAATACACCAAAAACCAACACAACCCAAACAAAAAGAACACGACGAACCGTGCACGCGTCCACTATGCAGTATCTGACACACCACCCCTATACGCGGGCCAACAAAAAACACATCATGGTGTTCATAGAGTCCCACGACTGTGTCGGTGGTTGATGGCGGCGGGGAAACGCCCGGACCCATTCCGAACCCGGAAGCTAAGCCCGCCCGCGCTGATGGTACTGCCCCCGGGAGGGGGTGGGAGAGTAAGTTACCGCCGACCCAACAACTTCACAAAAACACCGAAGGAGCGTGACCCACCCAGGGCCACGCTCCTTACGTGTCTCTGCGCGCCTATACTGGGTAAGTCTCAACAGAAAGGGTCTGTATGTCCGAAGGGATGAATCCCCGCAATGGGGACGACCGCCCCCGCCGCGGGCGTCGTCCGAACGAGCGCGGAGGCAAGCGCGGCCATGGCGGGAGCTCCGGCGGGAGGGACCCGCGCCGCCGTGAAGACGGAGGCATCAGGCACAACCGCTCCAATCCCCACAGGCAGGGTTTCCGGGAGGATCGGATGGCGCAGAAGCTATCGGAGCCCGACCTTCCCCCGGAGCTCGAGGTTACGGACCTTGACCCTTCGGTGCTGCAGGATCTTCGCGTTTTGTCCAAAGATAACGCCGACCGCGTGGCCAAGCACATGATCATGGCCAGCAGCCTGCTCGAGGACGACCCTCAGCTCGCGCTGCGGCACGCGCGCGCGGCGAAGAACCGGGCGGGCCGCGTGGGCGTGGTCCGCGAGACGAACGGCATTGTCGCATACCACGCCGGCGAGTGGCGCGAAGCTTTGTCTGAGTTGCGGGCCGCGCGGCGTATTTCCGGCGGCCCGGGCCTGATCGCTGTAATGGCTGACGCGGAGCGCGGCTTAGGCCGGCCGGAGAAGGCCCTGGAGATCGGCCGCGGCCCCGAGGTACGCGAGCTAGACGAGGCCGGGCGCATCGAGCTCGCGATTGTTCTCGCCGGCGCCCGTCACGACCTCGGCCAGCACGAGTCCGCGCTTGCGACGCTCGAGAGGCTGGGGCCCTCACTGGACTCTCAGGGGCTGGAGCAGGCGCGGTTGTCCTACGCATATGCTGACGCTTTGCTCGCGCTGGACCGCCGAGATGAAGCAAAGCAGTGGTTCGAGCACGCGGCCGCGATTGACGCGGAAGGCGTGACCGATGCGGGCGCGCGCGCAAAGGAGCTCGGTTAGATTATGGCGCTTCTGGATTCTATTGACGCTTTGCTTCTCGATCTCGACGGGACAGTCTGGGAGGGCGGCAACGCCGTGGCGCACGCCCCGGAGACGATTTCCGGTGTGTCCGTGCCCGTTGTGTACATCACGAACAACGCCTTTCGCCCCCCGCCCGAGGTCGTAGAGCGGCTCGCAGGCATCGGCATTGACGCCTCGCCTGACGACGTCCTCACGTCCGCCCAGGCGGCTGTCGCGCTGGCGGGGGAGAGTCTTGGCGCGGGGGAGAAGATCCTCGTGCTCGGCTCCGACTCTTTTAGGGACCTTGCCCGACGCGCTGGATTCGAGGTGGTTTCCAGTGCTTCGGACAGCCCGCGGGCTGTCCTGCACGGACACAGCCCGGAGACGGGATGGAGAGAACTGTCCGAGGCAGCGCTCGCAATCGCCGACGGCGCGACCTACATCGCGTCGAACCTCGATACGACGCTGCCCACTGAGCGCGGCCTTTTGGTGGGCAACGGCTCGATGGTTGCCGCCGTGACCTCTGCAACTGGGGTGCGCCCGCGCGCTGCCGGGAAACCGGAACCCGCCATGTTCCTTCAGGCGGCGGCACAGGTGGGGGCGAAGCGCCCGCTGGCTGTCGGAGACCGCTTGGATACCGACATCGCGGGAGCTGTCAGCGCAGGCATACCCGTGCTCCACGTCTTGACCGGTGTGTCCGGACCGCTGGCACTGCTGTCCGCCCCGAAGGAGCAGCGGCCGACGTTCGTCGGGGAGAACCTTTCCGCGTTGCATGAGGAGCCAGGCGCGCTCGCCCCGGGGCCGCAGGGTGGGTTTACCGCGCGCGTGGACGCCGGCGACATCATCTTGAGCCGGGGTGACGAGGCGGCGACGCCGATCCAGGCGCTTCGGACGGCTCTCGAGGTCGCGTGGCACATGCCGGAGCCGCCGCGGCTGGTGCGCCCGGACTCGGAGGCCGCAGAGCGCGCGTGCGCTGAATGGTGGTGAGGCGTCCATGAACGCACCCATCCCGCGCGATCCGCGTCGGCCTCGTATCGATGGTGCGGAGCTGTCGCGTCGCGTCGACGACATCCTCGCGGAACCAGTCAGCAGCCTGCGCGAGGAGGCCGAGCGACTCGGCCGCGCGCACGCGCTGCTTAACGACGCCCTGCAGACGGGCTAGGGCACGCTTTACGAGGAAGGAGAACCCCGATGCCTCCAGGACGCCGACGCCTCGACGCCGAATTGGTGCGTCGAAAGATCGCCCGCTCGCGTGAGCAGGCCCGGGAGTGGATCAAGGAAGGGCGCGTGGAGGTGGCCGGCTTCGTGGCCATGAAGCCGGCGACGGTGGTGGAACCCGATGCCTCCATCCGAGTCAGCATTGACGAAGCCGATACCTGGGCCTCCCGGGGCGCGCACAAGTTGTTGGGGGCGCTCGATGCGTTTGGGCGGCGGGAGTTGGACGTCGATAAGCGGCGGTGCTTAGACGCAGGCGCTTCGACGGGCGGTTTCACGGACGTTCTGCTGTCGCGGGGGGCTCGCGAGGTGGTGGCCGTCGACGTCGGCTACGGGCAGCTCGTCTGGCGGCTGCAGAATGACCCGCGGGTTACGGTGCTGGACCGGACGAACATCCGAACGCTGACCTCAGAGATGATGGGCGGGCCGGCGGAGCTCATGGTGGGCGACCTGTCTTTCATTTCTCTGCGGTTGGTCCTGCCCGCGATCGCCGCGTGCATGGTCGAGGGCGCGGACCTGCTGCCCATGGTCAAGCCGCAGTTCGAGGTGGGAAAGGACAGGCTCGGCAGCGGCGGGGTGGTGCGCTCGCCGGGCTTGCGTGCCGAGGTGACGGCGGAGGTCGCCGGCTTCGCGCAGGGGCTGGGGCTGAGCCTGAAAGATGTGGTGGCGTCCCCGCTGCCCGGTCCGAGCGGCAACGTAGAATACTTCCTGTGGCTCGTCAAGGATTCGGGCGCGCACTCGCTTGACGAGGACACGCTGCGCGCCCTCGTGACTCGAGCCGTCGAGGAAGGACCCACGAACTGATGACTATTCGCAACCACCGGGTGATCCTGCTGGTGCCGCACACCTACCGCGCTGGCAACATCGCCGCGGCTGCCCGAGCCGCGGAGCTGCTCACGGCGGCGGGCATTCAAGTCCGCCTCCTTGACCAACAGAACATGGGGCCTGTGGAGGAGGAGGACTCTCTGCGTACGCTCGAGCGGGTTCCCGAGGGGCCGGAGGCGGCTGCCGGTTGCGAGCTCGTACTCGTCCTCGGCGGCGACGGCACGTTCCTGCGCGCAGCGAACTATGCCCACGCGCAGGACGTTCCGGTGCTGGGGATCAACCTCGGTCACGTGGGTTTTCTTGCGGAGTGGGAGCAGGAGAGCCTCGAGGAGGCCATCGGCCGTGTGATCCGCACGACCTACCGCATCGAGGACCGCATGACCATCGACGTCGTGCTGCTCGACTCCGGCGACAACGTGTTGGGTACGGGCTGGGCGCTCAACGAGGCGAGCATCGAAAACGTCAACCGCACGAAGGTGATGGACGCCACGCTCGAAGTGGACTTCCGCCCCGTGTCCTCCTTCGGCTGCGACGGCCTGCTCGTGTCCACGCCGACCGGCTCAACGGCCTACGCCTTCGCCGCCGGCGGGCCGGTTATGTGGCCCGAGGTGGAGGCGCTGCTCGTTGTCCCCAACAACGCTCACGCGCTGTTTACCAAGCCGCTGGTTGTTTCTCCTCGCTCGACGGTGGCCATCGAGTCCGAGTCGAATACGGGGGAGGCGAACGTGGTTCTCGACGGCTTCCGTACCCTGGCGATGCCGCCCGGCTCGCGCGTCGAGATCGTTCGCGGCAGGCGTCCGGTGCGCTGGGTGCGCCTCGACGAGCACCCCTTCACCGACCGCCTCGTGCACAAGTTCAAGCTTCCGGTTTCCGGGTGGAGGGGGCCAGCGGCGAAGTAATGCTTACGGAAATCACGATTGACAACCTCGGCGTTATCCCCCGCGCCAGTGCCGAGCTCAGCCCGGGGCTGACCGTACTTACCGGCGAGACCGGCGCGGGAAAGACCATGGTCGTCACCGGCCTGCGGCTGCTCACCGGCGGGCGCGCCGACGCCTCACGCGTGCGCACGGGCGCGGAGAAAGCCGTCGTGGAGGGGGCCTTTTCCCTCACCGACCTGCCGGAGCAGGCGCGCGAGGCCGTAGAGGCCATCGCGGCGAGCGCGGGGGCCGAGCGCGATGAGAACGGCGAGTACGTCGTGTCGCGCTCGGTGCGCGCGACGGGGCGCTCGCGTGCCCACTTGGGAGGGAGGACCGTCCCTGCGGCGACGCTGGGGGAGTTGGCTGGCCACCTGATCACCATCCACGGCCAGAACGACCAGCTGCGGCTTCTGTCCCCCGACCAGCAGCTCGCGGCGCTGGACCGCTACGAACCAGAAGCTGCTTCGGCGCTGGCGTCCTACCGCGAGGTGTGGTCGCAGTGGCGAGAGGCCGCCCGGGACCTCAAAGAGCGCACGGAGAAACGCCGCGAGCTCGCGCAGGAAGTTGACCGCCTGCAATTCGCCATCGGTGAGATCGACACCGTTGCGCCGCAGGAGGGCGAGGACACAGAGCTCGTGGCCAGTATCAACCGCCTCCAGGACGTGGATGCCCTGCGCGAGGCTGCGGAGACCGCGCTGGTGGCGATCGACGGCCCCGACGCCGTCGGTGCCTTCGGCGGCGACGAGGAAGCCGCCTCGAGCCTCGTCGGCCGAGCGGCAACCGCCCTGAGCACGGCGAGCGACCCGGCCCTCAACGAGTTGGGCCAGCGCCTCGACGAGGTGGCCGGGGCGCTTTCGGATATCTCGGCGGAGCTGGGGACATACGGCGCGGGGCTGCCCAGCGACCCGGAGGAGCTGGAAAAACAGCTCCAGCGCCAGCAGGAACTTAAGGCCCTGACCCGCAAATACGCCCCCGACCTCGCCGGGGTGCTGTCGTGGCGGGCCAAGGCGGCCAGGCGGCTGAGCAAGATAGACACCTCGGCGGAGGCGCTCGACGAGCTGAAAAAACGCGTGGCCGAGCTGGAAAAGCAGATGCGGGCCTGCGCCAAGAAACTCAGTGACGTGCGCGCCCGCGCCGCGGCAGCCCTGGGCGAGGCCGTCACGGCGGAACTGCACGGCTTGGCTATGCCGAAGGCGCGGCTGACGGTCCGCCTGAGCAGTACGGGCTACACCCGCGACGGCGCCGACGCCGTCGAACTCTTGCTCGCGCCGAACGACGCGCTGGAGCCGCAGCCGTTGGCCACTAGCGCCTCCGGAGGTGAGCTTTCGCGCGTGATGCTGGGCCTCGAGGTGATCCTGAGCGCCACCTCCAGCGGGGCGACGCTCGTTTTCGACGAGGTCGACGCCGGTGTCGGCGGGCGTGCCGCCGTGGAGATCGGTCGGCGCCTGGCCCGCCTGGCCGCGCGGAACCAGGTCATCGTCGTGACCCACCTGCCGCAGGTGGCCGCTTACGCCGATACCCACCTGCACGTGGCCAAGAACGTGAGCGAGGAGACGGTGACCTCTGGTGTGCGGGAGCTTTCCGAGCCGGAAAGGGTGGAGGAGCTGGCGCGCATGTTGGCGGGCATGGAGGACTCCGCGACGGGGCGTGCCCACGCCGGTGAGCTCTTCGCACGGGCACGCGAAGAAGTCGAATCCCTGCGCTTGTGACCCGCGCGCCTCCACCATTAAGGCGCCTCCAGCCTGCACAATGCACAACATGAGTGTCTTTTCGCGTGCTAACGCCGACCCGGCAGGGTCCACCGTTTCGGCAGCCGCGTCGCCTGTCGAAGTGCAGGGCACGCTGCGCGACTGCACCGCCCGGGGCAAGGGGGTACGCAGGCTGCGCGCCGGCGAGGTCGCCGTTGTCGACTCGCGCGATATGGGGCGTCGTGAAGCGGAGCAGCTCATCGCCGCAGCCCCGGCCGCCGTGCTGAACCTTTCCACCTTCTCCACGGGAGCGATGCCGAACTACGGCCCGCACCTGTTGCTCGACGCCGGAATTGCCCTCTACGAGGCGCACGGCGGGCCGCTGCGCGAGCTGCTGCGCGACGGCAAGAAGGTCTCGGTGCAGGAGGCCGGCACGATTCACGTGGGCAAGAAGCCGGCGGGCGAGGCCGTCGCGGTCACGCGGGAGGGCGCTGACGAGACTTTCGCCGCGGCGCAGCGCAGCCTCCTCGACCACATGGAGGCCTACTTCGGCAACACCATCGAGTTCATCCATTCCGAATCGCCTTTGCTTATCGACGGGGTCGGCGTCCCCGAGATGGGCGACACGATGACCGGGCGCAAGGTCCTCATCGTCACCGACTTCGCCGACGCGAAGGACAAGCTCGGTGCCTTGCGCAACTTCATCCGAGAGTACGAGCCGGTGTTCATCGGGGTTGGCGCGGGCACCGACGTGATCAGCGAGCTGGGGTACCAGCCGGATTACATCGTCGGTGACCCCACCACAGTCGCCGAGGAGAATCTGCGTGGTGAGGCGCGCGTGGTTTTGCCCGCCGACCCCGACGGCCACGCCGCCGGCCTCGAGAGGATCCAGGACCTTGGCGTGGGGGCTATGACGTTCCCGGCCGCGACGGATTCCGCGGTCGATCTGGCCATCCTTCTGGCCTGCTTCCACGACGCGGAGATGATCGTGACGGTGGGCGAGGTAGTCGACCTTGACGCGATCTTCGCACGCGCCCCGCAGGCGAGCCCCGCGGCGCTGCTCACGCGCCTGAAGGCGGGCAACCGGATCGTGGATTCGACCGTAATCGAGAACTTGTACGCGGTGCAGTCGGGCGGGGGCTTGGCGTGGGCGTGGGCCGTCCTCGGCCTTCTCGTTCTCGTCGCTACCGTTGTCCTTGTGGTCGGGCTCGGCGGCGACGCCGCTTTCGCGGAAAACCTCGTGGACACCTGGGACGCCCTCGTCGAGCGCGTGCAGGGTTGGCTGAGCTAGCGCGGCTCGCGCAGAAAGGAGAGACGGAGTGTCTGGTGGACGTGGCGGCCTTGTCGTGGCGGGCCTAGCGTGGGGGGCCGCCCTCGGGGTGGCGCTCGGGGCGCTGGTGATGGCGCCTGCCATGCAGGACGCGCAGGGCACAACCGCGGAGGCCCCCGCCGCCGAGGACCTCGCGCCGCGCGTCGAAGAAGCGGAGGCCCAGGCCGCTGCAGCAAATGAGCTGGTGGCGGCCGAGTCCGGCGCTCTCGTGGGCGAGAGCCTGAACGACGCGGCGGTGCTGATCGTGCGCGGCCCCGGCTCAGGGGCCGAGGAGGCCACGCGGGTCCGCGAGGTCCTCGACCAGGCGGGCGCGGACAACGCGGGCGAGATCGAACTGACTGAGAAGTTTGTCTCCCGCGAGGGGGCAGATGAACTCAGCTCGGTGGTGGCGAACACCCTGCCGGCGGGGGCGCAGCTGTCGGTCGAGGACCTTTCCCCTGCGACGCACGCCGGAGAGTCGCTGGCAACGGCGCTGTTTGTCGGTGCCGACGGCGCCCCCCTGGCCACGCCGGAGGACCGGGATTTCGTGCTTTCCGCGCTGGCCGACGCCGACTTCCTCTCGTACAACAGCGCCGACCTCATGGCGGCGGACGCGGTATTGCTGCTCACCGGCGGGGCGGAGGGCTCCTTCGCCGCCGGCGCGCTCGCCGATTTCGCGGCGGCGCTGGAAGCACGCGGCGGCGCCGTCGTCGCCGCGGAGCCGGGTCCCGGCGACGGGGTCGTCGGCGAGCTCCACGCGCGCGGCGGGCACGGGGTGAAAACCCAGAACGTCGCCGATTCCGAAGCCGGCGTGGTCCTCAGCGTGCGCGCGGTGCGCGAGGCACTTGACGAGTCAGCCGCGCCGGCGGAGTAGCGTTGGGTACATGGCCCACGACTTCACCGTTACACACTCCGAGCTGCTCATCAGCGCCCCGATCATCGGTGTGCGCCGCGACCGCGTGACGATGCCGGGCGGCGGAGAGGCCGCCCGCGAGATCGTGGAGCACTTCGGAGCCGTCGCCGTAGTGGCCCTCGACGGCGAGGGTCGGGTCGCTCTCGTCGAGCAGTACCGCCACTCCGTTGGACGGCGCTTGCTCGAACTACCGGCTGGTCTGCTCGACATCGCAGACGAGCCCGCCCTGGAGTGCGCGCGCCGCGAGCTGCGCGAGGAGGCCGGGCTTGCAGCTGAGAACTGGGGTGTTTTGGTCGACCTGGTGACCTCGCCCGGCTTTGCGGACGAGGCCGTGCGCGTCTTTCTCGCCACGGGGTTGTCCCAGGTGGAACGGCCGGAGGTGGCAGACGAGGAGGCGGACATGACGCTGACGTGGGTTCCGCTGGATACCGCTCGCCGCGCCGTGCTGGAGGGCCGGATAGTCAACTCGATCGCGGTGTCCGGCATCCTCGCCGCGGGGGCCGCACTGGAGTCAGGCGAGCAGCCACGTAGCGTCGACGACCCATTCGACGTACGTCCCACGGCGCTCGCCTCGCGCAGGCGGGGCGTTGGCAGCGGCGGCGACATGAAACGGATCTGATGCGCCCGAGGGAGATCGCCGCTCTGTGGCTGAACCACCTGGCTGTGGAGCGTGGACGCTCCGCCAACACGCTGAGCAATTATCGTCGAGACGCGAAGCGATACACCGCATGGTTGGAGCGCGCGGGCAAAACTGATCTGGGCGAGGTGGCGACAGGCGATATTGAGGCCTATGCCGCCGAACTGCGCCGCGGCACGGAGGACACCCGCCCGCTTGCGGCCTCGTCCGCCGCGCGGGCGCTGACGGTGGCGCGAGGGCTGCACCGTTTCGCCGCCGCGGAGGGCTACGTCGCGTCCGACGTCGCCGCTGAGGTCTCCCCACCGGCCGCCGGGGAGAAGCTGCCCGACACCCTGTCCATCGACGAGGTCGCAGCACTTCTCGACGCCTGCCCGAGCGACACCCCGGTCCACCTGCGGGACAAGGCCCTGCTGGAGATGCTCTACGGCACCGGCGCGCGCGTCTCGGAGGTGCTCGCCCTCGCGGTGGACGACGCCGCTGACAACGACGGCGTGCTCAGCGTGACCGGCAAGGGCGGCAAGCAGCGGCTCGTCCCTCTCGGCGGTGCGGGGCGCGAGGCCGTCGAGGCGTACCTGGTGCGCGGCCGTCCAGCGCTGGCGTCTGGGCGCAGCCACGCGCTTTTCCTCAACGCCCGCGGGGGCGCTTTGTCGCGACAAAGCGCGTGGAGCATCATCAAGGACGCCGCCGCGCGGGCCGGAATAGATAAGGGCGTCTCGCCCCACACCTTGCGCCATTCCTTCGCCACTCACCTTCTGCAGGGCGGGGCGGACGTGCGAACGGTCCAGGAGTTGCTGGGGCACTCCTCGGTGACCACGACGCAGATTTACACCCACGTTACGGCGGATAACGTGCGCGAAGTGTGGCGCACGACGCACCCGCGGGCGCGCACGCCGAGCGGCGAATGACAACGGTGTAAGATCAGGGTCAACCCGCTACGGTAGACGTTTCGCGTGCGAGGGGCGCGAGGGGAAGGTGTGTCAATGTCGGACGGCCCATTGTTCGAGGCTAAAGGCGTGGAGGTCGGCTTGACCGGCCGCCCCGTCCGCGAGCTGCCGCAGCCGAAGACGCTGGACAGGCATGGCCCCGCCACAATCATCTCGATGGTGAACCAGAAGGGCGGGGTGGGCAAAACCACCTCGACGATCAACCTCGGGGCGTGCCTCGCAGAGCAGGGGCGTAAAGTCCTGCTCGTTGACTTAGACCCCCAGGGTGCCCTCTCGGCTGGCCTCGGGGTTGCCTACGACGAGGAACAAACCACCGTCTACGACCTGCTCTTCGACAACACCGCGAGCATCCACGCGGCCATCCAGCACTCCAACGTTTCGGGCCTCGACCTCGTCCCCGCGAACATCGACCTTTCGGCGGCGGAAATCCAGCTGGTTAACGAGGTCGGCCGTGAGCACACGCTCGCCCGCGCGCTGCGCCCGGTGCGCAAGGAGTACGACGTCATCATCCTCGACTGCGGCCCCTCGCTCGGGCTGCTTACCGTCAACGCTCTGGCGGCCTCGCACGGGGTGATCATCCCGATGGAGTGCGAGTATTTTTCCCTGCGTGGCCTGGCCTTGTTGACAGACACGGTGGAGAAGGTGCGCGACCGTATCAACTTTGACCTGGAGATCGTCGGCATCCTGGTCACCATGTTCGACCGTCGCACCACCCACGCGCGCGAGGTCATGGACCGCGTGCTCGAAGTTTTCGGCGACACGGTCTTCGACACCGTGATCACCCGCACCGTCCGCTTCCCGGAGACCTCGGTGGCCGGCGAACCGATCATCACCTGGGCGCCGACCTCGCAGGGTGCGGCGCAGTACCGCAACCTCGCCCTCGAGGTGTTGGAGCGCACCGAGAGGTGAACGGCGAGCAGCCCGAGATCACGGGCTTCCAGCTGGTGCTCAACAACTTCGAGGGGCCCTTCGACCTGCTGCTCAGCCTGATTAACTCGCGCAAGCTCGACGTCACCGAGGTGGCGCTGGCGGAGGTGACCGACGAGTTCATCGCCTACACGAAAGCCCTGGGTGAGGCTGCCGGCCTCGACGAGTACACCGAGTTCGTGCTCGTTGCGGCGACGCTTCTGGACCTCAAGGCCGCGCGACTGCTGCCGCGCGGAGAGATGAGCGAAGCAGAGGACCTCGAGCTGCTCGAGTCGCGCGACCTGCTGTTCGCCCGCCTGTTGCAGTACCGCGCCTACCAGCAGGTCGCCGACCTATTTGCCACCTGGCAGCAGGGGGCGAAGCGCCGCTACCCGCGTGCCACCGGGCTGGAGGAGGGTTTCGCCGATTTCCTCCCGCCGGTCGAGCTGGGCCACACCCCGGATAGTTTCGCTCGGCTGGCGGCGAGCGTGTTTCGGCCCCGCCCGCCGGAGGCAGTGCGCACCGACCACGTCCACGGCGTGCCGGTCTCCGTTCCCGAGCAGGCGGGAAAACTCTTGGGCACGCTGCGCCTGTCGGGGGCGGGGAGCTGGGTGCCCTTCGCCGCCCTGACGAAGGACTGCGCCCGCTCGATGGAGGTCGTGGGGCGCTTTCTCGCCCTGCTTGAGCTGTACAAGGCGCGCGCCGTGGACACTCAGCAGGAGGAGGCGCTCGGGCCGCTCGCCGTCGCCTGGACGGGGCTTGAGGTCGACCCGGCCGTCGTCGCGGCGAGCAACTGGAGCTAGCATCTGAAGCCATGACTTCTGAGGCCGTGAATATGGTGCCCCAGTTGCGCTCGCAACTTGAGTCCATCCTGCTCGTCCTGGACACCCCCGCCCGCGCCGAGGATTTGGCGCGGGCTCTCGGGACGGGCGAAGGGGACGTCGTCAAGCAACTGCGGGAGTGGAAGGGCGAGCTCGACGCGCGCGGCAGCGGGATCGACCTGCGCGAGACGGCGGAGGGCTGGCGGCTGTACACGCGCCCAGAGAATGCGGCGGCTGTCGAGGCCTTCCTCGTGGACGGCACGCAAACGCGGCTGTCGCGGGCGGCGCTGGAGACGCTGGCGGTGGTGGCGTACCGCCAGCCCGTGACGCGCTCGCAGGTTGCCGGGGTCCGCGGCGTCAACGTCGACGGCGTCATGCGCACGCTTGCGCTGCGCGGGCTCATCGCGGAGGTCGCGCCGGATGAGGCCACTGGGGCGCACCGCTACGTCACTACGGAGCTGTTTCTTGAACTGCTCGGCATCGATTCGCTGGACCGCCTGCCGGACCTGGCGCCGCTGCTGCCGGAGGTTGACGCCATCGACGACGCCTGGTGAGCCCTTTGTCGAAGCAGCGTACGCCCTGGTAGCGTGGGATAGCTGAAACAACCGCATACGACGAAAAGTAAGGAATCGCCGATGACTCCCCCCGCTCGCCGCGACGGCACACCGGACAGGCAGAAGGACGACACGTTCTACATCTCCTATGCCAAGCCGGCGAAGAAGCAAAACGTCAGCCCATCCGACCCCCACCCGCTCGAGGACAACTGGTGGGACGAACCCGCCGCCGATCAGGGCGTGCGGCTGCAGAAGGTCCTCGCGCAGGCGGGCGTGGCCTCCCGCCGCCACGCGGAGGTGATGATCGAGCAGGGCCGCGTTGAGGTCAACGGGGAGATCATCACCCGCCAGGGCGTGCGCGTGAACCCGCGCACCGACATCATCCGCGTCGACGGCACGCGCATCAACGTCAACGGGGAGCTCGAATACTTCGCCTTCAACAAACCGCGCGGGGTCCAGTCCACGATGAAAGACGAGATGGACCGGACCTCCGTGGGCAGCTACGTGGCGGAGAAGACGGCCTCCGGCCAGCGCCTGTTCCACGTCGGGCGCCTCGACGCGGACACGGAGGGCCTGCTGCTGCTCACCAACGACGGTGAGCTTGCCAACCGGCTCATGCACCCGCGCTACGGGGTGTCCAAGACCTACCTGGCCACCGTGCTCGGCGAGGCGAAGCCGAACTTGGTGAATACGTTGAAGAAGGGCATCGAGCTTGACGACGGCCCAGCCGCCGCCGACTACGCCCAAATCGTGGACGTCTACAACGGGCAGTCCATCATCCGCCTCGAGATCCACGAGGGCCGCAAGCACCTGGTGCGCCGGATGCTCAAGGCGGCCGGCTACCCGGTGCAGCGGCTCGTGCGCACGAAGGTGCACACGGTGCAGCTCGGTGACATGAAGCCGGGTTCCATGCGCGCGCTCAACCGCGCCGAGCTGACTTCCCTGTACAAGGCGGTGGAGATGTAATGACGGAAACCACTGGTATGAGCGAACTTTCCAATATGCCCGGCGGCGGCCTCATCCTCGCCGTCGACGGCCCCTCAGGCACGGGCAAGTCCACCACGTGCCGCCGCCTGGCCAAGGAGCTGGGAGCGAAGTACGTCGACACCGGCGCGATGTACCGGGTGGCCACGCTTGCGGTGCTGCGAGCGGGGGTTGACCCGGACGATTCCGCGGCCGTCATCGCGGCGACGCGGCAGCTGCCGCTAACGGTGTCCGACGACCCGGATTCCACCGAGGTGCTTCTCGCCGGGGAGGACGTCGCGGGCGAGATTCGCGGGCCAGAGGTGACCCGCAGCGTCTCCGCCGTCTCCGCGATCCCGGAGGTGCGCGAGAACCTGGTGGCGCTGCAGCGCAAGCTGGCCCGCGACGCGCACCGCGCGATTGTGGAAGGCCGCGACATTGGCACGGTCGTGCTTGTCGACGCCCCCGCAAAGGCCTTCCTGACCGCCTCGGCCGAGGTACGCGCCCGCCGCCGCTACGCCCAGGACGTCCAAGCCGGGCGTGACGTCGACTTCGACACGGTGCTTGCCGATGTCATCCGCCGCGATGACCTCGACTCGTCCCGCGAGGTAAGCCCGCTGCGCCCGGCCGAGGACGCCGAGGTGATTGACACATCCGACATGGACCGCGACGAGGTGCACGCCGCCCTCGTCTCCCTCATCGCTAGGAGCGCGCAGTGAGCGAGAAACACGCAGACGGATTTCACGACGACATCGACCGCGACGACATCGACCGCAGCTTTATTGACGGCGACGCTTACGCGGAGGAAATGACGGACGAGGAGTGGGCCGAACTCGAAGAGTCCTATGGCGTCGGCGGCCCGGACATCGTCGAGGAGGCCCTGCCGACCGTCTCCATCGTCGGCCGACCGAATGTGGGCAAGTCCACGCTGGTCAACCGATTCCTCGGCCGCCGCGAAGCCGTGGTCGAGGACCACCCGGGGGTGACCCGAGACCGGGTAAGCTACCTGGCCGATTGGGGCGGGCGCCGCTTCTGGGTGCAAGACACCGGCGGCTGGGACCCGGACGCAAAGGGAATCCACGCGGCCATCGCGCGGCAATCGGAGGCCGCGATGGAGACCTCCGACGTCATTGTCATGGTCGTCGACTCCCACACCGGGGTCACATCTACCGACGCTGTCATGGCGCGGAACTTGCAGCGTGCCGACGTGCCGGTCCTCCTTGTTGCCAACAAATTCGAGTCGGAATCCCAGTGGGCGGATGTCGCCGAGTTCTACGCGCTCGGCCTGGGGGACCCGTGGCCCGTTTCCGCCCTGCACGGGCGCGGCGGAGCGGACGTTCTCGACGAGATTCTCCGCGTCTTCCCCGACGTTCCGCGCGCAGCCGCATCCGTGACGGAGGGGCCGCGCCGCGTCGCACTCGTGGGGCGGCCGAACGTGGGCAAGTCGAGCCTTCTGAACAAATTGTCGAAGAAGAACCGTTCCGTCGTCGATAACGTCGCGGGCACCACCGTCGACCCTGTCGACGAGCTCATCCAGCTCGACGACGACCTGTGGAAGTTCATCGACACCGCCGGCCTGCGCAAGAAGGTCAAAAACGCCCAGGGCCACGAGTACTACGCCAGCCTGCGCACCCGCGGCACCATCGAGGCGGCCGAGGTCTGCGTCGTGCTTATCGACGCCTCAGAGCCCATCTCGGAGCAAGACCAGCGCGTCATTTCCATGGTGCTCGAGGCTGGCAAGGCGATGGTGATCTGCTTTAACAAGTGGGACCTCATGGACGAGGACCGGCGCTACTACTTCGACCGCGAGTTCGACGAAATGATCGGCCACCTGCCGTGGGTGACCAAGCTCAACATCTCCGCCGACACCGGGCGCGGTCTGCATCGCCTCGAGCCGGCTATGGCCGAGGCGCTGGAGAACTGGGACCGGCGCGTGTCCACCGGCCAGCTAAACAACTGGCTGCGCGAGGCCATCGCGGCGAACCCGCCGCCGATGAAGAACAACCGCCTGCCGCGCGTGCTGTTCACCACCATGGTGAGCACCCGTCCGCCGACAATCGTTCTGTTCACCACCGGCTTCCTCGACGCCGGCTACCGCCGCTACCTGGAGCGCAAGTTCCGCGAGGCCTTCGGCTACCACGGCACGCCGATCCGGATCGCCGTGCGGGTCCGCGAGCGGCGCCAGAAGCGCTAGCGCGCGTAGACGAAGGCGTCAGTGCGGTAGGGCAGCGGTAGGAGCTGGCCGGGGGCGAAACCGAGGCGCTCGTAGAGGTACCAGCGCAGGTTGGCGGTCATCTTCTCCCGCGTTGGGTCGCTGGCGCGCAGCCAGTAGGACCGAGTGGCCATGAGCGGGAACAGGTCCTCTGGCGTGGCGGGCTGAATCCACGTCAGGCGCATCTCGTCACGCAAGCGCCACGGGGGGCGCACGTCGGGGTAGAAGCCCTCGCGCTGGACGTCGCCCGAGTGCATGATGCGGCTGAGGCGCAACACCCAGGGGTGGCGCACGTCGAGGGTATTCCAGCACAGCAGCATCTCGCCGCCGGGGCGCACGACGCGGTCAGCCTCGGCGCTTGCGCGGGCGGCATCGACCCAGTGCCACGTCTGGGCTGCGGCCAGGTTGTCGACGGAGGCGTCGCGAAGCGCGGTGCTCTCCGCTGTCGCGCACCAGGCGGGGATCGTGGGGTGGTTCGCGCGCAGCGTGCGCAGCATGCCCGGGGACGGGTCGCAAGCAACAACCCTGTGGCCCGCGGCGGCGAGAACGGCGCTAAAAATCCCGGTACCGGCCCCGATGTCGAGCACCCTTCCCTTTATGGTGTATAGGGATGTAATGTCACGTGGGTAGGACGGGCGTGCAGCGTCGTAGCCGGCCGCCCCAGCCAGGAAGGACCGGGCCGAGGTCACGCGGTGCTCCGCGTCGCGGAACGCCGGGCCGTTTTTCCTGCTTGGTTCCATACTGAATCAATGTAGCAACCGACGGAAGGGACACTCTTAGGTGAATGGACGAATGTGGCGGTGGGGCGCGGCGGCGCTCATTGCGGCTGTGCTGCCGGCAACGGCGTGCGCGACCGAGGTGCACAACGAAGCGCAGAGTTCCTCGCAGCAGGTGCGCAAGGTCGTCCCCGAGGTTGCGAGCTCGAGCGCACCGGTCGAGGGCGAGCGCACCGTGGACAACCGCACCATCGTCGCCGCGGACCTGCAGCGTTCCTACACCGTGTCGATCCCTCCGGCGGCGGCCCAGGGGGCGCGGGTGCCGCTGATTTTCGTGTTCCACGGCTTTAGGGGCGACGCCGCGTTGATGCGCGCCGCCACCGGCTTCGACCGGGCGAACGCGGTAGTGGTGTATATGAACGGCCGGGGGCAGCCGGACGGCAAGGACCGGGCATGGGCGCCGGCGCCGTACGCCCAGACGACGGGGGCGCAGGACCTCGCCTTCTTCGACGCGGTGCGGGCAGAGCTGATGGGGGAGCTCGCCATCGACCCCGCCAGCGTGTTTGCCACCGGGCTGTCCAACGGTGGCGGGTTCGCTGCCTTCGTGGGCTGCCACCGCGCGCACGCTGTCGCGGCCGTGGCCACGGTGTCGGCCGCGTTCTACGACCGCGTTTTCGAGGGCTGCTCGCCGATCCCCGTCAAGACCCTCGATATCCACGGCACCAACGACACGATCATCAACTACAACGGCGGGATGCGGCACAACACCCGCTACGAGTCGCTCGAGCAGGTTATCGGCGACACCGCGCGGCGTAACCACTGTGGCCCCGACCCCGTGTTCAACGAGGTCACGCCGACCTTGACTCGGCAGAGCTACCGGGGCTGCGACGCCCCCGTCACGCACTATCGCATCTTCAATGGCGCCCACGTGTGGCCCGGCGCGAGCCACGACACAACGCAGACTGTGGCGCCGGACTTTGCCACGAACACGGTCCTGGATTTCTTCGGGGTGGAACACCGGTAGGGGGTTACTGCCAGGTGAAGTGGCCGATGATCATGCGAAAGTTTTTATGAAATCGGCGCGAAAACTCGAAAAACTGTGGTTAACTTTGGCATTAAAGGTCCATGTAGGGGCATTTAGTGTGATGTTTTCCCACCGTTGCACAGTATTTTGACAGCTGGTGTCATGCTCTCATGCACACTTCGCTTAAAACTTGGACCTGACCCCTTTTGGCGGACATAGGCTAGCCCCGGTTGATAGCCGGAGGAAGGTAGTCTTAGTCCATGCTTGGGCCCGACCCCTGTGTTCACTTTCCAGGGGTCGGGCCCAAGCGTCTGGATGATGGAAGCACATTTGTATCCATCCGAATCGATGGAGTGTCGAACGGTAGCGTGTTCGGAGTCTTTCTCACTCCTGAAAACACCCTGAAGTCAACGTACCAAATCACACCCAAAGAAGTGTCTCCAAACTCGGGTTGTGTCACAACCTATGCCGATGGCGAGCAGGAACTGCATGAATATGTTGTCTCGGTTGTCTCGCAGGATACCTCAGCCCCTGATGGTCAAATCTCGCCAATGGGCATGGATTGGGGTGGGCTCAACGATTGCCTCATCAATGCTGGAATTGCATCATGGGCAATTGCGGCACTGAGCGTTGTGTGGTGCAGCCTGTGCGGCGACGCTGGGGGCTGGTTGTATCGCTTGTCTAGTCGCAGCTCCCGGAGCTACAGGTGGAGTACAATCGGGTACTCCACAGGCCAGAATTGGAGTGAGTCAGGATCGGAGTAAATCATGAGATCGAGTAGAAATCAGTCGCGTGGGTTCGTTGCACTCGCGATCGGCACGGCAGCACCTCTTCTTGGGGTAACAATCCCTGTAGCAGGAGCTGCCATTGCTGGATGGGGCATCGCTGCTGTCGCCTTTCCTGTCTCCGCTTCCTTCTTTTATCGAGCGAAGGGTGACGACAAATCGCGTGAGTAGAGGGTGTCAGGAAGTTTGTGTGTGAGGCTCTGATCCAGAAGGAGTTTCACTGATAATGACTACCGTGTCACCGAAGAAAGGCCATGACCCGAGCAGGGTCAACGAGATCAGCGCGAAGCTGATGGAAAACCCGGAAATCGCCGCACTGATCGGCGAGCTATCAACCTCCGTCGACGATGCCAGCGACCTGGTCAAAGGTCTATTGCAAGCCTCGATCAACGCGGGTCTGCAGGCGGAGATGGACGCCCATTTGGGGTACGGGCACTCAGATCGCGCGGCCAAAGCCCAGGTAAGCCCCTCAAACGGTGGCAATCACCGTAACGGGTCGTACACCAAAACTGTGGGCACCGGCTACGGCCCGGTGGACATCACAGTGCCTCGGGATAGAGCGGGCACGTTTCACCCGGTCATGGTGCCGAAAGGGGCACGCCGGCTGACAGAGCTCGATGACATGATCGTCTCGCTCTACGCCGGCGGAATGACGGTACGCGATATCCAGCACCACCTGGCATCGACCCTGGGGGTGGACATCAGCCCGGATACCATCAGTACCATCACCGATGCGGTCCTCGATGAGGTGATGGTGTGGCAAAACCGTCAGCTCGATGAGTTCTACCCGGTCATTTTCCTCGACGCGCTGCGGGTGAAAATCCGCGACGGTCACCGGGTGGTCAATAAAGCCTGCTACATGGCTGTTGGCATCGACATCGACGGGACCAAACACATCCTGGGACTATGGATCGCCGACAATGAAGGGGCTGCATTCTGGGCATCCGTGTGCGCGGACCTGGCGAACCGTGGAGTCAATGACGTGTTCATCGTCTGCTGCGACGGGCTCAAAGGCCTGCCTGAGGCCGTGGAAGCGACCTGGCCGAACTCGATGGTACAAACCTGCATCGTGCACCTGATCCGGGCCGCCAACAGGTGGGTGTCCTATAAGGACCGCAAATCTGTATCCAGCGCGCTGCGGCAGGTCTACACCGCACCGAACGAGGACGCCGCTTGCGCCGCCCTCGATGCCTTCGAAGCCTCGGAACTGGGGCGGAAGTACCCCCAGTCGGTGAAGGTCTGGCGTGATGCGTGGGAGAGGTTTATACCGTTTCTGCAGTTCCCGCCTGCAGCTCGCCGGGTGCTCTACACCACCAATGCCATCGAGTCGCTTAACGCTGAGCTGCGGAAAGCGACCCGCAACCGTGGCCAATTCCCCACGGATGCTGCGGCGTTGAAGACGCTGTGGTTGATGGTCTGCAACATCGAGGACAAACGCGCCGCCCAACGCGCGAAAAAAGCGAAGCGGGCAATCGACTGCAACGGCTATATTGAAGGGGCGAAAACCTCAGGGTGGAAACAAGCCATCAACCAACTATCCGTGGCCTACCCAGACCGGTTCGCCAACTACTTGTAAACCAAGCCCCCGCACACAAACAAACGGACACTCTCCGTGAGTAAAGCTCCGATTTCGTCGCATTTGGTTCGCCCCGGGTTTAATGGAGGGCAGGGCTCTTTTTCCACATCCCTACCCTCCATTAAACCCGGGGCAAACCAGCCTGACGATCCTATTGCAATCACCAGGCAGTCCAACTGGGGCCAGGACCAACTTGCCAAAGTTCCAACCCTAACCCGCAACGAGAACCACGCCGACCACGAAACCGGACGACCAGTCCTCTACGACAACGCTATCGACACCGACTACACCCACTCAATCGGCATCCAAAAAGGCCACATCTAACCCCCGCGACACGCCGGAGCCAGACACACATTTTGTGTTTAACCCAGAGCCCAGCCCCGGATTCCCTCTTAGGCAAAAAACCCCGCTCCGAGGAGCGGGGCCTGAGTGCTCTGCGTCGGGCTAACAGGATTTGAACCTGCGACCCCTACACCCCCAGTGTAGTGCGCTACCAAACTGCGCCATAGCCCGTGTACGTTGAGCGCGTGGGGCGCTCGCGGTAACTTGGATAGATTACATCACGCGCCTGCGATAGCGGAAATCGTCAGGTCACGGCGGAAAAATGGGGGAGTAAGTTACACCAGTGTGGTTTCGATGCTGGCCGCGCCGATGAAGGTGTCCACGCGGGAGCAGCCGGCGGCCTCGAGGAGCTGGGCGCGCTCGGCGTCGGAGAGGTCGCCGACGAGGGTGACCTCGCGGGTGAACCGGTTGCCGCCGTGGTGGGTGACGGCGACGCGGACGTCGTCAAGCTTCATGCCTCGGGCCGCCTCGCGGATGGCTTGGGAGGTGGAGACGGCAAGCGCGCTCATGAAAAGCCCGGTGGAGGTCACGCCCTGGCCCCGGCCGCCGGAGTTTTTGGCGCGGTCGGTAGCGATCGCGCGGTTCGAGGTGCGCACGACGTCCCCGAAGCGGGTGCCGCGGGCCGTGTAAGAGATGGCGTTGGTGTCAGTGGTGGGCTCGGGGACGAACTCGGGGTCGATGTACTGCTTCGCCCAGGAACCGATGATGTCGGCCGCGCGCTGCGCGCTGCCCTGTCGGGTGAGCAAATGATCGGCCTTATCCAGGGCCATGAGGGACTTCGGGTAGCGGGTCAGGCGGAAGATCGTCTGCGCGTTGTCGATGCCCACGGTCTGGTCAATGGGGGAGTGGACCAGCAGAAGGGGTGTGCGCAGGGTGGGCAGGTAGGTCTGCGGGTCGGTCTCGGCGAGGTCGAGGAGAAACTCCCGCGAGATTTCCAGCTCGCGCCCGCCGAGGGTGACCACCACGGAGCCGGTGGCGTCGGCCTCCCTGATCTTGTCGGCATAGTGCAGCACCGAGTGTGCCGGGTCGAAGGGGGCGCCGACCGCGGCCACAGCCCTGAGGGACTTTTTCAGCTCGGGGCGGGTGGCGGCCTTTAACGCGGCGGCGCCACCGAGGGAATGGCCAATGAGCAGCTGCGGCGCGCGGTAGTTCTCCGCCAGCCACTGCGCCGCGGCGAGGATGTCGTCGACGTTTTGGCTGAAGCTGGTGTCGCGGAATGCGCCCTCGGACTGGCCCAGGCCGGGAAAATCGAAGCGGAGGGTGGCAATGCCATGTTCGGTGAGCTTTTTGGAGATGCGGGAGGCGCCCGGGGTGTGGCGCGAGCCGGCGAAGCAGTGGGCAAAGATGGCGTAGGCCTCTGCCGGGTGAACGGGCTGGTCGATCGTGCCGGCCATCATGATCCCGGTCGACGACGGGACCTTGACGTTGAGGGAATGCATCTCGGGTGGAACCTCCTGAACAGGCTGCGGGGCCGGTGTACGCCAGTAGAGGATATTGCAGGAGCGCGCGGCGCGGCGACAACGCTGCCGTAAGGTTGGCAGGAAGAGAGTCGCCGACGAAAGGACGAGCGGTTTATGGGTGCCTTTGACTGGTTCTGGAAGGCCATGGGCGCGAGCGCGGAGCGCAACAATAAGGCGTCGAAAAGCATCGTGGGGAAAGCGCACGGGCTGATCGGGGAGTACGAACAGCTTCCCGACGCCGAGCTGGCGGAGGCGATCCGCGCCACGGTGAAAGGCGAGGAGATTGAGGACAAGGCCTCGTTTTTGGCCATTCTCTCGGTCGCGTCGTCCCGCACCCTCGGCATGACACCCTACGAGGTGCAGAACCAGGCCGTGCTGCGGATGCTCGAAGGCGACGTGATCCAGATGGCCACCGGTGAGGGTAAGACGCTCGTGGGAGCGATGACGGCCACGGGCTACGCCCTGACGGGCAAGCGGGTTCACGTCATCACGGTGAACAACTATCTGGCCAGCCGCGACGCCGAGTGGATGCGCCCGCTCGTCGAGTTCTTCGGCCTGAGCGTCGCGGCGGTGATGGAGTCCTCGACGCGCGGGGAGCGCGCCCTCGCTTACCGCTGCGACGTGGTCTACGCCCCGGTTACGGAGATCGGCTTCGACCACTTGCGGGACAACCAGATTACGCACCGCGAGCAGACGGTTCAGGCTAAGGCGCAGGTCGCGCTTGTCGACGAAGCTGACAGCGTACTTGTCGACGAAGCCCTGGTCCCGCTCGTGCTCGCGGGCTCGGAACCCGGCACGCAGGCGACGGGGCGCATCACCGAGGCGGTCTCCCGCCTGAAGGAGGGCGAGGACTACACCGTCGACGCCGAAGGCCGCAACGCCTTCCTCACTGACGAGGGTGCGCGGCGGGTGGAGGCGCTGCTCGGCATCGACTCGCTCTACTCCGACGAGCACATCGGCGACACGCTGGTTCGCGTGAACCTCGCGCTACACGCCAAGGCGCTGCTGATCCGGGACGTCCACTACATCGTGGAGGAGGGCAAGGTCGCGCTTGTCGACGCCTCACGCGGCCGCGTCGCTGAGCTCCAGCGCTGGCCCGATGGGCTCCAGGCCGCCGTCGAGGCGAAGGAGGGCCTGGCGGTCTCCGAGGGCGGGCGGATCCTCGACTCGATCACTCTTCAGGCCCTCATGCGCCGCTACCCCCGGGTGACCGGCATGACGGGCACAGCGGTGGAGGCGACCGACCAGCTGCGCTCCTTCTACGGGCTGCACGTCTCCGTCATCGACCGGGCGAGAACGCTGCGCCGCTTCGACGAAGCGGACCGGATCTACGCCACCATGGAGGAGAAAAACGCCGCAATTGTCGAGGAGATCGTGCACCTGCACTCCACGGGGCAGCCGGTCCTGGTGGGCACGCACGACGTCGCCGAGTCGGAGGCGCTGGCCGCAGCGCTCGAGCGCCGCGGGGTGCACGCCAACGTACTCAACGCGAAAAATGACAGGCACGAGGCGCGCATCATCGCCGAGGCCGGCGACCTTGGCCGCGTGACGGTGTCCACTCAGATGGCCGGTCGCGGCACGGACATTCGCCTTGGCGGGGCGGATGAGTCCGAGCACGACGAGGTCGCCGAGCGCGGCGGCTTGGCCGTCATCGGCACGGCGCGCCACCGCACCGCGCGGCTGGACAATCAGCTGCGTGGGCGCGCGGGCCGGCAGGGGGACCCCGGGCTGAGCGTGTTTTTCGTCTCGCTGGAGGATGATATCGTCACCAGCGGCGGGGCGGGAGAGCAGGTCACCGCGCACCCGGGGGAGGACGGGCGCATCGAGTCGGACCGGGTGCAGGGCTTCGTGGAGCACTGCCAGCGCGTTACCGAAGGACAGCTGCTGGAAATTCATTCGCAGACGTGGAAGTACAACAAGCTGCTCGCGGACCACCGCGACATCCTCGACGAGCGCCGCGCCCGCCTGCTGGACACGGACACCGCCTGGCGGGAGCTGGCCAAGCGCAGCCCCGAGCGCGCCGCTTCCCTGAACGAACTGCCCGCACAAACGCGCGAGCAGGCCGCCCGCGAGATCATGCTCTTTCACCTCGACGCGGAGTGGTCGGAGCACCTGGCTCTCATGGACGACGTCCGCGAGTCCATCCACCTGCGCGCCATTGCGCGCGAGACTCCGATCGACGAGTACCACCGCATTGCCGTGCGAGAGTTCAAGGACCTGGCCAACCGCGCCGTCGACCACGCCGTAGAGAGCTTCGAGACAGTGCTTATCGACGCCGACGGGGCGCACTTGGAGGACGCGGGGTGGAAGCGCCCGAGCGCGACGTGGACCTACATGGTCTCCGACAACCCCTTGGCGGGCTCCGGGAACTCCTTCATCACCGGGGTGGCGAATATTTTTCGGTAATCGGCTGGCCTGCCCGCCGCGCGCTAAGCTGCATGTAGGCCGTAACAATCTGCCTTTGTTCCCCGAGGCGGGGGCCGATCGCTAGTATGGCTAACAGTTGATTTGAAAATCCCTCGACAGCGTCAGGAGAAGTTCATGAGCGAAAACACTGGTACGCCGGAGAATCAAGTAGAAACCACTTCGGTGTTCCGTGCAGACCTGCTGAAGGAAATGGAGTCGGGCGCCGCCTCCTCCGACGCTGTAGGGGGTGCGGATAACCTGCCCGAGGGTGCCGCGCTTCTCGTGGTCAAGCGCGGCCCGAACGCGGGTTCCCGCTTCCTTCTGGACCAGGACACCACCACCGCCGGCCGCCACCCGGACGCCGACATCTTCCTCGACGATGTCACCGTTTCCCGGCGCCACGCGGAGTTCCGCCGCAACGAAGGCGGCTTCGAGGTCGTCGATGTCGGCTCCCTCAACGGCACCTACGTCAACCGCGAACCGCGCAACTCCCAGGCGCTGTCGAGCGGTGACGAGATTCAGATCGGCAAATTCCGCCTCGTCTTCATTGCCGCTACCGCCTAACCGGTAGCTGGCGTTCGTGCCCGCGGCGGGCGGCTATTCCCGCCCGCCAGGGCAGTACATGTTTCGCCCACCTTAGTAGAAAACCGAGCACCACCGTGAGCGCAATTCGCAAGACCTCCCCGCAGCAGCCTGCCGCGCGCGCGGGCGCAAAGACCACCGCCAAGACCATGTCCATCGGCGTCGTGCTAAACCGCTTGCGCGAGGAGTTCCCGGACGTCACGGTGTCCAAGATCCGCTTCCTCGAGTCTGAGGGGCTGATCACCCCCCAGCGCACGGCCTCGGGCTACCGCCGGTTCACCGACGACGACGTCGAGCGCCTGCGCTACATCTTGGTGACTCAGCGCGATAACTACCTGCCGCTTAAGGTCATCCGCGAGCAGCTCGACGCGATGGACTCCGGCCAGGTCACCGCGATCATGTCCGCGGCGAAGGCCGATCCGATCGTGTCCCCGGAGACCTTCCGTGCTGCTCCGGCGACGCGCTTGACCGACGTCGACTTGGCGCAGCAGGCGAACACCGCCGAGTCCACCGTCGCCGAGCTGGTCAAGGCCGGGTTGCTCACCCCGGACGCGACGGGCCACTTCAGCGCGGACGACGTTCGCGTGGTCACCACCGCCCTCGCGCTTTCCGAGTTCGGCCTGGATACCCGGCACCTGAAGTCGCTGCGGACAGCCGCCGGGCGCCAGGCCGATCTGATCTCGCAGGTCGTCGAGCCGGTGGCAAAGTCGCGTACGGCGGGGGCGAAACAGAAGGCGGAGGAGATCGGCCACCAGATGACTGCGCTGGTGGTGTCCCTGCACGCAGACCTCGTGAAAAACGAGCTGCGCCGCCGACTCGACAGCTAGGAGGTCACTTATGGTTCCCATCAGTGTGACCGGGGTATTCCCGCTCGGGCCGGAGAACTTCCTCTGTGCCCTTCTCCACGCGCCTGATCAGGGCCGCTTCCTTCCTGTGTGGCTGCCGCCCGTCGAGGGCGCGCAGCTTCTCGCTCGGCTGAGCGGGGCCAGCCCCAGCCGCCCGGGCACCCACGACGTCCTCGGCGACGTGATCGCCCAGTCCGGGCGAGGGGTGAACGCAATCGAGATCTCGAGCTACTACAACGGCGTGTTCATGGCCACCCTGACCCTCGGCGACGGCACAGAATACGACCTGCGCGCTTCCGACGCGCTTGTTTTGGCCGCGGCCTTGGACGAAAGCGTCGAGGTCGACGAGACTGTGCTGGCCCAGGCGGGAGTGCGCATCTCGGCCGCGGACCTGAGTACCTACTTCAACCTGAACATCGACACGGGAGGCGACGCCGCGGAGGGGGACTCCGCGAGCGGCGACGCCGCCGCCGACGCGGAGTTCGAGCAGCTCATGCGCGACCTCGGGGTCGAGGAAGGCGACCTCGGGGAAGAGCAATAACCCTAAACTTCAGGTTGAAACTTCGGCGTGTCGCGGTATCCTGGCCTTGACCCCGGCTTAAGCTTGGCATTTAATAGGAAACAGCGCGCACCGCAGAACTTCACGGGAGTAATTACGTGAGCAACGACACCCCCCACCTCAGCACCGGGTCCGCCGAGGCCGTCCAAGAGACGCTTTTCGACGTCGGACCCTCCGACATCGTCGGATACCGCGTCCCCATTGCCTGCCAGGTGGCCGGCATCACCTACCGCCAGCTCGACTACTGGGCGCGCACCAATCTCGTGCGCCCCTCCATCCGCGGCGCGCGCGGTTCCGGCTCGCAGCGTTTGTACTCCTTCAAGGATCTGCTGGTGCTGAAGATCGTGAAGGGCTTGCTCGATACCGGCATCTCCCTGCAGAACATCCGGCTGGCCGTCGACAAGCTTCGCGACCGCGGAGTGAACGACATCGCCGAGATCACGCTCGTCTCTGACGGGACCACGGTGTACGAATGCCGCAGCAACGAGGACATCATCGACCTGCTGAGCGGGGGTCAGGGCGTCTTCGGTATCGCGGTGCCGCAGATCATGCGTGACCTGACCGGCAGCATCTCCGCTTTCCCGGCCGAGCGCGTCTCGGAGGGTACCTCCGAGGACAACGTCATCGGCCTCGACGAGCTGGCCGCGCGCCGCCGCCGCAAGTCCTCCTAGCGGCGGCCCGGCCGTTACTGGCCCACGACCTCGGCGACTGCCTGGCCAAGACCAGCCTCATCCGGGGAGGCGCTCACCGCTTCCGCGACCTCGGCAACCGCCGGGTCCTGCTCGTTGGGGCCAACGTGGACGACAGAGATCCGCGCGTTATCCCCGGTGGCCTCGCGCAGGGCGGAGACGAAGGCCTCGTCGTCTGCCGCGTCTGCGGTGCCGGTGGTGATGAGCACGACGCGCACCGGCCCCTGTACTTCCGCGGCGTAGCCGACGGCGGCGCTCAGCGCCTCGCGGGTGTTGGGCTGCCCGCCGATGCCGAAGCGGCCAGCTGCCGTGGCTACGGCTTCCGCGTCGGGTCCGAGCATGACGTTTTCGCGGTAGCTTTGCTGCACGCCCGGGTTGAGGGGGCTGGAGTAGTTCCACAGCCCAACGCTATGCCCGTTGCCCGCGACTTCCCGTGCAGCGTTGCCGATGGACTCGGCAGCGGCCGGAAGGAAGGGGGCCATCGCCTCGGAGGTGTCCAGCAAGAATAGAGTGCTCACCATCTCGGGGGCCGCCGCCGGGTCCTCCTCGGCGGGCTGCTGTTCGTCCGCTGGCTCCGCGGCTTCTGGCGGGACGGCTGCCTCCCACACAGTATCCGCGATCTCAGGCTGGTCGGCCCCGTCCCCGGCGAAGCCCTCGGCGGAGAAGCGGGCGAAATCCTGCCCTGCGCGAGACTGGTCCTCGCTGACCCCGTCGGCCTGGTTCAGGGGCAAAGCGGCGAAGAGGACGGAGCCGCCGAGCTCGGTGAAGGCCCATCCGGCGGGCGTTCCGTCGCGGGTGGTGGCGGCGTAGCGTTCGTCGTTGAGCACATCTTCCGCGGCACCGACGCGCTGGTTGCGCAGCGCATCGGCCGCCTCGTCGGCGTTGGGGGCGAGCTCAGTAGCCACGGCCGCCGATACGGCGGGCTCGCCGTCTGTGGGGAAGGCGACCTGCTGCAGTGCGACGTCCGCGGGGGCAACCTCTTCCTCCGAGGCGACACCGACGGGTTGCGAGGCAACGGGCTCCGGGTCCGAGACGGAAACGCTGCGCCCGGCCTGCGAGAGGATTTCAGCGGTGGCGGGGGAGTCGGAGCCGACGTAAACGGCGGCCTCGGCAGCGTCGGCGACGAGCAGGGGAGTGACGCAGAAGTCTCGAACGACGGGCTGCGAGGCGGCGTAAGCATCGGTGAGGGTGCGCGCCACTGCTTCGTCGGAGGCGGCAACGGGCAGTTCGAGCTCTCCGGCGACGCAGTCCGGCTCCTCGGGCTCGGCGTTATCCGATCCCGGGCTCGCGGCGACGTACCAGATCGCGACCGCGATCACGAGCACGACGATGACGAGCACCGCGATCACGCTCCGGGACAGGGAGTAGTTGTTAGTGCCGTCAGAATGCCGACCCATGCGGGAACCACCTCGAATAATGTTGCTACTTTGCCTTCTCAGCCATCTTATCTGCCAACACGGCGTCGAGGAGCGAGAGCAGGCGCTGGCGCAGCGGCTGCGCCCGGCGGCTGAGCTGGCGTTGGCGGTGCACGTACTCGGCTTTGCCCTCGGGCGTTTCGATGGGCACGACGCCGAAGCCGAGGCCCCGGCAGTCGTAGGGGGAGGCCTCCATGTCGAGTGCGCGCGCCCGGGCGGCCAGCTCGAAGCAGTCGAGCAGCAGCTCCCCGGGGACCGCGGGGCCGGCCTTGGCCGCCCATTTGTACAGATCCATCGTCACGTGGACGCACCCGGGTTGGTCGTGCTCTGCCTGGCTTTCGCGGGTGAGCACGGTCAGATTCAGTGGTCGGGCGGCCGGGGTGAAGAAGCGGTAGGCGTCAATGTGGCTGCACTTGAGCTGGTGCGATTCCACCACGGCGTCGGTCCCGTCGGGCCCCAGGCGCAGCGGGAGCCCGTGACGCGGCGCGCCCGCGCGGTACACCATCGCCCACTCGTGCAGCCCAAAACAATCGAAGTGCGGCTGCGACGCGCCGATGCGCGCCACGAGGTCACGCACGCGCCGCAGGTCCTCGCCTCGCTTCGCGATGAGCTCATCCGCAGCGAGGCGGGCCGTTCCATGCTTATCGACGTCAAAATAGCGCCGCTCGCCGAACTCCGCGGCGTCCTCGAGGTCGACTCCGAACCCGGGTTGCCAGCGCTTTAAGTGGCCAGGGCGCAACCTGTAGTAGTCAAAGAGGAAATCCCACACGGGGTGTACCTCGCCTGCGCTGCGCCGCGCAAGGTGGGGGTCTACCCAGCGCCGGGCGCGCTCGGTGTGCTCGGACTGAGCGCGCCGCCACTGCTGTCTGGTCAGCGTGGTTGCCACTTAGGCGCCCTCGTGAGTCCAGTCGGACACCGTGCCCACATACTCTTCGATGATGTCCTCCAAAGCGAGGACGCCGACCAGTTCGCCGCCGTCGCGGACCTGCGCCATGTGCGCGGAGCGCCGGTGCATGGAGGTCAGCGCGTCGTCGAGGCTGCCGGCCCCGTCGACGATACTCAGGGAGCGGATGCGGGAGGTGGGGATGAGCGGGTCGTGATTGCCTTCATCGGCCCCGGCCGCCATGAGGTCGAGGATGTCCTTGACGTGAATGTAGCCGACCAAAACGCTTGCGGAACGCTCGACGGGGAAGCGCGAAAAGCCGGTCTCGCGCACCGCCTGCTCAATGGTCGACAGCGGGACGCCGCGCCCAGAGTAGGGGATGGTCTTCAGCTTATCCAGCGGGATCATCACCTCTTTGAGGCTGCGCGAGTCGGAGCGTAGCGCCTTGGCCAGGCGGACGGTCTCTTCGGCGTCGAGAAGCCCCTCCTTGCGCGACTCCTGAATCATGGAGGCGAGTTGCTCCTGATCCACCGTGGACTCGAGCTCGTCGCGCTGCTCGATGCCGAAGGCCGCGAGGGTCTTGTTGGCGACCCAGTTGAGGAACTCGATCACCGGGCGGGTGAGCTTCACCCACGCGCTCATAACTGGGGTGAGTACGAGAGCGAGGCGCTCCGGGCCGGCGATAGCGATGTTCTTGGGCACCATTTCGCCGAACAGGATGTGCAGGTACGAGATGAGACCGAGGGCGATGACAAAGGAGATCGGGTGGAGGAGGTCCGGCGGAAGGCCAAGCGCGGCGAACGGCACTTCGACGTAGCGGGCCACGGCGGGCTCAGCGACCTTGCCGAGGACCAGGGAGGCGATGGTAATGCCGAACTGGGCACCTGCGAGATACGTCGTGAGGTGCTCGATCGCGACAATTACCCGCTCGGCCTCCTTCTTGCCCTGCGCGAGCAGGGACTCGAGGCGGTCACGGCGCGAGGAGATGAGGGCGAATTCCGAGGCCACGAAGAATGCGTTCATGGCTAGGAGCAAAACGATCAGGAGGATGGCGAGGCCGATGCTCATTCTTGCTCTCCTTCCTGGGCCGGGTGCGACACGGGGGTGAGGATGACCTTGTCCACGCGGCGGTCGTCCATGACGGAGACGTGGGCGAGCCAGCGGCCCGCGTTGGCGGAGGTGAAGGACTCTCGAAGTGTCGCGTGATCCTCCGGCAGCAGCACCTTATCTCCGACACGCGGGATGCGCCCGAGCGTGGAAACCACCAGGCCACCGAGCGTCTCGTACGGCCCGTCAGGCGCGGTGTAGGACGTCCTTTCGCTCACCTCGTCGAGGCGTACGAGACCGGAGACCTCCCAGGAGGAGCCGAAGCGCTGGAAGTCCCGCTCCGAGTCCCTGTCGTCGTACTCGTCGTACACCTCGCCGAGGATCTCCTCGACCACGTCCTCGATGGTCACCAGGCCCTGCGTGCCGCCGTACTCATCCGCGACGAGCACGACCTGGGAGCCAGCGGAACGCACGCGATTGAGCACCGCGTCGCCGTCGAGCGTGCCCGGCACGAAAAGGACGGGGCGGGCCAGGTCGGCGAGGCGGGTGGTCGAGCGCAGGTGAGCGTCGATGGAAAAGGCGTCCTTGATGTGGACTACGCCAACGGTGTCGTCGAGGTCACCGCGGCGCACGGGGAAGCGCGAGTATCCCGTCTCACGCGCCATCTCGATGAGGTCGGCAACGGTGTCCTCGACGTCCAGGGATTCGATCTTGGAGCGCGGCGTCATCACCTCCTCGGCGGTCGTCTCGCCGAACTGGAGGGAGCGGTCGATCACGCGGGCGGTTTGGGCGTCCAAGCCACCCGCCTCCGCGGAGCTGCGCACCATCGCGCCGAGCTCCTGGCCGGAGCGGGCTGAGGTCAGCTCGTCCGCCGGCTCGAAGCCGAGCTTGCGCACGAACCAGTTAGCGGAGGTATTCATCCCGCGGATAAACCACGCGAAGATCGTGTTGAAGACGTTGACTGGGGGGACCACGAGGCGCGCGATGTGCAGCGGCTCAGCGATGGCGGCGTTTTTGGGCACGAGCTCGCCGAACACCATGGACAAAAACGTCGCGATCACGAGTGCGATGACCAGCGCGACCGCCGAGGAAGCCTGCTCGTTGAGGCCCACTAGTTCCAGCAGGGGGGTGAAAAAGGACCCGAGCACGGGCTCGGCGAGGTAACCGGCCGCGAGGGTGGAGACGGTGATGCCCAGCTGCGCGCCGGAGAGCACGAACGACAGGTTCGCGTGGTCGCGCGCGACAGCTTTCGCCGTCTTGTCCCCCTTGGAGCGCACGTGCGACTCGATGGTGGAGCGCTCCAGCCCGGTCATGGAAAACTCGATGGCCACGAAGAGGCCGGTGGAGGCCGTCAGCACGACAAAGCCGAGCAGAGCGAGGATCGATAAAACTATGTCCATGTAAGTGTGGTGTCCTTCGTGGGCGGTTTCCTACCGCCCGCGGCCCTTGTGTTGTCGGCGGGTTCGACGGGGCCGACGCTTCGCACCCGCGGCGACCGGACTGGGCTGCCCGGGCGGCGGAAGCGGCGGCCCCGCAGGAACACGCGCTCCTGTGATTCTAGCCAAGGCCTCGGAATCGGGGGTGACGCGTACGCTCTCGGCGTCCACGCCCGCCCTGCGCAGCAGCTGAGCGACCTCGCCGCGCTGCTCGTCCATGGCCAGGGTGACCACGGTGCCCGAGGTACCCGCGCGCGCCGTACGCCCGGCGCGGTGCAGGTAGGCCTTGTGCTCGGCGGGCGGGTCGACGTGCACCACGAGCGAAACACCACCGATATCGATGCCACGCGCGGCGATGTCGGTGGCCACGAGGACGGGCGTCGACCCCGAGGTGAAGCCCTCGATGGCGCGGGTTCGCGCCCCCTGGCCCTTATCCCCGTGCAGGCCCTGGGCGTCAACTCCCACGCGCCGCAGCTTCTTCACCTGCCTGTCCACCCCGTGCTTGGTGCGCATGAACATGATGGTGCGGCCCTCGCGCGCTCCGATCCGCAGCACCACCTCGTTGCGGCTCTCCCGGTCGCCGACCTCTAGCACGTAGTGCTCCATCGTGTCCACGGAGGCTTCGACAGGGGCCGTCGAGTGGGTCACCGGGTCGTGCATATAGGCCTTAACGAGCTTTTCGACGTCCCCATCGAGCGTTGCGGAAAACAGCATCCTTTGGCCGTCGTCGGGCGTGCGATCGAGCAACTTGCGCACCTGGGGGAGAAAGCCCATGTCCGCCATCTGATCGGCCTCGTCGAGCGCGGTGACCTCGATGCCTCCGAGGTCGAGCTTCTTCTGGTTGATGAGGTCCTCGGCGCGGCCCGGGGTGGCCACCAGCAGGTCAACCGGCGCGGCGAGCGCCCGGATGTGGTGGTTGATGTTCACGCCGCCGACGACGTCGATGACGCGCAGTCCGAGCGTGGCGGCCGGCTCGGTGAGCCTTTCGCGGATCTGCGCGGCCAGCTCGCGCGTCGGGGCGAGCACGAGACCGCGCGGGCGGCCGGGCCTGGAGGGTGCGCCGGAGAGGCGGGCGAGCATGGGGAGCCCGAACGTGAAGGTCTTGCCCGAGCCCGTCGGACCTCGCCCGAGGACGTCCCGGCCCGCGAGGGCGTCGGGGATGGCTGCCTCCTGGATGGGAAAGGCGTCCGTGATTCCCTGGTTGCGCAGCACGCGGACGATGGGCTGGGGCAGGCCGAGCTCGGCGAAAGAGGTCATTGGCGGCAGTGTACCCGCCGCCGGGGCCGAATCAGTATTCCAGCTCCTCGCGGTCGCCCGACCACGCCGTGTGGAAGGTGCCTTCCATGTCGATGCGCCTGTACGTGTGGGCGCCGAAGAAGTCGCGCTGGCCCTGGATCAGCGCCGCGGGCAGGCGCTGCGCGCGAAGCGAGTCGTAGTAGGACAGCGAGGAAGCGAACACCGGCACCGGCAGGCCGAGCTGCGTGGCGGCGACGACGACGCGGCGCCACGAGTCCACCAGGCCGTCCAACTCGGACTTGAAGTAGGGGTCGAGAAGCAGCGAAGGTAGCTCCGGCTGCTTGTCGTAGGCCTCGGTGATGCGGTTGAGGAACTTCGCGCGGATGATGCAGCCGCCACGCCAGATCCGGGCCAGGTCGCCCGGGTTGATGGCCCACCCGTGCTCCTGGGAGCCGGCGTTGATCTCGTCGAAACCCTGGGCGTAGGCGACGAGCTTGGAGGCGTAGAGAGCGCGGCGGATGTCCTCGGTGAACCCGGCTGCGTCGATGCCGAGTTCCCCGAGGGTGCGCAGCGTTCCGGACGGCAGGCCTTCGTCCTGGGCGGCCTGGCGCTGCGCGAGCGCGGACGACAAGGCGCGCGCGAAGACGGCTTCGCCGATCCCGGTGACCGGTACCCCGAGGTCGAGTGCCTCCTTCACCGTCCAGCGCCCGGTCCCTTTCTGGCCCGCAGCGTCGAGGATGATGTCGATGAAGGGCTTGCCGGAGCGGCGATCCACCTGGCGCAGGACCTCAGCGGTGATTTCGATGAGGTAGGAATCGAGGTCCCCCTCGTTCCACTCGGCGAAGACGTCGGCGATGGCTTCCGGTTCCAGCCCGGCCGCGTAGCGCAGCAGGTGGTAGGCCTCGCTGATGACCTGCATGTCGGCGTACTCAATGCCGTTGTGGACCATCTTGACGAAGTGGCCGGCGCCGTCGGGGCCGATGTGGGTCACGCACGGCACGCCGTCGACCTTGGCGGAGATGTCTTCGAGCAGGGGGCCGAGGGTTTCCCAGGACTCGGCCGGGCCGCCCGGCATAATGGAGGGCCCGGTCAGCGCACCCTCCTCGCCGCCGGAGATGCCCGCCCCGACGAAGTTCAGACCGCGCGCGGCGATTTCGCGCTCGCGGCGGATCGTGTCGCTAAACAACGCGTTGCCGCCGTCGACGATGATGTCGCCTTCCTCCATCGCTTCCGCGAGCTGTTCGATGACAGCGTCGGTTGCCGGACCAGCCTGCACCATGATGATGGCCTTGCGGGGACGCTCGAGCGAGGCGACGAATTCTTCGATACTTTCGGTCGCGATGAAAGAGCCCTCCGCGCCGTGCTGGTCTACGACGGCCCGGGTCTTTTCGGGGGAGCGGTTGTACAGGGCCACTGTGTGCCCCTTGGACGCGAAGTTGCGGGCCAGGTTCGAGCCCATGACGGCCATGCCGACCACGCCGATCTGCGCCAAGGAAGAGGTCTGTGAGGGATCTGTCATGGCCCTCATACTACGCAGCGCGGTTAGAATCGCGGGGCATGCAGACCAAATACGGAAAAGAAGTGCTGGACACCCCCTTGAGCGATGGGGAGCTCGCCGCGCTGCGGGAGGTGGACTCCGGGTTCTCCCGGACGATCGGGCTCACTATCACACACGTCTCCGCGAAGCGGGTCGAAGGCCACATCGACATCGGCCCGCAACACCACCAGCCGATGGGCTTGGCCAACGGCGGGGTAATGGCGAGCATTGGCGAGACGCTGGGCTCGATCGGTGCCGTCGCCGCGGCCGGCGCCCCTGCGGTGGGAATGAGCAACAGCACCGACTTCCTGCGCAGCGTGAAAAGCGGCCGTCTCGAGGCCGTCGCCCAGCCCGTGCACGTCGGTTCCTCGACGCACCTGTGGCGCATCGAGATGCACCACGAGGGAAAGCTGGTGGCGCTGACGCACCTGAAACTGATGATCCTGCGCCAGCGTTAGGCGTTAAAGCCAGTTGTTGCGGCGGAACCACCAGTACATCAGGGCCATGACTGTGGCCATGGTCAATAGCACCGCCGGGTAACCCCAGCGCCAGTCAAGCTCGGGCATGTTGGTGAAGTTCATGCCGTAGATACCCGCGATCATCGTCGGTGCCGCCGCCATGCCCACCACCGCGGAGATCGTGCGCATGTCGCTGTTTTGCTGCATGGTGACCTTGGCCACGGAGGCGTCGAGAAGCGAAGAAAGCCTTTCGTCGAACCCGGAGACGTGGTCGCTGACGATCATGGCGTTGCCCTGCACGTCGCGGAAGTAGGAGCGCAGCGTCTTGCGCAGCAGGTCCTTGTTGTTGGTCATGCCGCCGCGCAGCGCCGGGCCGAGCGGGTCGATGGCGTGGCGCATCTCCAAAATCTCGCGCTTGTACATGTAGATCTTGTCGATGTTGATGGACTTGTTCGGGGTGAAGACTTCGTTTTCGAGCTCGTCGACGTCCTTGTTCAGCGCCTGGGTGACGCGCAGGTAGTTGTCCACGATGTAGTCGGCCACCTTCCACGCCACGGCGGAGGGGCCGAGGACGGCGAGCTCCTCGTCCTCCTCGAGCTGGGAGGACAAATCCGGCAGGGGAGCGTTGTGGCGGATGGTGATGGCGAAGTTCGGCCCGATCACCACCTGCACCTCGCCGGTGGAGATGATCTCGCGGGCGTCCTGCACCTCCTCGTCGTCGCGGTACTGGACGGAGCGGATGACCAGGAACAGCTGGTCGTCGTAGCGCTCGAACTTGGGTCGCTGGTGGGCGGTGACCACGTCGTCGACGATGAGGTCGTGCAGGTCGAAGATGTCGCGCAGCCTGTCCATCTGCGCCCTCGTGGGTTCCCGCAAGGACAGCCACACGAAGGCGTTTTCGTGTTCCTGGGCCATTTCGAGGGCATGGGAGATGCGGGCCTCGCCCGGCAGGCGCTTGCCGTCCACGAACACGCGGCAAAAATCCGTTGAGCGCTCGACGGGGACGGGCACGTTGGGCTGGGAGGAGTCCGCGGGGCGCTTCGCGCGCTGCTTCGACAGCGGGATCAATGGCGGCATGGTGGTGTTCCTCCCTTCTTCGAGGCGCGGGCTGCGCCTGACAAAAGCCGTTGAGAATACTACGCGCTATGCGCGAAAAACCCGGGTTCGCGCGCGGCGAACCCGGGTCAGGGGAGCGGGGGACTAGTTCTCGCCGTTGGTGTCACGAACCTCGGGCAGCTTCTCCTCGTCCTCGGAGGTGCGCTCACGCAGCTTGTCCAGCGCGGTGCGCGCGTGCATCTCCTGCAGGCTCGTCGCCAGGTTGTAGCGCTTCGGCGAGAGCGCGTTGAGCGTCCAGGTGAACATGGACACGAGGCGGTTGCGGGCGCTGACCAGGAAGGACACGTGCACGGCGAGCCACATGAACCAACCGATCAGGCCCGTGATCTCGACCTTGCCCATCTTCACCACTGCGTTGAAGCGGGAGACAATCGCCATGGAGCCCTTGTCGAAGTACTCAAACGCGTCGCGGTCTTCGGGGGCGACCTCGTGCTCGACCTGCTCGCTGATGATCTTGCCCACGTACTCGCCGGACTGGATGGCCACCTGGGCCACTCCCGGCAGGCCGTCGCGGTTCATCATGTCGCCGATGATGAAGACGTTGGACTTGTCGGCGACGGTGAGGTCCTCGTTCACCGGTACCTTGCCGTTGCGCTCGGCTTCGACGCCGACCTGGTCGGCGATGATCTTGCCCAGCGGGGAGGCCTGCACACCAGCGGACCAAATCTTGGTCTCGGCGGGGATGGTGGTTTCCTCGTCGGTGTTGGTGTCCTTGTACGTCACGGACTTTTCGTCGATGTCGGAGACCATCGCGTTGAGGATGACGGTCACGCCCTTCTTCTCGAGCTCGCGCTGGCCCTTCTTGCCCAGACGCTTACCGAAGGGGGGAAGGACCTGCGGTGCGGCATCGACAAGCACGATCTTCGCCTGCGACGGCACGAAGTTGTTGTACTGGCCGTCGAAGGAACGGTGCGCCATCTCCGCGATCTGGCCGGCGAGCTCCACACCGGTCGGGCCAGCGCCGACGACGACGAAGGTGAGGAAGCGCTCGCGCTCCTCGGCCGTCTGCGCGACCTCGGCGCGCTCGAAGGCGCTGATGAGGCGGCCGCGGATCTCGAGGGCGTTGTCCAGCGTCTTCAGGCCGGGCGCGTACTGGGCGAAGTGGTCGTTGCCGAAGTAGGACTGGCCTGCACCAGCGGCGACGATGAGGGAGTCGTACTCGACGTCCTGGGAGAACTCGCCTTCCTCGAAGGTCACTGTCTGGGCCTCGACGTCGATTCCGGTGACGTCGCCGCGCACGATGTTGACGTTCTCCTGGCTGGCGAGGATCTGCCGCACGGAGGCTGCGATCTCGCCCGTGGACAGCAGGCCGGTGGCGACTTGGTAGAGGAGGGGAGCGAAAAGGTGGTGGTTTGTGCGGTTAATCAGCGTGATGTCGACGTCGGCGTTCGCGAGCTCGCGCGCGGCGAACATGCCGCCGAAGCCCGCGCCGATGATCACTACGTGGTGGCGGTTACCTGCGGGTCGAAGGGCTGAATCAGCCATTGTTTTCGTCTCCTTGAGATACTAGGTTTGTATTACCCACCCCATGATACGCGTCACCTCTTAAACGTCTATCGGGGCGTTCGCCGTGGCGCGCCCGCGGGAGCCGCTCAGGCGTTTAATCTGTGGGGCGTGGTTCCCGCACGCTCGCCTCAGTCTCACCTTGATTTCGTTGACGCCGAATCCTGGCCCGGCGTTGTCTCCGTGCCCTCTGGGCGGGCTGCGAAGATCGGTGCGCGCCGCGCGGAGGCGCGGTTCGCTCGGGCGTGCGCGAAGGCGGGGATCGAGCTCGACCCGGCTGCCGGGGCGCAGGTAGTCGTCGAGCGCCCCGAAGTCTTCCGCCGGATCTGGGAGAGCGGTTGGGTCGGCTTGGCCGAGGGGTTTATGGCCGGGGAGTGGTCGACATCCAACTCGGATGCCCTGGTCGAGGCGTTGGCGGCACTGATCCGCGCTGGATACCGGCCGAAGACGCGCACCGCTTTGCAGCCCGGCCAGGGCGGCGACGTCCCGCCTGCGCTGGTGCAGCACTACGCGGGCGACGGCATGAGCGGGTTCGCCGGCCACTTTGCCACCGGCGTGCCCACGAAGGAGCGCGTCGCGGTTGCATCGCACGTGCGGGGGGCGGGCAGAGGGGCGGACGCCGCGACACATTTCGTGGACGTCACAACAATTGGTGCGCCGCTCGATGCCGAGCGCGCGGATTTGGGCCACGCGCAGGCCCGCTCCGTGGATATGCTGTTGGATGCCGTGCGGGCGCGGCCGGGCACGCACCTCGCGGAGTACCCGGCTTCGGGCGGGGCCGTGGCGATCGCGGCCGCGCGGCGCGGGGCAACGGTCGACACCATCGCCGCCAGTGACGCGGTTGCTACCGCGATACAGGAGCGCGTCACCTTCGCCGGGGCCGGGGGCGCCGCGATTCGCGTGGAGGGTGATACCGCGGCAGGGCTGCGCCGGCGCGGGTCCTACGACGCCGTCGTGTCCGTGGAACGCCTCGAGGCGCTGGCCCCACGCGAGAAGGGGCCGTACCTCGCCGCGCTGGGCGCGCTCATCCACCCGGGCGGTCGCGTTGCCCTGCAGAGCCTCATGCGCACCGCGGACTACTCGGCTGCGGCCGACGCGGCGCTGGAATCGCTCCGCGCGTACGTTTGGCCCGGGCTGAGCTTCACGACGCCCACAGAGCTCGCAACCCTCGTCGACCGCCAGACGGACCTCCGCGTTATCGCGCAGTCGCACGCGCCGGAGCACGTCGCGCGCTCGCTGCGGCTGCAACGGCACACCTTCGACGCGCACCTGCGGGAGGCCGCCGCCGACGGGTTCGACGCCGTGTACCGGCGTCTGTGGCAGTGGCAGTTCGCGCTGCGCGAGGCGCTGGCGGGGCTGGGCATGCTGGACCTGGTTCAGGTCACGCTCGTGCCGCGCTCGAGGCGGGGGCGCAGGTAGTCAGGAACTACTTGACATAATGTACATTATCGGACAAATGGCGGGAGGGGATTAACCCGCCTTTTCCAGCTTGACGCGGATGTTGACCTCGCCCTCGTCCGCGATCTTCGCCGCAACGAACTCCGGGGTCTCCACGCCGTAGTCGGTACGCGTGATCGGAATGTCGCCGGCGACCACCACGTTGTCGCCCGTGCGTGCGACGTTAAACTCGTGCGTCACCGGGTTGGTCACACCGCGGATGGTCAGCGCGCCCGTGAGCTCCACGGGCGCCACGCTGCCGTCCTCCGGAACGTGCGTGACGTCGACCGGTTCGGTGAGCTCAAAGGTGGCCACTGGGAACTCGTCCGTGTGCAGGATCTTGCGCCGCACGTTGTTGTCGCGCACGTCGCTGTCGGTCGACAGCGTCGCCATATCCACGACGATCTCGCCCGCGGTCAGCGTGCCGCCCTCGACTGTGACAAAGCCGTCAACCTCGCGTGTCGAACCCGAGGTCACCTTGCGTTCGGCCGGAAGGATCTCGAAGAAGGTGAACCCGGCGGACGTCTGGTTCGGCCCCGGCGTGGTGGATACGTCCCACGTGCCGTCGATACCCGTGCTCGCGGCCTGCAGGCTGGACTCGTTGATTCCTTCCGTCTTGATCCCGGCTCCGCCGCGGACGAGCGAGATGACCATCGGGACGATCGCGAGGCTGGCCAGCACCACGATGGCGACGGTGCCGAGGACGATGACGGGCGTGCGTTTCACCTGAGCTTCTCCAAACTTCTGGCTATCTCGACTAATTCGTCACATAGGTGACGAATTTCTGTTGGGCTGGCGCCCTCCGCGTGCGCGGTGGCTATGTCTTCTGCCGCGCACCTTAACTCAAAAAGTCTATCCCGCATACGCCCCGCCCGGTCCGGGTGCAGGATCACGGCGTTGTCCGGGATGCCCGTGCCGCTCACACCGTTGCGCTGCTCGTAGGCGCGCTGCTTGCACGATTCGCTGCAGTACTTCCGGCGCCGACCCCTCCCCTTCTGCTCGGGAAGCTCAGCGCCGCACCACTGGCAGGTGGCCGCGGGCGCGGCGCCGGAGATGTCCACACAGCACAGAGTAGCGGGCCGGGGTGCCGGGAACAAAGCCCGCGGCGGCGCCGTTATACTGACGCAATATATTGTCGCCGAGATACTCGGGCGACTGCTACACGAAGGAAGGGATAAATAGCATGGCTGATCGTGTCCTGCGCGGTAGCCGGATGGGCGCCGTGAGCTACGAGACGGACCGTGACCACGATCTCGCCCCCCGCCAGATGGCGAAGTACCGCACCCCAAACGGCGAGGTGTTCGACGTCCCCTTCGCAGACGACGCCGAGATCCCCGAAGAATGGATGTGCAAGAACGGCCAGGTAGGCACCCTTATCGAGGGTGATGGCGTAGAAGCCAAACCCGTGAAGCCGCCGCGCACCCACTGGGACATGCTGCGCGAACGCCGCACGATCGAGGAGCTCGACGAGCTGCTTGAGGAGCGCCTCGAGCAGCTGCGCAAGCGCCGTCGCACCGCCGCGCGCATAGCGAAGGAACAGGAAGCGCAGAAGAAATAAGGAAAGCCCGGACTACGCGGTCCGGGCTTTTTCGTGCCTTACTTCCCAGAGGTGCCCACGCGGACGGCCTCGCGGATGAACTCCACGGCCGTATCGGCAGCCCGCGCGGCACGGCGCGGGATCGCGCTCACCCCCGAGCGCTTCAGCTCGTGGCCGGCCAGCTTGGCGCCCTCCAGGACCATGTTCACCCCAGTCTCGGTGACGTCGCCGACGACCCTGCGGGTCTTCCACAGGCCCGACTGGTCAACCTCGTGGCGCAGCAACTTGCCCGTTTCCCTGGCGAGTTCGCGCAGGAAGGCGGACTGCCTCTCGGCGCCCCACTTGGTCACCTCGAGGAGAGACTCGCTGGCGAAGCTTGAGTCGAGTTTGGACTGGCCCAGCTGCCGGTCGACGAAGGTGATGGGCACCTCGCGGACGTCGAACTCCGCCTCCAGCGCCTTGCGGATCATGTCGACCTGGAAAATGTAGCCCTTGGTGGACAGAGCGCTGAGGTCAATCGACTCGAGCACCTCGCGGCGAAACGCCCGGTAGCCAGCGGTCATGTCCTCGACGTCGTCGCCCAGGGCCAGCGATATGTAGCGGTTGCCCCACTTGGAAAGCATGTAGCGCTCCCGCGGCCAGTTGTCCACCTGCCCGCCTTCGACGTAGCGCGAACCGATGACCACGTCTGCGCCAGCCTCGATCTCGCCGAGAAGCAGCTCGAGCTCCTCGGGGGCGTGCGAACCATCTGCATCCATCTGGCAGATGACCTCGTAATCGCGCTCGAGGGCCCATTCGAAGCCCTCGCGGTAGGCGGCGAGGAGGCCCTCCTTGTTCCCGCGGTGGAGCACGTGAACCTCAGGGTGGGCGCCGGCGAGCTCGTCGGCCTTGGCGCCGGTGCCGTCCGGGGAGTTGTCGTCGACCACGAGGACGTCCACCTCCGGCGTTGAGCTGAGGACCCTGTCGACGATGAGCGGGAGGTTGTCCACCTCGTTATAGGTGGGAATGATCACCACAGTGGTGTTGGCCACGGGCATGTCTCCTTCAAGCTGATACTTCTTTTTCCTCCCTCGCAGCATACCCGCCCCGGCGCCGGACCAGGGACCAGATCATGGCGGCGACGCCGCCCGCCACCAACAGCCACTCCAGGGCCGCCCCGAAGCGCATCGACGGGGTGACCGTTACGCGCAAGGGGAGCTGCGCCGTCAGCAGGGCGGGTTCGAAGATGCCGGACTGCTCGATGACGCTTCCGTCCGGCAGGATGATGCCCGAGGCCCCGGAGGTGGCGGCGACCACGACGGCGCGGTCCGTCTCGATCGCGCGGAAGCGGCTCATGGCCATCTGCTGGTACGTCATATCGGTGAAGCCGAAGGTGGCGTTGTTCGTCGGGGTGGCCAGAATCTCCGCACCCGCGCGCACGGCGGAACGGAAGGCAGCGTCGACGGCGACCTCATAGCAGGTGGCCACCCCCAGCACCACGTCGCGGACGCGGACCGTACCGTCGCCGTCGCCGGGCTTGAAGTCCCCGGCGAGGTCGACGTATTCGGAAAAGAGGCGGAAAAAGTCCCGCATTGGCATGTACTCGCCGAAGGGCTGCAGGTACTTCTTGTAGTGCCTGTCCCCCGGCCCCGTCTCAGGGTCGAAGACAACCATGGTGTTGCGCGCCCCGACTTCGTCGCGGGTGATGGTCCCCACGACAACCGGGACGCCCACGGCGCCCACGGCCTCCTCGATCTGCGCGGCGGCCTCGGAGTCGGTGAAGGGGTTGACGTCCGAGGAGTTTTCCGGCCACACCACAAAGTCCGGGTCGGCCCCCGAGGCGGCCAGGTTCTTTGTTTGCTCGACGTGGTTGTTCAGCACAGCCCGGCGCTGCGCGTTGAAGTCCAGGCCCAGGCGGGGCACGTTGCCCTGCACCGCGGAGACGGTCACGGTCGGCTCATCGCTCACGGGGCCCGGCGCGGGCGCTGCGGCGCCGGCGGCGAGGGCGAGGCCCGCGGGAACCGCGGCGCAGGCGAGGCCGGTGAGGCGTTCAGGGGGGCGTCGAGAAGCGAAAATGGCAACGAGGCCGCACGCGGTGAGCACGGTGACAACGGTGACGAGCGCGGTGCCGCCCCACGGAGCGAGGTAGCGCAGCGGACCCTCGATCTGCCCCCAGGCAAGGCGCACCCACGGGAAACCGCCGAAGGGCACGCTCGAGCGGAGGAACTCCCACGCCAGGTAGACGAGCGGGAAAAGGGCAAAGCCGTAGCGCAGGCGCGCGAGCAGCACCCCGAAAGCACCGACCGGGATGGAATACAGCGCGAGCGCGACCGAGAGCGCGAGGTACGGCGCCGCGCCGACGAACTCCCCCACCCACGGCAGCAAAAAGACGTAAACAGACAGGCCGTGGACGAAACCGATGAGGGCGCCCTGCCACCCCGAAGGCCGGTCGCGCCACGGCATGAGGGCCGCCCAGAAGAGGCCGATCCCCGCGATCGCCAGAAACCACAGGCCGTGGGGTTCGTACGAGTAGTAGACGAGCGCCCCGGAAGCGACCGCCAGGGCGAGGCGCAGAAGAAACTTCACCTAGCGCGCGCCTCCAGGACCAGGACCAGGACCGGGGCCGGGGCCGGGGCCGGGTCTGTGGTCCTCATCGCTGGCGCTGTCGGCGCGGAACCATTTCTCCAGCTCCTCCACGTTGACCTCTTCCCCGTTGCCCTCCTCTTGGCGCGCCGGATCGGTGAACGTGCCGTAGCTCGTTCGGTATTGCGAAACCGGGGAAGCCGAGTAAACGCGCACGCTGAAATCCTCCATCGCTTTGGTAGCGCTGGCGGTGAGGACGCGGCGCAGCAGCGCGCGCGTCGGCGGGAACACCATGAGCAGGCCCACCGCCGAGGAAACGAAGCCCGGCAGAATGCACAGTAACCAGCCGACTACGAGCAGGGCGCCGTCGCCGGCCAGGCGGCCCAGAGAGTTCTGGCCGCCGACAGCGCGCCGCAGGGAGTTGCGCAACGCGACGTTTGCCCCTAGGCCGCCGATTAGCGAGAGGGCGAAGACGGCGAGGAAGGCCCACCCGAGGCCGATTTGGCTCGAGACCCCGATGAAGGCGAGGACCTCGACGACGAAATAGGCAAAAAGGAGTAGCGGCATGGGCACAGACTACCCGTTGAGGTGGGCCATCAACCAACGCACGTCCCACGGCGCGTGCAGGAAGTACGGCAGAGAGTGGCTCACCCCTACCCGGGGCGGTCGTCGGGTGTCCAGCTCGACGCCCCACGAGCGCGCGAGCCTGGCCACACCCCTGTAGGGGACGACGTTATCGTCGCGCCCGGCCCAGAGTCGGGTGGGAATGCTCAGGGGTGGCCGGGTCCCCAGTTCAAGCTCGGCGAGCCGTTGGCGCGTGGCGGGCAGTTCGTCGATCAGCTCGGACATGGTCACCCCCGAAGATGTCCAGTCCCGCGTTGTCGCCCAGGGGCGCTGCAACACTGTCCCGACCGCGCAGGTGCCGCGCGCCTGTTCCACCGCGGCTGCGCCCGTGGGGCTAAGGCGCGAGTAGAGCTCCTCGGCGATTTCTTCGTCCCACGCTGCCAGCCCGGCCACGGCGTAGAGCGCGAGCGGGGCGACGAAGGATCCCTCGAGGTGGCCGAGGACCTCGGGCAGGTGGACCGGCGGGGCGCCGACGACAGCGGCGACCGGCTGGAGCTCCGGGGCGTACTCCGGTGCCTCCAGCCACCCGGCGGCTGCTCCCCCGCCCTGCGAGAATCCCCAGAGGCCGAGCACTCGCGAATCGACGCCCACCTCGCGGGCGGCGCGCACGGCGTCGGCGAGAGCGCGGGCCGCGGAAAAGTGGTCCCCGTAGAACATGACGTGGTCCTCGGGGTCCCGCGGGTAGTCGCTGAGCACGACGTCCGCGCCAGCGGCGATGAGCAGGCTGATCACTGGCTGCTCGTAGGAGGCGATCGCGTCGAGGGGGCGGGTGCGCACGGCGAAGCCCACGGTGCAGGAAAAAGAGGGGTCGCAGCGCGCGGCCACACCCTGCGTCGAGGGCGCGAAGGCGACCGTGGGGCGCGGCCCGTTTCCCGCCCAGGGGATACGCGAGCGCATGACGGCCCCCGTCGCGGTCAAAGAACGCCCCCGGCTGTCGGTGGTGACGTAGCTGATCCGGTGGGAGGTGGCCGGGTTGATCCGTGAGTGCAGCCCCACCGGCGAGATCTCTGTGGAGCGCAGCAGCGTGCCGGGCGCTACGCCCGCGAGCCAGGTGGCGTCGGCGAAGTCGGGGTCGTTGCGCGGGGCGCGGCGCAGCGGGTCAGCCAGGTAGGGCACGCTCGCGCGCAGGATCGTGGACAGCACCGTCATGTCGTATCGGCCCCCTACCGCGGCATGCGCCGCCAGATCGGGCGAGGGACAAGGCGCATGATGGCGGCCAGGACGCGCAGTCGGCCGGGCACCCATACGGTGGCGCTGCCTTTCCCGCCCGCCGCCCGGACCACCGCGTCGGCGACGACGTCCGGGGTCACCGACATCACCGCGGGGCGCATGCCCTCGGTCATCGTGCCGATGACGAAGCCGGGGCGCGCCGTGATGAGTTTCAGGCCGCTGCCGTGGAGACGGTCTGCCAGCCCCTGGCAGAACGCGTCGAGCCCGGCCTTTGTCGACCCGTAGACGTAGTTCGCGCGCCGAGCGCGCCACCCGGCGATCGAGGAAAACGCGAAGATCTCCCCCCGCGACATGGTGCTGGCAAGCACCGTCAAGGCGTTGATCTGGGCGAGGTAGTCCACGGTGGCAATCCGGGCGGCCTCGCGTTCGTCGCGCTCCGCGAGCTCTTGGTCCCCGAGCACGCCGAACGCCACAATCGCTGTCGTGACCTCCCCCGCGGCCTCGATGACCTCGCGGTGCGAATCCAGATCGGTTGCCTCGAACTCGACGAGGCGCACGTGCGCAGCCCCCGCGTCGCGCAGTCGCTTCTCGACGGCCTCCCCGCGCCGCACGTCGCGCAGCGCGAGCACCACGTCCCTGCCAGGGCACATCCGCGCCGCGACTTCGCCGCCGATATCGCTCGTCGCGCCCAGAAGCAGCAGCGTCCCTTGCGAAGTTCCCATGTTCTTCTACCTTAGGTGCCGCGGCGCGCCGTTGAGTCGTCGCGCGCCCGCGCTTTCCAGCACGACGATGTCCTCGATACGCATCCCCCACCGCCCGGGCAGGTAGATTCCGGGCTCGATGGAAAAAACCATGCCCTCACGCAGCTCAACGTCGGAACCGGCGACGATGAAGGGCTCCTCGTGCAGCGAAAGGCCGAGCCCGTGGCCGGTGCGGTGGGTGAAGTACTCGCCGTAGCCAGCCTCGGTGATAACCCCGCGGGCCACCGCGTCGAGCTCGCCCGCCGTCATGCCGACAACGGCGGCGCCCACGGCGGCCTGCTGCGCGCGTTGAAGGGTCTCGTGGGCGGCGGCGAACTCCGGGTCGCTTTTCGCGCCCACCTGGTAGGTGCGCGTGCAATCGGAGTGGTAACCGGCGCCCAGGCTGCCGCCGATGTCCACGACGACGGGGTCGCCCTCGCGCAACACGCGCTCGGAGTAGCTGTGGTGCGGGTTCGCCCCGTTGGGCCCGGATCCGACGATGACGAAATCGACGGCGTCGTGGCCGGCGAGGATGAGTTTTTCGAGCTCGCGGGCGACTTCAGCCTCGGTGCGCCCGGGGCGAAGGAGCGCCGGAACCTGCTCGTGGACGGCGTCGATCGCCTCGGCGGCCGCGCTGATCTGCGCGAGTTCCGCGGCGTCCTTTACCGCGAAGACGCTGGCCAGCGCCTGGGTGGCCGACGTCGTGCGGGGCACGAGAGCCTGGAGGCGCAGCACGTGCTCGGCGGTCAGCGAGCTGCCCAGCCCCACCGTCCCCGGGTGAAAGGCCGCGGCCGCCAGGGCGTGAGCGTCCTCCCCGTCGCGCCAGCCCCGCACCTCGATGCCCAGCGCCTCGAAACGCTCGGCATCGCCGGCGTCGGTGGCCGGGACGACGAGCCGGGCCGTGCCCTCAGCCGCGACGCACAGGGCGGTGAGCCGTTCGTGGGAGCTCATCCACGAACCGGTGAGAAAGGCCAGTTCCGGGCCCGCACCGACGACTACCCCCGCCATCGCCTGGCGGTTGAGCTCGGCTGCGACGCGCCCGATCCGGTCCCGGTAGACATCGGGGTCGAATGCACCCATTTATTCTCCTTTTCGTCTAATTTCCGATGGCCACGACGCCGCGGCGGATCGCGTCGATGGCGCGGCGCGCGTTGCGCCGGATCTCGTCTGTGTAGCCGGTGGCCGCCACCTGTTCCAGCAGATCGACGACCTGCCTGCACCAACGCACGAAATCGCCGGGGGTGAGTTCGGCGCCCGATTCCGCGGCGGCCGCCATGGCGTAGCCGAGCGGCGCGCCGGCCGTCCACTGGTGCGCGGCGAGGGCGAAGGCGGCGTCGGGGACGCGCGTGGGCGGCAACTCGTGGCGCTTTTCGTCGGAGACGAGCTCGGCGTAGATGCGCTCGGTGGCGTTCATCGCCTCGGCCATCGGTTCGGTCGCCGCTTCGGGGGCGCCGCCAGTGGCCTTGCGGTTTTCAAAGACGCACAGCGAGACCACCCCGGCCAGCTCTGCCGGGTCGAGGCGATCCCACACCCCGCGCTTGAGGCACTGCGCGACGAGCAGGTCGGAGGCGTTATGGATTCGAGCCAGCCGCTCTCCCTCCTCGGTGACGCGCGGGGCCCCCTCCACGATTTCCACGTAGTCCATCTCGGCGAGCAGCCCGACGATTTTCTCGAACGTGCGCCCCAGGGAATCCGTGGAGGAATCCACGCGCCTTTCGAGGGAGGACAGCTTCCGTTCCTCGCGCACGAGCTCCTCTCCCACCCGGGCGAGCAGCTCGCGGTCGGTGGCCGGCCACGAGTGCGCCGGGTGGTTCCGTACCGCCTCGCGCAGCGCCGTGACCTTTTTGGAAGGGCGCACCCGGGCGGCCTCGCGCAGCTTCTTCGGCCCGCGCAGGTTGGAGCTGTGGAGCATGCTGGCCACCTTGCGCGCGTGGCGCCGCGGTTGGTCCTGCACGTGGCGCGGAACCTTGATCCGGCCCACCACCACGGGCGGGTTGCGGAAGGCGGCGGCGTCGATGCGGCCCGACCAGCCACGTTCCGTGGTGACCCAGGGGCGCGGGTCGTGGCGCTTGCCCGCCACCTGCACCACGGCGGCGAGCTCCGGCTTCTTCTTCCCCGGCAGCGCGATGACCTCGCCGACCTGGAGGCGGCCGAGGATGGTGGCCGTTTCGGCGGCGCGGTCTTCGATGGCGTGGCGGCGCGCTTCCCGCTCCGCGTCGCTTAAGTCGCGGCGCAGGCGCAGGTATTCGATCAGCTCGGCCGCCGGGTCGCTGCTGGGCGGAGCGAAGGAAGCGATGTCGCGTTCGAGTTGAGAACGCAGCTTGGCGACTTTCGCCTGACGACGTTCGATCTCGCGCACCTCCCCGACCACGGAGCGGTCGGCCTGGAACTGCGCGAAGGACTGCTCGATGAGGCGGATCGAGTCCTCGTATCCATTCATCTTGAGCATGTTGATGGCCATGTTGTAGCCCGGGGCGAAAGGCGAGATGAGCGGGTAGGTGCGCGTCGAGGCGAGCCCGGCGACCTCCGCCGGGTCCATCGCTGGCGCCCACTGAACCACCGCGTTGCCGATGGTGTCAATGCCGCGCCGGCCGGCGCGGCCGGTGAGTTGGGTGTACTGGCCCGGCGTGAGGTCGACGTGGGCCTCGCCGTTGAACTTGACCAGCTTCTCCAACACCACGGTGCGCGCCGGCATGTTAATACCCAGGGCGAGGGTTTCCGTGGCGAAGACCACGCGCACCAGGCCGCGCACGAAAAGCTCCTCGACGATGTGCTTGAAGGCGGGCAAAAGCCCGGCATGGTGGGCGGCAAATCCACGCGCCCACGCTGTGCGCAGCTGCCGGAAGTTCAGGACCTGAAGGTCCTCCTCCGGGATGTCCGAGACGCCCGCGTCGACAATTTTTTTAATCTCCTCCTGCTCTTCCGGAGTGGTCAGCTCCTTGCGCGAGCGCAGGCACTGGAACAGGGCCCCATCGCAGCCCGCGCGGGAAAAGATGAAGACAATGGCCGGTAGCATGTCGCGCCCCTGGAGCGCGGAGACAAGCTCGGGCCGGCCGATGGGCCGCGTCCGGTCACGGGGGCGTTGCGCGCCGCTGCGCCGACCGGCGGCGCGGGCACGAAAGCCCCGCCCTTCCTCGTAGTCGCGGCGTCCTTCGTCCGTGTTTCCTTCGCTGATGCGCTCGATGGCGTGCTCGAGGTCGCGGTTGACGCGCCCGTCGGTGCCGGGTTCGAACAAGGGGAAGACCCTGCGGCCCACCATCATGTACTGGCTGAGCGGGACCGGGCGCTCTTCCCACACGATGACGTCGGTGCCGCCGCGCACGGTGTTGAGCCACTCGCCGAACTCCTCCGAGTTGGACACGGTGGCCGATAGGCCGATGAGCGCGACGGAATCGTCGAGGTTGAGGATCACCTCCTCCCACACCGCGCCGCGGTCGCGGTCGGCGAGGTAGTGGATCTCGTCCATCACCACGTGGGAGAGGCGCTCGAGCTGCGGGGAGTCGGCGTAGATCATGTTGCGCAAAACCTCGGTGGTCATGACGACGATCTCCGCGGATCCGTTGATACTGACGTCGCCGGTGAGCAGCCCCACGGCGTCGGCGCCGTGTTCTTTGACCAGGTCGTTGTACTTCTGGTTACTCAGCGCCTTGATCGGCGTGGTGTAGAAGCACTTGGTGCCGCGGCGCAGCGCCGTAAACACGGCGAACTCGCCGACGATGGTCTTACCGGAGCCGGTGGGCGCACAGACGAGGACTCCCCTGTCCGCTTCGACGCTGTGGCAGGCCTGGACCTGGAAGTCGTCAAGCGGGAAGGGACGGGTGGCCCGGAAGTCCGCCAGCAAAGGGTCAGAAGCAACCATGACCCTTAGAGTACGTCGTTGTAATACTCCTCGGGCGGCGGGGAGTTCTTCGGCCTCGTCGGGACGACGGAGGGAGAGGAGGCCGGCGCGGCTGCGGTCACCGGGGCGGAGGCCGCGATCGGGCCGGAGGAGGTGACCGGGCCGGACGCTTCGTCGTCGTCAAGCTTCATCCACTCGGGCTTTTCTGCCACCGCCTTCTTGTCGTGCAGGCGGCAGAACTGGAAGGCCAGCTCCACGAGCAGGCACATCGACAGAGCGAGCGCGAGCATGGAGAAGGGGTCCTGGCCGGGCGTCATGAACGCCGCGAAGGCGAACAACCCGACGATGATGAGGCGGCGCTTTTCCTTCACGTGCTCGTAGCGCAGTACCCCGGCTAGGTTGAGCATGATGATGATCAGCGGCAACTCGAAGCTGACGCCGAAGATCGTGATCAGGGCCAGAAGGAAGTTGTAGTACTCGTGGCCTGTCAGCGCCGCGACCTGGAACTCGGAGCCGATCGACATGAGGATGTAGAGGCCCTGGTCCAGCACGAAGTAGGCCAGCACGGCGCCCGCGACAAAGAGCACGACGGCGAGCGAGACGAATGTGAAGGTGTAGCGCTTCTCGTTGCGGTGCAGGCCGGGGGTGATAAAGCCCCAGACCTGCGTGAGCCACACCGGCGAGGACAGCACCAACCCGGCCAGGGCGCCCACCTTCAGGCGCAGCATGAACATCTCGAAGGGGGTCGTGGCCAAAAGGCGGCACTCCCCATCGCCGGTGAAGTCGGCGCGCAGCTCGCTGGGCAGGTTGCAGTACGGGCCGCGGATAATCTCGCCCAGCGGGGCCATACCGAAGGGGGCGTTTTGGTACCAGATGAACCCGATGATGGTGCCGATGACCACGGCCACCAGCGAGATCATGACCCGCCGGCGAAGTTCGGAAAGGTGCTCCACCAGGGTCATATCCCCGGTGGGGTTTTTACGTTTGCGCCGCGCCACGGGTGCCTAGCTCTGGGTGCGTGGCTGGTTCTCCGGCCGGTCCCAGAAGTCCTCCGCGCCCTGGGAGGCGCTCTGCGTCTCCGGGGATGCCTGGGTCAGCTCGGCCTGCGTCTCGCCGACGGGCCTGTCGTCGTTCTTGAGCTCCTTGACCTCGGACTTGAAGATGCGCGCGGAGCGGCCCAGAGAGCGCGCGAGATCGGGCAGCTTGGCCGCCCCGAACAGCAGCAGGATAATCAGCAGGATGATGAGGATTTCGGTCCAACCCAGGTTGGGCATGGGTCTTCCTTTCGTAGTCGTGCTCGCGCCTTTGGCGCGCTGCCATCGCTTTATCCTAGCGCCTCCACCCCTTTTTTAGCGCGCCGGACAACGTCCTCGGCGAGTTCTGCGGGTTCTACCAGGCGCACCCGATCGGACTGGCTGAGGCAAAAGCGCACGAGCCATTCGGCACTGCCGTAAGGCATGGTGGCGCCCACCCACGCTTCGCCGCTGGTGGCGGGGTCGAGCTCGATCTCCCAGTAGTCCGCCAGCCAGGTCGCGTCGCTGCGGATGGAAAGTCTCGCCCGCGTCGCCCCGGCGAAGCCGAAGGGGTCCCCGGCCCTGGCCGGGGTGGCACCCTGCTCGGCGGCGCGCTGCGTGATGCGTGCGGTGCGGATCCTGTCCAGGCGGAAGGTCTTTTCCCGCCCGTCTTCGAGCGCGCGCAGGTAGGTCTGCCCGTTCTGGTGAAAGAGCTCGACCGGGGAGATGCTGCGCGCGCTCGTGGTGTCGGAGGTCGCCGAGTAGTAGCTCAGCTCCACCTTGACCCCGCGGGCGAGCGCGTCGGCCACAGTGGCGGCGACGGCCTCGCGCCCCTCGGTGGGGTGCTCCGCATCCGCCACGCCGGCCCGGGCGACAGTGCGCAGCTTGGCCGCCGCCGAGGTGACCGCCGCGTGGTCGACAAGGCCCGGCATGGTCTCCAGGGACTCGAGGGTGAGCAGCAGCGCGTTAGCCTCCGTCGGCGTCAGGCGCAGGGGGGCGTTGAGGCCTTGGTCGTCGATAAGCGTAATGCCCGTCCAGGAGGCGACGAGATCGATAAGCTCGCCCGGCCCGTTGCCCACGCCGGACAGGCTGAGCCGGGTCAGATCCGCCATGATCTCATCGTGGCTGCCGCCGAGGTCACGGGCAATCTCCATGGGGCTCGCCCCCGGGTGCGTCCGCAGGTACGGGATGAGGTTGAGAGAGCGCACGAGGCCTTCGAGCTTTGCCGGGCTATCAGACATTGTTCGCCTCCAGAAGCTTCACGACGTCCTCCCGGACGTCCCCGGGTTCGATCCGCGTCACGTGCGGGGCGAGGCTGGCCAGGGTGCGCACAAGCCAGTCCCGCTCGACCCCGCGCAGCGTGATGGTGTCGCCGACTCGCTCGCCGCGCTGCGCCAGCTCCTCCCCCGCCACCCCGCTCAGGGTCACGCGCGCGTCCGCCACCGGTCCACGCAACGCCTCCTCCACGACCTCTTGGAGGGGCCGGTCAGCCGGGTGGTAGGGCCCGCCTGTTGCCCGGCGCACGTTGTGCACGCGCATGGCGCGGAAGGCGCGCACGGCGTCGCGGTCGGTGTCCCACCCCACAACGTAGGCGCGGTTATTCAGCGCCACGATGCCCCAGGGGTCCATGGTGCGCCGCTGGGCGGCGGCGGTCGGCGAGGGGGCGTAGTCGAAGCTCATGCGCTGCCTGTTGCGCACGCAAGCGGTGATGGCCTTGACGGTGTCGGCGTCGAGGCGCAGCACGTCGTTGTCCACAGAGCTCAGCGGGGGGCTGTCGAAGGTTCGCGTTGCGCCCGAGGCAGCGAGCTTGGTCCACCCGGAGCGGGCGAAGGCGCCCAGGCTTCCGCCGCGGCCGAGGTCGCCCGCCAGGCCGAGGACGGTGGCTTCCTCGTCGGTGAACTCGATGGCGGGCAGCTCGTAGGTGTCTCGGACCACCCAGACCAGGCCGTTTTCCATCCGGGCGGGCACGCCGGCGCGGCGGAGTGTCTGCACATCGCGGGCGAGCTGGCGCTGGAAAGCGTCGCTGGTGCGCGGCTTGTAGCCGTTGACGTGGTTGTACACCCATTCGTAGTCGCGGGGGCGCTGCGCGCCGAGCAGGGCGAAGGTGAGGTTGGTCAACCGCTCGATGGCCTCCGTCTCGGCGCTCACTGTGTTGCCCCGTTTTCTTCGACGTAGCGGATGAGCTCGGTGACACGCTCGTCGGTGGTCGCGAACGGGTCGAGCAACTCCACTGTGCGCGGCTCCGGTCGGTTGACCTTCAGGTGCACCCAGTCAACGTTGTGCGCAACCCCGGCTTCTCGCGCCGCGCGCAGGAAGGCGCCGCGCAGGGTGGCGCGCGTGGTGGGCGGTGGGGTCGCTTCCGCCGCCGCGATCGCCCCGTCGGTGGTCCAACGGGCGGCCAGCCCCTTGCGCTCGAGGAGGTAGAACAGTCCGCGCTCGCGGCGGATGTCGTGGTAGGTCAGGTCAATCTGCGCGAGCTTGGGGTGGTCGAGGCCGCAGCCGAGGCGGTCTTGGAACCGCGCCAGGAGCTTGCGTTTGATCATCCAGTCCACCTCGGTGTCCACGCCCGAGTAATCTCCCGTCTCGAGGGCGGACAGCACTCGGCCCCACAGCGCGACCACGCGTTCCATCTCGTCGTTGTCACCGTCGCGGTGCTCGAGCCAGCGGGTCGCCGCCTCCCAGGTGGCGCGCTGCACTTCGAGGGCTGTGGTGGTGCCCCCGTTCTTCAGGCGCAGCTCGGTGCGCCCCGTCGGGTCCGCGGCGATCTCGCGGATGTGGGCGATCGGGTCGTCCAGCTCAAGGTCGGGCAGGTCGAAGCCCGCCTCGAGCATCTCGATGACAAGAAGCGTCGAGCCGATCTTGAGGGCGAAAGTGGTCTCCGACATGGTGGAGTCGCCCACGATGACGTGCATGCGGCGGAAGCGGTGCGAGTCCCCGTGCGGCTCGTCGCGGGTGTTGATGATGGGCCTGGTCCGCGTCGTCGCCGAGGATACCCCCTCCCATACCTGGTCGGCGCGCTGCGAAAGCAGAAAGCGCCCGTTTTTGATCACGCCCGCCCCGCTGGTGAGCTGGCGGGTGATGAGAAAGGGCAACAGCTGGCGGGAGAAGCTCTTGAGTACCAGCTCCCGGCTGACCAGGTAGTTTTCGTGGGCGCCGTAGGAGTTTCCGCGCGAGTCCACGTTGTTTTTGAACAGGTAGACCTCTCCCCCGATCCCGTCCGCCGCAAGCGCCTTCTCCGCCTGCCGCGAGAGGCGATCGAAGGTGAGTTCGCCCGCCTTGTCGTGGTTGAGCAGCTGCGTCACGCTGTCGCACTCCGCGGTGGCGTACTCGGGGTGGGCGCCGACGTCGAGGTAGAGCCGGGCCCCGTTGTCGGTGAAGATGTTTGAGCTGCGGTGCGCGGCCACCACGGGTCGAAACAGGTAGCGCGCCACCTCCTCCGGGCTGAGCACCTGCTGACCGTCGCGGAAGGCGGTGACCCCGAACTCGGTTTCCACGCCCATGATGCGGCGCGTGTACACGGTGGCCAAGCGCTACTCGCCGCCCTTTTGCACGTAGGAGCGGACGAACTCCTCTGTGTTGGAATCGAGGAGCGAATCGATCTCGTCGAGCAGATCGTCCGTGCCCGAGGTGTTGATCTGCGCCTGGGTGGCCTCGAACTCCTCCCCGGAGTCGCCGTCGCCCGCGTTTCCGTGCATCTGCTGCTGTTGTGCCATGTCTCAAGCCTAACCGAGGGCGGCGAGCAATTCGTCGACTGTACCGGCGGACTCGACAACCGCCCCGACCTCGGCGCGCGTGAATCCGTTCACGGCGTCGATCTGCACCTTTCGCGGTCCCGCCGGGGTGGAAAAGAGCACGGCCTGCCAGTTGGAGGCGAGGATGTCCTCGCCGAACTTCCGGCTGACCGCGCCGCGGAACCAGGCGCGCGAGTCCGTCGGGGCGTTGAGCGCGGCGGACTCGACTTCTTCTCGCGCCACGAGCGTCTTCATCCGCCCCTTGCGCACCAGCGCGTGGTAGAGCGAGGTGGCCGGGTCGATATCCGCGTACTGCAGGTCTACCGCCTTCAGCTTCGCCTCTCCGATCCCGACCCCGCGCGCGGTGAAGCCTTTGACCAGCGCGTATTTCGCCGTCCAGTCCAGCCTGTCGGCCGTCGATAGCGGGTCGCGCTCAAGGTCGTCGAGAAGCTCGCCCCATAGCGCGAGCACGCGCTTATCGACGTCCCCCGCGCCGTCGCACCGGGACAGGTACTCGCGCTGGATCTCGATGGCGGTGAGGGGCTCGGCGTACGTGCGCTCGAGCTTGTGGGTGCAGGTGGGGTCGTGCGAGACGCGCTTGATCTCGGCGACCGCGTCGCACAGCGCCAGGTCGCGGAAGTCCACGCCTTGCTCGATGGCGTCGAGCACCAGCTTGGTGGTGCCCAGCTTGAGCAGATTCGCGTACTGGCTCATGTTCGCGTCGCCCACGATGACGTGGAGGCGGCGGAACTCGCGCTCGTCTGCGTGCGGCTCGTCGCGCGTGTTGACGATGCCGCGGTTGAGCGTGGTCTCCAGGCTGACCTCCTGCTCGATATAGTCGGCGCGCTGCGAGATCTGGAAGCCCTCGCGCTCCCCCTCCGCGCCGATCCCCACCCGGCCCGCGCCGACGAGCACCTGGCGGGTGACAAAGAAGGGGATGAGCGCCTGGGCGAGCGTGGGAAAGTCCGTGTGGCGCGAGTACTGGTAGTTCTCGTGGCTGCCGTAGGAGGCTCCCTTACCGTCGACGTTGTTTTTGTAGAACTTCAGCGGCGGGCACGGCTCTTTGTCCTTGAGCACGCTGACCCCCTGTTCGTAGAGGCTGGAAATGTCCGCGGCGGCGGTGTTGAGCACGACATCGCCGGCGGCGTCGTAGACCATCGCGTCCCACGCGTTCGAGACCTCCGGACTGGAGTACTCCGGGTGGGCGTGGTCGACGTAGAAACGTGCCCCGTTGGAGGTGACCACGTTGGCAACACCGATCGCGTTCGCGTCGACGACAGGCGCGGTGTGGTAGCGCTTCAGGTCAAAGCCGCGGGCGTCTTTCAGCGGGTGCTCGTCCTCATAATCCCAGCGCGCCCGCGCCCCGGTGTGCATCGCGGCGTAGGACACCACAGCGTGCGTGGACGTCACGATCGGGCTCAGGCTCGGATCGGATGGGCAGGTGATGCCGTACTCGGTTTCAGTCCCCATGTACCGGGGTCGGTTCGTTGCGCTCACCCGGCCAGGTTACTGCACACCGGCGAGCCACATTATTTCCTTAAAATTCCTCGCGGTTGGTTGAGGTTCAGCTATTCTCTGTCTCACTGCCGCCACGCGCCTCACAGCGCCCCCTGGTGCGCCGCATCCGAATACCCCTGGAAGGAACATCGCCTCGTGAACCGGCCCGCTTGTGTCTTTGTAGCCCCCCCTTCTGCGCACGTGACGTTTTAACGCTGGACAGACAGCGGATGATGACGGAAGTGGGCAGCCAGGGCGTCCGGATCCACGGCGCGTGCCGCTAGGAAGAACGGAGAAGACACTCGCAATGATCTGCACACGTTCCCTGTCCAAGACGTACCGGACGCGTAAGGGCTCCACGGATGCGCTGAAAGATGTCTCTGTTGCTATCCCGCCTGGGGTGACCGCACTCATCGGTTCGAATGGCAGCGGCAAGTCCACGCTAATGCGCCTCCTGTGCACACTCGAGGAACCATCGCGCGGAAGTTTTACTGTCGCGGGGGACGTGATTGCGGGCAGGGCCCGCACCAGCTACAGGCAGCGGATCGGGTACGTCCCGCAGGACGTGCACTTCGTGTCCACCATGACCTGCAAGGATGCTCTCTCCTACGCGGGCTGGGTTGCGGGCCTCAACCGTCCCCGCTACCTGGCGCGCGTACCCGAGGTGCTCTCCCTCGTTGAGCTTTCCGGCACCGAAAACGCGCGCGTCGGAGCGCTGTCGGGAGGGCAAACCCGGCGAATTGGCATTGCGGCTGCTCTCATGCACTCGCCCGACATTCTCTTCTTTGACGAACCCACCGCTGGACTTGACCCGCACGCCCGGATCGAGGTGCGCCGAATCGTTGAGCGGCTAGGCACGGAAGCTACCGTTGTGCTGTCCACGCATCTGTCGGACGACATTGAGTCGCTATCGCAACACGTTATAGCGCTGCACGCGGGGCGCGTCGCGTTCGAGGGCACGTGGGATGAGCTAAAGTCCGCTGCCCGGCAGGAGATGGAGGGATTGACCACGGACGATCTGGAAAGCGCCCTCGCCTTCATCGCGGGTACCGCGCAGAGGAGGGGCTGAGCCCATGATCGCCCGCAAATTCGGCTCCCCCGCCCTGCCGGTGCTGGGGATTATCCTGCTTGTTGCCAGCGTCGGAATATCACTCTTGTTTGCCGCCAGGGAGCTTCAATTCGTTTACGTGAGAACGCCAGATGTCGGCTACGGCCTGCGATTGGCCACCAGTTATCTGTCCTTCGGCGTCGGTATTGTCACAGCGTTCAACGTCGCCGCGTTGAGCGCCCCGCGGGTGTACTCAGCGACTTCGCTGGGCCGGTACCCGCTCGCCCGCCAGGTGGCGCTGCTTAGTCTCACGCCTGCCGCCGTGGCCGCGGCAGGCGTGCTGATCGGCTTTCTTCCCGTCGTGGCCCTTGCCGCCGCCCGTGGCCGGGCGATGTCTGGCGGTGTGTTGCTCAACCTCCTCGCCTGCCTCGCCTTTCTGGCGATCATCGCCGCGCTTACTGCCCTTATCGGGCTCTCCTTGCGCCGACTGCACCCCGTCATCTCCGCCCTCGTTGCTCTCCTGGTGACGTATTTCGTTGTGGCGTTTGCGGCGAACAGTTCGGCGACCTGGGCTGTCGCTGCCATCTCTCTCGACGCCATCAATCGGACGGACGTGGTGGAGCCCCGCAACTCCTCCGTAGCAGTGCTGGTGAGCGGGGTCGTCGCGCTCGTCGGTGTGGTCCTGGTGGCCGTGGTCGCCAGGGTGCGAAGGGGCGAGGGGCTGGTGGGCGCGGCGGCGGTGCTCGCGATCGCTGGGGTGGCCGTCGGCGGGCAGGCGCTCGCCGGCCCCGTGGTAGTGCTGGACCGCGACGCGTGCGCTACCACCCCCGGCGGCACGGAGGTCTGCGTCGACGCCTCCGACGCACCCGGCTTGCAGCGAATGGTGGGCGATGTGGCGGCCGTGGAGGAGTTTCTCCCCGCCGAAAACCAGCCCCCCGCCCTGGCGGATGTCTCTTCGTACCGGATTAAGACCGCGCACCCGGGTTACCGATATTTCCTAGTCAGGGGGTCGGAGCGGCGTCTGGATATCGGGGAGTTTCTACTTGCCGAGCTTGGGTTGAGTTCGTGCACCGATCCGACGGCGGAAGGTGCGTTCGTCATTGACAGGGTGGGCGTGTACATCGTCAATAAGACGGGCGCCTATTCCAAAAATGTCGAGGAAAACGGGGCGTTTTACCAGGCCTACTCGGACGCCGGCTCGGCTCTCGCCGCCCCGGTGGATGAGCTGTCGATGCTTCCCGAGGGCGTTGCCGACCGACTCATCCACAACAACTGGGACGCCATCACGTCCTGCCAGGGAAACATCGACATGGTTCGCGCGCCGGCGGCGCGGTAGGCGGGGACACGTCATGCCGATTCGCAGTGTGCTGCGGTCCATGCCGTGGGTCACGCTCCTGGTGCTCCTCGGCACCTGCATGCTCGGGGTGCGAGCCCTGCGCGTGATCAGCTTCCACGTTGGCCGCGACCCTTTCGATCCCTTCGTGGTGACGGCGCCGGAGATCGCCTCGCTGATTTTCGCCGTGTGCGCGGCGGCGTTGGCCGCGCCCACGATGCCGGAGGTTGACCTGCGGCGGCCACGCAGCCAGTGGCTGGCCGTAGCCCGCCACGCGGGCGCCGCTCTTTGCGTCGTCGCCGTGGCCAGCTTCGCTGATCACCAGGTCAAGGCCGGGTTTGTCGTGCTAGCCGAGACAACTCAGGGCGGAGTTCCGGAAAGCGAGCTCATCATCAACAACAGCCTGCTCCTCTTCGCCATCGCGGGCCTCGCCATTACAGCCCTCGGGAAACTGCGGGGAGTTGTGGTGTCCCTGGCTGTGTGGCTGGCGGCGAACTCGGCCTTGCTGTTCTTCTCCGGGTTTACTCCGTGGCCTTTCGCGGTGCTCGCCGAAGCCGGGCCCTGGTTCTCCTGGCCGCACGTGGCCGCGACCCTGCTCGTGCTCGCGGCGGATGCCGCCGTCCAGCACCGCACCGCCGGCGCCAGCGGGCGGGCGCTGCGCGCCGACCGCTAGCCACGGGCCGAGACTGCCTCCAGGAACCTCTCGTGGATGGTGGTGTCGCCGGTCAGCTCCGGGTGGAAGCTGACCGCGATCGCCGTGTCCGTCTCCACTCCGACGATCGCCTCGCCGCGCCGGGCTATCACCCGCGCCGCCCCGCGGGCGTCCAGCACCTCCGGCGCCCGAATGAACGCGGCGCTCACCTCGCCGTAGGACGTCGCGAGCTTCTCGACGTCACTAGCGATCTGTCGGCCGAAGGAATTGCGTCGCACCGTCATATCGATGACCCCGAGGCTTCCCTGCCCCGGCGCGGGATCAACGATCTCGCTGGCAAGCGTGATGAGCCCGGCGCACGTGCCGAGCACCGGCAGCCCCCGGGCAAGCGCCTCGCGCAACGGATCGAACAGGCCGAAGATGCGCAGCAGCCGGTCGATGGTAGAGGACTCTCCGCCGGGGATGACAACGCCGCCGATACCCGCCAGGTCCTTCGGCGCGCGGACCGCGGTGACGGCGGCGCCCAGGGAGGCGAGCATGTCCACGTGCTCGCGCACCCCGCCCTGCAGCGCGAGGACGCCGACGGCGGGGGCTACCACCCGCGTTCCGCCAGGCGGTGCGGGGCGGGCAGGTCGGCGACGTTGATGCCTACCATCGCCTCGCCAAGGCCGCGGGAGGCCTCGGTAACCACTTCGATGTCCTCCCACGCGGCGGTGGCCTTGACAATCGCGGCGGCGCGCGCGGCCGGGTCGCCCGACTTGAAGATGCCCGAGCCGACAAAGACGCCGTCCGCGCCGAGCTGCATCATCAGGGCGGCGTCCGCCGGGGTGGCCACGCCGCCGGCGGTGAACAGCACCACCGGCAGCTCGCCGTGCTCGGCGACGTAGCGCACCAGCTCGTAGGGCGCCTGCAGCTCCTTGGCGGCGACGTAGAGCTCGTCGCGGTTGGAGTTCCACAGCCCCTGGAGGCGGGCGATCTCCGCGGTGATGGTACGGATGTGCTTCGTGGCCTCGGAGACGTCGCCCGTTCCGGCCTCGCCCTTGGAGCGGATCATCGCCGCGCCTTCGTTGATCCGGCGCAACGCCTCGCCGAGGTTCGTCGCACCGCAGACGAAGGGGACGCGGAAGTCGCGCTTGTCGATGTGGTTGACGTAGTCCGCCGGGCTGAGCACCTCGGACTCGTCAATGTAGTCCACCCCGAGGTGCTCGAGGATGCGCGCCTCGACGCTGTGGCCGATGCGCGCCTTGGCCATGACGGGGATGTCGACGGCCTCGATGATGCCCTCGATGAGGTCCGGGTCAGACATGCGGGCCACGCCGCCCTGGGCGCGGATGTCGGCGGGCACTCGCTCCAGCGCCATGACCGCGACTGCGCCGGCGTCCTCGGCGATGCGCGCCTGCTCGGGGGTGACCACGTCCATGATGACTCCGCCCTTGAGCATCTGGGCGAGGCCGGACTTGACGGTGAAAGTGTTTTCAGACATGTCCACCATCCTGCCCGCCAAACTGGTAGATTGCTAGGGCCAGTAACAAATGATTATTTTGGACCAGTTGTGTTGACCGTCGACCGCTCCCTGCCCACCTCCCTGCCCGTCCAAATCGCCGCGGGCATGCGCGACCTCGTCGCCTCCGGCCGCCTCGCCGCGGGAGATCGCGTGCCCTCCACGCGCGAGCTGGCGGAGCGCCTTCACGTCTCCCGCGGCAGCGTGGTCGCCGCCTACGACCAGCTCACGGCCGAGGGCATCCTTCTCGCCACCCAGGGCGCGCCCACCGTGGTGCACCCCGAACTGCCCCGCTTGGCCGCGCCCCATCCCCGCCCCGCGCCTCCGACGCGGCGGTCCCGGCCCCGCGCCATCTCGCTCGCTCCAACCTCCGGACACGCCGGAACGATCCGTCCGGCAGCGTGGCGCCGGGCCTGGCGCGAGGCCGCCGCGGCTGCAGACCAGCCGGTGGACAAGGCGGGCCAGCCCTACCTGCGCGCCGCCGTGGCCGAACACCTGCGCCTTGCCCGCGGCCTTCCCACCCAGCCGGGAAACGTCCTGGTCACCGGCGGGGCGCGCGAGGGCCTGCTGCTCATCCTCATGTCGCTCGGGAAAGCGCTGCGCGTCGGTGTGGAGGATCCCGGCCACCCGGGGCTGCGCAGGATCATCCCGCTCGCCGGCCACACCCCCGTGACGTGTGTGACGGATGGCCAGGGGGTGGTCGTCGACAAGCTGCCCTCCAACCTTGATGCCGTGCTGGTCACCCCCTCCCACCTCTACCCGCTCGGCGCTTTCATGCCCGCCCCGCGGCGCATCGCGCTGTTGGAGTGGGCCGCGCGCGCAGGTGTCGTGGTCATCGAGGACGACTTCAACAGCGAGCTGCGCTACCGCCTTAGCCCGCAGCCGCCGCTCGCGGCGCTGGCGCGCGAGGCCACCGTGGTCACGCTCGGGACGTTCTCCACCCTGCTCAGCCGCCAGCTCAACGCGGGCTACGTGGTTGCGGATACCACCACCGCCGACACCTTGCGCCGCACCAGGGAGGTGATGGGCATGCCCGTGTCCACCGTGACGCAGCACGCCATCGCCCACCTCCTCAACGCCGGCGACGTGCGGCGCACCACGAAGAAGGTGCACGCGCGCCTGGTGGAGCGCCGCGAAATCCTCAACAGCACGGTCTTCCCCGCCCTGCGCGCGGCGGGCGCGCGCCTGAAGTACAGCGAGGACTCGCTCGGCGTCGACGCGATCGTGGACTTCGCTGACGCTGCAAAGGCCGCCGCCTTCGACGCACGCCTGGCCCGCGGCGGCCTCACGTGCGGCCGCACCGGGGCCGGGCTGATCCTCAGCTTCGGGCACTTGAGCGACGAGGACTTCGCCCACGCGGTCAGCGTCCTCGCACCCTGAAAGCGCGCGCTACCCCAGAACCTCCACCGACACGACGCGCCGGCCGTGGTGGCCGGTGATGCGCGCCCATTCGTCGGGGCTGGCCGTGTTGGGCAGGTCCTCGCTCTCGTCCTGCTCGGTGCGCACCGCCGCCCGCAGGTGATCGGCGCGCACTCCGCTTGTCGACGCCCCCGCGATGTGGTCCTTGATCGCGAGCTTCTTGGCGCGGTCGACGATATTGGCGATCATGGCGCCGGAGACGAAGTCGCGGTAGTGCAGGGTCTCCTCGGTCCCGTCAACGAGCTCGAGCCGGAGGTACGGACGAGGTGCGAACAGGGCGGCCGTGGCGGCCGCGATCAGCTCCGCTACCTCGCCCTCGTGCGGGATGTCCTCGGTGAGGTAGCGGGCGAAGATATCGCGCGCCTCCTCGCGGGTGGGGCGCGAGACGCGGATCTTGATGTCGAGGCGCCCGGGGCGCAGGATCGCGGGGTCGATGAGCTCCTCGCGGTTGGTGGCGCCGATGACGATGACGTTGGCGATGTCCTCCACCCCGTCGATCTCGGTGAGGAACTGCGGCACGACGGTGGTTTCCATGTCGGAGGACACGCCCGAGCCGCGGGTGCGGAAGATGGACTCCATCTCGTCGAAGAAAATGATCACCGGCTGGCCGGTAGCGGCCAGCTCGCGGGCGCGCTCGAAGATGAGGCGGATGCGCCGCTCGGTCTCGCCGACGAACTTGTTCAGCAGCTCCGGGCCCTTGACGTTGATGAAGTGGGCGGTGCCGCCGTCGCCGATGCGGGCGGACAGGGAGTTAGCCACCGCTTTGGCGATGAGCGTCTTCCCGCAGCCGGGCGGGCCGTAGAGCAAAACGCCCTTCGGCGGGGTGAGGTCGTACGCGCGGTAGAGCTCGGGGTAGGAAAAGGGCAGCTCGACCGAGTCCCTGATGGTCTCGATCTGCGTGGCCAGGCCGCCGATGTCGTCGTAGGTGACGTCGGGCACCTCCTCGAGGGAGAGCTGGTTCACCTCGGTCTTGTCCACCTTCTCGTAGGCGTAGCCCACGCGGGTGTCGCACAGGACGGTGTCGCCGGCGCGGATGCTGCCGATCAGCGGCTGCGCGAGCGAGAGGACGGACTCGCCGCCCTGCTGGTCGGCGACGACGGCTCGGGCCTCACCGAGGCGCTCGACCACTGTCGCGAGCTGCCCGGTGTGCTCGAAGCCGCAGGCCTCGACCACGATCGTGCCGTCCCCGAGGCGCACCAGCATGCCCGGGGCAAGCGCCTGCGGCGACAGTAGCGGCGAGACCTTGACGCGCATGCGCCGACCCGAGGTGAACACCTCGGCCTCCATGCCCTTGGGGGAGGCGCCCAGAAAGATGCCGTACGTGCTGGCGGGCTCCTCCAGCGCCTCGAGCTGTGCGTAGAGGTCGGTGAGCTTGTCGCGGCTGGCCTTGAGAAGCTCCGCGAGCTTCTTGTTGCGCGAGCTCATCGCCTGGTTCTCGCGCTTGAGTTCGCGCAGCTGGGGGCCGAAAGCGTCATCCTCGATAGCCATATGTCCACCCTAGCGGCGCGCTTTGCGCTGCGGGCGCGGCGGCGTCACGCCGTCGGCAAGGCGGCGCGTCCAGACGAGGAACGCGGTGTGGGCGTTCATCCGGTGCTCCGGGCGGGTGGCCAGGCCCTCGACCTTCCACTCGCGCAGCAGGGTCTCCCAGGCGCGCGGCTCCGTGAAACACTTCGCCTCCCGGATACTCTCCATGATGTTCATCAGCTGCGGCACCGTGGCCACGTAGGTCATGAACACCCCGCCCGGGATGAGCAGCTGCCTAACCGTGTCGATGAAGTGCCACGGCTCGACCATATCCAGAATGAGCCGGTCCACGGGCCCACCGAGGTCCTCGGGCGTGACGTCGCCGATATCCCCGAGGCGCGGGGCCCACCACGCGGGCTCCTCACCGAAGTATTCCCGGACGTTGCTGCGTGCGTACTCCATGTGGTCTGCCCGGACCTCGTAGGAAAACACCTTTCCCTCCGGGCCGACGGCGCGCAGCAGCGACATCGACAGCGCCCCCGAGCCCGCGCCGGCCTCGAGGACGCGCGCGCCCATGAAGATATCCCCCTCGACGAGGATCTGCGCGGCGTCCTTCGGGTAGATCACCGCCGCTCCGCGGGGCATGGACAGCACGTGGTCCACCAGCAGGTGGCGGAAGCACAGGTAGTCCGCGCCCAGGGTGGAGGTGGCCACCGAGCCCTCCTCGGAGCCGATGATCTCGTCGTGGTAGACGATGCCCTTGTGCGAGTGGAACTGCCCGCCGGGGGTGAGCTCAATGGTGAAGTGGCGGCGTTTGGCGTCGGTGAGTTGCACCTTCTCGCCTGCCTGGAAAGGGCGGGAATACACTTCCGGTTCCTCCTCGGGTCGTGGGGGTGACGCGTTAACGGTAGTCGGCCCGGTAGAAGGACTCCAAGGCGTCCGTAAACCACTCCATGTCGCGCAGACCGCACAGCTCGCGCGCGGAGTGCATCGACAAAAGCGGCACGCCCACGTCGACGGTGGGGATGCCCAGCCGGGTCGCCGCAATCGGCCCGATCGTCGAGCCGCAGGGCACGTCGTTGTTGCCCACGAACGTTTGCACCGGCACGCCGGCCGCGGCGCTGGCGCGCTTCCACTCCGCCTGCGTCACAGCGTCGGAGGCGTAGCGCTGGTTCGCGTTCACCTTCAACACCGGGCCCGCGTTGAGCAGCGGCCGGTGCGTCGGGTCGTGCTTGCCCTGGTAGTTCGGGTGCACCGAGTGCGCCGCGTCCGCCGAGACGAGCAGCGAGTTCGCGAACACCTCGGCGGGTTCGCCGAGCCCAGCCGCGATCTTCGCCAGCACTCGTTCGAGCAGAGGCCCGCCGGCGCCCGCCGGGCTCGCCGAGCCGACCTCCTCGTGGTTGAACGCCGCCAGGACGAGCACGTCGCGCGCCGCGTCCTTCGCCCGAAGCAGCGCGCTTAGCGACGCCCACACGCTGCTCAGGTTATCCAACCGCCCCGCCGCCAGCATGTCCCCGAGAGCCGCGGCGGGCTGCATATCCGCCGACACGAGCTCGTGCGCGAGGATCTCCCCCGGCTCCACGCCCGCCGCCCGGGCAAGAACCCGGCTGAAGGGCTCGCTGCCGCCCACGATCGGCGCGGTGTGCGCCTGGCGCTCCAGCGCCGGGGCGTCGCCGCGGTAGAGGTGGATGGCCAGGCTGGGCACCCGGGCAACGGGGCCGGTGCTCACCAGTTTTTCGGCGCCGTCGCGCAACACCACGCGCCCGGCGAAGGCGATGTCCCGGTCGAACCACGTCTGCAGGATTGGCCCGCCGTAGACTTCCACAGCCACCTGGTGGAAGCCCTCTCGCACCACGTCCGGGTCGGGTTTGACGAACAAGCCGGGCGAGTCCGTGTGCGAGCCCACGATCCGCATCCGCGGCCGCGGGGTGTCCGGCACCCACCAGGCGACGACGGCGCCCCCACTGACCAGGACGTGGCCGCCGGGGCTGGTGGCGGTGTCGCGGCTGAATGAGGCGTCGATAAGCGTGCGTGCCACCGTGTCCGCGGCGTGGAACGGGCTGGGGCTGGCGGCGATGAAGTCGGGGAAATCCATGCTCCCACTCTAAGATGGATGCATCATGAAACCACTTGCACTCTCCCCTTCGCGCGCCTCCGACTACAAGCAATGCCCTCTCCTCTACCGCCTGAGGGCCATCGACCGGCTGCCGGAGGAGAAAACGGAGGCGCAGGTCAAAGGCACGCTCGTGCACGCGGTGTTGGAGGAGATGCACGGCTGGCCGCGCGCCGAGCGCACGTACCCGGCCGCCGTAAAACGGATCCGGCCGCAGTGGGAGAAGATGGTTGCCGAGGACGCCTCGTGCGCCGAGCCCATCGCCGACACGCACCAGCTGTTCGTCGACGCGCGAGCGCTGATCCGCGGCTACTTCGAGATGGAAAACCCGCTCGGCTTCGACTCCCGCGAACAGGAGATGTACGTAGACACCGTCCTGCCGAACGGTGTACCCGTGCGCGGGTTCATCGACCGCGTCGACGTCGCCCCGACGGGCGAGGTGCGGGTTGTCGACTACAAGACGGGAAAGAAACCGCTGCCTCGCTACTCCGCCGACGCGCAGTTCCAGATGCGCTTCTACGCGCTCGTCTACTGGCGGCTGTTCGGGGAGATCCCCACGCAGCTGCGGTTGATGTACCTCAAGGTCGTCGATTCGCTCTTCCTCTCCCCCTCGCGCGAGGAGCTGGAGTACTTCGAGCGCGACCTCGGTGACCTGTGGGCCAAAATCGAGGCGGACGGCCGGGAGGGAACGTACCGGCCCCAGAAATCCAAGCTCTGCGGGTGGTGTTCCTTCCAGGCCGTCTGCCCCGCCTTCGGCGGCACGCCGCCGGACTACCCGGGGTGGCCGGGCTCGGCGGCGGACGGGAAAGGCGCCTAGAACAGGCCCGAGACGACGCCGTTTTCGTCGACGTCGATGTTGTTGGCGGCCGGCTTCGACGGCAGGCCCGGCATGGTCATGACCTCGCCGGTCAGCGCCACGACGAAGCCCGCGCCGGTGAGCGGGATGAGCTTGCGCACGTGGAGCGTGTGGCCCTCCGGTGCGCCCAGGAGGGAAGGCTCCTCGGAGAAGGAGTACTGCGTCTTGGACATGCACACGGGCAGGGTGTCAAAGCCGTTGTCCTTGAGGGTACCCAAGTCCCGCAGCGCGTTGACGGAGTACTCGACCTTGCCCGCGCGGTAGATCTCGCGCGCGATGGTCGCGATCGCGTTCTCGACGCCGTCGGCGGGGTCGTAGAGCTGCCGGGAGGTGCCCTCGCTGAGGTTGTCCAACAGGGTCTCGGCGAGCTCGCCCGCACCGTCGCCGCCCTTGCCCCACACGTCGCACTCCGCCAGCGCCACGCCGCGGCGCTCGGCCCACTCACGGACGGCGTTGCGCTCCGCCTCCGTGTCCGAGGTGAACAGGTTCACCGCAACGACCGGGGTGACGCCGAACTTAGCCACGTTTTCCACGTGGCGCTCGAGGTTGACGATGCCCTCCGTGACCGCGTTGACGTTCTCTTCGGTCAGGTCCTCCTTTGCCACGCCCGCGTTGTACTTCATGGAACGGATGGTGGCAACGACCACGGCGCCCGCCACGTCGAGGTCGCCGTAGCGCGCCTTGATGTCGAAGAACTTCTCCGCGCCCAGATCGGAGCCGAACCCGGCCTCGGTGAGGACGATGTCGGAGAGGTTCTGCGCGGTGCGGGTGGCCAGCAGCGTGTTGCAGCCGTGCGCGATGTTGGCGAAGGGCCCGCCGTGGACCAGGGCGGGCGTGCCGCCGAGGGTCTGCACCAGGTTCGGGTTGATGGCCTCCTTGAGCAGCGTCGCCAGGGCGCCCTCGGCGCCGAGCTGGCCCGCGGTCACCGGGCGCTTGTCGAAGGTCAGGCCGACAGTGATGTTGGCCAGGCGTTCCTTCAGGTCCGCCAGGTCGGAGGCCAGGCCGAGGATGGCCATGATCTCGGAGGCGGCGGTGATGGTGAAGCCGGTCTGTGTGGGCACGCCGTCGCCCGGGCCGCCGAGCCCGGTGACCACCCGGCGCAGGGAGCGGTCGTTGACGTCGAGGCAGCGCTGCCAAGTGATGCGGCGCGGGTCAATGCCCAGCTCGTTGCCCTTCTGGATGTGGTTGTCGATCAGCGCCGCGAGCGTGTTCGTGGCGGAGGTGACGGCGTGGAAGTCCCCGGTGAAGTGCAGGTTGATGTTTTCCATCGGCACCACCTGGGAGTAGCCGCCGCCGGCGGCGCCGCCCTTGATGCCCATGACCGGGCCGAGGGAGGGCTCTCGGAGCGCAACCATGGCGTTGCGGCCCATCTTCGCCAGCGCATCGGCCAGGCCGATGAGCACGGTGGATTTGCCCTCGCCGGCCGGGGTCGGGGATACCCCGGTGACCAGGACGACCTTGCCGGGGTTGGACTCCGCCACGCGCTTCGCATTGACCTTGGCCATGTAGTGGCCGTACGGGATGAGCGCGTCGGCGGGGACCCCCGCCCGCTCGGCGATGTCAGTGATGGGTTCGAGTGTGTGGGCTTGGGCGATGTCGACGTCTGTAGTCATACCCCCAGGCTACAGACGCGCGGGCCGACTAGTCCTCGTTCAAGTAGAGCTTGCCCCGGAACTCGGGGTGCATGAGGTTTTCCATGCTGAACACCCGATCGAGGTCTTCCTCGCTCATCAGGTCGCGCTCGAGAACGAGTTCGCGCACGCTACGGCCGGTTTCCGCCGCCTCTTTGCCGATCAGGTCGCCGTTGTGGTGGCCGATGTACGGGTTGAGGTAGGTGACAATTCCAATGGAATTGGTCACATACTCCTTGCACACCTCTTTATTGGCGGTAATCCCGTCCACGCACTTCTCGCGCAGGGTGCGCGCGGCGTTGCGCAGAAGGTTGATCGAGCCGAAAATCGACTCGGCGATGACGGGCTCCATGACGTTGAGCTGCAGCTGGCCGGACTCGGAGGCCATGGTGACGGTGATGTCGTTGCCGAAGACCTTGAAGCAGACCTGGTTGACCACCTCGGGGATCACCGGGTTGACCTTCGCGGGCATGATCGACGAGCCCGCCTGCCGCTCCGGCAGGTTAATCTCGTTCAGGCCCGCGCGCGGGCCGGAGGACAAAAGCCGCAGGTCGTTGCAGATCTTGGAGAGCTTCATCGCGGCGCGCTTGATCGCCGAGTGCATCATGACGTAGCTGCCGGTGTCCGAGGTCGCCTCGATGAGGTCCGGCGAGGCCTGGATGTTCAGGCCGGTGACCTCCCGCAGGGCGGCGACAACCTGGTCGCGGTAGCCGGAAGGCGTGTTGATCCCGGTACCGATCGCAGTCGCCCCGAGATTGACCTCCAAGAGCGCTTCCGCCGCGCTCTGGATGGTGCGCTGCTCCTCCAGTAGGTTCGCGCCGAAGGCGGTGAACTCCTGGCCGAGGGTCATCGGCACCGCGTCCTGCAGCTGCGTGCGGCCCATCTTGATGACGTCCTGGAACTCGTCGCCTTTCGCGCGGAACGCCTTCTGGAGCTCGTCGAGCTCCTCCAGCAGGCCCTGGACGGCGTAGTAGACCCCGAGGCGGAAACCGGTCGGGTACGCGTCGTTGGTGGACTGGGACATGTTGACGTCGTCGTTCGGGTTGACGGCGTCGTAGTCGCCTTTCTCGCGGCCGAGGTGTTTGAGCGCGAGGTTCGCCACCACCTCGTTCGTGTTCATGTTCACCGAGGTGCCCGCGCCGCCCTGGAAGGCGTCGATCGGGAACTGGTCGAGGCAGCGCCCTTCCTCGAGGATCTGGTCGCAGGCCCACATGATCGCATCTGCCTTCTTCTTGGGCAGGGTGTGAAGGCGACGGTTCGCCATCGCGGCCGCCTTCTTCACCTGCACCATCCCCCGAATGAATTCGGGCAGGTCGTTGATCGTGGAGCTGGAAATGCGGAAGTTGTCCATGGCCCGCAGCGTGTGTACGCCGTAGTACACGTCGCCGGGCACCTCCATGGAGCCGAGCAGATCTTCTTCAGTACGAGTTTGCATGAAGGCCATCATACGCAATGCGCGCCCGCGCTCCCTGTCACGGAAAAAACCAGGTCACAGCCGCGCAATGCGCAGTTCTGTGGCCAGGATTCCCTCCGCTCCGACGTTGGCGAGCTCGTCCATCACCTTGTTCGCCTCCGGTCGCGGCACCATCGCGCGCACGGCCACCCAGCCCTCGCGCGAGAGCGGGGAGACCGTGGGGCCCGTAATACCCGGCGTGATCGCCGCCGAGGAGTCGAGGGCCTCGCGGGAGATGTTGTAGTCGATCATCAGGTAGTTCTGGGCGTTCAGGATGCCGGTGATGCGCTTGAGCAGGACGTCGTGACGCGCGTCGAGCTCGAAGCCCTTCCGCTTGACGACGACCGCCTCGCTGCTCGTAATAGGATCGCCGAACGGGGCGAGTCCCTGCTGGCGCAGGGTCTGACCGGTAGACACGACATCCGCGATGGCGTCCGCGACGCCGAGCTTGATGGAGATCTCCACGGCGCCGTCGAGGCGGATCACCTCGGCCGGGCGAATGCCACGGGCCGCGAGGTAGTCCTCGACGAGGTGCGGGTAGGAGGTGGCGATGCGCCTGCCGGCGAGGTCCTCGACAGCCCAGCGCTCGTCCTGCGGGGCGGCGAAGCGGAAGGTGGAGCGCCCGAAGCCGAGCTGGAGCACCTCCTCGACCTTCGCGCGCGAGTCGAGGGCGAGGTCGCGGCCGGTGATGCCGAGGTCGAGGTGGCCCTGCGCGACGTAGATGGCGATGTCCTTGGGCCGCAGGTAGAAAAACTCGACGCCGTTGTCCTCGTCGGCGACGTTGAGGGCCTTGTGCAGGCCGCGGCCCTTATACCCGGCCTCGGCGAGGACCTCCATCGCCTTGTCGGACAGGGATCCCTTGTTGGGCACGGCAATCTTGATCATGGCTGCTCTTTTTAGAGGTAGCGGTAGATGTCGTCCGGGGTGAGCCCGCGCTTCAGCATCATCACCTGCGTCCAGTAGATAAGCTGGCTCATCTCCTCGGCGAGCTCCGCGTCCGACTGGTACTCGGAGGCGATCCACACCTCGCCGGCTTCCTCGATGATCTTCTTCCCGATGAAATGCTCCCCCTTCTCCAGCGCCTCGACGGTTCCGGAGCCCGCGGGGCGCTCCTCGGCCTTGCGGGAGAGTTCGGCAAAGAGATCATCGAAGGTTTTCACGCTGGTCTACTCTATCCCATCGGCCCGCGCGGCCGCGCCGAACCACCTGTCCACGTCGGCCGCGCCCGCGCCGAGGAAGCACTCGGGCGCGAAGGGCGTAACCCCCTCCGGCACCTCCGTGGCCAAGCCGAGCACTGTGCAGCCCGCTGCCGCGGCGGCGCTCATCCCGGCCCACGAGTCCTCAAACACAAGGCAGTCGGCGGGGCGCTCCCCGACGCGGCGGGCGGCCTCCAGGTACATGTCGGGGGCGGGCTTGGGGCGGGCGACCTCGTCGGCCGTGATGGAGTCGACGAAGAAGTGGGCGCCGACGGCGGTGATGCAGGCGTCGGCAAGCTGGCGCTCGGTGTTCGTGGTCACGAGCATCCGCATGCCGGCCTCGGCGAGGGAGCTCAAAAGCCCCCGGACCCCGGGGTTCGGCTCGAGGCCGGTGCTGAACAGCTGCGCCATCCGGCCGTAGATCCAAGAGTGGTAGCGCTCGTAATCGCCCTCGCGCAGGGTGTAGCCCGCGTGGTCCGCGCACACGCGCAAGGTGTTGGCGAAGCTGCCGCCCACGGTCTTTTCCCGCACCTGCGGCGTGAGCGGGCGGCCGAGCATCTCCGCGAGCTCGTAGGTAGCAATGCCCCACAGCGGTTCGGTGTCGACGAGCGTGCCATCCATGTCCCAAAAGATGGCGCGCGGGGTAGCGCTATTCACACTCAGGCAGATCGTTGAGGGCCTCGTCGTCCGCGCCCGTCGCGGCTGCGGCGCGGAACACCAGGGATTCCAGGTCGGACTTCTCCTCCGGTTCGAGCACCGCGTCGCCGTGCTGGGCGTTGAACTCGTTGACGTTGTTGTAGAACGCAGCCACGACCTTGGACAGGGCCTCGCCGTCCGGGTCGTCGCCGAGCAGCTCGAGGGCGTCGAGGAAAGACTCGATGATCTGCTTCAGTGCGGGCAGAACTTCGGGGTCGAAGGGCTGTTCCCACAGCTCCTTGTCTTCCTCCCGCAGGTAGGAGCCGGAGGCGAAGGTGGTCAGGTCGGCGATGAACTCGTCGACGTCGGGTTGAAACTGCTCGCGGATGCTCATGCGTTCATTGTGCGCGAAGTCGGGTCCAGCTGCACGCCGAGCAGGCCGCTGACCGTCCGGGCGACGATACCCTCGTGGTCGCCCTCCAGCCCGTCGAGCACCTCGAGGGCGCGGGGAGTGTCGAGGTCATCGGCGAGCGCGGCCCGCAGCTTCGCGACGACCCGAAGCGCCTCCCCCTCGTCGACCTGGCGCCCGGCCGCCTCGCGCCAGCGGGAAAGGCGCTCGCGTGCGTCGTCGACAAGCGCGGGCGAAAACTCGCGGTCAGCGCGGTAGTGCTGGGAGAAGAGCGCGACGCGGATCGCGGAGGGCTCGACGCCGTCCTCGGTGAGCGAGTGCACGAATACAAGGTTGCCCAGCGACTTCGACATCTTGGTCCCGTCGAGGCCGATCATGCCCGAGTGGACGTAGTGGCCCGCCATTCTCTTCACGTCGTAGGCTGCCTCGGCGTGCGCTGCGGAGAACTCGTGGTGCGGGAAGGCGAGGTCGGAGCCGCCGCCCTGGATGGCGAAGCTGCGGCCGAGCCGGTTCGTGGCAATCGCGGAGCACTCGACGTGCCAGCCCGGCCGGCCCGGGCCGAAGGGGGCCTCCCACGCCGGCTCGCCCTCGCGGTGGCCGCGCCACACCAGCGCGTCCAGCGGGTCGCGCTTGCCCTCGCGCTCGGGGTCCCCGCCGCGCTCGGCGAAGAACTCCTCCATCTGGGCCCGATCCAGGTTCGACTCGTAGCCGAACTGCTCGGTCGCCTCGATGGAGGCGTAAACGTCGCCCTTATTGATCTGGTAGGCGGCGCCTCGTTCGAGGAGGATCGAGACCATCTCCACGACCTCGTCGACAGCTTCCATCGCGCCGATGTAGTCGCGCGGCGGGATGACGGAGAGGACCTCCATGTCGCTGCGGAACAGGTCGATCTGGGAGGTCCCCAGCTCGCGCCAGTCCACACCGTCGCGCTCGGCGCGCTCGAACAGCGGGTCGTCCACGTCGGTGATGTTCTGCACGTAGTGGACTCGGTGCCCGTTGGCCAGCAGCTGGCGGTACACCAGGTCGAAGGTGAGATAGGTCGCCGCGTGGCCGAGGTGCGTCGAGTCGTAGGGAGTGATCCCGCAGACGTACATCCCCACCTCCCCGTTCGCGTCGGGGGTGACGTCGACGGCTTTGACGCGGCCGTCGGCGGTGTCGTAGAGGCTAAGTTCGACAGGTTCGCCCGGCACCTCGGCAACGGGCGGGATGGGCCAAGAACGCATGCCCCTACCCTAGCGCTCGGCTAGACGGGGCTCATCACGCCCGTCGCAAGCAGGACCATCACGACAAGGCCGAGCGGGATGCGGTAGGCGGCGAACCAGGCGAAGGAGTGGTGGGAGACGAAGCGCAGCAGCCAGGCGATGGAGGCGTAGCCGAGGACGAAGGCGATGCCGCTGCCCACGAGGAGCTGGGCCCCCGTGGCGGCCTGGCCGGCCTGCGGGCTGAAGGCGTCGGGAAGCGAAAAGAGCCCGGAGGCGAGCACGGCGGGGATCGCGAGCAGGAAGCTGAAGCGGGTGGCCACCTCGCGGTCGAGGTTGCGCAGCAGGCCACCCGAAATGGTCCCGCCCGAACGCGAGACGCCCGGGATGAGCGCGAGGCACTGCCACAGGCCCATGACGATCGCGTCTTTCATATTCAGATCCTCAAACGAGCGCTGCTTCGTGCCCTTGCGCTCGGCGATGATGAAGACGAAGGAGAAGAGGATGAGCACCGTCGCGGTGATCCACAGGTTGCGGAAGTTCTCGCGGATCAGATCGCGCAGCAAGAAACCCGCGAGGCCGACGGGGATCGTGCCGACGATCACCATCCACCCCATCCGGTAGTCAAAGCCTCGCTCGTGCTTGTTTACCAGCCCACGGAACCAGCCGGTGAGCACGCGCCAAATCTCCTTGGCAAAGTACACGAGCACCGCCAGCTCCGTGCCCAGCTGGATCACCGCGGTAAAACTCGCCCCGGCGTCCTCGCCCCAGAACAGCTCGGACACAATCCGCAGGTGGCCGGAGGAGGAGACGGGGAGAAACTCGGTCAGGCCCTGCACCACGGACAGGACGATCACCTGGATCCAGCTCATGCTCATGGGAGGGAACGATACACCGGGGGCGTTGCTACGCTAATCAACCGTGAGTGAGCGAGTGAAGAAAGCGGCGGCGGCGGCGGCACTTGTGGCAACGCTTTCCGCCTGTCAGTCCGAGCCACCCGAGCAGGAGGCGGCCTCCATGGGCAACGCGACCCCGGCACCCTCGCCCGAAGCACAGGACCCCGCGGGCACGGTGCACCCCTTCGCCGCCATCAGCGAAATCGAGGCCGCGGGCGAGCTGCTCGCGGTCCGGGCCGGCTCCACCCTCCACGTGGGTACGCTCGACGAGATCATCGCGGGCAGCGCCGCCACGCACTCGCTTGACGACGCCTGCGGTGACCTCTCCCCCAACAACGCCACCTTCGTTACGGCATGCGGCTCCGCGATCCGGCTGTTTACCGCAGCCGGCGCCGAGGCGGTGTCCGTCGAGGAGCCCGCCAGGGCCGCAGCCGTCACCACCACGGGCGAGATCCTCGCCGCCTCGGATAACGACAGCTCCGTTCGCGTCATCCGCGACGGGGAGGTGGCCGAGACCTTCACCGTCGCCCGCGAAACCGACCGGCTCCTCGCCGCGCCGAGCGAGGACGGCACCCCCGACGCGGTGGTGCGCCTCAACAACTTCGACACCACTATCCAGGACCTCGACTGGCAAGCCGGACGCCAGGGCGGAACCCTGAGGGCGGGCCTGGGCGTTGGGCAGGTTTCCGCGGCTCCCCAGGGAACCGTCCTCGCCGCCGACACGACTGGCTCGCAGCTGCTGGTGTACAACACCGACGACGTCATCCGCCTGCAGATGACGGCGCCGGTCGCGGAAAGCCCCTGGGCCGTCGCGTGGGACGTGCCGAAAGAGCTTGCGTGGGTGGGATCCACGGCGACCAACACCGCCGAGGGATACTCGCTGGCTACCGGAGTGCCCATCCAGCAGGCGTCCTTTGCCACCGTCGCCGACGCGCAGTCCCTCGCCGCACTCCCCGACGGCACCCTCGTCCTCGGCTCCGCCTCGGGCGGGGGCCTCCAAGTAGTCGCACCGACCGAGACAGTATCGAGTTAACACAGCCAGAAAGGTGGCCCAGACATGCGGCCCTACGATCTCGCCCTCAAAGCCATGTTCCTCCTCCCGCCGGAGCGCATCCACGGCATCGTCGGCGGCGCCTTCCACGTGCTCGGCGGGCTGCGCCCCGTCAACCGCGCCGCGGAGCGGGTGGTTCGCGTGCACGATCCCGTCCTCGAGCAGGAGCTGTTCGGGGTGCGCTTCCCCGCCCCGCTCGGCCTCGCGGCCGGCTTGGACAAAAACGGCACCGCGATCGATGCCTGGGGCGCCGCCGGCTTCGGCTACGCGGAGGTTGGCACCGTCACGCCGCGGCCCCAGCCGGGCAACCCCGCGCCGCGGCTGTTCCGGCTGCCCGCCGACAAGGCGATCCTCAACCGCATGGGCTTCAACAACAAGGGCGCGCTCACCGTCGCCGCGAACCTGCGTGGGCGCCGCTCGGGCGACGTCGTCGGAATAAACATCGGCAAGAACAAGACCGCCGAGGACGCCGTAGCGGATTACCGCGCGGGCGCCACGCTACTCGGCCCGCTGGCGGACTACGTGGTGGTCAACGTCTCCTCCCCCAACACCCCCGGGCTGCGCGACCTCCAGGCTGTCGAGGAACTGCGCCCCATCCTCGAGGTCGTGACCGACAGCACCGAAACACCCGTACTGGTGAAAATTGCCCCGGACTTGAGCGACGGGGACATCGACGCGGTGGCAGATCTCGCAGCCGAGCTCGGCCTGGCGGGCGTCGTGGCCACGAACACGACGATCTCCCGCGAAGGCCTCGCCACCGACGCTGCCGAGGTGGAGAAGATGGGCGCGGGCGGCATCTCCGGCGCCCCGCTCGCCGCGCGCTCCCTTGAGGTGCTGCGCCGACTGAACGAACGCGTCGGGGACACTCTCGTGCTCGTCAGCGTCGGCGGGATTTTCACACCGGGGCAGGCGTGGGAGCGCATTGCGGCGGGCGCGAGCCTGCTCCAGGGCTACACCCCCTTCATCTACGGGGGCCCCGGCTGGATCCGCCGCATCCACCGCGGGCTCGCGGCGCAGGTGCGGGCGCACGGACTGGCGTCGATAAGCGATGCCGTCGGCAGCGGCCTCAGCTGGCGCTACGACGCAGAATAAGCGCGCAGGCGGCGGCCGCCGCGGCCCATAAAACCAGCCAAAACGTCTCGGTGGTAAAGAGCGGCCACCCCGGCAGGGCGACTCCTGTGATGACGAGCAGCACCGCGCACGCGAGGGCGACGACCTGGCCGCGGGAGCGCTCCTGGCCGCGCACGAAGGTAGCGTTCGCGCCGAAAAGCGCCGCCGCCGCGACGATGCTGAGCACCTGTGGCGTGACGGTGAAGGCCGACTCGCCGCGGAAAAACCACACCGCGGCGTAGATCACGAAAACGAGGGCGATGGCGAGAAACGCACCGCCCACGCGGAGTTGAACCGGAATCATTCCCCAGAGGTTACTTCTCCTCGTACCAGCCCCAGACATGCGCCCGGCCCAGCGAGTGGAAGTAGAGGTTGAACGCCAGCACCGTCGGAGTGGCGTCCTCGGGCACCTCCAGCGTGTCCACGTCGACGGCGTGGACCGCAAAAATGTAGCGGTGCGGGGCGTGTCCGGCCGGCGGGTTGGCGCCGTAGTAGGCGCGCTGGCCCGAGTCGCCGACCAGCGTGGTGACACCGAGCCCTAGGTCGGGGGTGCTCCCCGCGCCCTGCTTCAGCTCCGAGGTGTCGGCCGGGATGTTGAAGGCCGCCCAGTGCCAGAACCCCGCCCCCGTCGGCGCGTCCGGGTCGTAGCAGGTCACGGCCAGGGATTTCGTGCCTTCGGGGAGGTCTTCCCACGACAGCTGCGGGGAGACCGCGTTGTCGCCGGCGAACTTCGCGTCCAGCTGCTCCCCCGCCTTCACGTCGGCGGAACTGAGGGGGAAGCTCGGCACCTGCGCAAGCGAGGGCAGCGGGTCGTGGCCGGGGAATACATCAGAGTTGTAATCGTAGGTGGTCATAGCTTCCTTTGTACCGGAACAGGCCCGCTTCCCGGGCGGGTCTGGCGAATTACCTTGCTGTCATACGGCGTCGCCACGGGGCGTGTAAAGCGCCCTTGAACTGGCGATTTGTTAAGTAAGCGACGACGGCCCTATAGTATTGCAAGTGCCCAGCCGAGAGGCTGAAAACACTACCCGGCCCGGGTGGCGGAATGGCAGACGCGCTAGCTTGAGGTGCTAGTGTCCTATTAACGGACGTGGGGGTTCAAGTCCCCCCTCGGGCACATACGACCCTTTCGGCCCACCGTGATCACACGGTGGGCCGATTTTTTTCTCCGGGCCCGGGAACTCACCTCTGGTGCAACGCAGTACGGTAACTGGGTCCCCTTTCCCTCATCCTAGGACTGGCAGTGCCCCGGCTTCCCTTTTCGCGACTGGCCGCGCTCGCGTGCGCGGTGACGGTATTCGTTTCCGCGTGGTGGTTCCTCGAGGTGCCTCCCCTGGCCGTCCTGCGGGAGTGGTCCGAGCAGACCGGGCCGTGGTTCCCGCTGCTTTTCTGGCTTTTCTATGTGCTTGTAACGCAGGTTCCCATCCCGCGCACGATTATGACGCTCTCAGCGGGCATCCTCTTCGGCAGCTTCTGGGGCGTAGTCCTCGCGATCACGGCGACGACGGTGGCGGCCGTGCTCTCCCTGGCCGTGGTACGTGGGCTGCTACGCGACTGGATCGCCCCGCGCCTGACTCACCCGGCTGTCGAGATCATTAACCAGCGCCTCGAGCAGAGGGGCTGGCTGGCCGTCGCTAGCCTGCGCATGATTGCGCTCGTGCCCTTCTCGGTCATGAATTACACCGCGGCCCTGACCCGGGTACGCGTGGCCCCCTTCGCCGCGGCCACGTTCGTCGGCTCGCTGCCCGGCACGATCGGCGTCGTGCTCTTCGGCGATACCCTCACGGGCCGCGCCAACCCGGCGATTATCGCGCTCACCGTCATCCTTGCGATCCTCGGCTTCGCGGGCTTGCTCCTCGACGCCCGCCTTCCGACCCGCCCCGAGCGAGACCCCGCGTGGCAGGTCAAGGCGCAGGGGTAGACCGCCTACAATAAGGCTCCATGATTGCCGTACACGCGCGCTACCGGGGCCGGGAGAAGCGCCGGGCAGACCTGGTCCGCCGCTCCGCCGAGGCGTTGGCACACCTGCCGGGAGTGGGCACGTTCGAATCGGCCGGTGTCGAGGACATCCGCGCCCACGTGGACTCCCCCGAGGCCGCGCTCAACCTCATCATGGCTTTGCTTTCCGACGTCAACTGGGCCGTCGGCCTCGGCATCACGCGCGAGGGAAGCGCCCTCCACGCGGCGACTGCCGCCGCCGGCACCAAGCCCGCGTCCGTGGGAGTTCAGGTGCAGGCGCCGGATGCGGGCACGGCCGCCGAGGACATCGCGGCGGCGCTCGCGCTGCTCGGGCACGTCCTGCACAAGCGCACCCTCGAGGGGCGCGAGGCCACCGCCTTGCTGCGCGGCGGATACAACCAGAACGAGGCGGCCGCCGAGCTGGGGATTTCGAAGCAGGCGATGAGCCAACGCCTCCAGGCGGCCGGCTGGCGCGCGGAGCAGTCCGGCTGGAAGCTGGTGCTCAACTTGATTACTCGGGCTGCTGCTGGTTAATCTCCAGCGCCCGCGACGCGGTCGGCGACTGCGTGGGGTCGGGGTCGTCGACGTGTTTGTTCGCCACCGCGCGCGCCTCGGCAAGCGCCTTGGCCAGCTCTGGGTCGGTGGAAGTGTCGAACCACTTGTCCGTGTTCTCCTGCCCCGCCATGTCGCGCGTCTCCTCGTCAACGGAAACAGGCTCGTAGCGGAAGACGCCGTCGTCGTCCTTGTTGGCAAAGGCCTTGGCAAACTGCTCGAGGGAGTCGCCGAAGGCGGACGGGATCATCCACAGCGTCGCGGCCTCGTTGTCGGCGATCTGCGGCAGCTTGTCCAGGTACTGATAGGCAAGGACCTCGGGGGTGACCCCGGAGGACTTGATCGAGGCGTTGACCTTCTGGATCGCGCGGGCCTCACCCTGGGCCACCAGGTACTTGGCGGCGCGCTCGCCCTCGGCGCGCAGGATCGTCGCCTGGCGCTCGGCCTCGGCGGCGAGGATGGAGGCGTGCTTTTCGCCCTCGGCGGAGAGGATGCGCGCCTGCTTCTCGCCCTCGGCGGTCTTGATGTCGGACTCGCGCTTGCCCTCGGCGGTGAGAATCATGGCGCGTTTTTCGCGGTCCGCCTTCATCTGCATCTCCATGGACTGCTGGATGGAGGGCGGCGGGTCGATGGCCTTGAGCTCCACTCGGCTGATACGCAGGCCCCACTTGCCGGTCGCCGCGTCCAGCTCCCCGCGCAGGCGCCGGTTGATGGTCTCGCGGGAGGTCAGGGTTTCTTCTAGGGTCATGCCACCGACGACGTCGCGAAGCGTAGCCACCGAGATCTGCTCCACGCCGACGAGGTAGTTATCCACCCCGTAAATCGCCTTGGCTGGGTCGTTGATCTGGAACGTGACCACGATGTCGATAGCCACCGTCAGGTTGTCTTGGGTGATCACCGCCTGCGGCGGGAAGGACACGACGCGCTCGCGGGTATCCACACGCGCGCGGACGCGGTCAATGAAAGGGGCCAGAAGGGTCAGGCCACCGGAGACGGTGCGAGTGTAGCGGCCGAGGCGTTCGATCACGGCCGCCTCACCCTGGGGGATCATCTTAATCGAGGCAAACAGTACCGCCACCACCAGCGCGATGATGACGAGGGCGAGAAATACACCCATCAGCTGTCCTTCCAGACGACCGCAACGGGGCCGTCAATGTCCGATACGGTTACGTGTTCCCCGGTGGCGATGTTCACCGCCGGGTCAAGCGCGCGCGCCGACCAGATCGTGCCGTCGAGCCGGATCTGGCCGCCGTCGGGCGTGATGTCCTCAATGACCTCCGCGCGGGCGCCGACGAGGGCGCTCGGTGAGCCGTTGTAAAGCCCCGGTGTGAGGAATCGCTTGTGCAGGTAAGGCCGGAGAAAGACCCAGAACGCCGCGGAAGAAACCGCGAAGACCGCGACCTCGGCCCACAGGGGAAGCCCGAAAAGCGCGGCCCCGGAGGTGGTGAGCGCACCGGCGGCA